>CAZJDA010000035.1:0-49225 GCA_964544705.1 uncultured Bacteroidales bacterium
GGAAATCAAAATCTTCTTGCGCCCATAATGAATTGGCAACACTTATTTGAAAATATTTTTCGTATTCAGCGAAAGTTTTATTCAATGTACTAAAATCATCATGGATTTTATTTTCTTCATTTCTCTCCGGGTAATAAAGAACTTTTTCCATTTCTTTTGCCGTTTGTTCTTTTGCCCCCGCGTATGTCATGGCAAGTGCGCTTGAAACACTATAGGGAGAGAACATCATATTGCCCTCGTTGCTTTGAGACAAGTTTTTGTACATGTCAAAAGTTAACTTATTAACAGCTTCAACAGCACAATGTTGAGAAAATGCATGCACGGTAATCATAATCATTGGGATTAATAAATAAATTCGTTTCATGGTTTGTAAATGTTTATGGTTTAAAACTATAGAATTCTTCTAATTCATTTTCTTCGGGTAAAGTTACATTTTCTTTCGTTTCATTATATATTTCAAACCCGTTTTTTTCATAAAAGCTTAAAGCATGAGTAGAATCAAGCTCGCAAGTATGTAGCCAAAACTTTTTAGGATTGTATATCCAAGCCCTATCAATAGCATGTTTTATTAGTGTTTTTCCTAAACCTTTTCCTATAAAATCTTCCATTAGCCCAAAAAATACAAGCTCAATGTGGCGTTTATCCCTGCAATCTAACTCGTAAAAACCTGCCGGGGCGCCTTTGTAGTAAAGTACATGAATTTCAACGCCCTTGTCATGAATGATACCCTTCAGCTCCTCGTCTGAAATATGCAACCTGCTAACCCATCTCCATTTTTTTCCTACACCTATAAAAAGATATTTATAATAACTTAAAGGTATTTCTTTCGCTTGCATAAATCTAAGGTTTCTTTTTGGCGCTTTTATAGCGTGTATATCTGGCCTGTACAGCATTTGAAGATAATAAGTTTTTAAGGATTTTGTTAACATACCTCGTTTTTTTTATATTCACAATTTTTGTACCGAATATAATATTATTATCCCAAATACAGGTGATTTTTATAGTTGCTTTAAATATGCAGATGTGAAATACAGTCTTCCAGTATTTTGAATTTATTTTGTTAACTTGGAGTTTATTGTAACAAATTTTTATTTTAAGGATTAAAAAATTTGTGCAATACGATTAGCGCCCATAACCTGTTGTACAAATAATCATGGTTTTTCTTGTTGTATAAGTATTTGAGCTTATTTACCTCTTCATATTTTACTATACCGGTTTCTTTTATGACTTTTTCATTTAAATAATCGTCTTGAAGAAAAAACAATTCATTTTTTAACCATTTTATAAGGGGTATGCTAAATCCCCATTTAGGCCTGTTGAAATAAGACGCAGGTACATGATCAAATAAGACTTGTTTTAGGATATATTTGGTTGTTTTTCCCTTCAATTTCAGGTTTTGATGCAGGTTTAATGCAAATTCAACAATATTATGATCCAATAATGGAACTCTTGTTTCTAAAGAGTGTTGCATAGAAGCCCTGTCAACTTTTACAAGAAGGTCGTCTTTGAGATAATAATCCAGGTCAAAAAATGCTTGCTGCTCTTCGGGTGATAAATGCCGGTGAAAATTTTCAATTGAGAGCCCCAGGTTTATGGGTTGATAATAGCCAGGGTGAAGTAATCTTTCTATTTCTTTTCTTGTAAAAAAGTACTGTTCTTGCGAGAAAATATGTGATTGAAGATTGTCTGCTTTATTCCATTGGAACAATTTTGCAGCTCTTTTAGAACGGTTGTTATGATATGAGAGTATTAAGGAAATTAGTTTTCTTGAAGCTTTTATATAGGGGTTTTTCAGCCTTCTAGCCCAGTTATAGGCCCCATAACCCATAAACAGTTCGTCTCCGCCATCACCCGAAAGGGTCATAGTAACATGCTTCCTGGCAATTTCTGAGACCATTAAAGTTGGCACTGCCGATGAATCAGCAAAAGGTTCATCATAAATATCATTTAATTTTGGAATGAGTTCCAATGCTTCTTTTTCTGTTACCGTATATTTGTGATGATTGGTTCCTAAGTAGCCTGCGATTTTTCCAGCATATTTACTTTCATCAAACTTACCATATTCAAACCCAATAGAAAAAGTATTTACCGGTTTGGATGATAGCGATTGGGCTATGGCGGTTACAAGGCTGGAGTCAATGCCTCCACTTAGGAATGTGCCAAAAGGGACGTCTGAGATCATTCTTTTTTTTACCGAATCTTTGAGAAGGGTTTCCAATTTTTCTTTTGCCTCCTGTTCATTTGTAATTGGTTCCCGGTTTATTTGTTCCCTCGTATCCCAATACTTCTTTATATCGCAAGCACTCCCGGAGTATTCCAAGTAATGGGCTGATGGAAATTTGAATATATTATGGTAAATAGTATCCGGCCCAGAGATGTACCCTAAATGCAAAAATTGATGAATAGAAGAATATTTTGTTTTTAATCTTTGGCTAATATAATTAAGCTTTTTAAGCGCTTTTAATTCCGAACTGAAAGCAAAAAGCTCGCCATCCCAAAAATAAAATAAAGGTTTGATTCCAACCCTGTCTCTCGCAATAAACAATGAATTACTTTCTTTTTCCAATATGGCAAATGCAAACATACCATTAAATTTGTGCAAGCATTGTGCGCCCCATTTCACGTATGACTCCAAAACTACCTCCGTGTCAGAAGTAGTTTTAAGGGAAATGGAAAGTTCTTTAGCAATTTCATTAAAGTTATACAACTCACCGTTAAATACGATCGCGTATTTCCCGCAGGAAGAATGCATGGGTTGATTAGCATTTTCTGACAAGTCAATAATGCTGAGACGTTTATGGCCAAGTCCAACGTTTTTTTCAAAATAGAAACCTTCAGCATCCGGCCCACGATGGTTCATAGAACGCGTCATCCGAACCAAGTCATCTTGTTCCCAAGTATTATTTTTGCCATAAAACCCACAAATTCCGCACATAGTATATTTTCTATTTTTATTAAATATATGTTTTACGAGAAACTATTATTTCATTATAGGAAATAGACTTTCAATTTTTTCAAATGTATTAAAATTATACGAATCCATACTTTAAATTTCAAAGTGAAAACTTTTAAAAATCATTTATACCTTTCTTAGCTTCCATTTTCCTTTTTTAAAATAGTATATCCCGATTAAAGCCATTATTGTTTCGGCTGTTACAATGGCAATATAAACCCCGGTTTCTTTCAAGCCGGCTTGGATGGCAAGGAAGTATGCCAATGGGATTTCTAACAGCCAAAAGCAAAATAAATTAATTCGAGTTGGCGTATACGTATCACCCGCCCCATTAAAGGCTTGTACCACAACCATTCCCAGGGCGTAAAACAAGAATCCTGAGCTAATTATTCGCAAAGAAGCGGCTCCATAATTAACGACTACTGGATCAGAAATAAAAAGCCTAATGAAGAAACTTGGTATAATAAAGAAAACTATCCCAAATAATCCCATTATAACCATATTGATAATACCGGTTGTCCAAACCGATTTCTCTGCCCTTTCGGGTTCACCAGCACCCAGATTCTGTCCAACAAGCGTAGATGCAGCATTGCTTATTCCCCAGGAAGGAAGCAAGGCAAATACGATAATCCTGATAGCTATCGTATAGCCGGCTAACACTTCATTCCCAAAAATTGAAATGATCCTAACAAGCCCAATCCAGCTTGTCGTGGCTATAAGTGATTGGCCAATTCCCCCGGCAGACAGCTTAACCAGTTTGCCAATAACGCCCGGGTCTATTTTCTTGAGCTTTTTTATTTGTATTCTATTATTGCCTTTTATCAATAAGTTTACTTGGTAGGCAACAGCCAGCCCTCTGCCAATTGTAGTTGCTATGGCAGCGCCTTTTAAGCCCAATTCGGGAAAAGGCCCTAAACCAAATATCAAACAAGGGTCAAGAATGATATTGATGATATTGGCCATCCATAATACCCTCATCGATACCGCTGCATCGCCAGAGCTCCTGAATATTGCATTAATGATAAAAAGCAGCATGATCACCATGTTTGATCCTAACATTATTGCAGTATATTCATATGTTGATGCAGCCACCTCTTCTGAAGCTCCCATCAACATGAGTATTCTTTTCGCGTATAGTATGCCCGGTATAGCAATAACCAATGATATTAATATGCCAAGAAGAATAGAATGCATGGCTGCATTCCCGGCTTCATTGTATCTTTTTTCACCGCTACGCCTTGCAATAAGGGCTGAAGTTCCTGTGCTTAACCCAATCCCAATAGCATAAATAATGGTCATTAATGATTCTGTAATGCCTACCATTGCTACGGCATCAGCGCCAAGCTTTGAAACGAAAAAGATATCAGCAACTGCAAATACCGATTCCATTACCATCTCTAAGATCATTGGTATAGAAAGCAAAAAAACGGATTTGCGGATGGTGATCTTGGTAAAATCTTTATCCGAACCTATTATAGCTTCAATAGTATCCTGCCATAAATTTTTTATGCGCAGTTTGTTCCTGTTGTATATATATAAAATTGAATTCTTGCCCGACATTTTGAATAAAATTTTGATCAATAAAAAAATGGAAATAAAATAACGAAAACACTATGTAAGAAGGGTTCTTAATACCAAACTGCTATCATGAATGATAACCAATCGGTATTACTTGACCGATGCGACCGAGGTAAATATAAATCGAAGTGTTTTCATGCCGGGTAAATTTTTGGCTATTCGGGCACAAATATAACAATTATTTTTTATACAACGTTTTCTTGATTTTTTTTTAATTGATTTGTAAAACTACCTTTTTTATTTTCTTCAATTTATTAACTTTACTGTTTAATTTTGTTTGTCGTCAAAGTCTTAATATGGAAAAGCCTGTATTTAAAAAGAAAGATAGATATATCACGATTATCCTGGTAATAGCTTTTTTAATATTCTTTGCCGAGATATTTGTAGCATTCAGGATAGGTAATCGATTATATGAGCGTTATGTGCCTCTCACAGGAACAGCAGCGCAAGCCAGCATGCAAATATCACAAGCTCATTTGATGTTTGAAGAATTTTTGCACGGTGATACATCTTTTAACATGAACCAAATAAAAACAAATATTCTGCACGCAAAAGACCTCTTGGTAACAATGAGCAAAACCAAAAATAGTGGACTTACAACCGTCGTGTCTTCTAAAAACATTCAATTCTACGATGTGGTTGATTCATCAATATCTATCATTAACAAGTTTTATTTCTTAACAAATGAGCGCCTAAAGAATATGGAGATTGCAAAGTCCGGTACTGGCTATGATTTGGCTTACGATGAATTGCATGTCCAATTAGATAAACAACTAAATATTCTCAGGGCATCTACCAATAGGTATATTAGCCAACAATTGAAGTTTTTCAATATAATAGGTGTAAGCTTACAAGTATTAACCATTTTTATTTTTCTTTTCATTCTTCTTTTCATTAGAAAATATATTAAACAGAGAAATAGATATTTATGCCAGGTTGAGGAATCAAAAAAGCGACTGCAACAAAAAAACGAAGAAATTCAGACACAAAATGAAGAAATTCAAACCCAAAACGAAGATTTGGAAGAAACATTGGAACAATTACAAGCATCTAAATATGAGCTTATGGAGAGTGAAGAAAGGTTGAAGCTTTCACTTTCCTCAACAGGGCAAGGGTTATGGGATTTGAACCTTGTTACGGCGGAAGTTAGCACCACTGAAGAGCTTTATACAATGCTTGGATACCAACCGGGGGAGTTTGAATGTAACATAAATGGCTGGGAAAGCCTTTTGCATCCTGGTGACAAGGAATTTGCCACAAAAGAATTATATCAATATATTGATGGGTTTATTTCAAGTTATGCCAATGAATTCAGGCTAAAAACCAAGGATGGAAATTACAAGTGGATACAGTCTAAGGGAAAGATTATAGAGCATGATCATAAAGGAAATCCAAAAAGGATTATTGGCACGCATATAGATATTACTGAAAAGAAAAAGGGCGAAATTGCCCTTAAAGAAGCTGCAGAGATATTTAATAGCAGCCAGAATGGTATTTATATTTATGTTTTGGAAGACTTGTATGATGATTCTACATTACAACTTCTTAATGCCAATCCAGCGAGTGAGAAACTTACCGGTATGCAGCTAAATAATATTATTGGCAAATATATTGATGAAAATTTCCCGAATTTGCGTGCTGACAACATTCCAAGAAAATTTGCTGAAGTAGTGAGAACACAAAAACCCATAGAGATAGAAACTTATCAATACAGTGATGACAATATTTCTAAGAGTTTTTTTTCTGTAAAAGCATTTCCCATGCCAGGACAAAGGGTAGCGGTTTCTTTCGAGAATATTACCGATAAAGTTTTAACGAGGCAACAACTAAAAGACAGCGAGGAAAAATACCGAAGGCTTTTTGCATCGGCCCAAGATGGTATTTTTCTTATGAAAGATTACGTGTTTGTTGAGTGTAATGATTATGCCATGAAGCTTTTTGGATGTGATTACAAGGATGAGTTGCTGTTTAAGTCACCTTTACGCTTTTCACCAGCTAAACAACCCGGTGGAAGAGATTCAAAAGAAAAGGCCATAGAAAAGATGGATAGTGCACTACAAGGACAGTCGCAATTCTTTGAATGGAAACACATGACAAGGAATAACAAACTGCTTGATACGGAAGTTAGCTTAACCAAGCTCACCATTAAAGATGAAGTACATCTTCTTGCCATTGTTAGGGATATTACGCAAAGGAGAAAAATGGAGGATAAACTTAGGGAAAGGGAAACAAACTACCGTTTGCTGGCAGAATCTTCTCATGACCTAATCATTACCCATGACCTGGAAGGCAATATAACCTATGCAAATCCTTCAGCAATTAAATTTACAGGATATAGCCAAAAGGAATTACTGGGTAAGAATATGGACGATTTTATTTCTTTAGAAGAAAAAAATGCCTATGAAAACAGGAAACGGATGAGATTGTTGGGCGAAGATGTGACATTGAACCTTGAAATGAATTGCATAATAAGAGACGGGAAAGAAATACCCATTGAATATACTTCGGTGCTGATATATAAAGATAAGAAGCCAGCTAGTATTCTTATAACAGCCAGGGATATTACAGAAAGGAAAAAAACCCAGGATGAATTAAAAAACAGCGAAGCCAAACTGAAAGAAACTCAACGTATTGCTAAAATTGCGAGTTTTGAATATAACTTTATCAACGAATCCTTCCATTTTTCTGGTAATTTCGGCGAAATCCTTTGTTTGAAATCTTTTGACCCTAATAGAATATTTAATATTGAAACTTATTTGGATGTTGTGCACCCCGAAGATAAAGAAAGTTTGCTTGAGGAATATGCTAAAGCTTTCCAGCAATATGATGATTTTGAGTTTTCTTTCAGGATCATGGATAATAAAAATAATGTTCGGTATATCAATACCATTAACAGGTATCAATTAGGTGAAAAAAATCGACCTGTAAGATTGATATCTGTTATACAGGATTTTACTGAACAAAAGCTTAATGAAC
This sequence comes from uncultured Bacteroidales bacterium, assembly GCA_964544705.1. GTDB lineage: Bacteria > Bacteroidota > Bacteroidia > Bacteroidales > CAZJDA01 > CAZJDA01. The sequence continues at coordinate 7,508 of CAZJDA010000035.1, forward strand.
AATTAAAAACGGAAATAGAATTAGCCGAGGAAACAGCTAATATTAAACAGCAGTTTCTTGCCAATATGAGCCACGAGATAAGGACGCCCATGACCGGTATTATTGGGATGATAGACTTTATATTACAAACTCCCCTTAACAAAGATCAATTGGAATATATACATACCATTAAAAATTCCTCTAAAAACCTCATGTCCATAGTAAATGATGTTCTTAACCTTTCTAAGATAGAAGCCGGCAAGCTCGAACTATATCTTAAGATTTTTGAAACACGAACAATGATTAGGGATATCGTAAACCTGTATAAATTCAAAGCCAATGAAAAAGGCTTGGCCTTTAGTTATCAATATGATGAAACCATACCCAATTATATTTACGCAGATGAAAACCGGCTGAAACAAGTGGTTTCTAACTTAGTTTCTAATGCAATCAAATACACAGATAGCGGCACTGTAATCTTAAAAATGGAAAAAGAAAAAGTGATAGGCCAGGAAGAGGTGGTTTTAAAAGTTGAAGTGATTGATACAGGTAAAGGTATTTCTGAAAAAGACCAGGAAAAACTCTTCACCAAGTTTTCACAATTAAGGCAGGAACAAGGCAACTTAGAAGGTATAGGGCTGGGTTTGGTAATTTGCAAAGAACTTGTAGAACTCATGGATGGCGAAATTGGTGTAGAAAGCAGGATAGGAGAGGGGAGTAGGTTTTGGTTCCGCTTCCAGGCTGCCATTGCAGAAGAAGAAGAGCAGGTGGTAAAAGAGGAAAACATCCCCTATCGTTTAAAATTTGATAAGTTGATTTTACTGGCCGAAGACAAACTTGTTAACCAAAAGGTGATCAGTTTAATGCTCAAAGACATGGGCTGTGATGTATTGATTGCCAAGAACGGCAAGGAAGCAATAGAATTATTTGACAAACATTACCATAGGACTTCTGATGTCCTAAAGAAATTTGATATTATTTTAATGGATATACAAATGCCTGTTATGGATGGTATAACAGCAGCCAAAAATCTAAAGGAGAACTATGAAAACCTTCCTCCCATTATTGGTATAAGCGCCAATGCCATGGAGGGCGATGCTGAGAGGTATATAGAACAGGGTTTGGATGACTATATTTCCAAACCTGTTACCAGGGAAATGCTTTTTAAAAAGCTTTACACATATTGTAAGAAATAATAAGAGTTTTTGAAAAAGAGGAAAAAAATTGAAAATAAGAAAACAAAAATCAAAGTGTTTAAAAAAAAATTTTAAATTTGCATTGTCTGATAATTGAAACAAGTAAAGCTTTGATAATTATTGAGAAACACTACCGGTTATTATAGCTAATTGCATGTTATCAGCCATTTAGGATATTTAAAACAAATGAAATAACAACTTAAATATTACTGCCATTATGATGAAGAAAATTGTTCAGGTTTTTTTGGTTTTAATAATTTTGGGTTTAGCTTACCTGATTTATGAAAGTATCATGCACCCTATTCGCTTCAAACAGGAAAGAAAAATTAGGGAAAAAGCAGTTATTAAAAGATTAAAAGATATTAGGAAAGCAGAGGTTGCTTATAATTCGGTTAACAAATTTTATACAGGTAGCTTTGATACCTTGTTTAAATTTGTTGAAGAAGGGCGCTTTCCCCTTATTAGAAGAATTGGTAGCTTAGAAGATACCACCTTAACAGAAGCCGACATTGTTAGAGATACCCTTTGGATAGATGTTAAAGATTCTCTTTTCACTGAAGATTACGTTTTGGATTCTATGAAATATATCCCTTATTCTGGAGGTAAAGAGTTTTTTCTTGGTGCAGATACCATCGAAAAAGGACGTGTAAAAGTTAGTGTTTTCTGTGCTTCGGCTGTTAATAAATACTTCCTAAAAGGATTGGACAGAAATTTATATGAAGCGGAGGATAGTATCTATGTTGGTTCAATGCAAGAACCTACTACAGAAGGTAACTGGGAATAATCAATAGGACTTTCAACCATGGAGTTAAAACCCGTATACAAAATTCAGGATAAAAAACTTGAGGCCAAGCAGTTCTCAAAATATTCATTATCCATTGAGCTATCACTCAGTGGGTTTTCTTATAGTATCCTGGATACCAATACCAACACCTTTATTGGTTTTGAACATTACGGGTTTAAAAGTCCTTCTAACGGTTATCCTGGCATCATAAAAATCATTAAAGACATAAAAAATAAAAACGAGCTGCTTTCAAAACCCTATAAAAACACGTATGTTCTTTTTACCAACGAAAAATCAACATTAATTCCACTTGAACTTTTTCGTGAGGATAAAAAAGAGACTTACCTTAAATTCAATCATCCCATTACAAAAGAAGACATCGTGTTATTTGAAAAGTTATTCAATCTTAAAGCATGTAATATTTTTGCTGTGTCTGGCCAGCTTAAGGAGTTTCTTGAAAAAGAGTTTCCAGGCACTAAACTGGGCCATCACTCAGGAAGTTTGATAGAAAATATCATCTTCCAGAATAATGAAAAGGAAAATAATATTTACTTGCATGTTTCGCAAGACTATTATTTCGACATCCTTTTTGTGAAAGGGAAAAGGCTTGAATTTTACAATAATTTCTCCTATCAAAATGCCGAGGATTTTGTTTACTATATACTCTATGTTTTTCAACAATTAAAACTTGACACCGAAAAGCAGAAGTTTACAGTTTTGGGGAATATTAGCAAACAGTCAGAAGAAATGAAACTTTTGGCAACATATTTCAAGAACATCCTTTATGGCAACAGGAATGAAACTTTTCATTATAGTTCGCTTTTTGAAGAAGTTCCACGTCATCAGTTTTATAATTTGTTAAATTTTCATGTGTGAGAATTATTCTCGGCAAATACAAGGGCAGGCGGATTCATCCGCCTGGGAAATTACCTGTTAGGCCTACTACAGATTATGCTAAAGAAGGCCTTTTTAATATCCTGGGAAATCATTTTGATTTCAATGAAATTGAAGTATTAGACCTTTTTGCCGGCACCGGTGGCATTTCATACGAATTTGCTTCCAGGGGCGCAAACAGGGTGCTTAGTATCGAAAGCAACTACCGGTGCGCCAGGTTTATTAGACAAATGATAGAAGAATTGGAACTTGAAAACCTTGAAGTAAAAAAAACCGATGCATATGCTGTACTTTCTTTGTTAGGCGAGCAGTTTGATGTTATTTTTGCCGACCCACCATACGATATAGGTGAAGAGAATTTTTGCCGCCTACATCAAAAAGTTTTTGAACATGATTTGCTTGCTCCAGGTGGATGGCTTATTATTGAGCATTCAAAAAAAACCAGTTTTAAAGAAAAACAACACTTTTTACAACAGCGGAAATATGGCCATGTGAATTTTAGTATTTTTTCTTTGCCATCTACCTAATCATTACAAATTTATAATGCAGCATAAGGCTTTCTCGTGAGTTTGACAGTAAATTTTATGAAAATACAGGTATAAACGGTTATTTTGATAAATGCTTTAAAACCATATCAATAGCTTTGGCTTTTACCTGGCATTCTTCATATTCATTAACCGGGATTGAGCCATCGGTTATTGCCCCTCCTACCATATAAGAAAGATATTTCATTTTTTGGTTATAAAGCATACTTCTTATGACCACATTAAAATCAAAATCCCCTCCAGGATTTATATATCCAACAGATCCTGAGTAAATACCCCGTTTTGTCGATTCATATTTTTCAATCAACTCCATTGCCCTTATTTTTGGTGCTCCTGTCATAGAGCCCATCGGGAAAGCGTTTTTAAGAACATCAGTAAAGTGCAATTCCTTTCTTAATTTGCATTGAATGGTAGAAACCATATGGTGTACCTGCTTGTAAGTATAAATGCCAAACAATTCTTCCACATTAACACTGCCCTTGGTTGATATTTTGGAAAGGTCGTTGCGAACAAGGTCAACAATCATCACGTTTTCACCCTGTTCTTTTTCACTGTTTTTTAATTGAGCGATAAGATGTTGATCCTCAGTATTATTTTCTCCTCTTTTAATGGTTCCTTTAATGGGTTGAGAGATAATAGTATCCCCGGTTTTCTGCAAAAAACGCTCTGGACTGGCGCACATCAAAAATATATCATCAATTCTATAAAAACTTGAAAAAGGTACCGGTGAAACATGAATTAATTTGTTAAAGAAAGAAAAAGGGTCAATATCAGCGTTTTCACAAAAAAATTCTTGGCAAAAATTCATTTCATAGATATCACCCCGTTGTATGTGTTCTTTTATCTTTACTATGGTGTTTATATATTCTTCTTTAGAGATTTTTGGAACGATTTGGCCGATTTTTCTAGGTTCATTTTCGATGTTTATTGATTCATCCAAAGCCCTATGTATTAGCTTCTTGTTTTTTTCACCGCTACCTACATTCTCCATACTCATAACTCTTAGTTGGTCTCCTTCTATGGCCATCACTATCTCCGGCTGGAAAAAGTGCATAAGCGGCGCGTGGATATTATCTGGGTTATTAGAAGATAAACGTTCCAATTGGTTTTTTAGGTCATAAGACCAATGTCCAAAAAGCCAATCCTGCTTTTCTTGATGAAAATTTTTCACCAAAGAAAAAGCATCATCATTTTTTCCACCAGGCTTTATATTGACACTGATCTTGTCGAAGGCGCCAACACCAAGCAAGAAATCATATTTGCTATATTTATCATTCCCATATCCATTGCTGTTTAAAAGGCATAGATGCTTCGTGTTTCTTAATACCTTAATTATATTTTTTTTAAAAGCTAATGGATTGTCCAAAACAAACTCTTGAATATTTCTCATGTTGTTGGCTTTAACAGTTTGTAAATTCAAAATTAAGTATTTATAATGAAAAGAGAAGTTATATCAATTGTAATTATAGAATAGACTTTAGACTTTTTGAAAGCAATATCCGTATTAAATATATTACTGTAACCTTTTTTACAATTTTTTTCATAATTTTTTTAAAAACTATGAGAATTTTCCTGCAAAGTTTATTATAATTGCATGATGTGGAAAAGTATTTCCTGGTGCAATTAAATTTTTAGCGAATGTCAATAAATAAAAAGAAATCATTTTTTAATTTTAGGAAAAGAGGTGTGCTTGAGTTATCCATAGCAATAGCCCTTTCTATTATCCTTATACTTTTTATCAGGTTTTATAAAACCACCAAATCCGAAGAGCTACCTATTGTTGAAAAGGAGAATGATACGGTTGTTTATCTGCCGGAAAAGATTTACGGGATTATTATTGATTCCCTTAATGTTTATAAAGATGTTGTAAAACCCAACCAAAATCTTTCGGAGATATTAACCGGTTATAACGTTGCTTATCCAACCATAGACAAGATAGCGCGTGAATGGAAAGATGTATTTGATGTAAGGCGTATCAGGGCTGGAAATAATTACACCGTTATCTGTAAAGAAGACCCCCGTGATTCAATTGAAAAAACATTGTATTTTATTTATGATAAATCCTCTACTGAATATGTGTGTTATGATCTAAGAGATTCTATAAATGCGAAAATTGGGCAAAAGAAGATCAATAAAAAGATGAAAACCACCAGTGGAGTTATTACTTCTTCATTATGGAAAACTATGGTGGATAATGAGGTTGACCCTGAGCTTGCACTTTTTTTATCGGAAATTTATGCTTGGACCATAGATTTTTACGGTATTCAGAAGTATGATAAATTCAGGGTTCTTTATGAAGAATTGAGTGTTGACGATGATTATATTGGCATAGGCAATATTTTTGGCGCTTGGTTCGAGCATATGGGCAAAGAATTTTATGCCGTATATTTCGAACAAGATAGCCTTGGAGATTATTACGATGATGAAGCAAATAGCTTAAGGCGAACTTTTTTAAAAGCACCTTTGCGTTTTACCAGGATAAGTTCAAGATTTTCGCATAGTAGATTACATCCTATACTAAAATATAGACGTCCGCATTTGGGTGTGGATTATGCCGCTCCCAGGGGAACACCTGTCAGGGCTGTGGGTGATGGCGTGGTTGTGAAAGCTTCTTATAGTGGCGGCGCTGGGAATATGGTGAAAATTAGGCATAATGGAACGTATTCAACGGGTTATATGCACCTCTGGAAATTTGGGAAAGGAATAAAAGCCGGAGTGCATGTTGAACAAGGTGACATCATTGGTTATGTTGGTAGTACAGGACTTTCAACAGGGCCGCACCTGGATTTCAGGTTTTATAAAAACAATTCTTCCGTTAACCCGTTAGAGGTAGAATCGCCCCCTGCTGAGCCCGTAGATTCCGCAAACTTGGAGCATTACAACATAGTAAAGGATAGTATAATAAATATCCTGGATACCATCCATCTTCCGAAAATTGCCGGGGATACGTTGGTTGAAATTAAAGAGCCTGTTTAAGCAAAGGGTTAGGTTATTTTTTTGTAACGATTGCAAATATTAGCAACTCATTCAGGTAATATTGTTTTCTCAACCAAACCAAACCGTCATTGCACCATGCTGCGCTCACTATTTTAATCCCCTGCTATGCATACTCTCAGCGTAAGATTTCTTTAGAAAATACCAAAACAACAATTTTTTGCCACGAAGGCACTAAGACACGAAGAAACACGAAGGCTCATAGCTACCGCTGCCAGCACTTCGTGACTCTTTGAGACTACGGGCATTAATGGCTTGAAGGTTTTGCTTGCTGCGCTGCAACCAACAAGTAGATTTCAGCCATAGGGCAGACACGTCTCTCCGCTGTGGCGGAACGAAATTACAAGATTTACAATTTTTGTAAACTTTCCAAACTCGTTTTCCTTGTTTTTTATTTGTATTATTTGTATATTTATCCCAAATAAAACCCGTTTAAAATGAAGAAATCTTATCTATTACTTTGTTTCGTCCATTTTTTTATATTTGCCAATTCACAAGATCATCCAACTTCTGCAGATTCTCTTATGAAAAAGGCCTTTTCACATAAAGGGAAAGGGAATTATGACAGCGCCCTTAGTTATTTTCTAAAAGCTTCCGAATTATATGATAATGAAGGAATGCAAAAGAAATTTGCTGATGCCAAGATCAACACGGGTTTCTGCCTTGTTAACACAGGAAAACTACATGAAGCAGACAGTATCCTCGATTTCATGGAACACTTTTGCCGGCAAGAATTTGATGAAAACGACACCCTTCTTTCTGATGTATTTCATAATAAAGGATTAGTGCATTTTTATGCAGGCCAGGTGAAAGAAGCGCTTCAATTCACTGAAAAAGCATACAGCATTAGGAAAAAAGCATTTTCGCCGGACAATGTAAAATATATTCAAACCTGCAATAATCTCAGCAACTTGTATTATTACACCGGCCAAACCGGGAAAGCCATTGAACATGATAAACTAACTATAAAACAACTTACAAAAGCTTTAGGTGAAGTTCATCCGGAGGTAGCCAAATTCTACTTCAATCTTGGGAACAGCTACTACGGGAACAAAAATTTTGATGAAGCCATAGCAGCTTATCAAAAATCCTTGGAAATAGCGAAAAAAGTCTTTAAACCCGATGATGTGAACATTTTGCTGTCATATTTCGGTTTGGGAACATGTTATGTGAGTCTTTCAAAGTTTGAAAAAGCACTAATCTATCAAAAAAAGTATGCCAGTAAAATTAAAGAACTCTATGGAACAAATAATCGCGATTACGCTGCTGCTATCAATAATATTGGCATTGTTCATTGGCATTATGGCAACTATGATTCTGCCTTGGTATTGATGAAACAATCCCTGGAAATAAAAGAAGACATCATAGGCAAAGACCATCCCGATCTTGGAGAAGCTTACCTGAACTTAGGAACAATATATGACGAGAAAGGCGAACCCAGTAAAGCCATTAACTATTATGAAAAAGCGCTTAAAAATTATCAACTGAATTTTGGCGAAAATCATATTCATACCGCCTCTGTTTACAACAACCTTGGTATAAGTTATCAATACAAGGGTGAATATGAGCTTGCTTTGGAATATTTCTATAAAGCATTAAAAATTAAAAGAGATGACTTAGATTCTTCCGATTTTTCTGTAAAAGCCTCACTCAATAATATTGGTACTATCTATTTCGAAAAGGGCGACTATCAAAAATCCATTTCCCTTTTTAAAGAAGGTATTAACGAGATCATCAAAAAATACGGCAATAAGCAACTTGTATTAGCAGATTCATACACAAACATTGCATCTTCATACGAAAGCCTCGGTAAATATGAGGATGCCATCACGTATAACAAAAAATCCTTAGAAATCCTCAATGAAAAATACAATGAAAAACATGTTGATATTGCCCTAAATCTTTATCATTTAGCGCGGTGTTATCATAAAAAAGGACAAGACAGCCTCGCAGAAAAACATTTCTTAAAAGCCATATCAAAAGCAATAGAGAGCGTTGGACATCATCATAATAAGCTTGCTATAATCCTTTTCGATTACAGCCTATTCCTTTATAATAACAATAGGATATCCCAAGCGCTTGAACAAAATAAAAAAGGGGTGAAAGCCAACACCAAACCTGCATGGTTAAATTCTTTTTATCCACCAATGACCGGTATTTATGATGCTTACAAAATGATTGAAGGAGTATCTATTAATGCCTTGATCCAGCAAAAAATGTATGACGCTACTTCCAATCAACAATGTTTACTCAATGCTTTGGATCAATATTTTTATGCTGATACGCTTATCAATATTTCCAGGCAAAACAGGAAATCCATGGAAGATAAAATATTTCTCGGGAAGCTCAGTTTTGATATTTATAAAGGCGCTGTAGGTCTTTGTAGTAAGCTGTTCGAGATAAAAAAAGATAAAAAATACCTTGAAATGGCCTATTACTTTATTGAAAAAAACAAGGGAGGTGTATTATTGGAAGCCCTGGCCAGTTCCGAAGCAAAGCAATTTGCAGGAATTCCCGATTCATTGCTGGATGTGGAAAAGAAATTCAAAAGCGACATATCATTTCTATATAAAAAACTGGCAGAAAGCCCTGAAGAAAAAATAGAATTAAAAATTAGGAATAAGTTGTTCGGCCTGAATAGGAAATATGAATCTTTTATAAGCCAAATGGAACACGATTTCCCTGCCTATCATCAATTGAAATATACAGTAAATGAAGCAACAATTGCCGATGTGCAGGACAGGATAGATGAAAAAACCTTGGTTGTCAACTATTTCTCTGCTGATAGCCTTTTGTATGTTTTCAATATCGGGAAAGAGGATTATATGCTTTATGAAACACATAAAGATGAAGATTTTAACGAATTTGTCTTAATGCTGAGAAGTGAAATTATTAAAGGCTATTATAATGCAGGAGGAATATTTTTTTCCAAGCTTTCAAATAAGGTTTATAAAAACGTATTCCCTTTTGAAATTCCCAAAGACATTGAAAATGTGGTCATCATCCCGGATGGTTTACTAAGTTTTATCCCCTTTGAAGCTTTGCTCGCTAAAGCGCATACAACTAATTTATCTGATTATTCCACTTATCCCTTCCTGGTGAACGAATACAACATAAGTTATAGTTACTCTGCAAATCTGCTTTACATTACGCTTCCAAAAGAGTCATCTCCCAACGTGGAAGTAACCGATATTAAAGATTGGCTGGCTTTTGCCCCGGTTTTTTCTGATGAAAGTACAGGCGGGTTGACTTTACGCACCAGGAATATGCTTCGCCAAATTTCAGCATTTCAAAAAGATACCTTAAACACCCGTGGTAGGCTATTTAATGGAGCGCAAATAACTCCTCTGCCGGGCACTGAAGAAGAAGTGAAGAAAATTTTCAAAGAATTTGATTCCAAAGGTTTCCTCGCGCAAGTGCAATTAAACAAAAATGCCAACGAAGAATTTATTAAATCAGGAAATTTGCAAGACTACAAGTATTTGCATATAGCTACTCATGGATTTGTTAATGCTGATAAGCCTGAATTATCGGGTATTTTGCTTGCCCAAGATTCTTTGAGCAAAGAAGATGGTATTTTATTCTCCGGTGAAATTTACAATCTGCAAATGAACGCTGACTTGGTGGTTTTATCGGCTTGCGAAACCGGGCTTGGCAAATATAGCAAAGGAGAAGGAATTATTGGACTCTCTAGGGCCTTGCTGTATGCAGGAAGCAAAAATATCATCGTTTCATTGTGGAAAGTAGCTGATAATTCTACTTCTATTCTCATGACCGATTTTTATGATAACCTGCTCAAACAAAAAGGACGAGAAAGAAGTTTTTCGATGGCTATAAGTGAAGCAAAGCGAAAAATGATCCACTCAAAGAAATATGCACACCCTTTCTATTGGTCTCCTTTTGTATTGGTTGGCAGATAGGGATAAATATTTTCATATTTTTGGTGCAAATTGAACGAATATGCTTTATATTCGTGAAAAAATTTATGTATGCGCATCAAAAGAAAACCTTTCATCCGCCTAATTATTGTTGTAATTATTATTGGCGGTTTGTATGCAGGCTATCTTCACCTTGCATCAACCAATAAATATGTAAAACATTGGCACAACCTCCCCACGAAAGTTAAAGCCTCGGCTGTGGTACTTTCCTTGGAAAGTTTTAACAATATGTTCTTTCCCCCTGGAATAGATACAAGCGTGACCAACAAGATAACCCGCCCCGTGCTATTAAAAGCTGTGAAAAACGGTGCAGATTTTATTGTTTCCATGCAAGAAAAAACCGGCAGGTACCAGTATTGGTACGATCCTGTTAAAGATGTTTACAGCCCTAAACATAATGATAATTTTTTAAGACAAGCAGGAACAAGCTATGCTATGATGCTTGTGTATGAAGCAACAGGAGATTCCACTTATCTAAAATCTGCTAAGAAAAGCCTTCAACATTTGATGAAGTTTAAAAAAGACCTTGGAAAGGATAAATCATATTTCTATTTCAATAAGAAAGCCAAACTGGGTGGTGTATCACTGCCTTTGCTTACCATGAACAAATTGTATAACCTTTGTAATGATAGCACTTACGTGGATGACATGGAAAAAATGGCAAAAATGATTATTCACCTACAGGAATATTACGGCAATGGAAAATTCAAAAGCACTTACGTGTATCGCGGCGACTACGAATACGAAAAACACTCGAGTTGGGAATCATCTATATACCCTGGAGAGGCAATGCTTGCCATGGCACTGATGTATAAGAATTTTGGCAAAGAAGAATACAAAAAATGCTTTGATGACGCTTTTGAATATTATGCAAAAAATGGCAACTGGAAAATGACCGGTTTTGTGCCGTGGGCGCTTACGGCTTTTGCCGAGATGTATTTTGTTACCAAAAATGAAGCATATGCAGATTTTACCTTTGAAATGTGCGATTTTGGCCTCACCTGGCAAAACCTGAACCCCAAGTACACGGTGTATGGCAGTATTTATCCATTACCTGATGTTTTTACTTCAACCACTTTTGAAGGAATAGGTGATGCCATTAAAGTAGCGGAAATTACGGGCAACCATGACCTGGCAAAAAAATACAAACAACGATCGCTTATTGCGTATCACTGGATATTGAAATTGCAATATCATGAAGGTCATGATGTGCCAAAGGATGCCATTGGAGGTTTTAGAAAGAATTTTTACCGGCCAAAGATCCGTATAGATAATACACAACATGCTATATCTGCTATGACAAAAGGGCTGAAATACATTTTTAATACAACGGATCAAAACGCTACTAAATAAATACCCCGTTAAAAACTATAAATCATGAAGCATTTTTTACGAATTATCTCTATTTCATTGGGCTTTTGCCTCCTTGGCATTGCCACTTATTTATTGGAACCATATTATTATCATCAACGGCTCAACCGGCCAATACTGGATGTGTCACTTCATCTTGGAAAACAGTTTTTACTGAACAATCAGTATAAAGAAGGGAATTTTACTTACGAGTATGATTTCATCAATAGAAAATATCCCAAGGGAGATTCGCAAGTTCGGCAAGCTGGCGCACTTTGGGGTGTTTCGCTCATTCATCATGATAATCCCACGCCAGGGACTTTCAAAACCGTGAAAAAAGGGTTGAAGTTTTTCAATCAACACTCTAAACCGGCCAAAGGAAATAATGGGCGTTTTATAAAATACCCACGGAATAGGCGGGGCAGCACCGGTACTGTAGCTCTTACTGCCCTGGCTTGCATTGAAATGCTTCAAACGCCTATGGATAGCGCCGATAAAGCATACTTTAAAGAGTCTTTGGATAATTACATAAAATTCTTGTTATCTTTAAGAACAAAAGATGGAAGGTTTGCTGGCTATTATGAAACCAAGCAAGGCAGAAAAACTGGAAAGCCTTCGCAATATTTTGACGGGGAAACACTTCTCGCCCTTTCAAGAGCCGCCAATTATTTGGGATATGACACCCTAAAACCTATCATCCTTGAATCGGCGGAAGCCATGTACCAAAAATACGTTGTTGAAGCCCGGGAAAAAGAAAAGGACAGCCCGGTTACTAAAGGTTTTTACCAATGGGGCTCCATGGCTTTTTACGAGATTTATTCTGCCGGTTGGGGCGATAAATACACCCAAAGAATTATAGATATGGCCTATTGGATGATTGATACGCACCGCACTTTATGGAGAACCAAAAACACGGCTTATGCGCACGAAGGTATTATTACCGCATATCAAACTGCCAAACTAACAGGTAATAAGCGCGCTATGAAAAAATTTGCCCATGCAGTAGACAAAGCGCTCATAAAACTAAGCAGTTGGCAAGTTGGTGGACCTTTGCAAAACAGGTACCTTAGTAAGCATCCTACCCAGGATAAAAATGCTATTGGCGGTATCATGAATTGCAAGGATTGCCCTGTATTGCGTATTGATGTGACCCAGCACCAAATGCATGCTTTGATCTTAGCTAGGAAGTATATTTATAAGGAGTGAAAAGCAAACGCTGGTTATATTGATTGTAGCAAAAAACATAAAAACACGGAGTCACAGAGAGCACTGAGAAACACAGAGAAGAATCAACCAAAAAACTATCTAAAGAACCTTGGTGCTCATCCGTTTAATCCTTGCCTCCGTGGTAAAAAGTGTTCTTTAAAAATGATACAAAACCATAGTGATACTAAGATAACGAAGGATGACATCACTCCGAGGAGGTACAGCCTGTCCTTCTGTGAGCAAGCACGAAGGATTCTCCTTACCATTTCAAGCTTAACCCGACACTAGCCATAAGCAGTTTATTTTTAAGCAATGCAATCGTTCCTCAAACTCCGCATTGAACGCTATCCTAGCAAAGTATCAATGGACCTATATTTTTTTTATCTTTGATTAAATGCCGGGCAAATGAAGCTTAAAACAAAATCATTGTTTATACTCCTATTTTTTATTTTTATAAACCTGTGTCCCATTATCATCTACAGCAAAACCAATGCAAATGAAAAGCACGCTGTTTACATAATACAGGAACGCTGGCATACTGGTATAGTATTGAAGACATCGGATGTGCCGGCAACTATATTCCAGGAAATTGAGAACTATACATCACACACCTATATTGAATTTAGTTGGGGCGATGAAAAATATTACCAATTGCCATCCCCGGGAATTTTTATTGGCGCCGGTGCATTGTTTTGGCCTACTCAAGCCGTTATACGAATATCTGCGTTTTCGCGGGATATCAATCAGTATTATGCCCATGCTACCATTTTGAAAATTCCTATGAGTGAAGAAGAGTACTTTGAATTATGTCGATTTCTTTCTGAAAGCTTTGAGCGCAATAAAGAGGGAAAAATACAACCCAGCACATATTATCGAAACTCCAATACGTTTTTCCTTGCCAAAAGAAAATACTCCCTGCTTAGGACGTGTAATACTTGGGTGGTTTTGGCCATCAAAAAGTCGGGTTTCGATGTTAATAGCTCTTTGGCCATTACGGCCAAGCAATTGTTCAGGAGATTGGACAAAATTGATGGGAGTGAATATTTGAGAAAGAAAAGGATTGAATTGCAAATGCTTAATAAGTAAAATGCTTTATTGATTAGGTCTTATACCGATACACGTTCAAATTCTACTTTGTATCTTTGAATGTAACTTAGTATTACGATAATTTTTATTCAATTGGCTTGCATAATTGATGTTTTTGGTAAATTTGAAAAAAATTCACAATGAAAAGCGCAATTACCCTTCTTTTTTCAATAATAATTATGGGGCAAAATGCATATCCACAAAATGTATTGCCTATTTTACGCTCCAATTCATTTGAAGCTTATGTAAAAGAAGGCAGAAATTCCAAAAAAGAGAAATGGTATATTATGCCTGAAGTCAGGCCGGATATTCTTATCACCAATAAAACCGGGGAACCGGTTACTTTTTATACCGAAATCGATTCTGTTTCATTCAATATTAAACCCGGGAAAGTCTATGATTTTGTGATTTTGGTGAGTGGAAAAGATTCTGCTTTCACACAGGTTAAATATAAAAAAAGTAACCTTGACGTATTAAAGGATGCTTGGGAGTATAATTATGAAGATGACAGGCCACTGAATGATTATAATTATAAATCGATTGATCATCCTGACTTAGTTTTATTAAGAAATGAGTTCAGGCTTGATTCAATTGCCGGAAAAGGCAATGAAACATCACAAATAATTAATATCCTGCAATGGGTAAAGGCATCATTCAGATATGATGGGACTCAACCTATTCCTTCTTATAAAAACGTCCCAGGCTTAATGCAAAAATGTTTTAAGAATGACAAAACCTTACATTGTGGTGCTATGGCTTGGGTTTTAGAAAGTTGCTATTTATCTTTAGGCCTAAAAGCAAGACAAGTAGTTTGTTATCCAAAAGATTCTACAGATAATGAATGCCATTCAACAGTGGCGGTTTTTTCTAACGAACATAAAAAATGGCTTTTTACAGATCCCAGTCATGGTGTCTATATAATAAATGCAAAGGATGAAATCCTCAGTTATGATGAAATTAGGAAGTACTTGGTAAATGGCAAAACGTTGAAATTGAACCTGAGCAATGAAAGCAAAACCCCATTTTTGGCAACACAATATCTTTCGGATTACCTGCCAAAAAACTTTTATGCTTTTGAATGTTTTTCTGATAAAGAAACCAAAAGCAAAAGCAACGTTCTTTTGCCGGTAGAATATAAAGGCATATTTCCTCATACCAAGCAAAATCATCCTAAATACACGAATAACCCAGGAGTGTTTTGGAAATGTCCAAGATAATATTCTTTTGCTCTTGGGGAGGCCAATTATGCCGAATGTATTAAAAATTACAAAGTTTATTTGTTTTTAATAGTACCTTTTGGCGTAGATCGTGAAAAACATTAGAAGGGTGTAATAATGTAATCACAACTGTAGTTTTTAAAACTTAACGCTCCTACTCTTTAAATACCCATTTAACAATAGCTTCGGAATGAATAAGGGTGGAATTGAATAATGGAATATCCACATCCTTTTCGCAAATCACCAAAGGCAACTCTGTACAAGCTAAAAGTATAGCCTCTGCGCCTTGATTCTTTAACTCTCTTATTGCTTCTAATAGTATATGTTTTGACCTTTCATTTATCTCATCCACTGAAAGTTCGTCAAGAATAATTCTATGAATGTCTTGCCTGTATCCTGGGGTAGGAGTTATGGCTTTAACTCCATATTTTTCAAGTTTTTTATGGTAAAAATCTTTTTCCATGGTGAATTTTGTCCCCAACAAACCTACTTTTTTCATTCCTTTGGCTTGTAATTTTTTCCCAACAGCCTCGGCAATATTAATAACCGGCACAGAAACATTGTCTTCAACGTCATCAGCAATATAATGCAACGTGTTAGCGCAAAGTACAATGCAATCCGCTCCTGAATGGATTAACCTGCGCGATTCTCTAATTATTCTTTTAGATATGGCTTGCCAATCATCAAGTTCAGCATTTTTCTTTATAAAATTGAAGTTAAAAGAATACATCAATATTTTGGCGCTGTGCACTCCGCCTAATTCTTGGTTAACCAGGCGGTTGATATATCGATAGTAGTCAGTTGTAGAAACCCAAGTGCTTCCTCCTATCATTCCAATTGTTTTCATAGTAATTGTTATTTGCCCTCTTGTTTAACAAAGGTTGCCCAATAAAACAACGAGATGAATTCACTATACCATGCAAAATACAAAAAAAATCAAGAATAAAAAAATTCCTTGTTAAATATCGAACCAGTGTTGGATTTTTTCTTTATCAACTGAAGGAAATTCTTTATGGAAATACTCCCCGCATTCTTTTGAGAATGTATAAACTTGGCTCCACTTATCAATGTTCTCCACAACATTTTTAATGGCTTTTGTCACAAAATAGAGTTCATCATTGGTCATGGTTGGGTGCATTGAAAGCCTCACCCAGCCAGGCTTATCAGATAGATCTCCACGATTTATTTTTTCTGTTATTTTTTGGGATGTTACTTTATCCACGTTAAGCAAGAAATGCCCGTAGGTGCCGGCACAAGAGCAACCTCCTCTAACTTGTATGCCATAATGATCGTTTAATAGTTTCACCATGAGGTTATGATGAATATTATCCACGTAAAAAGATATGACTCCAAGCCTGTCCTTAACATCACCGGCCAGGATGTGTAATTTGTCAACTTTCTCTAGTTCTGTAAAAGCTATTTCCAAGAGTTCTTTTTCTCGTTCATGGATATTGTGGCAACCCATTTCCTCTTTTAATTTCATGCACAGGGCTGATCGTATGGTCTGTAAAAATGCGGGTGTGCCACCGTCTTCCCTCGCTTCAATATCATCCACGTAATGAAATTCTCCCCAGCGATTAGTCCATGTTACTGTTCCCCCGCCAGGATGGTCTGGTGATTGATTCCTATAAAGTTCCTTATTAAAAACTATAACTCCAGTACTTCCTGGGCCACCGAGGAATTTATGTGGGGAAAAAAATACCGCATCCAATCTTTGCTCCGGGTCTTCAGGATGCATATCAATGGGGTCGTATGGAGCAGAAGCGGCAAAATCAACAAAGCAGTATCCTCCATGTTGGTGCATGATCTTGGACAATTCATAAAATGGAGGGCGTATACCGGTTACATTAGAGCCGGAAGAAAAAGAGCCGATCTTGATATTCCTGTTTTTGTAATTTTCTAGGGCTTTTTCCAAAGAACCTGGGTTTACTAAAAGGTTTTCATCCGGTTCTAAAACAACTACATCAGCAATTGTTTCCAGCCAAGACGTGTGGTTAGAATGATGTTCCATGTGGGTGATGAAAACAACAGGCCTATCATTACCAAGGTCTTCAAGGCAATTTTCTATTTTTTTTGCCGCCATATTGCAATAGTTATGAGACTGCTCTGGTACTTTCAGCCCAAGTATTCTTTGCAATTTATTTACTACCCCTGTCATCCCCGAACCAGAAGTGATGATGATATCGTCTTCTCCTGCATTTACATGGTCTTTAATAATTTTATGTGCATAATGATAGGCATAAGTCATGGTAACACCGGTCTCGCTGGCTTCTGAATGGGTGTTGCCAACCATTGGCCCGAAAAGCGTACACATTTTTTCTTCAATAGGTTTATAAAGCCTTCCACTGGCTATCCAATCGGCATATATTAACTCTTTTTTCCCGTATGGAGATTCAAATGTTGCATCAATACCCAAGATATTTTCCCTAAACTTGTTGAAATACTGTTCCTGTGTTCCCATAACGTTTTATTATTGATTTTGAGGATAATAGTTAGTCTTTGCAAGAAAACGCCAAATACTGCGTTATACTCGTTTTTGAAACAGTCATCCCGAACAATTCTGTCGGGACTCATTGGTTTCAAAAACATCGAAAGCCTTGTCTTTGACGTTTTCTTATCAAAGACTGAAAAAAAGTGAGGTTTTCGTGCAGCCACTAGTTAATACGAAGTTGCATTCAAGGTTACAAAGTAGAATTTGAATGCATATCGGTATAACGTATACAAATATAATAATAATTGAATAAATGGAGGGTAAAGGATAGCTTTGGATTATATTTCCTCGCCAAAAAACTTGGAAAAACCTATATGATAAATTCACAAGAGGGTTTATAATTAACAAATAAAACAATGTCATTAAATAGTAATTTCATTACGTAGAAAAAAAGGCTGCCAAAATTTTTTGGCAGCCTTTTTTTCTATCTTTCTTCTTTCTCTTTTACAGCTTTTTTTACATCTTGCTTATTATTAATGATCACTTTCTTGCCTTGTTTTTTTTCACGCAAGGTCATCTCATCAATAAGGTTGGTAGCGCCGGCAAATTTATCAATAATAAACATTACGTAGCGAATATCAACATTGATGGTTCTTTGCAATTCAGGTTCAAAGGCAATATCACCACTCATAGCTTCCCAGTTGCCATCAAAAGCAATGCCAATTAATTCGCCATTACCATTAATTACAGGGCTTCCCGAGTTACCACCGGTAATGTCGTTATTGGAAATAAAACAGGTGATCATTTTATCATTTTCACCGTATTTACCATAATTTTTGTTCTTATAAAGTGTTTTGAGTTTCTCTGGAACTATAAATTCATCGGTTGTGGTATCTTCTTTTTCCATTACGCCTTTGAGCGTAGTCACAAAATCATAATGGACGGCATCTGCAGGGTAATAATCCAATACTTGTCCATAAGAAACCCTTAAAGTAGAATTGGCATTGGGGTAAAATGTTTTATCCTCTTTCATTTTTCTTAGAGCATCAACAAACAAGCGTTTACCATGGTTGATATCGGTATAAGCTTTAACCATACTGCCGCGCATTTCGTTGAATTTCTTTTTAATAGAAAGATAGAATTTATATCCCGGGTCCTTTTCCAAGGTCTTAAAACCAGGTTCTTCAACAAATTGCTTGATTTTTTCCTCGTCAACAAAAATGGATTCTTCATAAAGCTCTTCTGCATATTCATTAAGGTTTCCATCATATTCTTTCGTAATGGTCTCAAAAATGCCTGGCTGGTTTTCCTTAGCCACGTTATCATAATACATTTTTGTTAATGCAGCAAATATTTTCCTGTCGGTGGATTTGTTATAGTCCTTGAAATGGCCATCAATACTGCTTTTAATATGACTCACATACATTTCAATGGTATCTTGGCTAAGGTCTTTTTTCTTTTTGCCTTTCATGTATTCGTAGAGTTTGTTGGCATTACGCGCAAAAAGAACAAACTCGGCTCCTCTTAGTACCGCTTCTTCCATATAGGTTGTTGTAAGATTGATCTTTTTTAATTCATCATAACCTTGTTCAATAAGTTTGATGGCCTCTCCATATTTTGCTTTTCTTTCTTCGTTGCTATTAATCCATTCTTTCAGGTCATCTTCTATTTGTTTCTTTTTGTCATAAACGTCCAGTCGTTTTAATCCTTTTGTTTGTCCTTTATAGTATTTCCAATAGTTAGCAGTACCGGCATATTTAGAAGCATACATGATTCTTATTTTTGGATCGGCATTCATATCCTCTTTCATTACTTCCAATTTCTTGTCCCTGATACCCACAATAGTAGGATTTGTTTCTTGGATGGCCAGTTTAACACCATAAGAAGTGAGAAAACGTTGTGTAGATCCCGGGAATCCCCATACCATGGAAAAGTCTTTTTTGTCAACACCTTTTAAAGAAATGGGGAGGTGATATTTGGGTGTAAGGGGTATGTTTTCTTCTGAGTATGTTGCAGGAGAACCATCAGGAGCAGTATAAATCCTGAACATGGAAAAATCGCCTGTATGTCTTGGCCACATCCAGTTATCCGTATCACCGCCAAATTTACCGATAGATGAAGGAGGAGCTCCAACTAAGCGCACATCTTTGTATGTTTGGTAAACGAACATATAATATTCATTGCCATGGTAAAAACTTTTTACAATCACATCATATTTTCCTTCTTCCGATGCTTCTTCTTTGATTTTAGCAAATTCTTTTTTTACAGCAACGCTTCTTTCTGATTCAGTCATTTCATCGTTAAGCTGTGCCATCACTCTTTTTGTAACATCATCCATCCTGACTAAAATGGATGCACACATACCCGGGTTAGGAAGTTCTTCTTCCAGTTTTCGTGCCCAAAATCCTTCGCTAAGGTAATCATTTTCTACTGTACTATGCGCCTGTATCCTGTGATACCCACAATGGTGATTCGTTAAAATCAATCCTTTTGGCGAAACAATTTCCCCGGTACAAAAATTTCCTGCCGGGCTACCGTTGTTAAGCCCCACAATGGCATCCTTTAAGCTGGGTTTGGTTTCACTGTAAATTTTATCGGGAGCAATATTCAGTCCCATTTTTTTCATGTCAGCATAATTGAGTTCTTCCATCAGCATAGGAAGCCACATCCCCTCATCGGGTGGCGGTATTGTTGCCTTTATTTGAATTCCTGTAAATACAATCAAAATGATTGCTAAAACGTTCTTTTTCATAATGTTTATTATTGATTAATGAATTGTTAAAATTTTTGTACGCAAATATAATGGATTTTCATTAGGGTTAAAAAGGTATTTTAGTTTTATGAAAAATCCTGTATTAATTTTTTAAATAACTGTTTAGCCTCTTCACCTTGATAGATTATCTTATGAAGAGCATTTACAATAGGAAGCGATAGATTTCTTCCTGATGTAATGTTTTGTATGCATTGAATGGCATAATATCCCTCGGCGATCATTTTCATTTCCATTTGTGCCGATTTTACAGAATACCCTTTGCCTATCATATTGCCAAAAAGCCTGTTTCGGCTATACTTAGAATAAATTGTCACCAATAGGTCACCTAAGTAAACAGAGTCAGAAACATGCCTATTGGTATTAGGAAATACCTGGGCTAAAAAATACTTAATTTCTTTTAAAGCATTGGCAGCATAAGCAGCAAGCATATTATCGCCATAGCCTAAACCAACGGCAATTCCAGCGCCTATAGCATAAATATTTTTTAATACTGCCGAGAATTCTATACCTTCTACATCAGCGCTTTGTTTTATCTCAATAAAATGGGTTTTAAACAACGGTGCTAATTTTGTGACGAGCTCTCGACTTTCAGAAGCTATGGTTAAGAATGTCATTTTTTCACTGGATACTTCCTCGGAGTGGGATGGCCCACTGATCAATGCAAAATTACTTGCTTCAACTGGAAAAGATGCATGCAAATATTCTGATATGGTTAGGTTGTTTTCTGGAACAATTCCTTTAATAGCAGAAATAATAATCTTTTTATCAAAATATTCCGGTGGAGTATTTTCCAAAGCCTTGTAAAGAAAAGGCGCAGGATAGCAAAGAACCAAGACATCCGAGTGTTTTACCACGTCATTGATATTATTGCTTAGGTTTAACTTCTGCAAATTAAATTCTACAGAACTTAAATAATAAGGATTGTGATTGTATTTACCAAGATGTTCGATGATCTCTTTTTCCCTGATCCACCAATGAACATTATTGCTATTTCTTGTAATGATCTTGGCCAATGCTGTAGCCCAGCTCCCACTGCCTATTATCCCGATTTTTCCGTTATAACTCATGTATGATTAAAAAATTTAGAATATCACCTCTACACTTTTTTCTTTATCTTCTCTAATGAATTTTACTGTGGCTTTGTCGCCTTTCTCGTATTGGCCCAAAGCTTTCATGTACGACCTAATTTCCTTCACTGCATTATCATTAATGGCAATAATGATGTCGCCGCTTTTTAAGCCGGCCTTATCAGCGGCTTTCCCTTCAGAAACAGCATTTATTCTAACACCGGTTCCTTGAAAAGCATGATCAGGCATAAAGCCAAGGGTAACTCCTTTAAAACGCTTTTTCCCCCGTGAAGGCATTTCTGTTTTCGCAAAGGGTATCTTGTCACTTTTGTCAAGCTTGGCAATAACATTTTGAATATAGTTCAACACATCCACCTGCCCTTCAAGATTTAGTTTTTCAATATCATCCGTTGGCATATGATAATCTTGGTGCATTCCAGTAAAAAAGAACAATACCGGGATGTTTTTCATATAGAACGCTGTATGGTCTGAGCCGCCCATGCCTGATGAAACCGTTGTTATCATTAGGCTATCTGCAATATTGGTGTTGTTTAGCAAAGTGTCCCAAACAGGTGAAGTTCCTGTACCCATAATATATAGGGTTCTTTTCGCTGAATCTAACCTGCCAACCATGTCCATATTGATCATGCAATTGACCTTCCCAGGGTTGTAATGATTGCTCTTAGCAAATTCCGTTGACCCGATCAATCCTTTTTCTTCAGCAGAAAATGCAATAAATATAAAGTTATGATCCTCTTTTTGGTTATTATTTTGATAAAACCTGGCCAGTTCCACAACTCCAACCGTACCGCTGGCATTATCGTCAGCGCCGTTATGGATTTGTTTTTCATCGCCCATGTATCGCGATGTTGGCCCTCCCATGCCCAGGTGATCATAATGGGCGCCGATAATAATGGTTTTTTCCGCTTCATTATCCAGAAAGCCTACAACATTATGCGCTTGCTTCTTTTTTTGCTGTAGCTTCACTTCCAGCTCTATCTTGGGGTGTGTTGCGTCCATAATGACTTTAAAGGCCAACTGGTCGGCAAAAATTACCGGGATGTTGGCTTTTTCGCTTATCATGCCTATTTGATCCGTAGGGTTGTTGTAAAACTTTGACGGGTTAATGAAAACAACCGCTTTTGCGCCGTATTTCTCTGCTGATTTTACTTTTTCAATGGCATATTCATTAAACGACTTTACCAATTTCCCGTTTTCTTGTATTTCGATAGCATACACCGGGTTTTCCACTTTTTCCCGGTTAAAAACATTGATGGAATCTGCTTCGTTTACATTACCTTTGCCGGCTCTTACGATGGCACCTTCAATTTTCCCTTCTGCGGTAATCGCAAGGGGATAAAAATCCTTTCCGGGTGTGTATTTTTTCCCGTTAAGGATCAGAACCGATTGTTTATAATCATACCCATCAAAAAAATCGAAACTGTGCATGTAAGAAGTATCGTTTACCAAAGGGTTGATGCCAGTTTTTTTGAATTGAGCAGCAATATAATTGGCAGCCTTTATTTCATATTGTGTGCCCGCTTCCCTGCCCATTAAAGAGTCGGCAGCTAAAACGGAAATTCCTTGAAGCAACCTTTCTTTTGTTTCACTTTCGTTGAGCTGGGAAGTTTGTGATTTTCCTTGGGGTATAAAGAAAAAAGACGATACGATAATAAGTAAAATAGAAATTTTATTAAACATTATACACTCCTTTTATTGAATATTTATATAAATTCGTATTGAAAGAGCAAATTTAGGAAAAATTTTGGTTTGGGGCTTTCTATGGAAGTTTTCATATCATTAACTTTTAATAAGCATTTTTATGGAGAATTATTCATTAAGTATTTACCTGGGGATATTGGCTTTAGCTATCTCTATTTTTGTAGTATGGCTCTTAAAGAAGATCAACATAACGGAAAAACTCCGGAAAAAGTCTGTTCATGAGATCAAAGATTTTCATGCCGTAGAAACCGACATGCCAATTGATAACCCGGATTTGAAAAAAACTTACAAAACAGGGATCAAAAACATTGGCAACAGGTTCACCATTATAAAAAGGCTGGTTGTAATAGCGGTTATTATCATTATATTGGTTTTATTCTCCGTTCCTTTTTTAAGCCATTTACCAAGAACGCTCATATCACTGATAGTAGCTGCCTTTACAGTAATTATTGGTATAGCCATCAGGCCTTTTTTAGAAAATTTTGTAGCGGGTATAGCTATAACTTTTAGCAAATTAATTAGAATTGGAGATACCGTAATGATTGATAGCCAATACGGCACGGTAACGGATATATCATTGACCCACACAACTGTTAAAATTTGGGATTGGAGGCATTATATCGTTTCTAACAGCAAAATGCTAAACAAAGATTTTATCAATTACTCCGTGTACAACAATTTTTATTGGATCCCGATATATTTTTATGTAAATTATGATGCAGACCTCCCAAAGGTTGAAGAGTTAGCGCTTAAAGCAGCTTATAAAAGCAACTATTTTTCTGATTATGAAGAGCCAAAATTTTGGGTAATGAAGCTGGAAAAAAAATGTATGCAATGCTGCATTGCGGCTTGGGCCGATTCTCCACCTGATGCATGGCTGCTAAAATCAGATATTAACAAAGAATTGGCAAAAAATTTCAAAGAAAACAAAATTTTTCCCAACCAAATCCATGTTATGCATTAATATTATTTAATAAAAAATTAATATTCAAATAATTACAAGATTGATTTTTGGGTTTCATAAGTCACTAACAATTACTTACAAGCGTTTTATAACATGCTTATTCCTGAAAAACAACTTATCTTGTATATTTGGTTTGTAAACACAAAATATGCCTAATTCGTATAAATTATAGAATAAGTTACATATAATGCGTTTTTTGTGTAACCTATGTTATAAGAAGTTTTGAGAAAAAAATATATTTTTTTTAGTGTATTATTTTTTTTAGTTTTGTCGATGAATTTGATTTGTTTAGTTTAGATGATAACTTTAGCTTTGCGTTTCTTGTTGGAAATTCTAAACTTTAAAAACAAATTATTATGAAGCACAAAAAGAAAATGACAGTAAAGAAAGTATTTTTTTTTGGCGCGTTACTGATGTTCCTTTTCTCAACTAACATTACAAACGCCCAGGAAAAGAAAGAAGATTACGTGAAATTTGGAGGCGCTGTTCGCTACAACATTATTCATCAAAACTATGAAAGCGATCCCACAACTCTTAATACAAAAGCTACTTGGGATACATGGCGGTTAAACGTTAATGCCAGGACAGCAGGTGTTGACCTAGATTTTGAATACCGTTTTTATCCCACTTTTGGCACCCATTTTATCCACCACGGATGGCTTGGATATGGCCTTTCGGATAAAGTATACATGAAACTTGGAGCGTGCCAAGTACCATTCGGTATTACCAAGTATGCATCGCACTCTTGGTGGTTCCAAGGGCCTTACTATGTTGGACTAGAAGATGACTATGACATGGGTATTAAATTCGATATTAACCCAACAGATAAGCTGGAGTTGAACGTGGCTTATTTCAGGCAAACAGAACCTGAAGGGCCATTTACCGGAAACGTAACATGGGGTAATGTTGGACCCGGTAGATATTCTTATGATATTACACCAGGAATGCAAGTAGATACTATGGGTACAACAGCTTCAATACGTGAATTAAACCAAGCAAACCTCAGGGCAACTTATGATATTGCAGAAGGAATTGAAATTGGCGCTTCTGCACAGGTTGGAGGTATTTATAATTCTGTTCTTGACGAAGCCGAAATGTCTAATGCTATGGCAGGACACGTTTACATCAACAAAAACGGCTGGAATTTCAAAGGCGAATACGTAATGTATGATTATGCAGCCAAAGATGATGCAGGAAACGACCTTGAACTTATACAAGTTGGAGCCTATGGCTTAAATAACAATATTGCAGCTAAGGCCAACATGATCGTTGCAGGCTTAGGAAAAAGCATTGATGTAGATTTAGGCCCGATTTCTAATATTATGCCTTATGTAGATTACACGGTAATGACAAAAGAAGGAAGTATGGATGTTGGTGGAGAAGAATATGATTTTGCCAACTCACAAATGTTGGTACCGGGATTCCTTATCACTGCCGGAAGTATCTATACTTATGTAGATTTTGCTATGGGAAAAAACCAACCTTGGCTAACTGACAGCTTTGGTGTTGGTATGGACCAAGGTCATCTATACCAAGGAACTGATGCAGATGGCGCTTATTATACCGATGATGCCGGTAAAGTTGGCACACCTGTTCCAACCGATGACATGGATTGGAATTACCGTTTTAATATCAATTTAGGATATTATTTCTAAATATAATTTTACCGGGGCTTTCTTTTAAAGAGTGCCCCGGTAATGAACCAAAATAAACAATTATGTCTAAGATTAAAATTGAAAACCTTGATCTGATCTTTGGCCGAAAAAAAGAACAAGCCAAGGAATTGATTAAACAAGGTAAGTCAAAAGAAGAAATTCTTGATAAGACAGGTTGCACGGTAGCGGTTAATAATGCCAATATCTCCATCAACCAAGGGGAGATTTTTGTTATTATGGGGCTTTCCGGAAGTGGTAAGTCCACGTTGCTTAGGTGTGTTAACCGTCTTATTGAACCTACATCAGGCACCGTAACTATAGAAGGAAAGGATATTACAAAAGCTACGGATAAAGAGTTGCGTGCCATGAGAAGAACCGATATTTCTATGGTTTTCCAGCATTTTGGGCTGTTACCACACAGGACGGTTAGCTCAAACGTTGCTTTTGGTTTGGAAATTCAAGGTATTGATGAAAAAGAGCGTAAGGAAAAAGCCTATAATACCATTAAGGTAGTGGGCCTTGAAGGTTACGAAGAAATGATGACAGGAGAGCTAAGCGGTGGTATGCAACAACGTGTTGGCCTTGCCAGGGCGCTTTGTACCGACCCAGAGATCCTTCTTATGGATGAGGCTTTTAGTGCACTTGACCCGCTTATCAGGAATCAAATGCAAGATGAACTCATCGACTTGCAGAAGAAGGTGAAGAAAACCATTCTTTTCATCACACACGACCTTGATGAAGCGCTTAAACTGGGTGACAGGATTGCCATCATGAAAGATGGTAGAATTGTACAAATAGGTACACCTGAAGATATTCTTGTTGACCCTGCTGATGACTATGTAAAAGCGTTTGTTGAAAACGTGGACAGGAGCACAATTGTTACTGCTTCTGCTATCATGTTTGATAAACCTACAAAAGTTAATATCGATAAACACGGGCCAACTTATACGCTGAAAACAATGCGGGATAAAGGCCTTAATATTTTGCCGGTTGTTGACAATGATGACGTTTTTAAAGGCTTTGTTAAAGATACCGATATTGCAGTTCTTAAAAAGCAGGATGCCAGGGATATTAAGAGCGCTGTCATCACTGAAGCGCCAATGGTAGCCCCGGATACACCAGTGGCAGATCTCTTGCCGCTGTATCTTGATTATTCTCTGCCTATTGCTGTAGTGAATGGAGGCAAAAAACTAAGAGGCATTGTTATTCATGCTTCAGTTATTAGTGAAATGATAGGCATTGAACCTGGAGACATAAAACAAATGAAGGAGGATGTTGCATTATGATTATGATGGTAAAATATATTGAATTAGGAAACAGTGTAGAAAAAGCTATTAACTGGTTATCTGAGAAAGGCGATGCATTTTTTAGCGCCATAACCACGGGTATTGATGGTATTGTTACAGGTTTCCAGAATCTCCTGCTTTATCCCCACCCATTTATTATCTTGGCAATCATTACCTTCCTTGCCTATTATTTTAGTGCAAGGTCTAAAGGGTTGTTTACTAAAGCCGGGTTTAAATCTGCATGGGGGTTGACACTTTTTACTTTGTTAGGATTGCTGTTGCTTTATGGAATGGATTATTGGGAAGATACCATGTTGACCATTGCATTGGTAATTTCCTCGGCACTTCTTGCCTTGATTATCGGCATTCCATTAGGTATATGGGCTGCAAGAAGCAACCGGGTTGAAAGCATTGTAAGGCCTATACTCGACTTTATGCAGACCATGCCGGCTTTCGTTTATCTTATTCCAGCCATTTTGTTCTTTAGCGTTGGGAATGTGCCTGGTGTAGTTGCAACCGTTGTTTTTGCACTTCCACCGGCGGTTAGGCTAACAAACCTTGGCATTAGAAGTGTTCAAACCGATGTTGTTGAAGCATCACAATCTTTTGGATGCACCAGTAGGCAACTTCTATTTAAGGTACAAATACCTTTGGCAAAACCAACAATACTTGCCGGCGTAAACCAGGTAATCATGCTGGCTCTATCTATGGTTGTAATTGCCTCTATGGTTGGTGCAGCCGGGCTAGGAGAAAAAGTATATAAAGGAATACTCAGAGCTGATATCGGCCTTGGCTTTGAAGCAGGGCTTGGTATTGTTATCGTGGCTATTATTCTTGACAGAATTACACAATCTCTTGGAGTATCAAAAGAAAAAAAATAAATTAGTGACGCGTCACATTTATTATTGAGAATCTATATTGTTGTAATTGAGTAAATTGCCAAACAGTTGATGCGTCATTTCTTTGTTGACTTAACATTAGTAACCTAAAAAACACTTAAAACTATGAAAACTATGAAATTAAATTTGAAATCATTACTAGTTGCATTAATAAGCGCTAGTGTATTATTTGTAGCTTCCTGCGGGTCAGGTGGCGGAAAAAATGAAGATGGCAAAGAAGAAAAAGGCAGTGTTGAAATCCTTTATCCTAACTGGGCAGAAGGTATTGCTTTTACCAACCTTGCTAAAGTAGCTTTAGAGGCAAAAGGCTATGAAGTAAAGATCACCTCTATTGAGCCAGGCCCTATCTATGCTTCAATTGCAAAAGGTGATGCAGACCTTTTCCTTGATGCATGGCTGCCTCACACTCATGCCGATTATTGGGAAAAATATGGGGACAAGATTGATAAACTTGGAGAATCTTTCTCTAATGGTACAACGGGTTTGGTAGTGCCACAATACCTTGATATTGAATCTATTGAAGATTTAAATGATAATAGAGAGAAATTTGACGGCAAAATTATTGGTATAGGTAGTGGCGCTGGCATTCACAGGAATACAGAAAAAGCCATCAAGGAATACGATCTTGATTATAAGCAAGTTACATCTAGCGGCCCTGCAATGCTCGCAAGCTTGAGAAAAGCGTATAATAATAACGATCCTATCATTGTTACAGGATGGAAACCTCATCACATGTGGGCTAATTTTGACCTCAAATATTTAAAAGACCCTAAAGGTGTTTATCCTAAAGATGTTGCTGCTATTGTGGCAAGAAAAGGATTCAAAAAGGATTTTCCTGAACTTACTAAATTCTTTGCTAACTTCAATTTTGAAGAACGCGAACTTTATGACCTAATGGGTGATATTAAAGATTCTGATGATGAACTTAAAGCAGCTAAAGAATGGTACAAAAAGCATAAAGTAAAAGTTAATGCTTGGTGGCCAAATGAAGAAAAGACAGCTGCGAAATAATCATTGATTTTACAAGAGGTTTATGAAGGTTCTCTTTAGCAAGGGAGCCTTTTTTTATGTTGGTTATTATGAAAATAATTTTAATTTTGCTGTAAATTTATTATCAATAAACAAAATCTTTTCAAAATGAAACACTTATTTAATACTACACTGGTGCTCCTGGTATTAGCATTTGCTTCTACAAATAGTTTTGGACAGGAAGAAGATCATAAAGAAAAAACAGGTTATGATTTCGAGATCATCAAAGAAATCGATCATACACCCATCAAAAATCAATACAGGTCGGGAACCTGCTGGAGCTTTTCGGCATTGAGCTTTATTGAAGCAGAATTGATAAGAATGGGAAAAGGTGAATATGACCTTTCCGAAATGTTTGTCGTAAGAAAAGTATATAAAGATAAAGCGGAAAAGCATGTCCGTATGCATGGACATTTTAATTTTGGTGGCGGTGGCGCCCTAAATGATGTTACTGATGTGATCAAAAAATATGGGATTGTTCCTGAAAAAGCATATCCTGGCTTGGAATACGGCGAAGAAATGCATGTTCATGGAGAGTTGGATAAAGTACTCTCCGAATTCCTTGAGGGGATTATCCAGAACAAAAATAAAAAACTAACTCCCGCATGGAAAGAAGCTTACTTAGGCATATTAGATGCCTACCTTGGCGAAAATCCTTCCGAATTTGAATATAATGGAAAAACTTATACGCCAAGAACCTTTGCAGACGAATTTCTCGGTGTCAATGCTAATGATTACATCCTTTTCACTTCTTATACACATCATCCCTTTTACAAGCCCTTTATTCTTGAAGTTCCTGATAACTGGTCGTGGGCTGAGCTTTATAATGTCCCAATCGAAGACTTTATTGATATTATGGATAATTCCGTAGAAAAAGGTTATACCATAAGTTGGGCTAGCGATGTGAGCGAGAAAGGCTTTTCTTGGAGCAATGGATTAGCCATTGTACCAACCAAGAAAGTAGAAGAATTGGATGGCCTCGAAAAAGACAAATGGGAAAAACTCACCAAAAAAGAGCAGCAAAAACAATTGTATAGCTTTGATGAACCCGGTGATGAAATAGAAATAACCCAGGAAATGAGGCAGGAAGCTTTTAATAATTACAAAACCACTGATGACCATGCCATGTTGATCGTAGGTACTGCCAAAGACCAAGAAGGAAACGAATATTACAAAGTAAAAAACTCATGGGGAACAGAAGGACATATTTATGATGGATATTTCTATGCCTCAAAGCCTTTTGTTCAATACAAAACCATGTCTATTATGGTGCATAAAGATGTAGTACCGGAAAATATAGCAGAGAAGTTAGGATTGTAGTTTTTTTCGATAGTAATTGATTCGAATTAGGAACTCAGTACTCATTTACCATCTTATTTTGTGGGATACTAATCATTACAATATTTTTTTATAACACGGTAAGACTTTCTCATGCCCAACTCCCCGGCTTTGCTCAAGTCTAAGCAGGCCTTCTTTGTGTCATTAAGGTAAATTAAAATTAGGCCTCTGTTGTAATATGCTTCTTTAAAATCTGCCTTAGCTTCAATAGCCGATGAATAATCTTCAATAGCTTCTTTAAACATACCGGCTTTTTGTTTCACGAAAGCGCGGTTGAAATAAGCATAGCTAAGCCCGGGATTTATTGAAACGGCCATATTAAAATC
This sequence comes from uncultured Bacteroidales bacterium, assembly GCA_964544705.1. GTDB lineage: Bacteria > Bacteroidota > Bacteroidia > Bacteroidales > CAZJDA01 > CAZJDA01. The sequence goes on from CAZJDA010000035.1 coordinate 38,187, forward strand.
ATTAATGGCATCAGAAAAATCCGTTTTATTATCAAATTGAGTATTTTGATAGGTGTTATCTTCTCCCAGTTGGATATGCTCTGTAAATCCATCTTCATTATTGAGCATCTCTTTGTTTTTGTATTTAAGCAATCCCCTGTTCATATAAACAAATCCAAGTCCTGATTTTTTTTCTATGGTTTTGTCGTAAAAGGTAATAGCGCTGTAATTGTTTTCTAATTTAGTATTTATCAACCCATTAAGAAAGAAAAGCAAAGGTTCTGATTCTTTGCTGATGGTTTGTTGGATAGAATCTAAAAAGGTACCCGCCTCTTCTAAGGTAATGGTACTGTCAGTATTGGTTGTTACAAAATAGATGTTTTGAAGTAGGTTAAATGTTTCCAAGTATTCGTTATTAACCGGGTAATTCTCTTTAAGCACTTCAGGGTAGTTTCCTTTGTCTTCAAAAAATGTAACTTGAAACATAGGCTCAGGCGTGATATATAGATCCTTATTTTGAATTTTGTTGTCAATATTAGCGCTTTCGAAATCGGCTTTCAGTTCTATAATCTTTTGAAAATAGGTAGAATCGATATTGGCAAAAAGGGATGTGTCATTGTTGTGTTCTTTTATTTTTTGCTGTGCTATATAATAGTCTTTTTCTGCTCCCCTGTTATCGCCCAATTCTCTTTTGGCTACCGACCTATTGATATAAGCACGTGCAAAATCGGGATATAATTCAATAGCGCTCGAATAATCTTTGATAGCCCCTTCAAAATTATCTATTTCATGTTTTACCATTGCCCGGTTAAAGTAGGTGAGTATATTGCCAGGATTGAGCTTAATTACTTCAGTATAATCTTTAATTGCACCTTCATAATCTTTAAGCTGTGCTTTTAATATGGCCCTATTGTAATAAGTTAATGCATTGTTGGGGTCTAATTCCAATACTTTGGAAAAATTTTCCAAGGCTTCTTCATTTTTTTCTTGCTTGATTTTTGTAAGCGCAATAAAATAATAATAGCGTGGGTCTTCTTTATCTCTTTTAAGTGCCAGCTCAAGGTCGCTGATAGCGCCTTTGAAATCTTCCATATTGTATTTTATCCTTGCTCTTTGGAAGAATGCATCCGAAAGGTAGAAATTGTGCTTAATAGCTTTATTACAATCTTCGATGGCTTTTTCATATTCTTCTAAAGCATTATAAGCTAGAGCCCTGTTCAGGTATGCAATTTCCATATCCGGCTTTTTCTTTAATGCCTTATTAAAATCTTCAATAGCTTCCTGGTATTTTTTTAGTTGTATCTTAGAAAAGCCCATGCTAATGTATATTCCTTCTTTGCTTGGACTTCTCTCAAGGGCTTTTTTGTAATCATCGAGTGCATTCCTGTGGTCGCCAAGCCTGTCGCGGCTGATGCCACGGTAATGATAAGCTTGGGGCAATAAAGGATTGTTTTTTATGGTTTGTGAAAAATCGTATTCAGCGCCGCGGAAATCACCAAGTTGATATTTTGCAATTCCTCTTAAAAAATAGGGAAAATAATCCTCTGGATGAAAATTAATGACTTTGTTGAAATTCTCAATAGCAGCGGTATAATCGTCTTCCATGAGTTTTTTACGCCCGGTATTAAGGAAATATTCTTTATTGATCTGTGCCCCTGCACAAGCCGAAACCATCAATAATATAAATAAGAGTAAATGTTTTCTTGCCATACACGATTATTAACGCTGTTATTCCCTTAAAATTTTTGCCAAAATTAAGATTAATTTAGCGGCTTCAAAAATAGGATTATTTTTCTTGCAATATTTTTCCTACCAGGTTCATCAATTCATTTTGCTTAATGGGTTTTTTCAAGATGTAAAAATTCTCAGCCATATCAGCAGGTATTTCTTCTTTAGGCTCTTCGGAAGTTATAATAAGGGGTGGCAATAAGTTGTACTTTTTCATTTCAAGGAATACTTCTTTTAAATCTTCATTGTATTCGGCAATTATTAACCCGTAATCTTGGATATTCTTTACAATTGTATTTTCTTCAAAACGTGTGTCAAACCCTGACTTGGAAAGTATTGATTGCAATATTCTCCTGTACGAGAACACACTTTCATATATCAATATTTTTATGCCGTTACTTATCAATAAAGCATCATTACCTGTTGATGGGCTTAAGTCAGTAGATTTTTCAGGTTTACAATTGATATTAAAAGTGAATGTTGTGCCTTTCCCTTCTTTACTCCTAACATCTATTTTTCCACCCATTAATTCAATCAATTCCTTTGCGGTTGCTAGCCCAAGGCCTGTTCCTCCAAAAAATCTTGTGTCGGAGTCATCAACCTGTGTAAAGACTTTGTATAACTTTTCCTGGTTGGTTTCACTTATGCCTATTCCTGTATCTTCAATACTGATCCACAAGCAGTTGTTGTCTTTTGTTTTCTTGTCTAAGTGATAACGAATGATGACCGAGCCCTTATTGGTGAATTTTAATGCATTGGAAGTAAGATTGGTAAGAACCTGCATCAACCTGTTCCTGTCTGCAACAATAGTTTTTGGGAATTCGCGCGGGTCCTCAATAGTAAAATGAAGATTTTTTTGCTTGGCAGTAGCTCTAAATAGTTTTTCTAAATCATTGAATAACTTTTTCATGTCGAATTCTGAATAGCGTAAAGAAGTTTTACCGGTATCAAGCTTTATATATTCAAAAATTTCATTAATGATTTTCATTAAACTTGCCGAAGAAGAGTAAACGATCTCGGCAAATTCTTTTTCTTGGGCACTTGTGGCTGTGGTCATGAGTATTTCTGACATACCTAAAATGCCATTCATAGGCGTGCGGATCTCGTGACCCATATTGGCAAGAAATTGATGTTTCATCCTTGCTGCTTTTTGCTCAATCTCTAATTGGTTCTTGAGCTCCTTTGTTTGTTTTACTTCCGTGATGTTTCTTATTAGCAGCAATTTGGATAGTTTATCATTATAATGAATCCTGCTACTGGTTATTTCTACAACAATGTCTTTATTATCCCTATCAGCCAAGATGGTCTCATAAACAGTTGTTTGCCTGGAGAGTAATTTAAAATATATTTTCCCTGTTTCAGGGTTTATTTTAACAAATTCATTAAAATTTTTACCAATAATTTGTTCTTTAGCATAATTGAACATAAGCTCAATAAAAGGATTTACATACACAATGGTGTTATTTTGTACAATAGCAATCCCTTCGTTGGCATTTTCTATGAGTATACGATACTTCTCCTCGCTTCTTAATAAGGCTTTCTCGTATTCTTTCCTATTAGACATTTCTGCTTGTAAAGTTCTGTTTTTCGTTCTATATACCCTATAACCATAAACAATAAGTATTAAAAGAATGAAACCGAGGATAATAATGATAAAAAGGAAAAGAAGATAGTTGCTTTGCTTTTTCATTTCCAGCGCCTGGATCTTTTTTTCACTTTCCAATTGGTAAATTTCATGTTGTTTTTTTTCTAATTGATATTTTGCATTTATCTCTCTTATGTTTCTGTCTTTTTTTTCGCTATTTAAACTGTCATACACGCTTTTGTATTGTTTGAAAAGCTGCAACGATGCCTTGTAATTATCGCTTTTTTCGTAAAGGCTTGATAATAGCTTATAACTTTTCACTTGCAATTCTTTAAACTTGTATTTTTCTGCAATATGAACAGCTTTCTTGAGCAGTTCTTCAGCTTCGCCAACGCGGTTATTTTGTAATTTGATTTGTGCAATGTTTTTGTAAGCATCAGCTATACCCCATTTGTCATCAATTTCCAGGGCATAATTAAGGGATTTATTAAAAAGCTCCATAGCCCTTTGGAGGTTATTAAGCTTGAAATAAGCTTCTCCCATAGAACCGTAAGAATACATCAATCCCCATTTATCTTTGAGTTCTTCAGCTATTTGTAGTGATAATTGGAAATATTCAATGGCTTTCTCATACTTTTCTAAGTAGAAATATAAAAGGGCAATATTATGGTATGTATTGCTTAGGTTTCGTTTATCATTGTTTTTTTTGTATAACCTCAATGCCCCTAAAAAATATTTCATGGCTTTTTTATATTCTCCACGCTCATTCAATATGGTTCCTATATTGTTGGATATGAGGCTTATTCCTTTTTCGTTTTCCAATTGTTCAAAAATCCTTAAACTTTTATAATAAATTTTAAGGCTGTTTCCCAAATCACCTTTGTTGTGGTATAATATGGCTATATTGTTAAATGTATTAGCCATAGCCAGGCTGTCATTTTGCTCTTTGTAGATATTAAGGGCTTTATTATAATAACCAAGCGATTTATCTTGCTCTTCTTTTCTTGCAAAAATTATCCCGTAAGTGTTGTAAACAGAGGCCAGGAGTTTTTCCATGTTTTTTTCTCCATAAACGCCCATGTATGCTTTGTTAATATAGTTTAATGCTTTATCGTACTCCGCAAGATTCTTATAACTCCAACCCATTTGGATATACGTTTTTATTACCTCTTCTTTATCTTCTAGGGTATCGAGATAGCTCAAAGCGGCCTTGCCAAATTTAACAGACAATTCAGGATTATTACTGGTTAACTTACCCGTTATCTCTCTAAGGTAAATACCTTTTTTTTTATCTGATGACAACGTTTTTAGTTTTATTGAAGTGCTATCCGGTAAATCTTGGGCAGGCATATCAAAAGGAATATACAAGCAAATGAGGACTAAACATAATATATTAAAAATATTGTTCATTATTTCAAAGATAAAACTTTTTTCTCTAATACATTTTATATTCTTCTTATAAAACATAACTTTGAAGAAAGAAAAAATATTGTGAATTGACCAAATTATGGAATATACAATTTATTCAACGAGGCTTGGTACTTCTAATTGCTACATCGTAAAAACTGCTAAAGGAAGTATAATGATAGATGCCGGGAACAAGAGAAAAACCAAAAAATTCTTGAAGTTCTTAAAAAGGTATTCTATTGATCCAAAAGAAATTAAGTATATTGTTTTAACCCATACGCATTATGACCATGTAGGCAGCCTTAAAAAAATAAGCCAAATACTTGATGCAAGAATAATCGTGCACGAAAGTGAAGCTAAATCACTAAGCCAGGGATTTACCAAGTTTCCTAAAGGAACTTTTTGGCTCACGAAATTCATATCCAATATGGGGAACAGGTTTTTTCAAAATATTGGAAGATATGATCCCGTCGAAGCAGATATAAAGGTTTCAGATGAATATGTTCTTAGTGAATTTGACGGCCAAGTGAAGATACTCCATACTCCGGGACATACCTTGGGCTCTATTTGCATGGGTGTTAATGGGAAATTATTATTTGCCGGTGATACACTGTTCAATATGTTTTTTGGAAGCACATTTCCTCCTTTTGCTAATGATTGGGAACAGATGATGAAAAGTTGGGAATTTCTTATTAATAAAGGCTATCAAAAGATTTACCCCGGCCACGGGAAACCCTTTAATAGGGAAAAACTTATCAAGGCCTATAAAAAAACGAACAAGAAAGTTCATCAGAGGTAATGGCCACTTGGGAATCCTTTTCTTTATAAATAATGATATTCGATTCAAAAATTTTTAAGTATTTATTATTAGAATTTATTGGGCAATTTTTTATTAAAAAATTTGGCAGGTAAAAATTTGTTGTTTATGTTTGTCGAATCATTAGAAAAAATTAACAACCAACAACCAAAATGTACCAACAAAAGGGGCTACCTAATAAAAAATTCATAACTACCCCCCCTCAGTAAGTTACGCTTTAAGAGGGCTCAATCTCTATCTTTTTTACCTTTTCTGACGGCTTTTCTTTTTTTTCGCCAACCACCTATATTTAACCATGGAACATTATCAACAACAATTTTTAAAACCCAAAATTAATTTTAATAAGATGAGAAAATTCGCTAAAATAAGTTTGATCATTGCAGGAGCATTTTTTATCATATACTCCTGCACCAAAGAAAATGAAGAAACAACCCAAACAACCGAAAAAGAATACACTTACACGGAAGAAGCCAAAGCGCTGGTAAAACAGATCAATACCTTTAACAGCAGCTTGGAAAAAGCCCGCAAAGGCGAGAAAGACGGTACTACCATGCCGGTAGACCTGGCCTTGGAAAACATGGAATTATTGATAAACGCATCACATGGATTCCCTTTCCAGGAGTATTGCGACAGGAAAGTAGATACCATAAAATTCCAATTACCTACTGATGCCGATGGCCATGTGAACATGGCTAACATTGCCAGCGCTTATGATAATATGAAAGATTTGGTAAGGGATGCATATATCAATTCCGGTTATAATGACAAGGGCTTGATTATGGTATCTTTATTTATAGACGATGCCGACAAGGGCAGCGAGACCGTATCTGCCAAGGCCGTGACCGGCAAGACCGGGCAAGCAGATACCGACCTGTTTACTGATTGCTGGTTTTATGGGGAGAATATGGGGCTTTGTGCCGATGATATACTCTATGGTTTGTGTGATGGTGGAGATACCATAAATTCTTTTATTTTGGAAAACAACCCCATTAATGGTATGGTGTTTGACCCCGGCCCCGGGCATTATATTCATGTTCTGCAAGATGAAATGATATTTGAAGGTTATGAATACCAAGATTCAATTGGCGAATATATAATGTTCTTTTACCCTGACGAGGATGATGATGGATTTACGATTCCAGAAATGCAATTATCTGCAGCCCAAATGAATCAATATTATGATAATGAATATGAGCTGATTTATTCCATTATTCCCTTAGATTCCAATTATACTTTCCCTCAATATTGCCTTATAGAAAGTGAGATTAATGGAAATCAATTTTATTATTCGCAAACAAATAGATACAACCTTCGTCATCAAAATGTATTAACTTATGCAAAACGGGTATGGGTTCCAGATAACAGTGTCCCAGCTCCAACACCAATTGATTAATTTTAATAAGGGCGGTAATGTATTGCCGCCCAGTTTTTACGCAATTTCAAAATGTATACACATGAAAACAATAATATTATTTTCCATAATGATAGCATTGTCTATCCAAGTTTTTGCACAAGAATCTATGCGGGTAGAATGGGAAATCTATGATAATACCATGCCTTTAGGAGGAATAATAGATAAAGCAGGTAATACGATAATAGTAGGGAAAATAACGAAAAAAGATACTTATAATGACAGGGATGCCTTTATCTTTAAAATGGATACCAATGGCAATTATATTTATGACCGAATCCCCGAAGCACCAGATACTTCAATTAATTATAAAAATGTTATTCAATTGGCAAACGGGAATTATTTTGTTATTGGTAGAAAAGGCCCGAGTGATTATAATAATGACAGTACACAAAGAGAATTGGTTGTGGCAATATATGATGAAGAATTGAATATGCTTGTTGATAAACGATATAATTATAATGATATTTACAAAATGTTATCAGGAAAAGTAATTCAAGATAGTGATAATAATATTTTATATGTTTGCTCGGCTCAACGAAAAAATGGAAATCCTATGAATAATGTTGATCTTGGACTGATAAGGCTTACGACCGATGGCGATACCATAGAAACCAAGTTCCAGCATTTTCAAAGGAATGTTTCGGTTTACGATATTGATAAAATTCCTGCATCCAACAATTACCTCATTCTGGAGTTTATCACACAAATGTTTGGGAGCTTTGAATGCATGATTCTAAAACCCGATTTGACGGTAGATACTATTAATTATTTTTCTTCTCATGATTATACCGTTAATAATTATATTACCTGTGATTATTGGTACCCTGATAAAACTTTTTTGATGGGTAGTGGAATGTCTGTTTATGATAAAACAGACGAATTTGGTTTGGCAGTATATAGGTGTGATACCCTGGCCAATATTTCCGACTCCCTTTTTCTCAACAAAGCAGGGGTGACGCAACTAAATTCATATATAAAATGCATGGCTTATGCTGACGAAGAAAGTATATATATTGTAGGGCATGAACCCGATTATTTAAATTGCCACAACAACGACAGCATCAATTTGTATGTAGTAGATACAGGGCTTAACCAAGTGGCCTATAAATCCCTGGGAGGGGACGAGAGCTATGATACTTTTGGCGTTTTAACCTCCAAAGATCATGGCGCTTATATATATGGGCAAGTATGGTACCCGGACGGGGATGTATGCACCAGCAACCTGGTCATATACCACGTAAGCCGCGAAGACCTTGGCTTGCCTCCGGTAAAAGTGATAGATTTGGAAAGAACCCCCGGGCAAGCCAAAGTATACCCCAACCCGGCCTCAAACATCCTGAATATAAGCGTTGATGAAAGAACACTAAAGGAGCATACAAGGATAAAGCTATACAACAGCCAGGGCAAGAAAGTCTACGACTACCGCCTGCCCCACGTGGGCAACACACTGCAATTAGACGTTACCAACCTGGAACCGGGTTTGTATGTCTATAACATTGCTTCAGGAAAGCAAGTATTGGTGAGAGGGAAGTTTGTGAAACAATAAAGAAGCCAGTGACGTGTCACATTTATTACAAAGGTTTTATAATCAATAAGAAAACTTTATAAACTTTTAACTTTCAACTTTATAACTCAATTACTTTATAACTTTTAAACTGAACTCATTATAAATTATTCAAAAAGAACACAATAAACTAAACTAAAAAAATACTACAATGAAAAACACGATAACGATAATAATAACAATTTTTTTAAGCCTAAACATAACGGCTCAAATCAATTTCGGAAAAAATATAATTGAAGGCAAGTTTTCCAGTGCCTTAGGTACGGAAAACGTATCAAATGGGTTCACTTCTTTTACCACTGGCATGGGGTGTTCTGCACAAGGCGATTACAGCTTTGTTTCCGGCTGGAATATAAACCTTGACGGTATAGCATCTTTTTCTCTCGGATATGGAAACAACGTAAATGCAAGTGGTGCCGCGGCATTGGGTACCATTTCCAGTGCCATGGGCACAGGGGCATTTGCCATTGGCAATAAGGTTGATGCTTTATTTCCTTATAGCATTGCCATAGGAAAAGGTCATTCAAGTGGCCACCTTAAGAATAATATTTCCAGCAGCTTGATGATTGGCTTTGAGAGCGATATTCCCACGTTTTTTGTTGGCCCTGCCTATGGAACCGGCACAGTAGGCAAAGTAGGCATTGGTACTACAGACCCGGGAAGCCGTTTGCAAGTTAACGGCAACATGGCCGTGGGTTATGAAAGCAATTCTAGCGCCCCAGATAACGGGATGGTTGTAAAAGGGACATCAGGTATCGGGACATCAAACCCTGATAAAAGCAAGCTTCATGTTTACAGGAACAATACCATAGGTGGGATAGGCTCTGCCAATATCGATCATTCTACCTTAAGGATCGAAGACCAATATAATAACTTGTATATTGATGGCAACTCTTTTTTCACTACTGGGAGCGGTGCTATGCTATTTGCAACACTGAACGAAAAAAACATTGCATTTGGGACCAATAATACCATGCGCGTGAAAATCCAAACGGATGATGAAGTGCATTTTTATGGCAACAGGAAAATAGAAGTAAACAGCCGCGTAGGAATAGTAGATATTAATGCAAGCAGCGGCGGCTGGGCTATGGGATTGAATTTCATTGGTTATGATGGGACTTCGCATGGTGGTTGGAAAGCTTTTGGAAGCCGGGATGAATTAAACTATTATTATGTTGGCAGCAGTTATAGCAATCCACTTATGGCTGTTTTGCCTAGTGGTAATGTAGGAATTGGCACAACAAATACCTTCGGCTACAAACTCGCCGTTAATGGCACCATTGGATGTAAAGAAGTAATAATTGAAGTTGATAACAATTGGCCTGATTGGCCTGATTATGTGTTTGAAGAAGGGCACGAGCTACAAGGCCTAGAAGAAATTGAACAGTTCGTTACCCAAAATAAACACCTCCCAGGTGTTCCTTCTGCCAATGAAGTAAACGAAAACGGCATTGAACTTGGAAAGATGAATGCCATTTTACTGAAAAAAATCGAGGAACTTACCCTGCATACCATTAACCAACAAAAAGCGATAAGAAACCTGCAAGAGGAGTTACAAGAACTAAAAAATAACCAATAAAACCCATAGCCATGAAACAATTATATAAACTATTGCTTGGCTGTGGAGTATTGTTCCTGTTTGCATATCAAGCCACAGCACAAGAACAGGACTCAACCAAGGGAAAATCCGTGCAAGTTGTTTATCAATATGATGCTTCGGGCAACAGGATTTCCAGGGAAATGCAAACCATCGTGTTAAAAACCCCTCCTGTAAATGAAGATAGTACAGAAACACCGGAAGCCTGGGTTGCCCAAAATACAGTCAACCAGGTCAACGGGCCTTTAGCCAATGAAACTACAAGCGAAATCTACGAACAAACCCTCGGTGAAAGCCATGTAAAGGTTTACCCAAACCCTACCAAGGGGGTATTAAAGGTTGACATTACGAATATACCTACAGACATGGACGGAAAGATCATTGTTTACCAAATGAACGGGACTATAATAAAAGCGAAAGAAACGATATACGCTTCAAACATTATTGACCTATCTGCCCAACCAAATGGGGTATATTTTATGAAAATGTTTTTGAGAGACAAAAACAAGATGTGGAAAATCATTAAGAAATAAACATTGTAAACCTCGGAAAAATGAAATACCAATATAAATCTATATTTATACTAATAATAATATGCTTGCTTGCTTATCATGCACATTCGCAGCATATTTCGGATAATGTTAAGCAAAGGAACTACCATGAAGATCAATATTTTGAACTTAACCAACCTTCTGCAGGTAATCAAACCTATGTTGCCCGAGATTATATAAAACTAGAACCCGGTTTTAGCTATACAGCTCAAAATTCTGAATCCTTTAACGGGTATACTAATCCATTGCTTGTATTCCCCCCAACGCAGGGAGAATATGGAGGCCCTGATGCAGATGATGATGGAATTGTTGGCACGATCCCGGGCAGCTATGCAGTTACTCAAACTGGGGCAGCTACATACAATGTGCCCATACAGTTGCCACAAGGAAGGGCTGG
>CAZJDA010000036.1:0-48021 GCA_964544705.1 uncultured Bacteroidales bacterium
GGACATGCAAAAACTGGCAACTGAAACAGTGCTTAAACAAGCTGAAATGATAGCACAAGAGTTGACGGATGAATAGCTCTCATTCAAAGCTTATTGTTTAATAGTGCCTGTTTAAGAATTTGAAATAATCTTAGTGAAATGATATAGGAATAATTTATTAAAGGACTGCTCTAATCTTTTATAATCATTGATAGCATATCATTAATTTTGCCATTCAAATAGCTTTTTAGTGCTAAAAGCCTATCTAAATAGTTTCCCTGTTAATTCTTGTGCTATTTTTTTGTCTCTATTGTGCATATTATAAAAGTAATCATATTGTTTTCGGTTGGCAATAAATTTTATGCTAAATCACATAAATTATATAATACTCCAATCAATAAAAAAGCAAAATGTTAGTGCATTTGTCAGTGCATATTAAAAAAGGACTTGGGTGTAATTTCCCCAAGTCCTTGTCTATCTGAGTGGAGCATAACGGAATCGAACCGTTGACCTCTTGACTGCCAGTCAAACGCTCTAGCCATCTGAGCTAATGCCCCATCATGTAAAGAATTTTTGCAAATATAGAAAAAATTATCTTTTCATTGAATAGATTTTTATTTTTTCTCATGATGGGGCATGAGGATGAAGGAATCTTTTCCTTTCTATAAGCTCTCAATTATTTGCTTTCTATAAGTGTTTTGAGCTCCTTGACCTGTTTTTTAAGCGTTTCGATTTCTTGCTGTTGCTTGTTGATGATTTCTTGTTGGTACTGATTGGCCTGGAGATTGAAGGATGCAGTCTCCCCAACAGAAATAAAGCCTTCGTTCTTTAATTTTGAAGGAAAATTATTTCCTTCAATTCGATTATTTGAGGAATGCACCAGTTTTTGATTAGTCAGAATGTCAGAAATCTCAGTAGGGTTGAAATAAATAGCCGATTTTTGCTTGAATTTAGTAGAATGGACTTCATTCCATTTAAGAAGTGAAGTGCCCAAATCATGAGATTTGTCAGCCTCTGGTACAATATCCCCAGCAACTTGCAAGGCATAATCGGGTGTTGCTGTGCCAATACCAACATTCCCATCATTAGCCACAATAAATGCAAGGGTTCCGTTGTCCTGGATATTAAAATTACCCAATCCTGTAATATCAAAAGCCATCGAGTAATTTCCATGCGCAATTTTTGTGCTTTCATTTAATGTGCCACCAAGCTCCATGGTTGTACCTTCAATATTCAGGCCATTAGCAGCGCTAGAACCATTAGGTGTAGATCAGGATGTTCCTCCTGCTCCATCTGTAGTGAGCACCTGTCCGTTTGACCCCCTGTCTGTTGCTAATAAATAGGCATTTGTTGAATTGTTTACAGTTAAATCACCGCTAACATGAAATTCACCGGTTGACAGGTCGCCCGAAATCAATGGAGCAAAACCACCGTGTTGCACCACGAACTTATAATCGCCTGTTTCGTAATACCCTGCTCCATACCCGATGAAGATATTCCCAGTTCCCGGGAAACTCGTACTATTATCTCCATGGCCTGCATCAGAGCCAAGGAAAACATTTTGATTCCCGCCATCCATAAAATAGCCTGCACCTTTTCCAATAATCGTATTTTCATCACCACTAGCTGCAAATGTTGATGATTCTTTGCCAATACAAACGTTTGAGATTCCTGTAATATTATTATATGCTGCAGTCTCTCCCAAGTAGACATTTGAATAACCGGTTTCATTTTCATAGCCAGCTCCTGTACCAATAAATACATTATACATCCCGTTTTCCGTTGAATGTGTGGCTCCTTGATTGCTGAAACCTGCATAAGTCCCTATAAACACATTATTTCCACCGCTTATATTGTTATACCCGGCTTCAGTGCCTATAAAAACATTATGATTTGCCCAGTCCTGGAAGCTGCTTCCCCGGTTATTAAACCCTGCTTTTGTTCCAATAAAAACGTTGTGTGCACCATAATCCGTTGTGTAGCCAACATTATTAAAACCGGCCTGGTAACCAAGAAAGACATTATCCGTTCCTTCTTCATTTTTTAACCCGGTTTCCTTACCCATAAAAACATTTCTATCACCCCCCGTATTGGCTTTACCACTCTGGTATCCAAAAAATGAGTTGTATAAACCGGTACTATTATTGATGCCACTTTCATGGCCAATAAAGTAGTTATCGGCTGTCAGGTCCATAAAAGGTGTAACGGTTTCTTTAGTGGCGGACCTTCCGCTTACGGCAAAGCCACCAATATTCCCTTTGCTGGATTCATCTATATAAACGCGTGTACTATCGGCAGTGGTAACAAAAACGTCTTCAATACTGCCCTTGGTCGCTGACCTGCCACTCACGGCAAAACCGCCTATATTGCCTTTGCTTGCTTTTTTATTGAAAAAAACTCTTGTACAATCGGGTGTAACGCTAAGATATTCGTCATACGCTCCTTTGGTGGCGCTACGACCGCTTACAGCAAAACCACCTATATTTCCTTTCGTTGCGATGGATGTATCAATAAAAATTCGGGTGTTGCTATAAGTTGTTACAAACATGGTATCAATGGAGTTGGCTTTAGTGGCTGACCTACCACTCACGGCGAAACCGCCTATATTGCCTTTGGCTGCAGATGTATCAATAAAAATATTGGTGCTTGATGGGGTCACTTCCAAATATTTTGGTTTCTCAGCTTTTGATGCCGATCTTCCGCTTACGGCAAAACCACCTATGTTGCCTTTGGCTTTATCGTCTATGCTTATTTGTACAGCATTTGGGTAAACAGCAAAAACCGTGTCATTGTTATCATTGATGACCAAAAACAAGGGGTCTGTGGTTGAGGCTGATTTGGCTTTTACTTCTAAAGCGCTTAATGGGTCGGTTTTATTTATACCAATGCTATATCCGCCCGGTGTGTATAGATTGTTGCCAGTAGTTTGCCAAACCCCGCTGGCATTGCCATGCGAAAGGTTTACCCAATCCGCCCCATTATAAAAGAAAAATGAAGATGAATCGGTATCAAATACCAGCAATCCGGTTGCCGGTTCTTGGATAAAGATTCGTTGTGAAGTTGTAAGACGGGGTATCAAAATACCCTTGTTTGTTGATTTAACATCAAGCATGGCTGATGTATCAGCGCTGTAAGAATGATCATCTGTTATGGCTACATTTTGTCCAATAACAGGAAATACCCATAAAAGGGCAAAAACTGGTAAAATAAGGATCTTTTTCATAAATGATGGATTTAGATTGAACATGGAGTATCTACAAATATAATAAATATATGACAGATAACAACATATTTGTAGAAATATCAAAAAAATTTAGAATATAATCATCGGTTTTTTGCTTTGAGACCTTGTTGAATATTGTTTAATTGCTTTTGAAGTTCTGCGTTTTGTTGTATTAGGAAATCTATGTTTTGAGCTTTTGTTTTTAATTTTTTGATTTCATTATAAAGCTCCAGGTTTTCTTCACGCAATTCTTTAATTTGATTTTCTAAGGCAAAGCCTTTATTATTTATCTCGTTTGAAATTTTGGAGCTTTTAAAGCCAATTTGCCCGGTAGCCGGATCATAATAAAGAGGGTATGTTGTGTTCATGTCATTTTTAAGGTCTGGCATAAACACTTTAGCATTGAGCCAGAGGGAATCTGAATCGAACCTCCCATAAATCAATGCATTTGAAGCGGCTGCATCAGAATTCTCAATAATTAACTGGTTATCACCATCATGGTCATACCCGGCTTTATACCCGATAAAAACATTGTTATTGCCAGCGATTTGATAACCTGAATGAGCCCCGATAAATACATTATACGAACCTAAACTGAATCTTCCTGATCCTATCCCGGTAAAAACATTTTGTTCCCCTGATGTATTATTACTCCCTGAAAGGGCACCAAGGAATGTATTTTGCCTATAGTTGTTATAACTACCTGATTGGGAGCCAAGAAACACGTTCTGGTTATAGGTATTGCTTGTACCTGCCTTATCACCAATTGCTACGTTATTATTTTGATCAATATTGGCTTTCCCGGCTTCATCACCAATATACACATTATAATTACCACTTGCATTGGATTTGCCGGCAAGGTTACCGATAAAAATGTTTTTAAAGCCATAAGCGTTGGATTTACCGGATTCATTCCCAATAAAGACATTTGCTGATGCACCATTGCCAGAATTGGCAAACCCAGCCTCATTACCAATATACACATTTTTACTTCCCTTCTTATTTTGTTTCCCTGCCATATAACCCATAAAAATATTGTTTGAGCCATACTCATTGTTGTTCATATCTCCTGTTGTTTCCATGCCGGCATGATAACCAAAAAATAAATTATAGAGCCCATAGGTGATAGAGCTCCCGCTATTATGCCCGATAAAATAATTACCGGGTGTTAAATCCATGAAGGGAGTAGTGCCAGATTTGGCAGCAGACCTGCCACTAACGGCAAATCCCCCGATGTTCCCTTTAGATGCTTGATCCACATATATGCGTGTACTATCTGGCGTAGCAACAAAAACCTCTTCAATAGCTCCTTTGGTGGCGGATCTTCCGCTTACTGCGAAACCGCCGATGTTGCCCTTGGCCGTTTTGTTAAAAAACACTTGGGTAGAGTCGGGTGTAACGCAAAGGTATTTATCAAATGCACCTTTTGTTGCGCTGCGGCCACTCACTGCAAACCCTCCGATATTGCCTTTAGAGCCTTCATTGAGATATAAACGGGTGCTATCAGAAGTAATACGAAAATAGTCCCTTGCTCCTTTAGTAGCGCTTCTGCCGCTAACGGCAAACCCTCCAATATTGCCTTTGGTAGATTCATCAAAACTTATTTGTACCCCATCTTCAAAAACAGCAAAAACAGTATCGCCATTTTTATTAATAACTTGAAATAACGGGTCAGTATGTGATGCACCGGAATTTGCCTTTACTTCCAATGTACTTAATGGATTACTTTTGTTAATGCCTATTTTATAGGTAGAAGAATTCAAATAAACCGTGTTCCCGTTTTTTTTCCATACATCACTTGCATTGCCATGAGATAGATTTTCCCATTTAGACCCGTTATAATAGAAGAATGATGCGGAATCGGTATCAAATACTAAAAGCCCTGTTGCAGGGTGATAAATATTTTCTCGTTGATCTGCACTAACTCTTGGAACAAGCATCCCTTTTGAAATAGATTGCACATCTAAGATGGATGATGTATCTGCATTATAGGATTGATCGTCTGTTATGGCAATATTTTGCGCTATGATTGAGGACACACTCAATACGACAATAATTAATAGTATAAATATCTTTTTCATTTGTTTAAAATTTTTGATGACATTTCTATTTGGCAAAAACTAAAACCATGCTTTTTTCGAGTTTCAATTACTATCAAAGGAAATGCCGGTTACTTAAATTTTTGCTTAGAGCATCTTTGTTCTATCTACAAATATAGAAAATATAAAGTTTTATATAACATTTTTATAGAGAAAATATATATTGTAAAGCTAAAAATGGAATTGTGTGGGATGTTATGGGTTAATGCTTATTTATTCATATTTGCTCAAAATCCTTTCTAACGTTTCTTTTTTTAAATCGTCATTTCTTTCCACCGCTGCTTCTTTGGCAAGTTTTATCCCGCTGGTATAATATCTTGCAAACCAGGGAAAAGCAGATACCAAGGACTTGATTACCCCATAGTTATAGCCGGTATAAATCGTAACGGCTGCAAGGAAGCTGTTGAGTGTAAAAGATTTTCCAGCGTTGTCCCATTCTCCGCTATAGGCTTGCCCGCTTCCGGGTATAACAGCGCTTAAAACAGTAGCAATGGCAGGATTTACTTGTTTCTTTTGTTTGTTATAGTTGAGGAATAGGCTATCGATTTCAACTGTGTTTTTTCTTGAAATTGTTTTAGCCAAGCTATCAAAATATTGTTGTGATAATTCCGTTTCGCCAAGCATAAAATATGCAACTGCTGAATACAAATAATAACGTTCACCCGGTTGTTTTCCTATTGAATTCAATTCGGTGATAGCTAAATCATAATGATGATTAAGCATGAAAGAATAAACGCGTAAATAGAAAGCTTCTGTTCTAATACTGTCATTTTTTGAATAGTTTTTCGTTTTAAGAAAAAAATGACCCGCTTTATCATAATGTTCTTGATGTAAGTTTATGCTTCCCAATTGAAGATTGGCAATGGCTTTATCAGTGCTATCACCGAAAAATGCCAATCGGTGAAACGAAGTTTTAGCATTTTCCAGGTCATTGATATCAAGGAGGTGTTGAGATTGTTGCCTTACAAAATCAATATCCTGTGCATTTGTTACATAAAAAATCAAGTTAGTCACCAATGCAATGGTGAACTTCACGAATAATTTTCTCTTCATGATAGTAGTTAATGTAATTTGCTGATTTTGCCGAACCATAAATATTGCTTAAGTAGAAAATTGTTGCAATAGAACCGAAAAACCAACCATAAAGGCTATTTGTGCCGTCTTTTTCAAAACCCGTGTAAGAACTCCAACCGGTAATTCCAACTGCGAGAAAACTCGTTAAGCCGTCTCTCCAAAAACCGGTGTAAACTTTACCAGCCCCGGGAATAATAGCTGACATACTTCCAGCCAAAAAAGGTGACTTATATCGAATTTCATTTCCCTGCTTAATTAATTGCGCATAACAATTGTTTTTATATTCTTTGGGTATTTGGTTATAGGTCTCTTTTGCTTTTTCCCACTTTTTATCCAGCAAATTGATGTACACCCAGTAGTTTCCTTTTTCATGCTCATTTTCAAGCCTATTATTCAATAAGCTCTTTGCGCTGTCAATATTCCCATTAAGGGTCAATAGCATAAAATATTCATTAAAAATATCTTTAGAAATCATTTTGGATGGGGGAATTAATTCTTTTACTCTTTTTAATCCAAAACTATAATTTTCACTTTTTCGGTATGATTTTAATAGAAGGTATTTAACGGAATCATCACCTGGAAAAGAAAAATTCACTCTTTCCAATTCATCAGCGGCAGCTTTATACAGCCCTTGTTCTATAAGGTAGTTACTGAATTCCAAACGATTTTTTTTATTGAAAAGATTTTGGGAATACAAGCCTTGTATTATCATTACCATGAATAAGAAGAGGATGCATTTTTTGTACATAAGATAAAATGAAAGATGTTTTATAATTATATCAAAGGTATAATTTATACCGTTTTGTCAACCTTTATTCTTGGTAAAAAATTTACCACAGGTTTCAAAAGGGTGGTCACGTCTCCAAAAATTAGCTTTCAAATCCAGTGCTTTGTTTTGTGACAATAACAATTTGGCGTGGTTGACGGCATCCAAAACCAATTTCTATTGCTTTGCCTTGTGCCTTTCATACATCAAAATAGCAACTCCACACGGGTTCCTTTGCCTTCTTTTGATCGGAGTTCAATAGTACCGCGGTGCAATTGCATAATCTGCCGCGAAAGACTTAAACCAACACCTGAACCATTTTCTTTTGTCGTAAAAAACGGGATAAAAACTTGGTCATGGTCTTCCGTTGATATTCCTTTTCCATTATCAATAACTGCAATGAAAACTTTATCTCCTTTTACTCCTGTTTCTAATTGAACCATGGGAGATACGGTATTCCCAGTTGCTTCTATTGAATTGATCAATAAATTGATGATGACTTGTTGTATCATATCAAAATCTGCTTCCAAAGAAGTATTTTCAAGGATTTGGGTTTCAAAAGCAATATGCTTCTTTTCCATTTCCTGGACCATTAAAGTATAAATATGATTGATCAACGAAGCCGTTTTAAAATGGCTAACACTGGGTTGGGGCATCCTGTAGAATTGCCTGTAAAGGTCAACAAATTTCAATAAACCCTTGCTTCTTTTTTCAATAGTTTGCAAACCGGAGCCAATATCCTTGAGATCATCTTCTTGCAAATTTTCTTCTTTTATTGTATTTTGCAAGGCAGAAGTAAGAGATGTGATAGGAGTAACCGAGTTCATGATCTCGTGGGTAAGCACTTTTATAAGCCTTTTCCATGAGTCCATTTCCTGGAGGTCTAATTCTGTTGAAATATCATTAAAAGAAACCAAACAGTACTTCTTGCCAAGTATGTAAAATGATGTTGATTTAATGGAAATCGGTATGATACGGCCATCTACTTCTAACTTGATGATGCCTTCGTTGTCCATGTTGGCATCTTTAATTTGCTTGTAAAACCCCGGTTTTATTTCATTAAGATGGTGTAAGTATAGAAGCCTGTTTATACTAAACATCTTATATGCTGCATCATTAATAAGCTCAATCTTGTCTCTTTCATCATAACAGATTAGTGCAATTCTTACGTGTTCAAAAACGTTTTGCAAATACTTGTAATGAAATTCTTTCTCAATTCTTACATCCCTAAGAGCATTTAAAATTTCCTCGAACAATTGCAGGTTCTCTTCCTTTTTTTTTGAAATTTCAGTATAGCGAACATTAAAATCTTTGCTTTGCAAATGCCGAATAAATTGTGATAGGTTCTTTTTCCATTTTTCGGCATAACGAATAAGAAGAATAGTCCATAAAACGGATAACAATACAAATCCTATTGATATGGCATACCATTCGCTTTGCTGCACTGCATAAGCCAATCCCGATAAACTGGCAAAAAGTAGCAAAGTGTAAATTATAACATTGGCTCTAAAGCTTTTCATGACCATCATCCTTGAATTTTGTATTTTTCCATTTTCCTATAAAGGGTTGTCCTGCCAAGTCCAAGTTCTTTGGCTGCATGGGTGAGGTTTCCGTAATGTTTCCTAATGGCTTTTTCAATGGCTGTTTTTTCTAAAACTTCTATATTTAAGGTGTTGCCAACTGATAGTTCAGCCTCCGGTAATTCTATATGAAAATCCTTTGCAGATAATTCATTTTCTTGGTTCATTATTACTGCCCTTTCCATCATGTGTTGCAGTTCTCTAACATTACCAGGCCACTTATACGATTTAAGTTTGTTTTCAGCGCTTTTATCAAGGCTCATTCCAGGTTTGGAATATTTTTTTGCATAATGTTCTACAAAATATTTTGCAAGTAAAACAATGTCTTTATCCCTGTCGCGCAAAGGCGGAATATGTATTTCAACCGTATTGATCCGGTAAAAAAGGTCTTCCCTGAATTTGTTTTCATGAATAAGTTTTTTTATTGAGCTGTTCGTAGCGCTAATAAGCCTAATATTTAGGGTAATTTCGTTTGTTGACCCTAATCTGCTGATCTTTTTTTCTTGTAAAGCCCTTAGAAGTTTTGCCTGCATAGGATAGGAAAGATTCCCTATTTCATCCAGGAAAAGTGTGCCATTGTTAGCCATTTCGAACCTCCCGGGTTTATCTTCTTTTGCATCAGTAAAAGCGCCTTTTTTATACCCGAATAATTCAGCCTCGAATAAACTTCCAGGCACTGCGCCCAGGTCAATGCTTATAAAAGGTTTATCTTTTCTTGCAGATAAATTATGAATCTCCCTGGCAACTAACTCCTTGCCGGTACCATTCTCGCCTGTAAGCAATACATTAACATCAGTGGCCGCTATCTTATTTACAACATCCAGTACTTTCTTTATTGCCAACGACTGGCCAATAATGGTATCAGCCAGGAGTTTATCACTATGAAATTGTTCTTGTTCAGTAGATGAAGGTTCAACTTTATCCCTAGACCGGCTTAGTTGGTAAGCTGTATTGACTGTTGCCAGTAGTTTTTCACTATTCCAGGGTTTAACAACAAAGTCTACCGCGCCTTTTTTCATGCAGTCTACGGCAAGGTTTACATCACCATAAGCTGTAATAATCACAACCAATGAAACCGGTGAATTTTCCTTTATATATCCAAGCCATTTGATACCTTCTTTACCGGATTTTGAGCCGGGTGAAAAATTCAAATCGAGCATGATCACATCATAGGGAATATCTTTGATAACATGTGGGATTTTCCCTGGATCAGGAAGGGTGTGAACAGCAGCAAAATGCTTTTTTAATATCATCCTTGAGCTTGATAAGATGTCCTCGTCATCATCAATAATTAAAATATTGCCTTCTTTTTGCATTTGTGGTTTATTTATTAAATTGACCTATATGGATAGCGACAATTTAGCAATGAAATTAAACAATAGCGTTTCACAGTGAAACAAGATAGCGTTTCAAAATGAAACAAAACCAAAGATACAATAAATTTTCAAAAATGCTATCGTTTTGATTTTCATAAATTAATAAATAGTGGCATTGGTTTGGAACAGATAAAAAAAACATAAAACAAAAAAACCATGGTTAAGAATATTTTTACAGTAGCTATACGGAACATTTGGCGTCAAAAAGGCTTTAGTTTTATCAATATTATTGGGTTAGCCTTTGGTATTGCGGCTTGTATACTCATCTTTTTGTTTGTAGAATTTGAAACCAGTTTTGACACTTACCATTCAAGAACCAATGAAATATACAGGGTTGTTATAAAGGAAGAATTGCCTAATAGTACCCGCTATAGCTCATCTACACCGCAGCCACTACCAGGCACTTTGCAAATGGAATTTCCAGGTTATGATATTACAGGCCTCTATAATGAAGCCAGCAATACATTCAAAATAAAAGACAAAGTATTTCAAATTGATAATTTCCTTTACGTGGATTCCTTGTTTTTCAAAGTTTTTGATGTAAAATGGATAAAAGGCTCGCCGGTATCTCTTCAAAATGTTGAAAACAGCATTGCGTTGACAGAGAAAACAGCTAAAGCATGGTTTGGAAATGAAGACCCAATAGGCAAGGTAGTTACAAACGAAAGTGATGAAAATTTAGAGGTAATAGGCATCGTTGAAAACTGTCCTTCTAACAGCAGCATTCCGTATAATGCCATTACTTCCTATAGTTTAATACGAAGCCAAATGTATGGAATGGACATAAAAAGATGGGGAAGCCGTTTTGGCGGGTTTGAATGCTACGTAGCTTTACACCCAGGTATGGAGACAAATATGATGGAAGAAAAGATAGGTGCGATTTTTACCAAAAATTATCCACGTAATGAAAATGACATACAACCTCAATTTCTTTTACAACCACTCAAAGATATCCATTATGAACCTGAATTGATTGAATCGCCCAATACTTATGCAACCACAAAAATGCATATAGTTATTTTTGCTTTTATTGGCCTACTTATCCTTATATTGGCATGCATTAATTTTGTGAATCTTGCCACTGCCCAAGCCATAAGAAAAGCAAAAGAAGTAGGTGTGAGAAAAGTATTGGGGGCTTACCGTTCCCAGGTATTTGTTCTTTTTCTTGCGGAAACTTTTATAATGACAATAATCTCTGTTTTCCTAGCCTTGATCCTTACAGAACTATTGTTGCCCTATTTTAACAATCTTATCGGGGGAGCAAGTAACCTAAGCATTTATCATAGCCAAAACTTCCCGGTATTTTTAATAGCTATTGTTTTACTAATTCTTTTAATGGCAGGATTTTACCCGGCAGTGGTGCTGTCCAGGTTCAACCCGGTTAAAGTCCTGAAAACACATATTAGCGCGCCAACGTCAAAAATTAGCTTACGTAATGTGCTTGTAGTATTGCAATTCTCAATATCTATTATTTTGGTGATCTGCACTATCGTAATCAATATCCAAGTAAATTTTATGAAAGAAAAAGACTTAGGTTTTAAAACAGACAACATCTTGTTTTACCGAATTCCTAATACACAAAAAAATGTACTGGAAAAAATAGCGCATGAGCTTAATAAAATACCTGGGGTAAAAAATTATACATTTGCCTTTTCAACGCCTTCATCAGGAAACAACTTAACGTCGAATTACTCTATCAATGGGATAAAGGATAACAATCGCCCTAATGCCAACATGAAAATGGTTGACGAAAGCTACGCTGAAACTTTTGGGCTTCAACTGGTTGCCGGCAGATGGCTAAAAGAACAAAAAGAAGATGATACTACTTTTGAGTTCGTGGTAAATGAGAAATTGGTTAAAGATGCCGGTTATTCGCCTATGGATGCAATCAATATGAAATTTTCCATTGGTGGTGTGGATGGAAAGATTGTTGGTGTTGCCAAAAATTTCCACCTATATGATTTAAGGCGAGAAATTGGAACGTTGGCTTTTGTTCATATTTCAAATTATTTATCCACTGTACAAATAGAAGCGGAACCAGGAAATAAGCAAGCATTAATAGAAAAGATGAATGCATTATGGTCTGAGTTATTTCCTGAGAACCTCACTCATTACGAGTTTTTAGAAGACACCTTGATGCAAAGTTATGAAAAAGATACCCGAACACTTAAAACCATCAGGATGTTTTCGGTCTTGGGGATAATTATCGCGTTATTGGGGCTTTTTGGATTGGTTTCATATATGATAACACAACAAAGAAGAGTAATAGGAATACGCAAAGTTTTAGGAGCATCAGTAAGTGGTATTATCGGGTGGGTATCTTCTTCCTACCTCAAGCTAGTAATAATAGCCAATATTATTGCCTGGCCGGTAAGCTACCTTATTTTACAAAGATGGTTAGAGCAGTTTGCTTACAGGATAAATATCCCCTGGGCCGTGTTTTTGCTTACTGCCATAGCTTCTTTATTGGTTGCCCATGGAACTATATTGATACAAGCTTTAAAAGCGTCAAGAACCAATCCAGTAGAAGCTATTAAATATGAATAAACAATTCAAAGCTGTCAATTGTTCTGGGCAGCTTTTTTTGTTTAAATTTGCCTCCTGATTTTTAAAGCAAAATTTTTATGGTGATGAAACAAGAAGACCTTTTCAAGAAGATTATTGCCCATGCAAAAGAGTATGGATTTATTTTTCAATCAAGCGAACTTTATGACGGGTTAAGCGCAGTTTACGATTACGGGCAAAATGGCGCAGAATTGAAGAACAACTTACGCAATTACTGGTGGAAATCGATGGTGCAATTTCATGAAAATATCGTGGGGCTGGATTCGGCAATCTTTATGCACCCTACTGTCTGGAAAGCTTCCGGCCACTTAGAGGCTTTTAATGACCCACTTATTGACAATAAGGATTCCAAAAAAAGATACCGCGCTGATGTGCTTATTGAAGACCATATAGCCAAGATACAAGCAAAAATAGATAAAGAAGTACAAAAAGCCCAAAAAAGATTTGGAGAAGATTTTGACAAGAAACAATTCATAGAAACCAATCCAAGGGTTATCAAAAATACAGAGAAAATTGCTTCTATAAAAGGCCGCTTTTACCCGGCTCTTGAAAACGAAGATTTTGCTGATGTTAAAAAACTTATCGAGGAATTGGAAATAGCTTGCCCAGTTTCAGGTTCAAAAAACTGGACTGATGTTAGGCAATTCAATTTAATGTTTGAGACAAAAATGGGCTCCCTGGCCGATGGGTCTGACAAAGTTTATCTGCGTCCGGAAACTGCTCAAGGAATTTTTGTTAATTACCTTAACGTGCAGAAAACCGGGAGGCAAAAGTTACCTTTTGGTATTGCGCAGGTTGGAAAAGCTTTCCGTAACGAGATCGTGGCGCGCCAGTTCATTTTCCGTATGCGTGAATTTGAGCAAATGGAAATGCAATATTTTGTTCGCCCGGGTGAAGAAAAGAAATGGTACGAATATTGGAAAGAAGAGCGTATAAAATGGCATCATTCTTTTGGAATACCCGTAGAGAAGTTCAAAGTTTATGAGCACGAAAAACTTGCCCATTATGCCAATGCAGCCATTGATATCGAATTTCAATTTCCTTTTGGGTTTAAAGAATTGGAAGGTGTTCATTCAAGGACGGATTTTGACCTTAGTGCGCATCAAAAGTTTTCAGGCAAAAAGATACAATATTTTGACCCGGAAATCAATGAAAGTTATGTTCCATACGTAGTAGAGACTTCTATTGGCCTGGACAGGCTTTTCTTAGCTATGTTGACAGCATCGTACACCGAAGAAAAGCTTGAAGATGGCTCTGAGAGGGTTGTAATGAAGCTTCCTCCTTTTGTAGCTCCCTATAAAGTAGCTGTATTTCCCTTGGTTAGAAAAGACGGTTTACCTGGTAAGGCAAAGGAAATTATCAATACATTGAAATACGACCACATGTGTTTCTATGAAGAGAAAGATGCCATTGGTAAACGATACAGGAGGCACGACGCCATTGGTACACCCTATTGCATTACAGTCGACCACCAAACATTGGAAGATAACACCGTTACCATCCGGGAAAGAGACTCGATGAAACAAGAAAGGATACCCATTGAGAATATTTCAAAAGTTATTAATGATAGGCTAAAGATAAAGTTGTAATTGATGTATGCTTTATCAAATAGGTATTTAATAAATGTTTCTAATTCGTAAGTTGCTGTTTTCCTTATGAATTAGTCTATAAGTAGATATTATTATTTTCAGGAGGTTATACCTTCCCCAAAATTTATACGTGCTAAAAGAAGAAAAAATAATTTGCTCAAAAGCCATATTCATTGGGTTTTAAACACCTGACTTCTTATTTCAACGAATCCAATCCTTTTTGCGCCGATTCATCAACAGGGTTGTACATTAATACTTTTTGGAATAATACTTTTGCTTTTCCATAATTTTGCAATTGATATTTCGTCCAGGCAAGCATCAACAATGCATCATGGTCAAAAGGGTATAGGTTTACAACCTTTGCAAAATGAGTTTCTGCTGTTTTATAATCTTCTTTGCCGTAATAAATAAGCCCGATTTTATAATGTGCGGTGGTATTATTGGGGGCAATTTCCAGGATCTTTTTGTATTGGTTCAATATTTCCGTCCATTTTCCAAGGGCAGAGGCAGGGTATGTAATCCCAAATTTAGGCTCAATGGCATAAGGTTTTAGTTTAATGGCTTTTGAATAAAATGCTTTTGATTCTGTGAACAAACCGGCTTGGTATGCCAACCAACCCAGCCGCAAGTTGATCTCGTAAGAATTTTCAGTATTAACTGCTTTTAGTTTGTCCATGGCATCGTTATAAGCACCTTTCTCCTCCTGTTCATAGCTTTCAGAAAATGCATCAATGACCTCTTGTGCTGTTTGCGATTTCAAATTAATAGCAAACAACACAACCAAAACAATTGTAATCAACCTTTTTAAAAATTCCATTTTATTCCTCCGCTTATTAAGTTATGATAATAATTTATTGGTTTTCCTGTTTCTCCTTCCATAAAATCAACAAAAGTACTATTGTAAAGTGAATTTACATAGGTTAAAGTTACGATAAATTTGCTTTTCTTTATTGGGATGATAAAATTTCCGCCAAAATTTCTTTTCATTATATCGTAATTGTTGTAAATGTTTTTTCCATAATCCCTTGCATAGTTTTTTATGTTTCCAATAGTTGCAAAAGCTTCTATCCAAAGTTTTTGTTTTATTGTAACCCCGATTTCCTGGTAGGCGATCCAATTTTTTTCGGCTTCCTCGTTGTGTCTATCATCTGTAAGATGCGATAATGTTCCAAGTGCGTAAAAGTCAACATTGGAAAAAGGATACCATGTAAAGGAGATGTTTTTTTGGAATTGATTGCCTCTAGCCAGGTCAGAAAAAGATAAGGAACCTGAAGCATGGAAGTTGCCTAAATCTTTGCCAACTCCAATAAGGAATAGGTTGCTTGCAGATGTTTCTTCTTCTTGGGTTCTTAATGGCTTATATCCTTTATATTCAATCCCATCAACTGTGTACTTATTGGAAATATAATGAAATGCCGCATCAATATTCAAGCCTTTAGCAGCTTGGTAGCCCATATTGATATAATATTGATTTTGATCTACGGGTTCGTCCTTGTCTTCAAATTCTCCCAAAAAATCCTTTGTGTAGTAATAATTGCTTTTATGCAAATGGGTGTAAGCATGGTTAATGGTAAACCTGGGAAATGGCCTATGCCCCAATCCAAAATCCACTTCTGAAAAACTTTGGGTAATGTATTGAAATCCACCTTGATAGGGTTCAGTGTTTTTAGTGACTGATTGCCTTGTAGCAATATTTTTGTTTGATAAGCTGCTTTGTGAATAGGATAATTTAGCATATTCAACTATGTTGTTTGCTTTTATTTTCAGAGAACTCTTGGTTTTTTCTGAGAAGCCCCCGGCAAGGGCTTTTGCATCACCTTTTTGTCCGCCATAAAGTAAGGAGTAATAAAGATACTCTTTAAGATAGATGTCCTCGTTATTCATTTTGTAAGCTTTTTCAAAACACTTGGCAGCTTTGCGGTATTTTCTTTTATTGAAATAAGCTATACCGAGCCTGTAACGTAAGTAATAAAAGTCCAAGCCGCTTTTTACCAATTCTTTTCCTTTGGTGATAAGGCTGTCCCACTCTCTGGCCAAGTAAAGATTGTATGTTTCCAGGTTTGCCTTGCTAACATTGTTTTGAGCTAAGGCAGGCAAAAAGCAATATACCATTAAAATGATAATGATTCCTCTTTTATACATCGTATTTCTCTGATTGTCTTTCTTTTGTGAATGCATATTTTGTCTATTCCTTTATCATCAATCACGGTTTTATATTTCACCTTTTCTTTCTCCCTGCCCGGTGTTACTGTTATGGCCGTTGATTGGAGATGAATATTGGTTTCTGTGAAGTCTTCTGCGATCTTTTCGTAAACCAATTTGTATTTTGCAGTTAAAAAAATGTAAAATGGCGCTATAAAATCTTGTAATGCAAGTAATAAAGTATTGGAAAACAGCCTATTAACAGGGTAGCAATCATTAATTTCGAGTTTTGGGTACAACCCGGTTTGAACCCGGTAAAAAGCAAGGTAGAAATCATACAAGAAAGAATTTTTGCTCCCTTTAAAGTGCTCGAAACTCAAAACTTTTTCATTACCTCTGTAATAAGCAAATGAATTGGTTTTATCACAATACAAAAATGTTTTTCCATATATATCCGCTTTTGCTTCCAATACATGTTCAATGGCCTTACCTTTATGGCTTTCTTCAAAACGCATAACTTTTCCTGGCGTGAAGTTAAATGCATTTTTCAATGCAGGTGCAGGTTGTATGTTGTAAACAATGTCTCCTTTCTTTGGGATTCCGTAGAATTTTATGGATGCAGTCTTGTTTTTTTTAATATAGGATGCAAAAGGATATTCAATGGTTTTAGAACCGATATATGGAGTTGCCTGCAATTGGAAGTGCAAATGTGGCACAGGCGAACGGCCCGAATTGCCACATTTTGCCAACGCCTGCCCCTGGTGCACATTTTGACCCTTAGATACTTGAAAAGAACCGGCCTTTAAATGGCTTAACTTGGAATATAGGAAATTGGTGTGTTTGATAATGATGGTGTTGCCCCAATTTTGTTCACGATTTTCTTCCCCAATAATATTACCAGGGATATCATCAACAATTTCTATGATGGTTCCTGCTGCAGGAGCAATGATGGTTTTTCCATAACAGTAATAATCCTCGGGGTAATTGCCCGTTTCTTTAAACTTTTTATTGTTCTCGTCTGCAATTTCAAAATCCAGGGCATGCTTCCATCCACCACGGTGTGTGATATCTCCATCGTAGCCTTGGGTAACAAACCATTCACCGTGGAAAGGTAATTGTATATCAATTTCGCTGTTTTTCCTGAATCTTTTCATATGATTTTTAAAGCTGTATAGGTTCCTTTCAGGTTTATTGTGTTGTATCAATACTTCTTGCAACGTGTCATATCTTCTCACACGGAATTTAAGCATATAAAGGAACATCAACACGACAATATTGAATGGCAAAGCATAAACAGGCAAGCGGAATACGCTGAGCAAAGTACCAAAACTTATGCTTATGATAGCAACAACAGGGATAATAAAAATGACCCATAAATAGGATCTTGAACCAGGGATGATGAAAAAACCACCAACGGCAATGGCCGTGAGGATATAATTAAAACCAATGTAACTATAACCTGCTTCGGTAATTTGTGCACCAATCAAAAAATAAAAAACATAGGCTGTTAGGTATCCTAAAACAGACAGTGAAAAAGCAATCCTGGAATAAATAAGCAATCCAAAGGCTATAAAAATTCCGCTAAGGAGATTGTATTGAAACACAATGGCTCCCAATGAAAAGAAATAGGTCTTAATGGGTTTAGCTATGGCAATATTGTTCCACCATTCATAGATGTCAACCAGTTTTTTTCCACCTATGGTATACAAGTCATTTAATGAATATATCCATCTTTCGCTGACTCCAAGGGCTTGGAACTCTCTTGTTGCAACCATTACGACCCATAAGGTAAAAACAAAGGGTAAACTTAGGTTGGGAAGCCCGTATTTCCCAACCACTCCTTCAGTGGTAACTGAAATAATCAAACATAGCACGGCAGAAAAAAACAACACCGCGTAAAAGATAGTTCCGGGGGCAAAATAAATACCCATGCCGATGCCTACGAGCAAACTATTAAAACCATAATAACCTTGTGCAATTTTATATTTATCAAGGCCGATTCGGTAAGCCAGTAAGTTTGTAATAACTACTGACAATATCCCGGATAGCCCGGCGTAGATATCAAAAAGACTTACAAACATTACCATTAGCGCAAATATCCTGTTATTTGAAAAGAATATTTGTGAATAGCTATTGGTAACGCTATTGGTGAATAAAGCAAGATTACTGTTTGGTTTCACGTGTTTATAGTTTTATGATGATTCTATAGTGATATTTTTAACAAGTATATGAATTTTTTAGCAATTCTAATTCTGCTTTTCTTATCTTTGTTATAAAATGATTGTAAGTACACTTCTGGATTTCAAAGAACGGTTAGCTATAGATATTATCTGTTTATAAAACTGCCCAATAAAAGAACAAATTACTTTTTTTATCAGCAATCCTATTTACCCAGCTAAGGTGGCTATTGGATTTATACTATGGTGCCAACTACCATTAATGTAAGGTTTCAATAAATTGTTTAACTGTCGTTGTGGGCAACTTTGAATGTTTAAAATCCTTAAAATTTCTTGTAATAATCAATTCCTGATCGTGTTCTATTGCTATAAAGTTTTGAAGTTCATCCTCAAAATCTGAAAAAGATTCATTATTTAAAGCCAATCCAATAATCCTATCATCTAATGGCAAAATTTTGATAATCAACCTCAACTTTCTCAAAACAGATTTCGCTTTAATAGAGTCCATTTGTCGCAAAAGCACATAACTGGTATTCGAAATGGTCAAAGATGAAGCCGATAATTCAAGCTGTTTTTTATCTGCCAGGGAAAATAATTCTACTGCTTCTTCAAAAAAAAGTTTTCTAAATGAAAGTCTTCCATTATCCGACTGAGAAGTTGGAGGGGTCTTGTATATAGTTTGATGCTTTGGTTTATTGACACAATGGAGCCCCATGAAACAAAACAGGCTTCACAGGGCAAACCTTTGTGTCCGTAGTTATTTATTAGCACCACCTAGTTCTTGATGCAACGCACAGAGCATCCATAAGCCCGACTGTCGTTAATCATGCCGGCATTGCTGCTGGAAAAGATTATGTACCATGAGTAATAGCTAAATGCGGTGCTTGACCAATAATAGCCGATGGAGCCAGCACTGGAGAGAGTGCCATCAGTATAATAGCGGTAGCCTGCTGCGGGCAATTTAAGCGGCGAGTCAAAAGCACCGACTGCATCGTTAGTGTTCCACGTTGCACGTTCGGCTTCCCATTCTGCTTCTGTTGGCAGTCGGTAACCACTTGGGCAGGGGTTGTTAATGCCACTTAGACCTTGCCAAAGGTTGTCGTTTTGTGGGCTGCGCCAGTCAAAAGGGCTGTTGGTGCCAACAACAATAAAATTGCCATGCCCCGGGTTGTCGCCGCTGCTGAGTGTGGATGTTGTGGCAGATGTTCTTATTTGGTGGCCGTCAGTATCCCTTCCCCATTGATAAAGGTCGCCATAAGCTAATTCATCTGTGCTGCTTGTGGCAGCCTGCGATGCGCCTAAATTTCTGTCCATCCAGGTTTGGCCTGTAGTAGGGTTGGTTACGACCACTACCGTTGAGTCATTGGCCAAAGTTGTAAAACTTACTTGGTTGCCGTAAGCCGTTCCTGTGCTGTTCATAGCATAAGCACGCACATAATAAGTGGTGGTTTCAGTTAAACCCGTTATGCTGCTGGTAAATGCGCCTGCTCCAGTTCCATCGTTCGTTTTGCTATCTGCAATGGTCGGGTTCTGTGAAATGCTCCAGCAAACGCCTCGCTCTGTTATGGCAAAGCCTCCATCATCGATAACATTGCCGCCGCTTGTAGCAGAAGCTGTGTTGATATTGGTTGCTTGGTCTGTGGTAACTGTGGGCATGCTGCTAGCTGCAAGGGTTGAAAAGTTCACTTGGTTGCCATAAGCTGTGCCAGCTGCATTGGTAGCATAAGCTCTAACGTAGTAAGTTGTGCTTGGATTGAGCCCTATAAGCACACTTGCATAAGTACCTGTTCCGCTGCCATCGTTAGTTATACCTTCGTTTATTGTAACAGTTGGGTTTTGGCTTGTGCCATAAACTACTCCTCTTGAAGTAACGGTATCGCCTCCATCATCTATAATGCTTCCGCCGCTAGTAGCACTAGCCGTATCAATATTGGTAACTTCGGTTGTTGTAATGGTGGGCGTTGAAGAAATTGTTCCCTGTACAACAAGATTGCCGCCTAAATTGAAAGTATTGTTAACATAAAACGGAGTTGTTATTGAGGTTGTGTCAGAATTTACAAAGAAAAAGTTCGTGTCACTTTTAGTTGCAGATCGCCCGCTTACAGCAAAACCACCAATATTTCCTTTAGAATTTTCGGAAACATAAATATGAGTGTTGTCTGGGGTTACCCTCAAAATGTCAGTATTTTCTTTAGTAACTGAGCGTCCACTCACTGCGAAACCACCGATGTTTCCTTTGCTGCCTGTATTTTCGTTGATATAGATATGGGTGCTGTCGGGTGTAACCTTCAAGATATCCCTATATTCTTTAGTTACAGATCGTCCGCTTACAGCAAAGCCACCATTATTCCCTTTAGAGTCTTCGGGAATATTAATTTGTACTCTTTCTGGATAAACAGCAAACACAGTATCTCCATGCTTATTAATAACTTGGAACAATGGTTCATCATCTGCTGAATTTTCAGAGCCTTTTACTTCAAACCGGCTGGTTGGATTTGTTTTGCCTATAGCCACATTCCCCTGGTCAAAATAAATATCATTATTGTTTTGTTGCCACAGAATTTCAGGTGTTACTTTAACCCATTTTTGAATTGCAGCATCGTACCTCAATAAATCGCTGTCCTGTGGATCGATAATGTTAAAATTTTCGGTAAATGTGGGGTCGCTCTCAGTTAG
The DNA here is from genome assembly GCA_964544705.1 of uncultured Bacteroidales bacterium. Lineage (GTDB taxonomy): Bacteria > Bacteroidota > Bacteroidia > Bacteroidales > CAZJDA01 > CAZJDA01. Next base: position 21,247 of record CAZJDA010000036.1, read on the forward strand.
GATATAATTGCCCAAGTCGGAAACTTGGCTTTCTGTAATTGATATACCAGTTGATTTGTCCCAGGCAGAGAATACAGGGTCTGTTTCGTCAATAGTGCCAGTAAGGTTTTGGGCAGTATTGGCATGAAAAGCATAAGGAACACTCAGCATCTGACTTATGCTGGTGATAGAGTAATTTGTGCTACCTGCTGGGTCGGTTTCGGTTTTGATGAAATAAGGCCCGGCTGCCCAGTCAATGGTTGCAAAATCGCCGCTTTGTACTGCGCCTTCGCCTATTGCTAGGCTGAGCAGTCCGTTTGCATTGGTAGTGGATTCATGCGTCTCTACATACACTGCGGTTCCGCTTGCAGAACCCTGTAGTATGCTTATTTGCATGCCCACCTCCTGATTCGTTACCAACTCGTCGCTACTATTGCGGATTACTGACTGGTAGCTAATTTTTCCTGGTGCTTGAGCAACTGCCTGCTGCGGCAAGAAGGCTCCTAGCGTTATCAATACGCATATTAATACTGAATATATTCTTTTCATAACTATTATTTTTTAATGACTTTAAATGTTTTTAATTCTTTGTTTGTTTGTATTACTTTCAAATAATAGGTTGACGGAACATAACTGCTCATGTCAATTTGAGTTTCTGTGCCTGGCAGTTTTTTTGTTTGTAAAAGTTTGCCATTCATGTCGTACAGTTGAAATGATAGTTGAGACAAGTCATGACTTGTCAGTACGTCATTATCAATGCTCAATGTAAGATAATCGGTAGTGGGGTTTGGATAAGTCGTAATCCAAAGGTTGATGCCTTTTGCTTCTTCAATGGCTGTTACTACCGAAATTTCAAAAGGTTGTTGTACTCCTTGTGCTACAGAACCATTTGCTCCTGAGTTTGTGGTGTAAACAACCTGCCCAACGGAATAGCTTACCGAGCCCCCGCTGCCAGAAGCATCTCCGCCTGTGGCATTAACGCTTTCCTGTGCCTGTAATCCTGTCAGTCCAAGTCCTAACAAGAGTGCGGCACTTAATTTTAACCCAGTTAAATTACTTCGTACCGACTTTGTTGGATTTAACAGGGTGAATCGCTTGTGTCGCATTTTTTGACCTCCTTATTTTAATAACTAATATTAATTTTTAACCCAAATTGAACAGAAATGCTCAATTTGGGTTTTTCAATGTTTAATTTTGTTGTTGGGTCTTTTTCAATAAAGTTCAACTCATAGTATATCTTTGTTTATTATTTAATTTATTACCCCTTTTGGAAGTTTTTCAAGTTATCAAAACATAAAATTATTCATCTCAAAATTATTCATATTTGGGGTTTTGTGGTAAGGTGCAAACACCTGTTTTAATTTTTAGCACAATTTATTAGTATTACTTGGATTGCATAAACTTGCCGAATGGCAATTCATGAGCTTGCCGGAATACGGTTTTTGCAAATTTAAATGCGGGCTAAATTATTAAAAAGTAAGAACCCCAACTGGCTGGTAGCTATAGTTCTTGCAATAAAACCAAAAAAAAAGCCTTTTATAGCTTTCTTTATTTTTTGCTAAAATATAAAAAAAAATGACATGCCCAAAACTTAGTTGCGAAAAGGGCTGAAAAAGCAAGAAACAATGCATTAAATAATCCTGTTGCCTTGTATTTGCGTTTCTGGTAAATTCCTAAACTCCTTGATGAAATTTTATTATCCAATAATGCCTTAAACTTGAAGGCTTGTTTCCTACCCAATCACCCCAATAGATTCTTTAACTTTGGTAAGAATCTCTCCCAATTGCTGATTAGCAATAGCGTTTTCAGCATTTTTTACATTGCTTTGGAAAAGAACATTGGCTTTAAAGGAATCTTTTAGGCCTATCAACCATTGGCTAAACAAATCTATACCGGGATATTTGATGTTCATATCCAGGTCAGTTTTGGCCGGGGTTACAATAGGTTCTGCGCTAAAAACCGGGCGGTCTTTGATCTTTGGATAATTATCATTGCTCTTTTCATCAACGAATTTCCAACCTAAGCTCTTCACAAAATCATTTAAAATGGTAGAAGAGATATGCGCCACAATATCAAAATTATTGCTGTAAGAGAAGTTTTGTATCTCCTGGTTGGTGGCGTTTACCAAAATCCTGATCAACCCAACACGGTCTTTGCTGTTGATGGTCTCTTTTATCAAGTGCTCGGCAACTTCCTTGGTAAGGCCAATGCTTTGCAATGAATCTTGGTCTTTTAACTGGCTTATTTTTGAAATCCAGTTGGCAATAAGATTTTCTGCAAATATCTCGGAGCGGCTCTTGATCTTTTCTTGTTGGTCTTCCGTGATGTTTTCCAAGTCAATACCGTTGTTTTTAAGCATTTCCGTTAGCTCTTCTTTGGTAATACCGAGGAATTTTTCTAACTCTTCAATATTCTCGTCCACGCTGCGCTTGTCGTCAAACTCTATCCCAAAAGAACCGAAAGTTTCTTTAATAGTGATCAGCATATCTTCATTATCGCTTTTAGCGGCAACAGGGGCTTTCCCGTCTGTAACGGCGCTATTCTGCAAATCCCAATAGACTTTCCAAGCCTCGTCCTCGTTGAGGGTTAGTTTGTCGAGCAAGAAACCAAAAGCATTACGCTCTGTATTCCATTTATTCATAAAAAGAAATACCTGTGCGGCGTTGAGGTTGGCTTTCTTTAATTTTTCACCTATATCTTCGCCTTCATAATATTCATCTAGCTCTTTATGAATAGATAAAGCAAGGTTTTTAATAAAAATTTTAATGCGTTCAAATTTCAACCGAGGGTCACAAGTTGGGTTTAGGTGTTTTACAATGTAATCAACACCACTTTTGCCGGGTTCAGTGGTTTCTTGCCACGCTTCTTCCGGGTTGCGTATGTGTTTTTTAACGGCAGGATGGGCAAGGAAAGACTTCTTCATATCTTCCATTCGTTGAATATAATCTTTCTTGATGGATTTCTCCTGGCCCTTGTTGTTTTCATCAATTCCTTCATAGATGGATTTTGAATACTTAGGGTCGCGTAGCATAAACATGTTCTTGAAGAAAGGTTCTGCCATGCTCCATTCGTTGGGCCATTTATCTTCCACGTTCATGGCCATAAAGTTATTGAAATTCTTTTGCAAGCGTGCAGTCCATTTTTCATCGTGCGATGATGGGTCGCCCACCACATCCGAGGTGCTACCGGTAAGTTCTATATTGAACTTTGTGAGCACGGTAAGAAGGGGTATAATCCTTTCCAGCTTAGCATCAGGGAGTATGCTTTTGTATTTGTTCTCGCTCTGCTCGCGCTCTTCTTGCGAACCACCATGCATGGTTTTTATCCACTCATGGATAAGGCGTGGGATATCCTGCACTTCCGATTGCTTTTCGTGCATACAGTAGAGCAAAGTACTGATCTCGTTTTCGTATGTATAGCGGTCAAAGAGGAAGGCGATCTTACCACGAAGAAACACTTCCAGCTTATCTTTTTGGATGTTTTGTATAAATGTAACCTCCGGTATTTTTTTCCTGGAGCGTGCTCCAGGAAAATCAAGAATATCAGCTTCTTTCAGGAATTTCCTAGTCGGGTCTTCCCCGGTTTCCTTGGGCAGCATCAACACAACTTCGGCAGTAATAGCGCTCATAATGCTTTTGTTTACCTTTTGTGAGTTGCCACCTGGAGTGAACACGTCTATCATGTCATCTGCGGCTTCGTCATCATAGAGCTCTTTAAGCCGTGTAACGTCAAGTATGGTCTTTTCTTGTGGGGTAAGAGCTTCCTTGTTGCAACGCACCTCGTGAACAAATCCGAGACTTTTAAGCGCTGCGGCTACTTTGTTGAAAAGATCCGTGAAGAACTCGTGTTTTCCCCAGAGTAACTCAAAAAGTTCCCACCTGTATTCGTTATTCAAGTATGGGATGATATTGGCCAGGTCTTCCCAAAAATTGATATTACTGAGGTCACGGATAATAAAGTGGTCTTTGAAATTGGCATAAAGGTATTCTTTCACTTCATATACGTCATCTTCCGAGAAACCGGGCTGTTCGGAGGGCGATATCTTGCTCCTGGCTTGCTGCACTTTTTTCTGCACTTCTTCAATATTGATCTTGTATTGATAAAGCATAATGTCTGAGAGGTAACCGTTAGCGATGATTTTCACGATATCTGATAAAGAAAGCAACTTCATAACAAAAGGAGCAGCTCCTTCTTTATAATTGTTCACCACGGTAAACCTCGACACCAATCCTGTAGCTTCGGCACCGCCACCTTTAGGGTTCATTTCCTGGATAAAATCTATCTTGTTGCCCGAGCTTGGGTCGGTGATAGTCAATGAATCGTCGCCGGGTTTTACGGCAAGGTTAGATACCAAGTAAGATTTCCCCACCTGGCTTTCGCCGAATATGGCAACTACCGGCCTTTTACCAAGGGCCAAGCGGAAACGGTTGCTGTACCTGCGGTATTTCTTCAGGTTATAAACAACAGCTTTGCGGTTTTCGGCAGGAACATTAGCAGACACCCATTTCAAGCCTTCTGCAATATCCTTATCAAGCTTAACGCATTCCTGCTCCATTTTTTTTATCTTCTCTTGTAACATGATAGGCTATGTTTTAGTTTTTATTTGTCCAATTTATTGTACTTTAATATCAGCGTAATAATATGTTTGTTTGTTATCTTTCCTCAACACTGCAAATGATACGCCTTCTTTTATCCTTGAACCGCCAACACCTTTTGCATTGTGAATAGAAGGGTCTATTTGCAAGGATTGCTCCGGTGAAATAAAGATAAAATCATTGAAATATGTATTCAGGTAATCAGCTACAGCGTCTAATAATGCTCTTCTTTCAGGCATGTACTTCCCTGAAATGCTTTTCAACAGGCTGCGCCCTGCATCCTGTGCAATATCGATGTTCTCCTTTTCGTCATCACCTGCTTTTTCAAGCAGTCCAGCAAAATCTTTCCATCCTTTAAGAAAGGCAATGATAAATTCTGCCGGTTCATCAGATGGGTTTTGTAAAGATTCTTTCAGTATTCGTCCTATTTCGGATGTTTTTCCCTCATCATCAAAAAAAGCATCAAGAATAGGTTCGCCCGGAAGCATATGTTTGATTTCTTTTTCCAGCTTTTTCTTTTTGCTGCGTGTTACTTCGTAATCATCGTTAATATCGTCCAATTCACGTTTCACTTTTCTATAATCATTTTTAATATGCCTTATCTCGTCAAGGTCTGATACCACATTGTAATATTTTTCCTTGATGGTTTGTCCCATTTTCCTTATATCCTCAAGGGTGAAGACCGTTTTCAATGCCTTATTAAGCCATTCTTCGGTACTAATGCCATCTTCTGTGAAAGGCATATTAAAGTTGGGATTTTCTTTCACGTGATTGAAAACATCTTCGCCAAAAAATGTAACAAACCAGTGGGTTATCTCCTCAGCCGACAAAGGCTTTTTATCCTCCTGGCTTTCTTGGCCATGCGATCCATGCTCACCGCCGGCAGCGTCATTTGACGGCGTTTCTTCGTTCCCGATCTTCTTACTAATGCCACCGCTCCGGGTATTAGGCTCCTTATTGGGATGTTCTTCGTTTTTATCCTCTTGTGATATGCGTTTACTGATTTTTGCCATTTTAAGTATTTAAATTTTCGTGTTACAATAATTCTTGGCAATCCTTAAAAAATAGGCAGGTTAAAGCTACCTGTATCCATCCAGTACCCATATTCATCTGCCAAGGTCTGTAATGACAGTTTCAACTCTCTTGGTGAAACTTTTTTATCGTTTTTGTCTAAGATGTTTCTTATTTTCTTGATTTTTTCCTTGTTAAATTCGTCTCTTTCAAGGTCTATTTTTAGCGGCAGCCTTGAGCTAAGTTGCTCCGCAGCCTCGTATGACGAATAGGTTAATTTATACAAGGGTGTACCAGTCCAGCTTTCATCTTTCATTTGTTTCATCCCAATTAACATTGGGCCATCGTATTGTATGGTATAAGTATCCGAACCAGGAGAAAAGTAGATATGCGATATTTTTGATTTCTGCGGGTCGTATTTCCCGATGTAGTCAGCAGTTGACACTACTTTTTTCTTTAGCAAAGTAGTATCCAATCTAAAACCTTCAATCCTGTTGAGTTTACCTGCCATAAGAGCAATGGTAGCTCCCACAGCAACGCAAGTTTTAGGGTCTTTAATACGGCCAGTGGCATCAGCAAAAGGATACCATGTGCCAATACGGAAGTTGCCCATAGGGATGATCCTGTCTGGCGAAACAGGCAGGTATTTCAAGAACAATTCCCTAATCACCGGCAATACGGTAGGCCTGCCCGAAAGCAGCACATAATCGCAGTTGTATTGTGCTATTACCTTGCACAAGTCGGCGAGCATTTCTTCCACAACATCTTTCACTACCTTATTCACTGCATCAGTGCTTATATACCATTCCAGTTTGGTAATGTCGAAATCTGGTACACCACCTTCTTCAGCAAACATTTTGTTGATGTAATCTAACAAGTTCTGGTTGGGCCTAGGTTGATCGATAAAGAAATAATCAAACGGCCTTCTCTCATCGTCTCTTTGTTCGGCAATATGCTGGATAACTCCATAAGCTATTGGCAGCGCCACCTGCCCGGCAAACTGCCTGCGCATTTTCCTGTCTTCTGCGTTTGTGATGCCCAGGTCGGGGCCAAAGAGTATGCGCATAATACTTACCGTATCTTTGCAACCCATTTCTGTTGCTTTCTCGGCAATAACAGGTAAAATTGTCCTTTCTATGATTCTCCTAAGGATGTCATCACCGGCAAGGTTGAATCCTTCCCAGAAAAGTGGGTCGGGTGTAAGCACGGTAATATCTGCTGTTGGGTCAGGAAGGTAATTGCAGATCATGATATCTGTGGTACCTCCTCCAATATCCACACTGGCTACGCTAACGCTTGGATAGTCGGGGCGTGGAGTTTCTTTGCGGGGTTTGCCAACCGTTTTAAAGTAAAGGTCAGAATTACCCTTGTAGCGATGGGCTATCTCACCATATATGAATGCTAGCTGACTGCATGTGGCTTCGTCATAACCCCAATCTTTTTTCCTGTCAATAGGCCTGAGTGCATCTTTGGCAATAGGGATGATCCTTAAGCCGCGCTCTTCTTCTTCCTCGGGCTTAGCGTCAAGCTCTATCTCGTCGAGGGTTTCAATTTTTATGGATTCTATGAAGGATTCACCAAAAAATTCTTTTAATCCTACAAGAGCTTCTATGGCAAGGTCTCTTAGGTAGAATTTTTCCATCTTGCACATGGCTGTAGGACAGGTAAGCACAATACGTTTCAATTTTCTTGGAACGTATTCAAGTCCCTTATTTTTCCTGAATTTATAGCTGTTGATGTGGGTAATGGCATGAAGCATAATTTCCATCATCGTAAAAGTCATTAAGGAGCGCCTGGAAAAGTAAGGGTCGGGCATTTTGGTGGGTGGTTCTTCACCTTTGTTTTTAGCTTCTTTTTCTGCTTTGCTAAAAAGGGTTCCGTCTTCGGTAAAATGCTCGTTAACACCCGCCAATTTGGCATAGTTAGAAAGGGTGTTTTGTAAGAATCCCCTTTCCGGGATAAATTCCCATTGAAAATCACTTTTCCCGCCGTCCCATAAGTACCTTTTTGGGCTTGACATGGTGAAATTTGCTGAAATATCATCGTTGATAACAATAAGCCTGCGGGCTTCTTTCCCAACCCTGACAAGGCTAGGCCACTTGAATGCATCAGGATTGATCGACTTGAGATAAGCGCTGTTGAGTCCAAACCCCGATTTTACGAAAGCGAGCCGCATCTCAAAAGGATCGGAATAGGTTTTATCAGGGTAAGTAAGATCGCGAATTTCTAATGGATCGGCATCGGTAAAGCTAAATGCTTGGTTAATCTTGGTAGATTCAAAAAGCAAGCCGCATGTCCTGGAATTACCAATATCCATAACCATATCAACTTCTATGGACTTATTGTCGGTACCGGCATTAGAATGCAAGGAAACCGGTTTAAAGGCTTCGGCTTTGTTCATTATGGTTAGCAAGTTGATATACAGCCCTATATGGTAAAAAAAGAATTCTTGTTTCCTGAGGTTGAGGGCTTTTTGGCGTTCTTTGTACTCTGTTTCAAGCCAGTCCATCACCCATTCATGGGCGCAGAAATTGTAATTTATGTTTTCATCTTCTGGGCAAATAAAAACGCTTCCGTCTGCATCGCGGCTGTTGGGTATATAATATCTTTCCTTGTTGATCTCCGGGTTTTTGAAATCTTCGCAGCGGGTGTCGAAAGCAATAACAACACGGTGGGTGTATCCATCGTCTTTCATCTCGGCAGCGGGAATTTTGCTGTACCAAATACGTGCCCAGGTTTCGGGGCCTTGTTGCACGTCATCATCAAAAGTCCCTTTTCGAAAATAAGGAATGGGAAGCCAAACGCCTTCAAAAGTCTCTAAGCTTTCTAAAGGTTTGATGGTATAAACCTCCTCTTCTTTGATCTTTTTGATGAATTCTTTCCTAATCTTGTCTTCATCTATCAGTCCTGTTTCGGAGTCAAAAGCATCGGGGTTAAGGGCTTGCCTGACCACGTACATGTCTTTGTCAGCAAAAAAATAAGGAAATTCAAAGCTGTATTCTTTGTTCCCTTTTTCGTCTTCAGTTTCTATTTCAGCGAAAGTAGCGGTCTTTTTTAAAGCTTCCGAATCGCTTGATAAATTCACTTTGCTGGTATAAAACTGTACTCCAGAATTTGCAATGAGTGAAACGGTATTGTTTGCCATATCTAAATGTTTAATATAATTCTAAAAAAATCTATTGTTTGCTTCCGCAAAAAGGACAAAACTTAGCACCTGGCTTTATCTCCTTTTTGCATTTTATACATGTATTATTTTGTTCTTGTGCTTGATTTTGTGCTGATGCAGCCGTTTGACCGTTTTGTGTGGCACCGCAGAATGGGCAAAACTTAGCGCCCGGTTTAATTTGCTTTTGGCAAGCCGGGTTCATGCAAAATTTTGATTGCTCCGTAGGCTCACCGCTATAAACTTTTATCGCTGCCGGGTTGTATTTTTTTTCTTTAATCCAGCCTCTTTTTGTTAAATAGAGCATGTGCCCCCTTTTGGGGTCTTTTTTTGTTATTGCATACTCAATATTCTCCACGTAATCATCTTCATCGTCATCGGTTGGTTTTTTTAGGGATTTTTTAATAACCGGCTGGTTATAAGCAGGTTTAAGTCCTGAAAAATCACATTCAATGATGTTTTCAGAAGAATCCGGCATATTGAGAAAAATCTCAAACCTATTACCTTCTTCTATAACAATTTGATTGATCAATTCTACCCTTAAGTTAAAATAATGTTTTTGACCAGACCCGTTTGTAAGGATCACTTTTACCTTGTTCGGATCTCTACTATTTTGGTGATATTGCGCTAATTGCTGGTATTCCATAAATTGATTTAACGTTAAATGAATTACACCCGGTTATTTTTGTTGCATAAACATCCAAATTTAGAAATAAAATTTGTTAAACTCAAATTGTATTGGGATTTATTTTTTTGAGAGGGAGAAGTTTTTAATCTGAAATCAGTCTATAAGAAGAAGGCGTTGATATTTTGGCAACTTCACCTACTTTTTCTGCATCTAATAATCGGTCGGTGATATAAATAATCAATCACTTTTTTTGCTTTAGTTACCCTACTTCCTAATTTTTGTATTTCCGATTCAACTTTCTTCTGCAATTTAGGAATATCAGCTTTATCCATTAAAGCTTCATCAACGTTTGTCCGGGTTCCCTCAATTTTACTACTTTGAGTTGCCTCTTTTATAACATGCATGCTAATAAATAAATCAACATTGGGAATATATTTTGAATACATGTCCAGTCTGCCCAATTCTCTATCTGCTTGGCTTTATTCTATTTCAATGAGCTGAGTGGTATCAGCGATAATTAACGTGGCTAGCATCAACCTCAATCTCTTTAGTAGATTCATACCTGCGGTTTTCAATCAATAAATAGACCGGGCCTTTTCCAAAAGTTGATGTCTCAATGCCATTCTCTTTTCCAGGGCTTATATTACCCAATACAACGGCGCTATCCCAAAGCACACCTTCAAATTTAAAATTGGAATTGTTTCTGACCTCTACATAGCCATCTTTTGAATCACATGTAGTTAATGTAATGAGGCCCAGACTAATTATTATAATTGCACACCAATATTTTTTCATTTCCATTGTTGTTTGTTTGTAACAAAACTACAAAGAATTTTTAATTAATGATTATGCCCTTCGTGACCTGTGCATCCTTTTTTTTCTTCGCCGCGTTCGTATTTACAGCACCCGGGAAGTGCATTGTACACTTCATCCGTTGCTTTGTGCTTGGGTGTGTCGTGACCCACGTTTACAATGGCCAATTGAATCTTATTTACCGATGTTTTGGATTCATCAAAAGAAACTTTAAATATTTCAGTTTCCTGGTTCCAGTCTGCGTTGGTTACACCATCTATAGAATTGGCAGCTTTTTCAATACGGTTTTCACACATGCCGCAGTTGCCTTTTACTTCAAATTTTTCGGTTTTTGCCTGGGCAAATACCATGCTTGTCCCGATAAGGAACATACTTACTAAACTTAACATTTTTGTTTTCATAATAGATACATTTTAATTGATTAATAAAATAGTCATTTAATTTCTTTAGTTACCTCTCCACAAGTAAGCATCGAGCTTCCAAAATAGGGGTTCTTGATTTCTTTTTCCGTGCTTAGCCAATCGGCGCCTTTGTCATTATCTGCCATTGGGCAATGCTGCACGTAAATGGTTTCTTTGAGAGGTTTAAATTCAGTTGTCATTTCTATCATCGTTGCAGAAATTGCCTGGAAAGATTTTCTCAGTTGTTCTATCTCATCAAAATGCTGCACATGCTGTAAATTTTTGCTTAGTTTCTCTTTATAATCCATCCATGAATTATGGGCATCACCGCTGAACAGGCTCATTTCGATTTTGCCTGAAGCTGACTTCATTTTTGTTGCAAATTTTTGGGCATCTTTAAAATCATCGTTTGCCAGGGCTTCCTTCCATCCCAAGTATGCAGTGTATAGAGGTTGCAATGCTTCCCGGGCGTTTTTATCAACATGTAGTGGCTTTGATGCTTTTAAGTTCTCCCCGTCTTTTTCGCCTGGTGCACTTTTTCCCATGCCGTTGCTCCCGTGATTGTGCCCGGTCATAACCTTCCCTCCGCCAGGATTCATCATGCTGGGTTTCCCGGCTAATTGTGCTGCTGCATCTATGCTAAATGTACCGTGTACAGCAATTTCATCTCCTTCGCTTAAACCGCTTTCAATAACGTAACCATTTCCCAAAGCCGGGCCAAGAGTTACTTTACGCATAATAAAATTTACACCCTGGGCCGATTTTGTTTTAACATAAACAAGCGATCGTTTACCCGTCCACATAACGGCTGACTTTGGTACAACAAGTGAATTTGCTTTATTGTTCAATTTAGCATTAACAGTACCGGAGACAAACATTTCAGGCTTTAATTTTCCATTTGGATTATTATATTCTACCCTGGCTTTTGCCACCCGTGTTGCCGGGTCTATCATAGGGTCAATGTATGAAATACGTCCCTGGAATTTTTTTCCCGGCAAGGAAGCAATAGTAAAATCCACTTTGTCGCCTTTTTTCACCCAAGCCATATCCGATTCATAAATATCCAATAACACCCAAACTTTAGAAAGGTCGGCAATTTCATAAATAGCTTCTCCTCGGCGCACATAATCACCACGATTTATCATTTTTGCTGTTACATAACCTGAAACATCAGCTTTTACAGGAAATTCATCTTGTACTTTTCCTGAATTTAAAATCTCTTCAATTTGTTTACCCGACAGTTTCCAGTTTTTTAATTTTTCTTTGGCAGCAGCAAAAAATTGAGGCTGTGACCCGGATATTTTCTGCGCCTCTAACAATTCTTCTTGCGCTGTAACCAATTCTGGTGAATACATATATGCAATGGTTTCTCCTTTATTTACAAATTCACCTATAAAATTCACTACCAGCTTTTCTATCCTGCCCGGGATGTGTGATGATTGCGAATAAACAAAACGTTCATCGGCTTGTACTTTACCATTAAGCCGCACTTGTTTTACCAGTTGTGTTTTCCCAACAATGGCAGTACTAACACTGGCTAACTGCATGGCTGTTGGCGACATTGAAACCGCCATGGGGTCCATTTGCTTTTCTTGCTCATCCTCCAGTGGGATTAAATCCATTCCGCAAATGGGACAATCGCCGGGTTCGTCCTGGCGGATTTGGGGATGCATAGAACACGTCCAGGTAGTTTCACCTTCTATTTCTGTTTTTTCGTGTTCATGCTTATCCTGTGAATTGCTCCCATTACTGCCAAAAATCAACCATCCCGACAGCAAACCAACAACCAGCGCGATTGAAGCTATTATGACTGTTTTTTTATCTAATGTTTTCATTATAATACGTTTTTGATGTTAAATAATTGATTTTTGCAATTGCAATTTTATATCGTGACAAAGCTGTTGCTCGCTTTTTCCTGTATTTCAATACTTGTTGTTGCATTCTTAAAACCTCCTCGAACTGCTTACCAGAATTCCCATAGGAAGCAAAAAGCAAGTCCAGGGATTGTTCTGTAGTTTTGATTTGTTGTTCATACAGGGATACAAGTTTTCTCTGCTCCCTGACCTCGAACCAGGCCATTTCATATTCCGAAACAAGCGTATTGGTTACTTCCCTCTTTTGATTGGCGTAGCTATCTTGCATCAGTTGTGCTTCTTTTATAGAACCCTTGTATTTTTTCCTGTATATGGGGATGCTAACACTTACCATGGGCATAAACACATCTTTGCCATTACCGGTTAATGCCATATCACTGCGTTTGCCCACGATAACATAATCCAATCCCACGCCAATTTTTGGCAATCCTTGCTTTTGCGCGGCAATTTCCGCGGCTTTGCTTGCCTCTGTTTTTAGCTCCAGCGCTTTTAACCTCGGGTTTGAAGCAATCAATGAATCTTTCCTGTAATGATCCAATAGGGTTTGGGGTTTTAAAGTGTCACTGACTACTACTGACTCATCTCCAGGCCTGTTTAATAGCTTGTTGAATTTTGTTAACAAGGGCTTTTCCTTAATTGTTAAAACATCCAGGTTGGTCTGAGCTTCTTGGAGCATCATATCCACCCTTAATACATCCACCATGGATCCGGTTGCGCTTTTAAACTTTTGATTGGCTATTATTTTGTAAGATTTCAGTATACTGATGTTTTCCTGTTCAACGCGAATCCAGTGTTTTAGCTCATACAAAGGATAATAAGCAGAAGCTACCTTGTAAAACAATTTATTACGGGCATCTATAAAGATTTGAAATTTGGCTTTTGCCTGCAAGGCCGCGGCGTTTCCCTGGGCCTTTAATGTACCAAACCACGGGAACATTTGAGTTAATGAAAATTTTGCCTGCTGTGGGCCTACCCTCGTTTCTACGGGCGAAATAAAATAGCCGAAAGATAAAGTAGGATCTGCAAGTGTGCTTTCCTGTGGTACTTTTTGCATGGCAGCTTCAAATTTGTTGTATTGGGCTCGCAAGCCCGGGTTGTTTTCGGCTGCAATTTTATAATACTCATCCAGAGTTTGGCCAAAACCAAAATTGCTGTAAAAAAGTAATAGAGCTATGCAAATGATATATCGTTTCATGATTTTAATTTTTTAAGTTTATGCTCTTCACGCATACTATACAGTGTAGGAACCACGTAATACGTAATTGCTGCTATAATCATTCCTCCAAAAGCAGGAATGGCCATTGGAACCATGATGCCTGCGCCCCGTCCTGTTGAAGTAAGAACCGGCAAAAGTGCAATGATGGTAGTAGTTGTTGTCATAACCGCCGGCCTTATCCTTCGTTCTCCGGCTTCCACAACTGCCGCCCTTATTTCTTGTACCGTTATTGTGCGGTTGCGTTTAAAACCCTGGTCGAGATAAGTTCCCATTAAAACACCATCATCCGTTGCCAAACCGAAAAGTGCAATAAAACCCACCCAAACGGCAACACTTAAATTAACCGTTTGCATCTGGAAGAGATCCCTGATGTTCATGCCAAATACTGAAAAATCGGCAAACCAAGCCTGGCCGTATAACCAAAGCATAATAAAACCTCCGCTAAAGGCCAATGCCACCCCGGTAAAAATCATAAGCGAAGTAGATACGGATTTAAACTGGAAGTATAGTATCAGGAAGATAATTAATAACACGATGGGAACAATGATGCTGAGCCGTTTTTCAGCGCGTACCTGGTTCTCGTAATTGCCAGAAAATTTGTAACTCACGTTTGACGGTACAACCAATTCACCTGCATCAATTTTTTGTCGGATCACCTCCTGGGCATCGTTTACAACCCCTACCTCGGAATAACCATCCCGTTTATCGAAAAGCACATAGCCAACTAAAAACGTGTTTTCACTTTTGATGGCTTGCGGACCCCGAACGTATTGGATATCTACCATCTCACCCAAGGGTATTTGTGCCCCGGTGGGCGTTGGTACCAGTATCTTTCCAAGGGTTTCGGGATTGTTACGCAATTCTCTTGGATAGCGTACACGAATAGGGAAGCGTTCACGGCCTTCAACAGTTGAAGATAATTGAATACCTCCTATGGCTGTTTCAATGACTTGTTGTACATCCTCAACATTTAACCCGTAACGCGAGATTTTATCCCGGTTGATATCCAGGTGAATATAAGGTTTGCCCACGATACGGTCGGCAAAAACTGCTTTGGCTTTAACAGAAGGAACCTGTTTAAGAATCCCTTCTAGTTGCATACCAAAATCCTCGATGGTTTCCAGGTCGGGGCCGTAAATCTTTATGCCCATTGGAGCCCTCATCCCTGTTTGTAACATGACCAAGCGGGTTTCTATTGGCTGTAGTTTAGGAGCTGAGGTTACCCCGGGTATTTTGGTGACTTTCACGATTTCTTTCCAGATATCATCGGCTGTTTTGATGTGTTCGCGCCAATTCCTAAAGTAATTGCCATTGGCATCCGGTATAAGTTCTTTTGTTGAAATGCCCTTTTTTAGGATTTCTTGATTTGTAATGGTATCACCATTTTGTAAAACGAAACTGCCGTTTTTGGCGGTTTGGAACCTCTGGCGATGCCCTTTTTTGTTCAGTTTATATTCCGGTTTGTAATTGATCACATTTTCATACATGGAAGTGGGTGCAGGGTCAAGCGCCGATTCCACGCGCCCCATTTTCCCAACAGTAAGTTCCACTTCAGGTATAGACGAAACCAACATATCCAATTGCCCAACCACTTTCTTGTTGTATTCAATTCCTGAATGAGGCATGGAAGTGGGCATAAGTAAGAAGCTGCCCTCATCGAGTGCCGGCATAAATTCTTTCCCTATCCCGGGGAAAGCATGAGCAAGGCCTGACCATACCGATGTTGTGCGGATATCCCAGCCTATTTTATCGGCGCCTTGGGCCAAAAAACCGAAAACCTTGGGAAAACCCATCCAAATATTTACGCCCAGGAGTATCAAAAAGGCTGGGAGTATTAAAAAAGTGGCCTTGTTATTCAATATCCATGTTAAAATTCTTTTATATGAATGTTGTATGATGGTGAAAACTCCTAAAATACTTCCAACCAACAGGCCAACAAAAACAAAGTTGAGCAGCACACTCTTGCCGGCGCCCAGCGGCAACCAGTATTTTGCCAAGAGCCATACAACTCCCGCCGCTACAAAATACAACTCGATATTTTTCAACACTTTGCGGAAAAGAGGTTTTTTAAACAGTTTTTTATCCATGAGAAGCGGTTTAATAAAAGGCATGGTACCGAATAAAACCAGCAATATTCCAGCCCATGCAACACCGCTGAACAAACCAACGATGCCCGCTGCAATAAGAATACTGTTCCCCCATTTTTTATGGTGTGGATTCCTTATTTTAATCCCAAAAATCCCGTGTGCCAATGTTGGTAAAATGAGCAAGGTGACCAGCAGCGCCGCTGCCAAGGCAAAGGTTTTGGTAAATGCGAGCGGCCCAAAAAGTTTTCCTTCGGCTGCTTGCATGGTGAAAACAGGAATAAAACTAACAATCGTTGTTGACACGGCAGTAAGTATGGCCGAACTGACTTCTGCCGCCCCATTGTAAACGGTGGTTATCATTTTTTGCCCGGGCGGGGCTTCATCCAAATGTTTTACGATGTTTTCCGATAATATAATCCCCAAATCAATCATGGTACCTATGGCAATTGCAATCCCCGAAAGGGCCACGATATTGGCAGTTATCCCAAAATACCGCATGGCAATAAAAACTATGAGCACAGCAATGGGCAACAAACTTGATATGAGAATTGAAGCCCTCAGGTTATAAATCATGACAATAATAACCAGGATACTGATGAGAAGCTGGAGCGACAAGGCTTCTTCTAGGGTTCCCAGGGTTTCATAGATCAACTCCGAGCGGTCATAAAACGGGACAATGGTCAATTGGCTTTCTGTGCCGTCTGCTAATGTCTTTTGGGGCAAACCGGGCGAGATTTCTTTGATTTTTTCTTTTACATTGTTGATCACCTCCAACGGGTTAGCGCCATAGCGTGCCACTACTACGCCACCAACAACTTCGGCGCCGTCCTTGTCAAGGGCGCCGCGACGCGTAGACGGGCCAAGTGTTACCACTCCAATATCTTTAACCCGGACAGGGACATTATCATGAACAGCCACGACAGCTTTCTCGATATCCTCGATATTTTTCACGTATCCCAAGCCACGCACCAGGTATTCAGCCTGGTTGATTTCAATTGTTTTGGCCCCAACATCACGGTTCGATTTGCGCACTGCCTGCATTACCTTGTGCAGGGGTATGTTGTATGCTTTAAGGGCAGCAGGGTTTACATCCACCTGGTATTCTTTTACAAACCCGCCTATAGAGGCTACTTCTGAAACGCCCCCAGAAGCATTCAATCCATATTTTACATAGAAATCTTGAATGGTGCGTATTTCTTGCAGGTCCCAACCTCCCGTGGGGTTTCCATCTTTGTCGCGCCCCTCCAGGGTGTACCAGTAAACCTGCCCCAGTGCCGTTGCGTCAGGGCCTAAGGTTGGTTGAACATCCCCGGGCAAAAGCCCCGAGGGAAGAGAACTTAGCTTTTCCAGTATACGTGACCGAGACCAGTAAAACTCAATATCTTCATTAAAAATGATGTATATGCTTGAAAAACCAAAAACTGATGAGCTACGGATTGTTTTCACCTCTGGAATACCCAAAAGATAAGTTGTTAAGGGATATGTAACCTGGTCTTCAATATCCTGGGGCGAGCGGCCTGCCCATTCAGTAAAAACAATCTGCTGGTTCTCACCAATATCCGGTATGGCATCCACAGGCACCGGGTCTGATGGCATCCCACCTAACTGCCAGCCAAAAGGAGCGGTGGCGATTCCCCAGGCTAACAATCCCGCGAGGACAAGTAAAGTAACCAGCTTGTTTTCTAAAAAATATTTAACGATTTTATTGAGCATATTATATTGATTTTAAAATAAATAAATTTTTCTTTGCCGGTACAGCATGCAATAACCACGCTGTTAAAATGAAGTGGGGGAAATCCATTGTTGTTCATATCAGCAACGGAAAACTTGAAAAAGCCTTTGGATACCATCCTTACTGGGAGGGGAAATGTATCCAGCATGATTTTGATGCGTTATAATGGGCAATACATCCCGGTTGGTTTTTGAAAAGAGAACTTCTACTGCAAAATCTATATTAAAATCAACCTGGGCAACGCTGTTGATGAATTCACTTGCAGCATGAACGCTTTGATATTTGTTTTCGCAGCATGGCACCTTATCGATTGTTGCTCCGCCTTTATCTTGTTTTGCGGGAATTTCGCAACACCCATGCATTTCGCTCGTACCACAGCCCAGGTGCGTTTCTCCAGCAATCAACTTGGTTTCTATGGGTTCACCATTGCAATAATGCGTTCCAACAGACAAGTAGATGTGGCTTGCCAGGAAAGCAAAAGATAACAATATGGAAAAAACCTGTTTCATCGTTAGTTAAACAAAAAATTACGAAGATTGTTTATGCTTGCGCTCATTTTGTTGAAGGTTTTTACAATGGGTATGCATCCTATTTTGTGGCTGCAAGAAAACTCCACTTTTTTCAGTCTTTGATAAGAAAACGTCAAAGACAAAGCTTTCGAAGTTTTTGAAACCAAGGAGTCCCGACAGAATTGTTCGGGATGACTGTTTCAAAAACGAGTATAACGCAGTATTTAGCGTTTTCTTGCAAAGACTATTTTAAATCTATTACCAAAGGTACAAACTTTTAAAAAAGTGCACCCAATTATTTAGTAGCGTGTTTTTGTTTTCTGGTAACAACTGTATATGTTTAGGTTTTTTTTAGCCTTTTTTGTTGATTTTTGGAAATTGTATGATAGGTTGGTTTTAGTGAGAGGGGCTAAAGTTTAACGGGTGAACCACCAGGATTTCGTTTTTACGCTGTTGAATTTATCAACTAATCAACATGGAATACTCGCTGGGTTTTCGCTATGGGGGAACAGGTATTGTAGTTTGCTTATATTCGTATATATTGGCAGCTCCTATTTCATTGTTTCCCACCTATTTATTAAGTCTGATTCAATATGATTTTCTATATAGTCTAAATCTATTTTTATATGACTATTCTCGCAATCATTATATGGACAATGATTGTTTATAAATCGTATGGGTGGTCCAGGGTGTTTAGTACAATAAGGTGTTAAATCAGCAATAGCAGGTTGATTATTGGAATCGAAATATACATTCCACCTAAATAATATTTCTGATTCACTATAAGTGACATGATTCAAAGTTCTAAGTTTTCTTTGTTTCTTATCATAGTAGTTGTTATCTTTTAAAAATCTTTTCCCAATCAGGTATATAAGAATTGAAATTATAATAAAAAGAATCAATCCATATAATTTTATAGTAAACTCAGTAGACAACCATTCTCCAATCCTTACTGTTCTAATCCTTTCCCAATTAATTGAATCGCCCCAAATTTTATCAAATAGATAAACTAAGAAACCTGAAGATGCAATTGCTAAAAATGGAAATATTTTTCTCATTACTATATAAATTGTCTTGGTGGAGTTAGTATTATCACATTATATGTTTTTACATTTCTTCAAGATACAAACGTTTTATTAACTACCTAAAAAACAATGTATTACATTTAATATTGGTGGTTCTTTATTTTTCTATATCAAAAGGATTTGCCCATTCCCAATTTGCTCTATATTTTTGGTCTGGTGATACAAAATGTTGTTCTACTATTTTTTGACAAGTCTGGATATTTTTCTCCAAATTTTTAATGTCAAGTGTGGTTAATTCAAACGAAAAATTCTGAATAAAAATGTGTTTCCTATCAGCTATCTCAACCTCAATAATTCCTTCATATTTCCCTTTTTTCCATGGGAAATGATTCTTAAATAGACTTAAAAATTCATTATACTCATTAGTAGTTTTTAATTGCTGAAGGTCTTGATGATTCTCGAAAATATTTATTTGTTTTTGATTCGTGTTTGAATAAAGTGTATAATATTCTGATTTGAATTTTTTGCTTTGAAATCCAATTTTTTTCTCAATCAAAGTTTCTACTGGAACCTTAATGGGAATTGCTTTTTGGTTTTTACGATATGGTACAATCCCGCTATCTGGAATGTCCATTTCTAGTAGCACCTCTTCAAACCATTCCCATTGGAGTTCAATGTTTTCCTTATTCTCGTGCTCTAGTATTATTGAGACTTTTCTAATAAAGGCATCTTTGTCGATTGATGAAAATGCTATATCAATATTAACAATTGGTCCATTTGTCGTGTAACCAATTTCCAATTGTTTATGGTTGATTATTTTAAGTTTTGTCCTTGTTAGAAGGCTACGTATCCAAATTGCCAATGGGTAAATCCAAGCTAATGCACCTAGAATCGCTAATACTTTATATATATCCATTTTGTTCTATTTTTTATATAATGACCGCCATAACACCCACATAAACACAATTCCATTTATACCAATTTATTTGCTCCATAACAACATTGTGTTTATATTTATTTTTCACACCACCAAAACTACAAAAAATAATGATTATTTTTCACAAAATATTTGGATTTTTCTACCTTCAAACAAAAAAACATGGGATATACGAATGATACTGTTTAGTGGCGCACATTATTGTATGAACCCCGGCTCTTACCCATGCGGAAAATGTAGGGTACGGTTAATAAAAATGTCCAAAATGGTTTTGGGTGGTTTTGGCGGAGGTGGGGCTGGGCGTGCCCGGCTGCTGTTGGAAGCTGGGAAATGGGAAGGGTTGGGGGTGTTGGGCTTAACGGTGGAAGGTCTATTGCCCCTTTCGTTTCCTTTGCGTTGTATGTTTTTATTTCATCGTTCATTTTGCTGAATTCTTGGCTAGTGACGCGTCACATTTATTATTGAGAATCTATATTGTTGTAATTGTGCAAATTGCCAAATAGTTGATGCGTCATTTCTTTGTTGACTTAGCACTATTTTATAGTTATCTTCTTCCACTCACTCATCCTTACCATCTTGTTTTAACTTTTGCAATACATCACCGGTCATGGAATCCATGCGGGAGAAAGCAAACCACTTTTTGCCCAGGTCTTTGAGCGAAGCGCCGAAATGGTATAGTTGCTTTTTATCCATGACCAGGAAACGGTCGTGGGCATTCTTGAATACGTGTGACACTATTTTTGGGTATTGGCTGTTGTGTTTTCCCAGGTCGAGTTGGAGTTGTTTGCTTATGCTTTTGGTGTAAATTTCAGCCGAAACATTTTTTTGGCGTTTGCCCAGTAGAGTCAACACCGAGTCGTCAATATAATTATCAATCAGTATGATGGATTTTTTTGCGCCACGAATAAGGCCAGAGGTAAATGCATACGCGTCAAAAACTTGCCCCTCGAAGAAGATGCCCTGTTTGGGCGCTAAACTTGAGTTTACCTGGACATCAATTTCATTGACTTTTTCGGATAACGCCTGTACATTATCTTCAATACGGTTCATCCGGTTATTTAAAGAATACCCTTTTAACAGGTAATCCTTCAATACTTTGTTTGCCCAAATGCGAAATTGGATTCCCCTATGAGATTTTACGCGATAACCAACAGAAATAATCATATCGAGATTGTAGTATTCCATTTGATATGTTTTACCATCCGTTGCAGTTGTCGCAAATTTTGCGACAACTGAAAGTCCATTTAATTCTTCCCTTAAAACGTTTGCTATATGTTTACCTATAGTTTTAACATCACGTTCGAATAAGGTAGCTAGTTGTTGACGATTAAGCCATACAGTTTCATCTTCAACCCGTACTTCTATGTGTGAAGCAAGGTCTTTTGCATGATATAGTACTATTTCATTTTTCATACTATTCTCATCTTTATAAGCTTTGGCATTAAAAGACCGCCATCAATACAATTGAGAGTAATACCGATTTGAGTTTGTTATGGGAATTAAAACATCAAACACCCGCATAAAAACAATTGCATTTATACCAAGTTATTTGCTCCATAACAACATTGTGTTTATATCTATCTTACACCCATCAAAACTACAAAAAATGATGATTATTTGGCACAGATTATTGGAATTTTTCTTGCTTAAAGCAAAAAAACCCGGGATATACGAATGATCATGGTTGGTGGCGCACATTGCAGCATGAACATTGGCACTTCCCAACGCGAATATGTAGGGTGGTTTATGAAAATGGCTAAAATGGGTTTTGTGGGTTTTGGGGTAGGTGAAGCTTGAGGTTAGCAAATGGGAAGCGAATCACCAGGATTTTGTTTAATGTTGAATACTCGCTGGGTCTTACAGACAGCTCTTATTCCTATATATTGTATGCTAGTGTTTATTATTCAAAATCAATCTGTTTCAAGTTTTTACAAATCTAATCTTTTATCCTTAGTTGGATAGTAATACTTTACACTTCTATTAACACTAAATATGTAGTATAACACAAATAAAACAACAACAGTATAGCTGCCTCCCAACGGTCGAGTTTTTTTCTTGTTCCGGTTAGCATGGAGGTAAAAAGAAAAACAGTACCGCCTAATAGAATAAACAGGTCTGTATTAAACTTTGCATTATATTCTATTGGCTTAATTAAGCCACTTATTGCCAGAATCAATAGTAAGTTAAAAATATTTGAACCGATAACATTGCCAATTGCAATATCGGCATTTCTTTTTGTAGCAGCAATTATAGATGTTACCAGTTCCGGAAGGGATGTCCCTGCTGCCACAATGGTAAGTCCAATTATTTTTTCACTAACCCCCAAACTATTGGCAATTTTTACGCTATTCGTAACCACAAACTGACCTCCAGCAATTAGCCCGGTTAATCCAAAAATTATTAACCCCCATATTTTTATACTTGATTTTTGAACTGTTGTTGTTTGTGTAACAATATCTTGTTTCATTTGCTTAAAAACATAATATAAAAATGCCATAAGCAATACCAGAAGAACCATGCTGTCTATTCGTCCTAAAATGCTGGTTCCTGAAAAGGCAAAATCATTCACTAACAACAAAATCAATCCTGCTACAAATAATGAAATAGGTATTTCTTTCCATGCGGTTGATGACTGAACAGCTATTGGTAATATCAAGCCTGAAATTCCGAGGATTATAAATAAGTTAAAATTGTTGCTACCTATAACATTACCTAATATAATGTCGGAATAACCGTTTAGAGAGCCAATAATATTGACAACCAATTCAGGGGCTGACGTTCCAAAAGCTACAATTGTTAAACCAATTGCCAAATCTGAAACTTTATATTTTTTTGCTAAAGCCGATGCACCATCAACAAGCCAATTTGCTCCAAATATAAGGCATACAAAGCCAAAAGTTACTAATGAAAGAGGGATGAGCATATTACGTTATTTTACAGTTTTATCATTTAGTTCTTTTTCAATTTCATAATTAACGGAAACCATCCAATCAACAAATGCAGAATCTATTAGTTTAATAGCCTGAATTAATTCCTGTTTGTAAGTAGTTTCTATGGGCGTACCTCTGCCAGGCCAAACCTGAAATATCAATCTATATATCTCACCACCCTCAATGGTTTTTACTGTTTTCGATTTTGGAGTTTTATTGGTAAGGATATTTGGATATTTTTTTGGGACAATCTTCATCATATCCCTTCCTTTATCAATAATTTTTTGTTTGAGTCCTGGGTCGGCAGGTAATATAATATCGAGTTGGCATGTAATGTGTTTTTTGGGGTAATTTATAACCACATTAATATTCCTGTTGGGTATATAAACCATAGCACCGTTTGCGTTTTCAAAAACCACAAACCGCATCCCAATAGAAGTAATAATTCCGGTTTGACCATTTATTTCAACCATATCACCTATATCAATCTGATTTGAAACAATAAGTGTAAATCCGGTTACCATATCCTGAACAATGCCTTGCGAACCGAAACCAACAGCCAAACCTATAACAGAGGCACTTGCTATATAGGCTGTTAATGAAATACCTATTTCTTTTAATATATAGCCAATAGCAAGAAAATAAATTACAAATACAAGCACACTTGTTATTAGGCTTGTAATAGAGTGAATCTTGGGAGTAGATTTTCGATGAGTTTTGTCGTGAAAAAGCTTACCTCCCTTTTTAATTATTACAACCATGAAATGTGCTGCTACGGCTATTAATACGATTAGTAATACACGTTTGCCAATTGATTGAAACTGTGGGGATATGGTGTTAAATATTGATAAAATCATATTTGTAAAATTATTGCTCAAAAAATTCGTAACCATCGTAATTTGCTAAATCATGCTGTAGGGTTTCACTTTCCAAATCTTTTCGCAATAGTCTCTAATAGATCTGTCCGATGAAAATTTCCCCATTCTTGCAACATTTAAAATGGTCATTTTGTCCCATTCATCCATATTGCTCCATGTTTTGGAAACTAAATCCTGGCAAGATATATATAAAGTATAATCTGCAAAAAGCAAATACGGGTCGTACATTAATAAATACTCGGTAATTGGCTTAAATAAGTTTTTATCGCCATCGGACAAAAGCCCTGAATTAATAAGGTCTATTGTTTGTTTCAGTTCATGATTATTTTCATAAATAAAACCGGGGTTGTATCCATTTCGTTTTGTTTCCTCAACCTGCTCCGTAGTTAGGCCAAACAGGAAAAAATTATCTTCGCCTACTTCTTCTCTTATTTCAATATTTGCACCATCAAGCGTACCAATCGTCAGTGCCCCGTTCATCGAAAATTTCATGTTTCCTGTGCCACTGGCTTCTTTGCCTGCTGTGGAAATCTGTTCCGACAAATCGGCTGCCGGATAAATGTATTGCGCATTTTTTACATTAAAATCAGGGAAGAAAACGACTTTCAAACGGTCACGAACATCAGGGTCGTTATTAACCAAATGACCTACCGAAGTAATCAGCTTAATGATAAGTTTAGCCTTAAAATAACCTGGAGCCGCTTTTCCTCCAAAAATAAATGTTCGTGGTTCAATATTAATGGAAGGGTTCTGTTTAATTCGTAAGTAAAGCGTTAGAATATGCAACGCATTAAGATGCTGCCTTTTATATTGATGAATGCGCTTTACCTGTATATCGAACATTGAAGCCGGATTGACGACAATGCCTGTCCTTTCTTTTATTCTTGAAGAAAGAAGCTGTTTGTTCTCCAGTTTTACTTTTCGAAATTGTTCTTTAAAAGAAGCATCCTTGGCAAAAGGTTCAAGTTTTCTGAGTTCTTTTAGATTTCGAGGCCAGTTTTCTCCAATTGCTCCTGTTATAAGTTTACATAACCCTGGATTACTTAAAACTACAAAGCGACGTGGAGTTACACCGTTTGTAACATTATGAAATCGATCAGGATACATGGCCACCCAATCCCTCATAACGTTCTGTTTTAGTAACTGCGTATGTAAAGCTGCAACACCGTTAATCGCATAGCTTCCTGCGCAAGCCAGGTTTGCCATTCTTATGTAAGAATCACCTGTTTCATCAATTATCGACATTCGGGATAGCAAGGCATCATCTCCTGGAAATTGAGCCTTTACTTGTTCCAAAAACCTAAAGTTGATTTCATAGATAATTTCTAATAAACGAGGCAAAAGGTTTTTAAACAGGTCGAGTGGCCATTTTTCAAGTGCTTCAGGCAACAAAGTATGGTTGGTATAGCTAAATGTTTTACAAGTGGTTTCCCAAGCTGTTTTCCAGTCTAATTGATGCTCATCAACTAAAAGCCTCATGAGTTCAGCTACTGAAACAGCCGGGTGCGTATCGTTAAGCTGTATCGCCCATTTTTTATGAAAATCCTGCGGCTGTCCATTATTTTTCAAATGCATACGCATCATATCATGCAGAGAACAGGACGAAAAGAAGTATTGCTGTTTTAAACGTAATTGTTTCCCTTCGGCTTTTTCATCGTTAGGGTATAGCACTTTACTTATGTTTTCCGACTCTACCTTTTCCAGAACTGCCTTGTAATAATCCCCATGATTAAACGATGCAAAATCAAAGGATTCTACAGCCTCCGATTTCCATAAACGAAGAAAATTACATGATTCAACATCATACCCCATTTCTGAGGTGTCGTAAGGAATTCCTTTTACCATATATGCCGGAATCCAATGTCGCTGTTTATTGCCATTACTATCTTCATGCCATTCGGCATAACCCCCAAAGTTCACGTTTACCGCATCTTCTGGCCGTGCAATCTCCCAGGGGTTGCCATTACGTAACCATTTGTCAGTGATTTCTACCTGCCAGCCATCTATAATTTTCTGGTCGAAAATGCCAAATTCATAACGAATACCGTATCCAATAGCCGGTATTTCAACCGAGGCAAGCGAATCCATGTAACATGCAGCCAACCTTCCTAAACCGCCATTACCCAAACCCGGCTCTTCTTCTTGTTCTAAAATTAACTTAAAATCAAAACCAAGTTCTGTTACAGCTTGTTGCATTTCATCATACACATTTAAATCAATTAAGTTTGCCCCCAATTGTGGCCCCATAAGAAACTCAGCAGAGAGGTAACTAACTATACGAACATTTTTATCGGCCAATACCGTATCAAATGTTTTTAATCCTCGTTGCAACAGCCTGTCGTGAAGTGTATAAGAAACCGCTAAATAAACATCGTTGACCGATGCATTAGCTGGTTTTCGCCCCTGTCTATAAAACAATTGGTCAATAATGGCCTCTTTTAAACTACTTTTGTCCATCCCAGTTCGAAGGTTACACAAACTTATTTTAGATACTGGGCTACTATTTGTATTGTTTTTTTTTGCCATAATACTTATGTTTTTCACAATACCTGTTTGGTTGTTTTAAGTTTGCTTAGGTCAAATCCTTTTTCTTATAACCTTTTTTACAGATTGTATATTCGGTTATTATACAGTAATACCCTTATTGAAAACATTGTGGGTATAATGCTATTTCGTGCCGCCTACCATATTATTTAAATAGTGTTGAACTAAATCCGCCTTGGCGGAGAGCTTTCCTCAAAGATAATAATCTTTTATAAAAAAGCTGAAAATCAAAATCATCTTTCCAGTTTTCTCCATCAAAGAGCCCCCAAAAACGTCGATAAGTGTAAAGCATCCATCAGGATTTCGTTTTTACCCTGTTGAACACCGATTTTCACAACTCGTTAAACGGCCCATAATTTGCTCCTAATTAATGTGTCCAGGTTATTTCCAATTTTTTGTTGTCGAGCCAAGGAACAGTAATTGGTTTTTGTAATTTTTCCACATCTTTCAAGA
>CAZJDA010000037.1:0-47759 GCA_964544705.1 uncultured Bacteroidales bacterium
CGATAATTTATAAATTTGCGACATGATAAACTACGATAGGTCAGGAGTTCTGAAAATAAAGATAGCTATTGCCTCAATCGAAACCGGGTTCGGGATCGAAATCGATTTTCTTCTATTGATTTTTCGATTCCCGATACCGATACCGACAAGCTAACAAAGGAAACCGGAGTTTTTCCCAAGTACCTACTGTTAAGTCAACAAAGAAATGACGCATCAACTGTTTGGCAATTTGCTCAATTACAACAATATAGATTCTCAATAATAAATGTGACGCGTCATTAGATAGTGTCGCCTATCCCAAAGGTTCAAGAATTTAATAAAGAAATCTTAACAAACCATTCTTGTTTCAATCGTCTTTGCATGGCATTAAGTTTGAAACAATTCTATTGCTTCTTCCATGGCCTTTGCAAGTTCATGATCTCCACGAAAATCAAAAATGGTGATTAATATTTTGTCTACTGTTGAGGTGAACATGGTTCTTTCCGAATCACTGCAAGGATTTCCAAAAGGCCCTTTACGATCTTTTAAAACCGGGAGGTGGGCAATTTTAATTCACTGCCAGTGCTTATCCCCTGCATGGTATTTTACAGCTACTATTGTTTTATACAGGCTTCAAAGGATCTCTCAAGTATTCTGCAAACTCAACAATATTGCCATCAGGGTCTTTGGTAACAATATATTTACAAAAACCCGGGGCTTCGGATATCTTTGTGTTAAAGATCATTCCCTTGGAGGTGAGCTTTTTAATGAGTTGTTCAATATTCTCGGTCTTAAAGATCAATTGAATACCGGTTTGATTCTCAGACCTGTCCAATTTTTCGAAACCGGCAAATATCGATATTCTTACAGGGCCTGCTTTTACGGCAAGCAAATTGATCTTGGGATTTTCTTCAATAACTTCGAGGCCTAACATGTTTACATAAAAATCTTTGACCTTTTTTAAATTGGTTGTTTGAATTTCAACATGTTTAATTTCTAGTTCCATAATCGTTAATTTAATCAAAAAAAAGAGGCTGCATGAAGTAAAGAATCATGCAGCTCAAATTTTACTATTTATGAATTTTCTTGGTAACTATCAATAGGTTCGCATGTGCATACAAGGTTTCTATCGCCATAAGCGTCATCAACTTTTGTAACAGGTGGCCAGTATTTGTCTTGCATCTCAAATTTTACGGGAAATGCTGCTTTTTCCTTTGAATAAGGATATTCCCACTTGTCAAGAATGATCATTTGTTGCGTGTGCGGTGCGTTTTTCACAACATTATTCGCTTTGTCGGCTTTGCCTTCTTCTATTTCCCTGATCTCTTCACGAATCGATATCATGGCCTCACAAAAACGGTCCAATTCTTCAAGCGGTTCACTTTCAGTAGGTTCTACCATAAGTGTTCCATGCACCGGGAATGCAACTGTTGGTGCGTGGAATCCATAATCCATCAACCTTTTGGCAATATCAATAACATCCACATCGGCATTGCGTTTAAATTCGTTACAATCTATGATCATCTCGTGTGCAACCATGCCCCTAACGCCTGTATACAATATTTTATAATGATCTTTGAGTTTGGCTTTAAGGTAATTAACGTTGAGTATGGCCATCTCGGTAGATTTTTTCAATCCTTCTTTACCCAGCATTTTGAGGTATCCGTATGTAATGGGTAATATCAAGGCGCTTCCAAAAGGAGCAGCAGCGATAGCCCTCATGGCTTTTTCACCACCAGTTTTAACAATAGGGTGGGAGGGAAGGAAAGGCTTAAGATGCTCTGCCACACCTACAGGCCCAACACCTGGACCGCCGCCACCATGAGGTATGGCAAATGTTTTATGCAGGTTTAGGTGGCATACGTCAGCGCCTATCTTACCCGGGCTGGTATAACCCACCTGTGCATTCATGTTGGCGCCATCCATGTATACTTGTCCGCCGTTATCATGGATCACTTTTATCACTTCCAAGATATCCGGCTCAAAAACACCATGAGTAGATGGATAGGTTACCATTAAAGCGGCAAGGTTGTCTTTATGTTTCTCAGCTTTTTCTTTAAGGTCTTTCAATTCAATGTTTCCTTGGTCATCGCATTTCACCACCACAACCTTAGTACCGGCCATAACAGCGCTGGCTGGGTTGGTGCCGTGTGCCGAGGAGGGTATCAAGGTAATATTCCTATGCCCTTCTCCTTTGCTCTTGAGGTATTCCCTAATCAACATCAAGCCGGTATATTCTCCTGCTGCTCCTGAATTGGGCTGGAAAGATATGGCTGCATATCCCGTTATTTCGCATAACCATTTTTCCATTTCCTGGATAAGAAAATGATATCCTTTGGCCTGGTTTTTTGGAACAAACGGGTGAATAGCCCCAAATTCCGGCCAGCTTATAGCAAACATTTCGCTTGCAGCATTCAATTTCATGGTGCATGAACCCAAAGGAATCATGGTACGGTTCAATGCAAGGTCTTTGTTTTCAAGCTTTTTCATATATCGCATCATATCGGTTTCTGAGCGATATTTTTTAAAAATATCCAAGGTGAAAAAATCCGAGCTTCTTTTCAATTCTTTGGGAAGGACGTTTAAGCCTTTTTCCTCTTTGATCTCACCTGCCTTTTTACCGGCGGCTTCTGCAAATATGGAAACAATTTCTTTTATATCGTTATGGTCGGTTGTTTCGTCAAGGCTTATTCCCGCGCGTTTATCACCAATATACCGTAAGTTGATTTTTTTGCTTAAAGCGATTTTTTCAACAGCTTTTGTTGTGATGTTTCCCGGGAGTTCAACATTTAATGTATCAAAATAGTAGGTGTTGTTTTGCTTATAACCCAGTTTTTCCAGCTCCTTTGCCAAGAGCGCTGTATTGCCGTGGATATCGTTTGCAATGGCTTCAAGGCCTTCTTTGCCGTGGTATAGGGCGTAAAAACCTGCCATGTTGGCAAGCAGCACTTGGGCAGTACAAATATTGGATGTTGCCCTTTCTCTCTTGATGTGTTGTTCACGGGTTTGAAGCGCCATTCGCAAAGCCCTGTTGCCTTTGACATCAATAGAAGCGCCAATGATACGGCCGGGGACATTTCTTTTATATTTTTCATACGTTGCAAAATATGCGGCATGGGGGCCACCAAAGCCCATAGGAATACCAAATCTTTGTGTTGATCCAAATACAATTTCAGCGCCCCATTCGCCGGGAGGCGTTAGCAGTGCCAAGCTCATAATATCTGCTGCCACAGCTACCATAGCGCCATTTTCGTGGGCTTTTTTTACAAATTCACGATAATCATAGATTTCCCCGTTTCCGGAAGGATATTGTATAACGGCGCCAAAATATTTGGCGTCAAGCTCAGTTTCTTCATGATTTCCGATGATGATTTCTATACCCACTGATTCAGCCCTTGTTTTAATCACTTCAATGCTTTGAGGGAATAGTTCTTCCGAAACAAAGAATTTATTTACACCTTCTTTCACGGCTTTTCTTGCCCTGGCGTTATGAAGCATACTCATGGCTTCGGCTGCTGCCGTGGCTTCGTCTAAGAGAGATGCATTGGCAAGCTCCATCCCTGTAAGCTCTGTAACCATCGTTTGGAAATTCAACACGGCCTCCAATCTTCCCTGCGATATTTCTGCTTGGTAGGGAGTGTAAGAAGTATACCAACCGGGATTTTCAAGCACATTTCGTTGTATTACACCGGGTGTGATGGTATTGTAATAACCCATCCCAATGTATGACCTATATATTTTGTTTTTACCGGCAACTTCTTTTATATGTTGTTGGTACTGGAATTCATTGAGCCCGCCGGGTAGTTTAAATTCTTTTTCTTCAAGAATATCATCCGGCATGGTCTCGCTGATTAATTCTTTTATTGATGAAACACCAACTTTTTCTAACATCGGCTTTACCTCTGATTCGCGAGGCCCAACATGTCTCTGTGTGAAATTATTGTTGATCATAACATTATATATTTTAGCATTAAAAACTTTTTTCTTGTTTGGCAAATATAATTCAAATTCATTTAAGTATAATGAATTTCGTAAATGGATTTAAGTGAGAAAAATGAAAGGTTGAAAATAAAAAGGGGGTATACCGTTAGAGCATGAATAAGCTGTAGTTATAATGGTATTAAGTCTTTTAGAAGGATTACAAAACAGAAATATTTTGAAGCCCAATATCTTTAATTTTTTTAATTGTGGGTTTATGATTATTAAACCAATGGATAAAAATAGAACCGTTTTTTTATCTCCACCCTCTTTAGCTATTGAAAAAATGTGAATAACATATCCTACTCCGTTTTTTTATTATAAATTTGCCTTCTTAATTTTATTATCGTTTATTATTTAAACCTTTAACATATGGCTAATAAGGATAAAGACACAAAACTCTTCCAGGACTTTCCACCGGTTTCTAAAGAAGCATGGCTGGAAAAAGTAAATAAAGACCTGAAAGGAGCGGATTACGAAAAAAAATTGGTGTGGAGTACCTCTGAAGGGTTCAAAGTTCAACCTTTTTACAGGGAAGAAGACCTTAAAGGAAAAGAACACCTGGATGCATTACCCGGCAAATATCCCTTTACCAGGGGAAATAAAGAAAAAGGAAATGACTGGGAAATACGCCAGGATATCAACATCAAAGACCCTCAAGAAGCCAATAAAATAGCTGTTGATGCAATTGAAAGAGGCGCCCAAGGTATTGGTTTTAATGCCAAAGAAATTGAGAGCTATGAAGATGTAGAAACCCTTCTCAATGGCATCAACATAGAAGAAACAGCAATACACTTCATTTCTTCCAGTTCATATCCTTCGCTGGTTGACCTGTTTCTAAGATATATTGAAGAAAACGGCTTTGATAAAGCAAAAATCAAGGGTTCTGTAAATTTTGATTCGCTTAGCTGGCTTTTACTTCATAAAAAATACTATACCACAAGCGAAAACAATTATATTGAAGCAAAACACGTGATCGATAACTTAGCATACTTACCTAACTTTAAAGCGATAACCATCAACGGGCATTATTATCTTAATGCGGGTGCATCGGCTGTGCAAGAACTTGCCTTTAGCCTTGCAATGGCTAACGAATATCTTGCTCAATTGGTCTCCAAAGGGATGAAAATTGATGATATTGCTTCAAAGACCATGTTTAGCTTTGGGCTTGGCTCCAGCTATTTCATGGAAATTGCAAAACTTAGGGCTGCAAGGATGCTTTGGGCACAAATCGTTAAGCAATATGAGCCCAAAGAAAGCGCTTCTGAAGCAATGTACTTGCATACAGTTACTGCCGATTGGAACAAAACCGTTTACGACCCTTACGTGAATATGCTCCGTACAACAACAGAAGCTATGTCGGGAGCAATTGGCGCAACAGACAGCATGACCATCAAACCTTTTGACATTACTTACAAAAAACCGGATAAATTTTCTAACAGGATTGCCCGCAATCAACAAATAATCCTCAAAGAGGAAGCCTATTTTGGTAAGTCCATTGACCCGGGTGCAGGTTCTTATTATATAGAAACCCTTACCGATTCAGTGGCATCTCATGCATGGGAGCTTTTTAAAGAAGTTGAAAGCAAGGGTGGATTTGCCGATTGTATTTTCAATGGATTCATTTATGATCAAATTGAAGAAACCAGCCAAAAGAAAATTGCTGATATTAGCAAACGCAAGAAAGTATTTGTTGGTACCAACAATTATTCCAACTCTTCCGAGGATATGCTTGATAAACTGGAACCCATCACCCAAGCAGATAAGTTGGCAGAATTGAAATTAAAGCGTGGCGCTGAAGAATTTGAAGCTTTACGCTTGGCAACAGAAGATTTTGAGAAAAAAACAGGCAAAAGGCCTTTTGTAATGCTTTTTAAAGTGGGAAATCCTGCCATGAGAACAGCCAGGGCCATGTTCTCTGCCAATTTCTTTGGAGTGGCCGGCTACAGAATCATCGATGAAAGACCTTTTGATTCCGTTGATGAAGGGATTAAAGCCATGGCAAAACAAAACCCGGAGATCGTTGTGATTTGCAGCTCCGATGAAGAATATGCAACGCTTGGCATTGAAGCTGCTAAAAAGATAAATGAGCAAGATAAACATGCAATTGTTGTTATTGCCGGAAATCCAAAAGATATTATTGACCGGCTTAAAGAAGCAGGTGTGGATGATTTTATCCATGTTAGGACAAATATCCTTGAAACGCTTCAAAAATATAACGCTCATTATAGTATTAGTTAATGGAATAGTATTGTGAACTTAAAGAAAAACAAGATATGCGACCCAATTTTAAAAATATAAATTATAAGCCCCAAACGCCTAAAGAATCTTATAGAGAATGGGAAAAGAACCACGATATAGTCAAAGACTGGGAAACTTCTGAAAAAATCCCGGTAAAACCTGTTTATGGTAAAGATGACCTTGAGAACATGGAGCATCTTAATTTTGCAGCCGGTTTGCCGCCTTTCCTACGCGGGCCTTATTCTGCCATGTATGCCATGAGGCCATGGACTATCAGGCAGTATGCAGGATATTCTACGGCTGAAGAATCCAATGCTTTCTACAGGAGAAACCTTGCTGCCGGGCAAAAAGGGCTATCTGTAGCTTTTGACCTGGCCACGCACCGCGGTTACGACTCTGACCATCCACGTGTTGTTGGCGATGTGGGTAAAGCCGGTGTGGCAGTGGATTCTATTTTAGATATGAAAGTTCTTTTTGACCAAATTCCTTTGGATAAAATGTCGGTTTCTATGACCATGAATGGTGCAGTGCTGCCGGTACTTGCATTTTATATCGTTGCAGCCGAAGAACAGGGCGTGCCAAAAGAAAAACTGGCAGGAACCATACAAAACGATATCCTCAAGGAGTTTATGGTTAGGAACACCTACATCTATCCTCCTAAGGAATCCATTCGCATCATTGCCGATATTTTCAAATACACGTCAGAGAATATGCCTAAGTACAATTCTATAAGTATTAGCGGTTATCATATGCAGGAAGCCGGTGCTACTTGCGATATTGAGCTTGGATATACTCTTGCCGATGGGCTTGAGTACCTCCGCACAGGTATTGATACAGGGCTGGATATTGATGCTTTTGCTCCTCGCCTATCTTTTTTCTGGGCTATTGGTATGAATCACTTCATGGAGATTGCCAAGATGCGTGCTGCAAGGATGCTTTGGGCTAAGATTGTGAAACAGTTCAATCCAAAAAATCCTAAATCCATGGCTTTGAGGACGCACTCACAAACTTCCGGCTGGAGCCTTACCGAGCAAGACCCGTTCAATAACGTAGCCCGTACATGTATTGAAGCTATGGGCGCTGCTTTAGGGCATACACAATCATTGCATACCAACGCACTTGACGAAGCCATTGCTTTACCTACGGACTTTTCGGCACGTATTGCACGTAATACGCAAATCTACATCCAAGAAGAAACAGACATTTGCCGTGCTGTTGACCCGTGGGCAGGTTCCTATTACGTGGAAGCCCTTACACACGAAATAGCCCACAAAGCTTGGGCTCACATACAAGAAATTGAAGGCCTTGGCGGGATGGCTGCCGCAATTGAAAGTGGTGTGCCTAAAATGCGTATTGAAGAAGCTTCCGCTCGCAGGCAAGCAAAAATCGACAGCCGTAAAGAAACTATCGTGGGAATTAACAAATACAGGTTGGATAAAGAAGACCCCATTGATATTCTTGAAGTGGATAACAGCGCTGTGTTAGAATCACAAAAACGCAGGTTGAAAAAACTTCGTGAAGAGCGTAATAATGATGATGTACAAGCTGCCTTAGACGCGATAACAAAATCTGCCGAAACGGGCGAAGGTAACCTCCTTGAGCTGGCCGTGGATGCTGCAAGGAAAAGAGCCTCTTTGGGTGAGATCTCCGATGCTATGGAAAAAGTTTTCGGGCGTTATGAAGCTACTGTACGTTCTATTTCTGGTGTTTATTCAAGTGAAATTGCTATGGATGATAAATTTGCCAAGGCAAGGCAACTTGCCGATGAATTTGCGAAAATGGAAGGCCGCCGCCCGCGTATCATGATAGCCAAGATGGGGCAAGACGGGCACGACCGCGGCGCCAAAGTAGTATCTACCGCTTATGCCGACATGGGCTTTGATGTGGATATTGGGCCGTTATTCCAAACTCCTGCCGAAGCTGCGAAACAAGCCGTGGAAAATGACGTGCATGTGCTTGGTGTATCTAGTTTAGCAGCAGGGCATAAAACACTGGTACCACAGGTTATTGAAGAACTGAAAAAACTAGGACGCGATGATATTATGGTGATCGTTGGCGGGGTAATACCTACCCAAGATTACCAGTATTTGTATGATGCCGGCGCAATGGCCATCTTTGGCCCCGGAACCGTGATATCAGAAGCAGGCATTAAAATGCTGGAAATATTGATAGAAGCAAAGAAAGAAGATTGATTTTTTGATGGGTTAATGTGCTAATGTGTTAATTTGATGATTTGAACAAATATTATGTAGGTAAAAGTTTATTAAATGCACGTCATTTCGATCCGCCGCGGCGGAGAGAAATCTCCCGGCTACCTGCAGCACAGTAAACAAAATCTTTGAGTTATCGCGCTGCCATTAGCCAGGAGATTGCTACATAACCCCACTACACTTTCCGGCCGAAGCCTGTATGTGCGCCGAAGTAATCTCCTTGCTGAGTGCAGTGCAGCAAACTATCCATATATGCTTTCTATATAGAGCTAGCAAGAAAACCAAATTGCAAACACTATTTATTTTTTATCTTGATGATACAACACTTCAGTCAGGAAATATTAACCTTTAGCCTTTTAAAATGTTGGTTCATGCTATAAGATACGCAACCTTTTAAAATATTTTACATCTTTACACTATATTTATTAACCAAAAATTTAATCCTATGAAACGTTTATGCATTTTCTTATCTTTCGGTTTGATTATCAGTTATTCATCTTATGGACAAGAAAAAGCTTATTTTCCTTATTTTGAATTGATCAACATGCATCCAGATTATCAGTACTCTGTGAGCAAATTATTCAAAACATATGTTGATAACAACAGTTCTTATGAAATTATTTTGCCAACCAAACCCGATAGTGTATATGACTATGAAACGCAAGCCCAGTCCATAAAAAATGCAAAACAACATCAAGCTAAGTATTTTATTAAAGGAGAGCTAAATGCTTTGGATGATATTGTTATTGTTTCAGTTTCGATGTATGAAACATCAAGCGGGAATAAAATATGGAGCGATATGCTTAAAGCTTATACTCCCGATGATCTTGACCCGGTGATGCTAAGGTTATCTAAAACAATTGGTACAGGGAAAAAGGCCTCCGAAGAATCGGATATATATTCTGTTACAGAATATGAATCGCCCGAACTGGATAAAGTTTCTGCTAATAAGAGTTTTGGGGTTTATATTGGAAGTGTTTATACTCCTTTTAAAGATGTGGAAAACAATTTTTCAAGCGGTTTTGGGGTGAAATTTTCCTATGATACACGAGACTTGTTGTTAGACTTGAACGGGGAACTCTATTTTCAAGATATTAGGATTTATAATTTTAACTTGGCAGCCCTTTATCCTTTCTCAAAAAAGAAAAGTACTCCATATTTAGGAGGTGGTCTTGGATACGGCGGCATGACCATTACCAAAGAAGAAAAATCGCTAAATAGTGATTATCCTTTCGATTATTATGATGAAAACTACAGGGGAAGTGGATTATCGCTTTTCGCCAAAGGAGGCTACCTTTTTAACCGCACATCAGATGTTAACGTGAGAATAGAAGGCGGGCCCTATATTACCACATACGAAATTGACAACCAGTTGCCTTACGGATTTATGCTAAACATGGTATTATCATTCTAACAAAACAGGCTCTGCCTGTGATAATGATTGAGACAATAAAAATGTACAATTTATGACTATACCCAATAGTAACTTAACAATAAATTTAATCTTGTGAAAAAATTGGTATTATATATAGCTGTTGCATTGATATTCACTTCTTGTGGCACTACTAGCATTATCAGCCATTCTGATGCGGACATTTATATCAATAACAGTAGGATGGGTAAAGGAATGGTTGAGATCACCAGGACCGGGTTTCCCCAAAAAAAGCATATCACCATTAAATACGAAGGCAGAACGGAGAAAGAAGAAACCATTAAAAGAAAGTTTGAGCTTATAACTTTAGTATCTGGGTTTTATACCTATGGCATAGGATGGATTACCTGTTGGAGATACCCTTCATCAATATTTCTACATATAGATACCCAGCAAAACAGTAAAAAATTTGCTAAGGATGCTTGGCGTGAGAAAAGCATATGGGCAAAACCTCCCGGTGAATGGGGCAAATAGAAAATGCATAGGATTGTAACTTTTTTACTTATTGCTGCGTCCTTAATACAGCAAATAAATAAATCTTTAAAAAAAATTATTATGAAAACACTGTATTCCTTTCTTATTGCCTTTGTATTCACTTTTTCGAGCTGTGTATTACAAAGCCAAAAAATTGTTGACGAAGTAAACCAAAGTTTTACTGGAGTAGAAAAATTAGATGTAAAAGGGTCTTTTTGCACGATAGAAGTAATATCTCATGAAGGAGACCAAGTTGATTTTAAAGGAGAATTAAAAGCTGTTGGAAAAGCGGAAAAGTACAAGATCGTTCATCAAAAGGATGGTTCTACCTTAAAGGTAAGAATAGAAACCCCGAGAATGAATATTGGTATGATAAGTGGTTCGCTTATATTCAAAGTACCAGGAAACATAAATTTGGACATTGACAATTCATCAGGAAGAGTAATGGTTTCTGGTGTTAATAGCAATGAGTTTCTGGTAGAAGCCAGCTCCGGTAGTCTTGAAATTGAAAATATAAAAGCTGATGCAAAAGTTTCTACCTCTTCGGGTAGAATTAGGTTGAATGGCCTTGATGGCAATTTATATATTGAAAGTAGTTCAGGAAGCCAAAAGATAGAAAACGTTAATGGCAATGTAAAAGCAGAAGCTTCTTCTGGTAGGATCCTTATGGAAAACATAAATGGCGATATCACGGCAGGTACTTCTTCAGGAAGCATACACCTGGATAATATTTCAGGAGCTATCACTGCAAAAGCCTCTTCGGGCAGTATAAAAGGGAATCAAGTATTACTAAAGGGAAATTCCTATTTTAAAACATCATCAGGCGCTATTAAAATAGACCTGGAAAATCAAATTAATGATATAAACTTCACACTTTCAGCTTCATCAGGGAGCCTTCATGTTGGAGATAGCAAGTATGATGATAATTACGAATCTACTGGTGGTACAATTGATTTAAAAGCCACCAGCAACTCAGGGAGCCAAAGGTTTTTCTAAATTTAATGTATAATGCCAAAGCTTTATTAAATGAGTTTTTTCAAATATAAATAATCCAGGTAATAAAGGATCTTTATGGATAGACTATTCATCTTTTCTACGGATAAAGTGTGATCCAGGTTGTCTATGTAGCCAGAACGTATTATATTTTCGTCGGAGAATATCTCGTTTTTCCAAACTATTCTCATTTCACTGCCTGGGGCAAAATTCCAAGTATATTGCATGTCCAAGTTTAGAAGGTTGTAATTGCGGTCATTGTTTTCATTATAGTCGGTATCGCTAAGATCGCCGTTTTCTTCCAATTCGTAAAACTTTTTGTAATCAGCAATCGTAAAATAATGCCTTAATCGTAAGCTGAAGGATGATTTATTGGTGAAAATATAATTTGTTTGGAATGTATTAATCAACACTTGCCTATCACGTTTTCCAAAATAAATGGTATCCTTATCACTTGTATAATCAACCCAACCAATATTGCCCAGGTTATGTTGATGCATGTAATCGTAGTTCAAACTCAGCTTATCATTTACTCGCCATTTAGGACCAATATTGTACCAATAATCAAAAAAGTCGTGATCGGTATGATAAGATTTTGAATATCCTCCTCTTATAGCAATACCAAAAGTCTTGGTGCTTTCAGGGTCAAACCAGGCACAAACATGGTGAAACTTTGGTTTATTAAAAACGCGGCCATCAACCCGTGATTCGTAAAAATCGTGGCGTTCCACCGGGACTAACTTGGAATGAGAACCCAACCAGTAATTGTTTCTCAACTTGGTTTTGGTTGTGAAATCTATGGCAAATTCCGAAAATTTACGAGGGGCATATAAGCTTTTGTGTTCAAAACGAATCTCATTATACCAATTCAATACTTCCCAAAACGGTTTATATTTATTGTAATGAAGAGATACTCGATTGGTAAATTCATTGTTTTGCCTTAGAAAGCCCAGGTCGTTAGGGTCATATTGATCGCTTTCTGTATTTTGCATTAAAGAATAGCGAAAATTTCCAAAAATCTTACTCAATTGTACGTAGTATTTATGTCCCAGTTCGGGTTTGGTGTTAGTATATTTTTGGCTTACCAACAGGTTCCCTCTAATAGAGTAAGTGTTGCCAGGGTTAATAAAGCTATATTCAGTACCTGTTACATTGGCAGAATAATTATCCTTAAACCTGGTGACATTGGTATTCACAAAACTTAGGAAAGAGTTGTTTTTAAGATTTTGGTCTAGCACAAAAATATTGTAATTGGTAAACGGCTGGGTTTCAATATATCGTTTTTCTCCTGTGATGGTATCCTTAATTGTTGCCGTGGAGACATCAGTCATAGCATTAAACAAGCCAATACCAAGCCCGTTCTTATTCCTTCCGGATATTTTGCTTGCATTGATAAGCTTGGCCTCGATGGGATTCATGGCAACGACCTCGTTCTTTTCCAGGTCATCATCCACTTTTCCACTATGGGCTGGCCTATCACCAATTCTCCTGGAATAAAATACGCCCCCCTTATTAAAAAGTTCAACGCCCTCGGTAAAGAATTGCCTTTTCTCATCGTATTTCACCTCGTAAGGAGAAAGGTTCAATACTTTATCATCGGATTGCACTTGGCCAAAATCCGGGATAAGGGTCATATCCAAAGTAAAACTTTCGTTGATGCCGTATTTAATATCCATTCCACCGTTAAAAGAATGATCCCAAGAATCACTATAGGAATAATTCTCGGCATAACCTGATACATAAGGCGTAAAAGAGAGCCTAGTAGGAGGTTCAACGTTGGTAACAGGAGCGTATTTTTGCGATTGTTTTAACATCCCGTGCACTTGCGGATCGATAAGATCCCAAGTAGCCCATTCATCATATCGCCTGATATTCCTCCAAAGGATAATTCCCCATGTTTGCACGTCTTTTTTGGGGAAACGAATGGCAGAAAAAGGGATTCTTATCTCTGCTGTCCACCCTTTATCTGTGACTTGGGTAGCACTTTCCCAAACGGCGTCCCATTTAAAACCACCACCGCTATTGGATAAGAACTTATCAATTTGCACACCGGAAGCTGATACCCAAAATTCAAAGGCACTAAGGCCATCATTAAAAGGATCAACGGTAATAGCAAAAATATCGGAATTCACATCCCAATCGTCTCTTTTTCCCAGGCCGGTAAGAATACTGTCAGGTGACGGGTCTTCCATCATGGCCCCAATATAAAGGGCTGTATTGTCATATCCCATTCTTACTTCAGTATGAAAACTGCATGGTTTCCCCGCATAAGGAGCATGCTGAATAAACCCGGTAGCAAGTGGAAGGGTTTTCCAGATTGATTCATCAAGCTTGCCATTAATCTTTGGGGGTGTTGTTATTCTTGTGGCATGCAATTGCTTTTTTCCGGGAATTGTATTTACTGCATTCAGTAAATTTGAGAAGAATATGGAAATGAAAGCAATAAGCGCTATTTTTTTCATGGTAATTGGGTATTATTTACAATGTATATATTCTTATCAAAAAATGTTCCTCTATTCCTAAAGAAATCATTACCTGGCATTTACACATGCATTTTTAACAATTGAAACATCGATATGTTCGTAAACATACTTCATTGTCCATTATTGAACAAGGTTTTTAATTGTGCAAATGTCAAGAATTTCTACGTTTTTTTAAACAGTATTTTTACGGATTAGGTTAAAAAAAACAGGGTTTGTTTACGAAAGGTATTGCTTATATGTAATCCGAAACAGGATTTTTGATTTTAGCATAAGAAATATCATTCAAAACACATGTGAATTAATTTAGCATTATGTTAACATACCATGGTCATGTTTTTATTAATATCGTAGTAATTTACAATGTTTTTTGAGAAGATAATTGTTATGTAAAATAATATTTGTATCTTGGTTTGCTAATATTACATAGGCAATTGAGTATTCTTGCATAAAACTTTTCCATTATGAAAAAAACACTTTCTTTCGTATTAATAATTGCTTCAGCTTTTGTCATGTTAAGCTGTGGAGACAGCAAAAAAGGCCTTGGTTCTGAAAAAAACCCGGTGAAGTTCTTTTTCACGCCTTCTGTTGATGCAAAGAGCATTGCAGAAAATGCAGGAAAAATGGCCGAATATTTAGAAAATAAAACCGGTTTGCATTTTGAATATAGCATCCCGGCCAATTACATCACGGTAATAGAATCGTTTGGTTCCAACCGGGCAGATGTTGCCATTATGAACTCTTTCGGTTACCTGGTAGCCAATAATAAATATAACGCCCATGCCAAAATGATGATCACAAGATATGGTACATCAAGTTATAAAGGCCAGATAATTGCTCATGCAGATAGTGGTATCAATTCTTTGGAGGATATAACAGATAAGTCTTTTGCTTATACAGATTTTTCATCAGCATCAGGTTACCTTTTACCAAAAAAAATCCTTGATGATAAGGGAGTAATACCAGGAAACACGATTTTTGGCATGAAGCATGACCATGTTGTTTCCATGGTCTATAAAGGAGAAGTTGATGCCGGGGCTACTTACTACACCGCTCCATCAAAAGATGGAAAGATCAGAGATGCAAGGGCAAGAGTATTAAATGAATTTCCTGATGTAAAAGAGAAAGTAAAAATAATTGCCACTACCGAAAGTATACCCAATGACCCCGTAGTTTTTAGGGACGGGATCCCAGAAAAAACTGCGGAAAAGATCATGGATGCATTAAAAGCTTACGCCACCGCGAAAGAAGGAAAGAAAGTGCTGTTGGAATTATATAGCACTGATGGGTTTGTTAAGGCACAGGATAAAGATTATGACAACTTGAGGGAAAAGCTAAAATCGAATAATACTACTGCTGAATCCTTGTTGAAATAAAGACGCATTCCTTACAAATCCTTATAGCACTAAGCATTTATAATATATTCAGCAAGGTTTTAATCCAAAAACAAACGATTTGTATAAGTATAAATCTAACTATATTTGATTTAAACTGACCATATATTCTTATTTCATCTGTTTATAATTTGTTTTTATTTGTCAGATGGAACATCCATGAAATAATCATGCTCGTGTGAGTTAAAATTATTTATCATGGATGTTTCAATTTTATTATCTTCTTTGAAATATATTTATTTTTATATTTGGCGACTATGAAAAAGACCCCATTATTATAAACCGAAATATCTTGTTCATAATAATTTTGGCCGTATTTTAGGGTTTTAATCAGTTGTCCCGCTGTATTAAAAAGTTTGATTTCATCAAAAACAATTTTTGTTTTTATTTTAAACCTAGACGATGTGGGGTTTGGGTAAATCTCCATCATTTCGCTTAGATTGGCAATATCTTCGTCAATTTCACCAGTATTGCCAATTACGTTAATAACTGCTGTATTAGGTTCAGATAAGCTGTACCCGTCATAAATGGTGTAATTAAAACTATCATAACCGTTGAAACCATCATTGGGCTGGTAAGCGAATGAACCATCATTGTTTAGGCTAACTTGTCCATTTATAGGTGTTTCTGATATTAAAGGAATCATCAAATTACCGTCTAAATCGAAATCATTTTTTAATACCCCGTTAATAGAATCGATAGTAACCGGATAAGTCTCATTTTCAAATATAAAAGTATCACAAACCGCTACAGCAGGTGTGTTGAACTCTGTCAGACGCTCTTTCATCACAAAGTAGGAAGTCTTATAAGATTCTTGCATAGTTGAATTATCAATACTATTCCAACTATTCCAAATAAAACGTTCATCAGTACTAAACCATTGATTATTGTAATAAATACCGATATTGATGCCGGTGGTTACAGTATCTTCTGTCTCTGGAGTAGCCCTGTAGTCGTGTAAAACTTTTAGTTGATTGGGTTCAACAATATTTAACAAAGAATACGGAATGCGAATTCTTAATTTATCATCATAAATTGTCAGGCCGTCTTTTGACGATGCATTTTGAAAACTGTAATTAACCTGTAAACTGCCAATATATTGTACATCAGAATGACCGCTATTGTTCTTCCATCGTACAATATACCAGGGCGCCCCATCGGTTGCTATTGACCGATATAATTGTTCATCCCCTGAAGTATTGTGCCAGATGCCGAAAATATCATAAGCTTCGGTTACATATAAATCTGCAGAATGATTTGTAATATGCAAAGCAAATTCGGAACGAAATGGTATAGAATCCCCATTGGATAATTGGCTTTCTCCTAAATTATCGGCATAAGTATCGAGAGCTATCCACATTTCATCAGGATTATTAAGCGGATTGCTTAAACCAACCTCCATTTCAAGAAAAGTATAATTTGCATCGGCTTTAATTTCTGTGATTGCTGATGGCAAGTCAAATTGCTTAATTAGTTGTAATTCTGTATCTTTTTCAAATTTAATTAATCCATAGTTTTGTTCTGCCGCAGTAATATTATGCCATAAAACCCTGCTTTGCGGGTTATAATCAATTGGATCAGTTATCCATGTTCGTTTAAACCATTCATCAATCCAAGCAAAATGAATACCTCCGCCACAATTTGTGGTCTTTATAGTTTGCAAAAGCCTAATATTTGTTTCACCTTGCCCGTATTCATCAAAGCCACCATGATTCATGCCTGATGTTGCGTAATGAGCGATGCCCCAACTTGAAGGTACACCAAATTCAGCAATTATTAGTGGGAGATTAGGATAGTGGGATTTTAATTCGGTTAAATAACCCATATAGCTATTTGATCCGTAATTATCATAATATGTTAAATAATCCGTTTGTAAACTCACAAAATCAGGGTAATAGGGATAAGCATGGTAACTAATAAAAAAACCTGCTGGAGCATCTGTTGGAACTACTTTTGATAAATCGATGGAAGCTGTATCTTCATAACTACTAGTTTCTTCTGGGTGCGTTAGAGGATCTAAAGTAGGCCAGCTCGAAGCACTTACAGGGCGTTGGGTATTGTAATTCAGATATTCATAAGATACAAGATGGTCGAGTTTTTCGGTAAACCAAACTTCCGAAGCTGTTGCATCGGTAATTGAAAAATGATTGCCAGAAAAACTTGTAGTTTGAGTATGATTTTCGTCTGTTGTTAAAATTTCTTCAGGATAAACTTCTCTACCGATAATGTATGCCAAACACCATTTTGAAACATCGGCTGTAAAATCCCCATAAGCCTTTCCTTGCCGTTCGGGGATAAACCTGTTACCGTGCACACAATCAATATTTTCTTCAATTTCAATCTTGAATGTATCAGCCATAAAATACAAATCATTTTGATACCCTTGCAACTCTTCATTTAGCCATGCTCCTTGAATGAATAATAAAGGATTTTGTGGATTTGCAATATTAAACGAATCAAGTACTTCGTAAAATCTTGGAAAATGCAACGTATAAAGACGAATACAATTAAAGC
Source organism: uncultured Bacteroidales bacterium (assembly GCA_964544705.1). Taxonomy (GTDB): domain Bacteria; phylum Bacteroidota; class Bacteroidia; order Bacteroidales; family CAZJDA01; genus CAZJDA01. The sequence goes on from CAZJDA010000037.1 coordinate 17,696, forward strand.
CGTCTTGTTTTATTTGTTCAAACCATTGTGCATATTGATTTCGGCTTGCTGCAAGTTGACCTGGGAAAGTACCAGGGACTGAAACCCCCAGATTTGTACCTTTTACAAAAAATGGCACATATTCACTCCCGTTCCAGATGGTTAAATGATTTTCGTTAGTAGAAAAAGGTGTTTCATCATTATCAATGCTTTGTGAATAAGAAACATTAACAAAAAAAACGCAAAAAAGTGCAAGTATTTTTTTCATATAAATCATTTTTCATTCTTAATAGCTTGAGCGTAATTTTTGTCAGATTGCATAATATGACCTAAAAACCATTTCTTCATAAAAGCAGCAGTTTTTTCAAATAGCAAAGGGTTCAGGTATACAAGTTCTTGTTTCATTTCATCAACTTTTTGAATAAAATAACGGTGCTGTGATTTGTGATTTTCAATGTTTTCATAGCCTTCATCTTCTAATAGTTTTTCTTCATACGAAAAATGAAACTTGATATAATCTTCTAATTTTTCGATTATTTGAGCAAGCTGATCGGGATTTTCTAAATCTGCCATTTTTTGCTTTTGATCCCAAAGTTCAAAAAACCCTCGGTGCTGTTCATCAATATCTTTAATGTTTATTAAATATTTATCATTCCAACTTTTTTCCATAATTTTATTTTTTTTGCTTATTATCAAATGCTGTACGTTTCATTATTCCCCAGCCTTTTTTATCACCTTTTATAAAAAATTTATAATTTCCTAGAAGAGCAAAATAAACATTCAAAGGATGGTAAATAATCAATTCTATTAAGGCTATTAATATTACCCTGTATAAAAATTTATACCCTTTGTACCGGTTGAAAATATAAGTTTCGTAAAATACCGCAAAAGACGAGAAAAGCAACGAAAACGAAAACACGAAAGCCAATAGTATAAAGAAAACTAAACTATTGATGCTCCCAAAAATTAATAATAGTGTAACATAAGTCAATCCGATAAATTCAACAATAGGAGCAAGCCATTCAAAAACTACCCAGTAGGGAAAACTAATCATTCCTATTTTACCGTATTTAGGGTTGAAAAACATCTCTTTGTGTTTCAGCACAGTATCAATAGAACCACGTGTCCAGCGGTTACGCTGGTTACGTAATGTTTTCAGTTTAGATGGGACTTCTGTCCAGCAAAGTGGGTCTGGGATAAATGCAACTTTGTATTTTTGTTTTGTTACTTTGTGCATATATTTCCGCATCCTCACAACGAGTTCGAAATCCTCGCCAACAGTTGTACTATCGTAGCCCCCAACTGCCAAGGCTACCTTCTTGTCGAACATACCGAAAGCACCTGAAATAATTAACAAACCATTTATTCGGGCCCAGGCCATCCGGCCAAGGGTAAAAGCCCTGAAATATTCTAAAACTTGGAATTTTGCCCAGAAGTTTTTCGGATAATTCACCTTCACTATTCGCCCGTCTTTTATTTCGCAAGAATTTGCAACACGAATCACCCCACCGGCCGCTATCACTTTTTTATTTCCTTGTTCTTCCAGGAAGGGTTTTACCATGCGCAAAATGGCATCATTTTCAATTATACAATCCACATCAATAGCTAGGAATAAGTCAGAACGCGAAATATTTATACCAGCATTCAAGGCATCTGCTTTACCACCATTTTCTTTATCAACATAAATTAAATTTGCATAAGCAACATTTGTAGATGTATAAATGCCTCGCACTTTGGCGGTTTGAATGGTTTCAGTAAAAGCATAATTAACTTTCACCAAACTATAATGATCAATTACTTTTTGCAAACTATTGTCTTTACTGCCGTCATTTACTATAATTACCTCAACTTTTGGATATTCCAGGGAAAGTAAACTTCTGATATTTTCAATAATTGAAGCTTCTTCATTGTAAGCGGGTGCAATAATCGAAACTGAAGGTAAAATTTTATGTTCTTTTATAGTCTTAAACCTGAAATGCTTATTCTTTTTCATATAAAAAGACAACTCTACTGAAGACAAAATCCCGATTGCAATATAACTAAAAAAAAGCAATACGCTGTAAACTATAAAGAATCCGTTCAATATGTCGTAAAAATTATTCATAATAAAACAATCATCTGTTTATATAAAAACATACTACTTCTTCGTATGCTTTTTGTATTTCCGGGTTTTGTGAATTGGCATAATTACCAAGAGCATCAAAATCATTTTCAAAAAGAGTATTCAATGCCTCAATTTTAAGCAAAAGCGTTTCATCATTAACTATTTCTTTCAGAAAGCTAAAAAAACGATGGTTTTCGCTACTATGTATATTCTTTAGTATAAAAAGTTTTACATCTTCCGGTTCCTCCTGGAAGCGGGCTATAATGGTGTCCATTACTTCATCTTCAGGGACAATCGTAATTAATGCTTCCCATGCAAGTTTGTTAAGCAGCGCATCTGTATTTCCTATATGGTTGAGAATTAGAGTTAGATTGCTCTTGTCTTTGGAGAAACGATTCTTGGCAAGCATAAGCCCTAACATAATTTTCTTAGGGTTTTTAGATGACAACAATGCTTTGTAATCAATATCCAATTTATAATTTTTCAATACCGCATTCACAATAATATTTATATCTAATACAGAAAGTTGATGTTTTTCCCTTATAAATCTTACTAAGTGCTCGTCTTTTTTCATTAAGCGGATTAATGCTGCATTAGCTTCAGTGCGAAGTGCAAAATTATTGCTTACCGAATATTTCACTATTTGCTTGTCATAATCGTTTATACGCAGATATGATAATACTTTCATTGCTAAAATCCTATCAGCAAAATCATCACCATACAAAAAGCTTTCAATTTTTCTGTACAAATTCAAATTTTTCAATAGGGATTTGAACTTAATGCTTAGATCAATAGTAAGAGTTTCTTGAAGTTTTGTATAAACCCAAAATAGTGCTTCCAATTGAATTCGTTTTTTAACAAAAGGTTTTAATCGTTCAAATAGATTATTTTGAAAACGCGTTTCCTTGTATACATTTGACAAACAATAGGTAGTAAGCACAAATGCGAAAAATTTAATGTAACGCTCGGTAGTCTTCGAAGCCCGATTTCGGTAAATGTTGAAATAAACACTTAGCGTAACAAAAAACAAAAAGATGAATAATGAAAAAACTGTAAAGCATATTACCAGGTATAACCAAAATGGCATTTTTTCGACATATTCGTAGAAAGGATTTGTTATTTTGAATTGAGCAACCTGGGTTTCATGGTGATAAAACACATAGGAACAAGCTATTACAGTTATACTTATGATAAACCAGTATAGAACAATAATGATTCTTTTTAAGTATAATATAGTTTTTCGCCCCATGCTTAAAATTTGTGTTTCAGTAAAATTTCAAAAGTAAAACGGTTTCTGTAATTTTCTGCTATAAATTCTTCATTTGAATAAGCTGCTGATAATTTCAGTTCGTTTGATTTGAAAAGCAGGGTGTTCTTTTCCAGCTTATAGCGGTAGTTTTCTAATATAAAAATATCTTCTGATTGCGAGAAGGCATATCGTTCGTCGGGCGAGTTGCCGTAAAGAAACTCAGCGCCCCAGTAATTTGTTGGATTTTTTCCGTAATATCTCGCATTGAACACCGTTGAAAGCGTGTTTTTTTGTTCATGAAAAACATAAAATGGGCGCACCGCGACCCAGAAATTTTTAACGTATTTGCTTAAATGCCCCGTTGCTATATAAATATCATTGTTGCCAAAATTCATATACCTGCCACCAAAGCTTGATTCAAAAGTTTCCAGGAAAGAAAAGAAATATTCCAACCCAGCCCTATGTTCCGGGAATAAGTCCTTTTTGATGCCGAACCCGTAATTTGAATAAAGGTAATGCCCATTTTTGAATACTTGGTAATAATCGGCTTCTATCTGCAAATCGTTTAAATCGAATCGGTTAGCATAGTTTAACCTCGTAATTAAAGTGTTTTCGCGTATTTTGAAGGCATAATCAATATAGGTTAAATGTTGCGGGTCGGGAGTGTTATTTTCAAATAAATCAACAGCGTAATAAACACTTACTGCTTTGTCCTTTTTTAAGGTGATCATTTGATTGTAAATTGCTTTTATAACTGCAGAGTCCAGGTAATTGCTTTGGGTTTCTATTAAGTCTATACCAGCATCATATTTACTTAATGCTTTATAGGCCAATGATTTTTTTAAAATTAAGTTATATGTATCCGTATAATTATTTGCTTTTGCCAAGTCGGCTATTTCAATCAATTTTTTATAATTTTTTGACCACAGTAAAACATTTAACCAAGCATCATATAATTCTTTATTGGTTTGGTTAATCTTGTAAGCTTTTTCTATGTTTTTTAAAGCTTCAATATAATTGCCTTGCCAAGCGTTTACATTGGCAACAAAAACGATTATGTCGTACCTTTTTGGATGATAACTTAATGCTTTTTGTGCCTGGCTAATAGCTTCTTCATATTTCTTATTTTGTGCATTATTTATTGCTTCATTAAAAATAGAATCCGTATTGACTTGTCCAAACCCAGACAAACAAAGAATGAATAACATTGAAAAAATAATTATTGCTCTCATGTATTATATAATGTGTTTTTTATTTTCTGCTCTACCTCTTCGGGGTTAAAAGGTTTGTTAATAAACTGGCTTGCGCCAATTAACAATGATTTACGTTCGCTTTGATATTCCGCTGTATCAAAATAATAAATCGGACATCTAATCTTTTTGCGCAAGCGGAGAAAGGATATTAGCTCATAACTTGAAGTTCCGGTTATTAAATCATCAACCAAAATCAATTTTATTGCAAGCTCTTCCGGTATAGCCTGGGCTTCTGAAAAGGATTGATAAAACTCAATTTGAACCTGACTACCAGTTTTTTCAATAATCCGCTTTAAAATATTTATAAAAACTATATCAACTGAAAAAATTATGATATCATAATTTTTGTTCATTCTTTTTTAAGTCAAAGGTAAGAAAAAATCAAGAACGCTTAATTATTGGGGAATATTTAATTTACTTCTGCTTAATAATACATTACGGTTATTTATATGCTTGCAGCTAACAACTGCATGAAGCTTTTCTCTTGTTTACTTAATAAATTATACTTGTTATATTTGAATTCTACACACAGTTAACAATAATTTTATATTTTAGCGGTCTAAAAAAATTGGAAAAATAGTTACCATGAAAAATTATACTAAAATCAACAATGTAATGGGATGGCTTGCTTTTCTTATTGCAGCCACTGTTTATATTCTTACATTAGAACCTACCGTTAGTTTTTGGGACTGCGGAGAGTACATAGCAACCGCGTACAAGTTACAAGTTGGCCACCCTCCTGGAGCGCCCATGTTCCAGATGTTAGCCCGGTTCTTTTCACTTTTTGCCTTTGGTGATACTTCTTTGGTGGCTTATATGGTAAATCTTATGTCTGCCCTTGCAAGCGCCCTTACTATCATGTTTCTTTTCTGGACCATAACTGCATTGGGGCGGAAAGTAGCCGAGAAACAAGGCGAAATGGACAAAAGTAAAATGTTTGCTATTTTCGGAAGCGCTTTTGTTGGCGCTATGGCTTATACTTTTTCTGATTCATTTTGGTTTTCTGCTGTTGAAGGTGAGGTTTATGCCACATCATCATTCTTTACAGCCGTTACTTTTTGGGCTATCCTTAAATGGGAAAGAGTTGCCGATCAAAGCCATAACATCAGGTGGATCATTTTTATCGCGTTCCTAATTGGTATCTCAATTGGCGTCCACTTGCTCAACCTCCTCGCCATTCCTGCCGTTGTTTTTGTCTATTATTTCAGGAAATACAAACCCACTAGAAAAGGTGTGATACTCTCATTGATCATTTCAGTGGTTTTGCTTTATGTGATCTTGTATATTATTATCCCACTTATCGTGAAACTTTCAGGAAAAATAGAATTATTGTTTGTTAATAGCTTCGGATTACCATTTAACTCCGGTACGATATTTTTCTTCCTTGTATTGATTGGGGCCATTGTTTGGGGTATTTACTATACGCATAAGAAAAGAAAAGTTATTGCCAATACCATATTATTGTCATTAACATTCTTGTTAATAGGCTATTCAGCATTTTTTATGCTGGTAATACGCTCTCATGCCGACCCGCCAATTGATGAAAACAATCCAGAGGATGCAGTAAGTTTACTCTCTTATCTTAATCGTGAACAATACGGCGAAACACCACTTATTTACGGGCAATATTATAATGCTCCATTGGATCCTGAAAAACCCTATAAAGATGGTTCTCCTTCGTATATGAAAGATACAGTAAAAGGAAAATATGTTGTGAAAAATGACAACAAAAATTCCAAACCCAATTACGACGACCGCTTTTGCACCTTGTTTCCGAGAATGTGGAGTTCGGCAGAAGACAGGGGGCATCCGCAAGCTTATAAGCAAATAGCAGATGTAAAGGGTACGCCCATTAAAGTGAGGCAACCTGATGGTTCTATGAAAACCTTATACAAACCAACTTTTGGAGAAAATCTAAAGTTCTTTTTTAAATACCAAGTAGGATTTATGTACTTTAGATATTTCATGTGGAATTTTGCTGGTAGACAAAACCGGACTCAAGGTTTTGGTAATCCCATTCATGGAAATTGGATCAGTGGAATAAAATTCATTGACGAATGGCGATTAGGCCCACAAGATAATATCCCGCCAAGGATCAAAGAAAAAGGAACCAATAAGTTCTATTTTTTGCCACTTTTACTTGGAATCATTGGATTGATTTTTCATCTTACCCATCACAAAAAAGACTTCTTGGTAGTAACATTACTCTTCCTGTTCACAGGGTTGGCTATTGTAGTGTACCTCAATCAATACCCTCATCAGCCCAGGGAACGTGATTATGCCTATGCCGCTTCTTTTTATGCTTTTGCTATATGGATAGGGCTTGGGGTATATGCGGTCTTTAACAAGTTGAGGCAGAAAATCAATCCATCTGCTTCTGCTATTGTTTCCACCTTGCTTTGTTTGGTTTTGGTTCCGGGTATTATGGCCGAGCAAGGATGGGACGACCATGACCGTTCAAACCGGTATACAGCGCTTGATTTTGCCAAGAATTACCTTAATTCCTGTGAACCGAATGCTGTGCTTTTCACTCATGGTGATAATGACACTTTCCCCTTGTGGTATGCACAAGAAGTAGAAGGAATACGTACTGACGTAAGGGTGATTGTACTCACTTTATTCAATACAGATTGGAACGTGAACCAGATGAGGCGCCAAGCTTATGAATCAGAGCCTTTGCCTTTTACCCTTTCTGCCGATAAGATCAAGGATGGAACCAGGGATATCGTGTATTTTATGGAAAACGATAAACTTAAAGGGTATTACGACTTGAAGAAGTTGATAGAATTTGTTGGTAGCGATAGTCCAGAAACCAAGATCAGGACATCAAGAGGTGATTTTGATTATTTCCCGACAAAAAAATTCAAACTTCCGGTAGATTCTGCCAAAGTAGTTCATAATGGTACGGTACCAAAACGTTTTGCCGATTCTGTTGTTGATGCGATAAAATGGAAGCTTGACAGGTATGGTGTTTATAAAAGCCACCTCATGATGCTCGATTTTATTGCCACCAGCGAATGGGAAAGGCCAATATATTTTGCTGTAAATGGTGGCGAAGATGCTTATTTGGGCTTAGAAGATTACTTTGTGCTGGAAGGACTTGCCTATAGGCTTGTTCCTGCAAAAATGCCTAAATATGACAGCGAAACCGGTAGTATTGACACCAAGAAGATGTATGACAATGTGATGAACAAATTTGAGTGGGGCAACATGGAAAAACCCGGGGTGTATCTTGACGCAACAAATATCAGGCAGATCAAGTACGTACAAAAATTTAGGAAAATGTTTGGAAGGCTTGCCATTGCGCTTGAACAAGAAGGGAAAAAAGACTCTGCAATTGCTGTATGCGATAAATGTATTGAAGTGGTTCCTCCACAAAAAATTCCTTATAATTATTTCATGCTTCCTATCATTGAAGTTTACTATAAAACCGGTAAGCGTGAAAAGGGAAAAGCTATTCTTGTTGAAACATTGGAGACTGCCGAAAAAGATTTTAAATATTTCAATAGCTTCACCGGCTCCAAAGCTAAGGGTATAGAAAATGAATTGCAACGTTCTATTCTTATGATGCGTGAAATAGGCTCACTTGCAAGAGAGTACAACGAAAAGGAAATAGCGGATAAAGCGCAAAAAATGTTTGAACTCTATTACCAGCGAATGATGCCAACACAGTAAAACTTCATTGGTTGGAAACACATGAAAAGCGTCATCTTATTCTGCACCTATGTGGTTTAGTATGACGCTTTTTATACAATGCCATTATTCATACGAAATGAACAATAAGATCCAAATAAAAAACTTAACCATTGCTTTCACCGGTGAAGAAACCACCGTTGAAGCGGTTAAAGGCATTAGCCTTACACTTAAAGATGGTGAGGTATTGGGAATTGTTGGCGAATCTGGGTCTGGGAAATCTGTTACTTCGCTATGCATTATGAGGCTCATTCCTATTCCACCGGGAAGAATTAAAGAAGGAGAAATCCTTTTTTATGAAAAATCAGGAGAAGAGGTCTCACTTTTAAAAACTCCACACCCAAGGATATATCGGGGTAAAAAAATAGCCATGATATTTCAAGAACCGATGACTTCCTTGAATCCCGTTCATAGGTGTGGGAAACAAGTGATGGAGATGTTGCTGGCACACACAAAATTAAATCATACCAAAGCAAAGCAACAAACACTTGAATTGTTCAATGAAGTGCAACTGCCACGCCCGGAAAAAATCATGAGATCATACCCACATGAATTGTCTGGAGGTCAAAGGCAAAGGGTAATGATAGCTATGGCTTTAGCTTGTGGCCCTGATGTGCTTATTGCTGATGAGCCCACAACAGCATTGGACGTTACGGTTCAGCGATCCATACTATTGCTTTTAAGGCAGTTGCAACAAAAAAAAGGCATGAGTGTGATTTTTATTTCACACGACCTGGGAGTAATAGCACAAATAGCTGACAGGGTAGCTGTAATGTATAGAGGGGAGATCGTTGAAAAAGGAAGCATTGATACGGTGTTTAACAATCCCCAGCATCCATACACCAAGGGTTTATTAGCCTGCCGGCCAAGCTTGGATAAGCGTCCAAAAAAACTTCTTACAGTAAAAGATTTCATAGAAAACAAAAATGTCCATGAAAAAGCTTACTTAGAATCGAAAGAAGAAAGGCAAAAAAGAATATCTGAAATATATAATCAACCCAAGATCATGCGCGTTAAAAATCTTTCGGTTGAATTTATCCAAAAAAGAAATATTTTAGGAAAACCTGTACAAATACTCGATGCAGTAAAAAATGCCAGTTTTGAAATATATCGTGGTGAAACGCTTGGCTTGGTCGGTGAGTCCGGTTGTGGCAAAACTACCTTAGGCAGGGCGCTGCTCAGGCTTGTTGAACCGAAAAGTGGAAACGTGTTTTTTAATGACAAAGATGTAACCCTGTTCAATTCAAAAACACTAAAACAATACAGGCTTAAGGCGCAGATTATCTTCCAGGACCCCTATTCATCGTTAAACCCCAGGAAAACTGTAGGGTCTGCAATTACAGAGCCTATGGCTGTGCATGGAATAAGCAAAAATAAAGTTCAAAGAAAAGGAAAAGCCCTTGAAATATTAAACCATATTGGTTTGGGCGGTAATTATTACAATAATTATCCCCATGAATTGTCAGGGGGGCAACGGCAAAGAGTTTGTATTGCCAGGGCTTTGGCTGTGAATCCAGATTTTATTATTTGCGATGAATCCGTTTCGGCACTTGATGTTTCAATTCAAGCCCAAGTATTAAATTTGCTTAATAAGCTTAAAAAGCACTATCAACTTACTTATATTTTTATTTCTCACGACCTGTCCGTTGTGAAATACATATCCGACCGTGTTGCTGTGATGAAAGATGGGGAGATAATAGAAATTAAAGAAGCTGATGAATTGTATAAAAACCCAGGCACAACTTACACCCAAGAACTGATAGAAGCAATTCCTTAAATTAGAAAATTCCCGTTCTGCCGCGTGCAGCGATAGGATGTTTTTGCTTTATTATGGGATAGATTTGAGAAACTAGTGTCATGCCAATTCTAATGTGACTCTTGGAGATTGCTTCGGCGACTGCTGTCGGCTCGCAATAACGTCACTCCAAGGAGGCGAGACGAAGGAGTCTCCTTACTATTTCATATGTGACATGACACTAGTTCAAATGCGCATAAAGCTCAAAGTAATTATTAAAAATTAGAATAGCATCTCAATAATGGCTTTTGTGTATATGCAAATGTTACAGCTAATCATAAGAATGAGCTGGGGCGAAGAAAAATACCTTTATTCTCATTAAATATGCGGAGAATAATTCGTATATTTACCGCAAAATCATAAAATGACCATCGTAAAATACATTTATGAATATGACCAGTGGCCTGAATTTACTTGGTATGACAGAAAAATCAATGTAATTTTAGGAAAAGTCCGGAACCTGCAAGGTAGAATTTTTGGGCAAATGGGGGCACTTGGATTTTCAATAAAAGAAGAAACGATATTATCTACTTTAACACTCGATGTTTTAAAATCATCAGAGATAGAAGGCGAATTTTTGAACTACGAACAGGTCCGCTCTTCAATAGCGAGAAGGCTTGGAATAGAATATGCCGGGATTGTACATGTTGATAGAAATGTTGAAGGTGTTGTTGAAATGATGCTTGATGCTACGCAAAAATATGACCGCCCTCTTAACCAAGAAAGGATTTTTGGATGGCATGCATCACTGTTCCCAACAGGCTGGAGCGGGATGCACAGGATGGATACAGGCCGTTATCGAGATGGTGAGATGCAAGTGGTTTCAGGGCCAATGGGGAAAGGAAAAGTACATTTTCAAGCTCCTTCGCCTAAGGAAGTAAAAAAGGAAATGGATGTGTTTTTAGACTGGGTTAACCAAGAAACTGATATTGATGGGGTCTTAAAAGCGGCCATTGCTCATTTTTGGTTTATTATAATCCACCCTTTTGATGATGGCAATGGACGTATAGCAAGAGCAATATCGGATATGTTGCTTGCCCGTTCTGAGGAGAGTTCGCAAAGATTTTATAGTTTATCAAACCAGGTTCTAAATGAGAAAAAGAAATATTATGAAATATTACAAGAGGTGCAGCATAGTTCTGGAGATATCACAAACTGGTTAGATTGGTTTTTGAATTGTCTTTACCGGGCATTAGCGATTACGGAAGAAACGTTGAAGCGGGTTCTTAAAAAAGTAAACTTCTGGGATAAGCATAAAGAAACGGTTTTAAATAGCAGGCAAAGGCTTATGCTTAATAAATTGTTTGATGGATTTGAAGGTAAACTAAAGACCTCAAAATGGGCTAAAATTGCAAAATGCTCGGCAGATACAGCGCTGAGAGACATTAAAGATTTGATTGAAAAAGGAATCCTAAAACAAGAAGAATCAGGTGGTCGTAGTACAAATTATGAATTAACAGATAAATGGAGAATACAGTAGTTAAAATCGATGAGGGCTTTCAACCAGTGATTGTTATTAGGGAGTGCCTCCTGCAACTATTACCTGGTAGCGGTTTGAAATTTATATTTCCCGGATTGAGAATAACAAGACTGATATTGAAATGTCAACATTTAGGAAGATTATTGAGGCTGGATTAGGGAAACATTTACGACTGATAATTGAATAATTTACGCATGCCACGCTATAAATCCAATAGCCGTAGTTGTCCCATAGAATACTGATGAAGTTAAATGAAAATTTTATACTTTTATCTGGCGGCAGTGGAAGCGGCTACTGTATTTATAGCTACCCGTTAACCGCCCATATTTCAAAAGATACAAGGCAATTTCCAATAAAAATATTTATATTTGTAACATGGTCACTAAAAACTACATAGAGAAAAAATTGCAAAAATTAAAACCATTCTTATCTAAAAAATATAATGTCTCTAGAATTGGATATTTTGGCTCCTTTTCACAGAATGAGCAGACGGAGAGATCGGATATTGATATTCTTGTGGAATTTAGTAAACCCATTGGCTGGGATTTTTTTGATTTGAAAGATTTATTGGAAAAAGAATTAGGAGTTAAAGTTGATTTAGTCTCGACCAAAGCATTAAGAAAACAATTGAGAGATAGCATCCTTAACCAAACCCAATATGTATGACCTAAGTAAAGCTCTTTTTCACTACGTTCAAACCGCTCAACTTAGGAGGAATATAAACGTTCTGCAGAACCTGTTCCGCCATAGCTGAAATCCAACGAGTATTCCGTGCCTACCCTGTTGAATAGTTGATAAATCCAACAAGGTAAAAACGAATTCCTGTTTTTTAGTTTAGCTGGCACTTTTTGAACCGGGATTCCTGGCACAAATACTCCGAAAACATTAGCATATTTTGAACCGAAATAGCCAAAAGGCAAAATAAACACCTCCCTTAGCTTTTTTAGTGTTTTTTCCTACTATTACTAAATAGCTCATGTCAAATTCCTGCAAATCACCAAATCATTAGAAAATTTAAATACGCAATAATGGCTCATTTTTGAATATAAATATGTACTTTTATTTCTTCGTTTTTTTTGGATACAGTGTATGGTTGTTGAAATAAAAATACAAGTTGGAGACGCATTGCCTGGAGGTTATTTTAAGGTGCTTTCTAAATTCAAGAATATCGTGAATTTAACCAATGAGCATGGGCATTTAATCTCTGTTGCATCATTGGAAGATTATTCGGGGCCAAATACGGTTGTTGCTAAAGGTTTTGACTTGAATGAGATTGATAGTGCAGAAGTTACCCCAAAAGGGATCTATATCAACCATGTTTTTTTTTGTTCGATAACTGCAAAATCTATCACTCAACTGTTGATTTCCATGAACTGATTGATGCAGGCGCCAAGGCAAGCATAAAGTATTTTAATAAGGCCCAGGCCAAGGTATTCAACACGAAAAGTTTAGCTTTCCTGCTCAATGAGGAAAGAGAAGCGTTCTTTACATCAAGTTTTGAAAAAGCATTTGTGAAGCATATCAAATCGGCGTATCAAAAAATCCTTGCAGGAGACATAATAGATGGCGTAAAAGCAATGAAAGGAAGCGGGTTTGGCCTGACCCCAAGCGGCGACGACTTCATATGTGGCATGCTCTATGGGTTAGAAGTCAACGCTCGGATAAACAATAAAAACACCCGGGAATTGAAAAACAAAATTTTTAAAACAGCAAAAGGGAAAAACCCCATTTCAAATGCCATGTTATATTATGCCTCAATAGGCAGGTATAATAAGAAATTCAAAGATCTGCAACGCTCATTGCTTTGTAGCACAAAGGATATTGAAGAAAAACTTCAATTATTTTTAAACCACGGGGAAACTTCGGGTGCAGATATGCTCACAGGGTATTTACTTACTATAAATAACAATATCGGATTATGATAAAAGGAATAATTAAAAAAGGGGAATATTTTGATTCTGTTAGTTTGATGATTGTCTCCAAAGAAATCAACAAACTCAATGGAGTTATAGATTCTTCTATTGTCATGGGGACAAATGAAAACAAAGCTATATTAAAAATGGCCAATTTATTTGTTGAGGATTTCAACAATGCTGATGATACAGATTTGCTTATTAGTATGAGTGTAGAGAATGAACCTGGCTTTTCAGATGCGTTGGAAAAAATAGAAGAACAACTGGAATCAATCCGGAACAAATCAGATGATAATGAAGATTTCAGCCCAAAAAGTTTTGAGGGTGCATTAAAGAATTTGCCTGGTGCAAACTTATCTTTGATATCAGTTGCAGGCAAATATGCAGCAAAAGAAGCACATAAAGCCTTAGACAGCGGGCTGCATGTAATGATGTTTTCTGACAATGTCCCTATTGAAGATGAACTTGCCTTGAAGAAAAAAGCCGTAGAAAAAGGATTGCTGATGATGGGCTCTGATTGTGGAACTGCAATCATAAATGGAATCCCTTTGGCTTTTGCAAACGTTGTGAACCCTGGAAATATAGGCATAGTTGCAGCATCAGGTACCGGGCTACAGGAAGTAAGTTCAATCATCACCAACCAGGGTGCCGGTATATCACAAGCTATCGGGACAGGTGGGAGAGATGTAAAAAAGGAAATTGGCGGCATCATGTTCATTGAAGCAATAAAAGCTTTGAATAAAGATCCCCAGACAGAAATTATTGTCCTGGTCTCAAAACCGCCCCACCCGGAAGTTACAGGAAAAATAGCAGAGGCAATTCAGTCCATTTCAAAACCTGTTGTAAGTATTTTAATTGGAGGCGAGGCCAAAGTCCTTGAAGATGCTGGCGCAATCCCTGCAAAAAGCCTGGAAGAAGCTGCTATTATTGCCTCGGCGCTATCAAAAAAAGAGGATTATAAAAAAGCCATAGAAAAACTAAACAACAGGCAGCCGGAACTTGAAAAGCTTGCTAAATCATTGGCGGAAAACAATAAAGGGAAATACATCCGTGGATTGTTTAGCGGAGGCACACTCTGCGACGAAACGCAGCTTTTGTTAAAAAAACCTATTGGGTATACTTTTAGCAACACCCCTTTAAACAGTGAATACCAATTGAAAGACACCTGGAAAAGCCAAAAAAACACCATAATCGACATGGGCGATGATGATTTCACGGCAGGCCGCCCGCACCCAATGATTGATTTTTCGCTCAGGAACAAAAGAATTGTTGAAGAAGCAAAAGACCCGGCTACAGCCATAATTTTGCTTGATGTTGTTATTGGCTATGGCTCTAACATGACACCCGGAAAAGAATTAGAACCTGTAATAAAAGAAGCCAAGAAAATCTCTCCAAACATTGCTGTTATTTGCTCTATTACAGGCACATCCAAAGACCCCCAAAACCGCGAAAACATCAGGGAAGCGCTTGAAAGCGCCGGGGCAATTGTTAGGGAAACGAATGTTGAAGCTACTTTGTTAGCTATTGAAATATTAAAAATTCTGTAAAACTGAAAAATCTAATAGCATGGCTATAAATGATATTTTTAACCAAAAACTAAAAGTAATTAACACTGGCATTGGTTCTTTTAAAGAAAATATTGAGAATGAAGGAGCTAAAGCTATCCAAGTAGACTGGAAACCTCCTGTAGACCTCGATGATTATGTCTTTGAAGCCATCAACAAAAACCAAGATAAAATTGCTGAGGCCAACGAGAAAGCATTAAAAATAGTGCTTAATGGAAAACCTTTGCTCATAGGGATGAACGTTGCACTTAATGTGATCCCGGGCATGAAAAAGAACCTCATATTGCATTCCGGGCCACCGGTCAGTTGGGAGAGGATGTGTGGCCCTACAAGAGGCGCAATCATGGGCGCCTTGATTTATGAAGGGTTGGCAAATACCCCAGGAGATGCAGAGAAATTGGCTGCTTCAGGAGACATTGAATTTGCACCATGCCACGAGTACAGCACAGTAGGCCCGATGGCCGGAATTGTATCAGCATCCATGCCTGTGTTCATCATTAAAAATGAAAATTATGGCAATATTGCCTATTGCACCATGAATGAAGGGCTGGGTAAAGTGCTTCGATATGGTGCGTATAGTGAAGAGGTAATCAAAAAATTAAAATGGATGGAGGAAGTCATGTACCCTATCCTGAAAAAAGCTATTGAAAGTATTGGCAGCATTGACCTGAAAAACATCATTGCCCAGGCGCTGCACATGGGAGATGAAGTACACAACAGGAACAGGGCCGGGACGTCTCTTTTCTACCGGGCTATTGCCCCTGCCATCATAAAAACTTCTGACAACAAGGAAAATATGGCAAAAGTCTTGGATTTCATCAATGGTAACGACCATTTTTTCCTCAACCTATCTATGCCGGCAGCCAAAGCAACCTTAGATGCTGCTATGAATATAAAAAACAGCAGCTTGGTTGTTGCCCTTTCCAGGAATGGAACTGATTTTGGGATACGGCTTTCAGGAACAGGAGAAAAATGGTTTACAGGAAAAGCGCTCTTACCTGATGCGCTTTTTTTCCCGGGGTTTACAAAAGAAGATGCAAACCCAGATATCGGCGACAGCTCAATTACTGAAACTGCCGGGCTTGGCGGATTTGCTATTGCTGCTTCGCCTGCAATTGTTCAATTTGTTGGTGGAACAGCTAAAGATGCTGTAAATTATACTTTAGCTATGTATGAAATTGCAATAGGAGAAAACAATGTTTACCAGATTCCCTATCTGAATTTCAGAGGCACACCCACGGGAATTGATGTTATCAAAGTAATCGAAAAAAATATCACGCCTTTTATTGACACAGGTGTGGCGCACAAAAATCCTGGTATAGGCCAAGTGGGGGCTGGTGTTTTAAGCGCTCCAATTGAACCTTTTAAAAATGCCATTGTTGGATTTGTGAAAGAACTTGAAAATAATTAATTTTAAGAAATAATAACAATTGAAAGAAATACAAAAACATATATTAATTTTTAAAAGAGAGGAAATACAATGAAAGCAGAAGATGTTTTTAAATTTATGAGTGAAGCGAAAATCTACGATTTAACACAACGCTTGAGTGTCCACACACCACCATGGCCAAGCTATATGCCCTTGCAAATACAATATTTCAAGCGTATTGCCGGCGCACACATGGGTCAAGGTGCTAATGGGCAGATTATCAAAACAAGTAACCACGTAGGGACTCATATTGACGGGGAAATCCATTTTTTTTCCAGTGGCAGGACTATAGGTGACACCCCACTTGATTTCTGGTATGGTGAAGCGGCTATTGCAGATATTTCTGATGAGGTTTCAGATTTCAGCCTTTACTCTCCTGAGATGATTATGAAGAAGGTTGAAGTGAAAAAAGGAGACATCCTGATCATTAACACAGGTTATCATAAATATGGATGGGACCAGCCCGAATCTGATGAATTGAAATATTTTGTTAACCACCCAGGGCCATCGCCAGATTTCCACCAGTGGGCATTGGATATGGGCATCAAGTGGATTGGCGTGGATTGCGGAAGTGCAGACCACCCGATGAATACCATCATAAAAGACTGGCATCCTGGTGCTTTTAAAAAAGCTGAAGAAAAGCTTATCAAAGATTACGGGAAGAATTGGGAAGAGATGTTCCCATCAGAAGAATATTACCAGGTGATGCACCTAAAATTGTTCCCTAAAGGATTGGTGCATGCTGAAAACTTAGGCGGAGAAATCCAAAAAGTGAGCAACAAGAGGGTTTGGCTTGGATTGTTCCCACTTCGCGGCATTGAATTAGAATCCTCACTTTGCAGAGTTATTGCAATTGATGGAAATGAATAGTTGTTAGCAATTGGAAAGTGGGCTGTCTAAAAAGCCTAGAAAACGATTATCTAATGAAGAGGTGAGTTTGTTCATAAACAGGTGTACTGACTTTTAGCTTTTCAGGATTCTATGAAAATCACTCACATCTTCTCTTTCTGGACACCCACACTTCCACACTGTTTTAATTAAAACACATAATCATGGCTATACCATATGATTTTGAGTATGTAAAACCTTCATCGCTTGATGGAGTTTTGGATTTGCTCAGCCAATATAAAGAAAAAGCACGCCTGTTAGCAGGGGGTACCGATTTGGTTAATGAAATGAAACTCGGTTTTCGGGTCCCTGAAATTTTAATTGATACAAAAGGTATTGAAAGCCTGAAAAGGATTGATTTAAAAGACGACAAGCTCTTCATTGGTTCCGGTGCAACGTTTAGTGAAATCATTGCCAATAAGCAGGTAAAGGAGAACGCTTATGTTCTCTGGGAAGCGGCAAACCTGGTGGCATCTAATGGCGTTAGGAACAGGGCAACCATGGTTGGCAATATATGCTCCGCTGTTGCTTGCTTGGACAGTGCTGGGCCTTTGCTCGTGCATGATGCTCAAATCCATCTATTATCTAAGGAAGGCCAGCGTGACCTTCCAATGGACCAATGGTTTGTTGATAACAGGAAAACAGCCATCCATGCAAATGAAATTGTAACAGGCGTTACCCTGGAAATCCCTGGAGTGAAATTTGCAGGAAGTTATTCAAAACAAATGCGCTATGCTGGAGAAGATCTCTCTCAATCCAATGTTTGTATTTTGGCTTTAGAAGATCAAAGTTTTAGGGTGGCTTTTGGTTCTGTTGGCCCTATCCCTATACGGTCATCAAAAATAGAAACCCTTCTAAAAGGAAAAGAAATTGGCCAATCGATTATTACACAAGCTCAAAAAACCATTGAACAGGTTATCAGCCCAATTAGTGATGTTAGAGCTACAAAAGAGTACCGTACACACATGGTTAAAGTCATGTTTGAAAGAGGAATAAAGAAAGCCTTAAACAGGTTAAAGCAACCTAAGTTAATAAGCTAAATAATTAAAAATGAAGAAGATATCATTCACCTTGAACGATGAAAAAAGGTTTGTTTATGTAGAGCCCAACGAAACCCTATTAGAGGTTTTAAGAGATAAAATGGGATTGAAAAGCCCCAAAAGCGGATGCGACAATGGTGATTGCGGGGCATGTACTGTTTGGCTCAATAAAAAATCGGTGAGGAGTTGTTTGATCCTTGCGGTAGAAATAGAAGGCCAGGAAGTAACAACAATAGAAGGAATCACGAAAAATGGGATGACACCCCTGCAAAAAGTTTTGCACGAACGCAATGCTTTTCAATGCGGATACTGCGCCCCCGGAATGATAATGGCTGCCACCGAACTTCTTAACGACAACCCTCATCCTACCAAGGAAGAAATACAAGAAGCAATAGCCGGTAATTTATGCCGCTGTACAGGTTATGAACCAATTATTGATGCAATACTTGAAGTATCGAAAAAAAACTAATTATGGAGAAATTCAAATATATTGGCAAATCAGTAAAAAAAGTTGACGGCAAGGAAAAAGTAACCGGGGCTGCATTATATACTGAAGACCTGGAATTTGGCCCGGATTTGCTTTATGCAGAAATTGTTGAAGGCCCGCATGCTCACGCTTTCATAAAAAGCATTGATACTTCTGAAGCTGAGAAAATCCCTGAAGTCCTTACCGTAGTTACGGGGAAAGACTTCCCTTTTAAATTCGGTTTGTATATGCAAGACCGCCATGTTTTTGCACAAGACCGTGTCCGTTTCTTTGGAGAACAAATAGCAGCCGTTGTTGCGCGCACGCCACAAGCTGCTAAAAGAGGCGCAAAATTAGTTAAAGTAAGTTATGAACCCCTCCCAAAAGTATTAGGCCCCCTTGAATCTATTAAAGATGACGCTGATATAATTCACCCGGAACTACATAAATATGAGCATGTACCATGGTTCTTCCCAAAAAAGGGTACAAATGTTGCTCACCACCGCAAAATAAGGAAAGGAGATATTGACAAAGGGTTTGATGAGGCTGATTTTATCTTGGAAGATGAATACCGTGTGCCCCGCTATTCGCATTGTGCCATTGAAACACATGCAGCTATTGCCAAATATGATTTTTCAGGGCGATTAACAGTTTATGCCTCGTCGCAATCTCCACATACACAACGAAATATTTTTTCCAAAGCATTGGCTCCCTTAGGAATTAGGCATAACGATGTACGGGTGGTTACTCCTCATGTTGGTGGTGGCTTTGGATCTAAAGCTGGTGTTACCATGGAAATCATTGCTGCAGCCATAGCAACAAAAATCCAAGGACATCCGGTAAAAGTTATGTGGTCGAGGGAGAGAGAATTTTATAATACATACCAACGCATGGGTGTTGTGGCCAAGCTTAAAGTGGGTGTAAAAAAAGACGGGACGATCACAGCATTAAAGCATGATTTGTATTGGGATTCAGGAGCTTATGTTGAGTATGCTGCAAACGTGGTAAATGCTGTTGGGCTCTCTGCTATTGGCCCGTATCGTATACACAACGTTTCTATTGATTCTTACTGCATTTATACAAACCTTCCCCCGGGTGGCCCTTACAGGGGATTTGGTTATTCGGAATTTCTCTTTGGGCTGGAATCGCACATGACCCGGATTGCTAAAGAAATAGGCATAGACCCTGTTGAAATCAGGAAAAGAAACGCTATAAAAGAAGGCGACCTTACTGCTTATGGCGCCAAAATGAATCCCAATGGCTTGCTTGAAGCCATCAGTCAAGTAGAAAAAGAAATTGAATGGGATAAAAAAGAAGAATCCACTGACCCGCAGTATGCCATAGGCAAAGGCTTCTCATTGTTCTGGAAAGCCCCGGCTATGCCTCCTAATGCATCATCATCTTGTTTCTTGAAATTCAATGAGGATGCAAGCATTAATATATTGGTTTCTGGAATGGACATTGGGCAAGGGTACTTAACTGTAATGGCACAAATTGCTGCTGAGGTCTTAAGTGTGCCAACTTCAAAAATCAGGACAGAAAACCCGGATACAGACAGAAACCCTTATGAATGGCAAACAGTGGCTTCACATATAACATGGAGTTGTGGCAACGCTGTAAAAAAAGCTGCTTTGGATGTTAGAGACCAAATTTTTAGCTTGGTTGCCCGGACAAAATACCTGCATAAGGAAACCCTTTATTTAGAGGATGAAAAGGTAAAATGCACCACCAAACCCGGTTTTGAACTTTCCCTGGAAGAGTTTGTTATTAATGGAATACAAATGGAAGATGGCACATTTAAAGGAGGGCCAATCATTGGGCGGGGGATTTATATGCCTGAGTTTTCATCAACAAAAGGTGATTTGAATACCAGCCAGGGCGGCCATCCAAATGTTCATTACACGGTTGGGGCGGCTGCCATAAAACTTAAAATTGATAAGGAAACAGGGCAGATGAAAATCCTTAAAATTGTTGAAGCTGTTGATTGTGGAAAAGCACTGAACCCTGAACTGGTAAAAGGGCAAATTATTGGCGGATTATTGCAGGGAGTATCCACGGTACTATACGAAGATATGCGTTTTGACCAAAGAGGCAAAATGCTGAATCCCAATTTTACCGATTATAAAATCCCTACTGCCTTAGACATCCCTGAAAAGGTAGTGCCAATAATTGTTGAAGTGCCACAACCAGACGGCCCTTATGGAGCCAGGGGCGTTGGAGAGCACCCTATGATTCCTGCTGCACCAATGATTGCTAACGCCATTGAAGATGCAATTGGAATCAGGGTTACATCAATGCCTATTACAGCAGAAAAAGTAATGTTAATGCTATTAGAAAAGAAAAAATAGCTTCACGATTAAAAATTTTAATTGAAATATATGAAACCACTTGAAAACATAAAAGTCTTAGACCTTACCAGGGTATTGGCCGGCCCGTTTTGCACCATGATATTAAGTGACCTGGGAGCAGAAATTGTTAAAGTTGAAATCCCTGTTAAAGGAGACGATTCAAGGCATTTTGGCCCCTTCATGAATGGGAAAAGCCTTTATTTTTTAAGCATCAACAGGGCAAAGAAAAGTGTTTCCCTCAACCTTAAAACAGCAAAAGGGAAGGAAATGCTGAAAGAAATGGTGAAGCATTTTGATGTTATCATTGAAAACTACCGCCCAGGAACAATGGAAAAGCTTGGATTGGGATATGAAACCTTAAAGGAAATCAACCCCAAACTTATTTATGCGGCTTCTTCCGGGTTTGGGCATTCAGGGCCAAATTCAAAAAAACCGGCTTATGATATCCTTGCCCAGGCTGGAGGCGGGATAATGAGCATTACAGGTTGGCCCGATTCACCTCCCACGCGTGTTGGTATGTCCTTGGGAGATATCACCGCATCGCTCTACACGGCCATTGGTATTTCCTCTGCATTATATCACAGGCAGGTTACAGGCAAAGGGCAAAAAATAGATATTGCCATGCTGGATTGCCAAGTTTCCATACTTGAAAATGCTTTGGCACGCTACCAGGTGGAGAAAAAATCCCCAGAGCCTTTAGGCAATAGGCATCCTACAATAGTACCTTTCCAGGCATATAAAGCAAAAGATAAATATTTTGTTATTGGGATCGGGAACGACAATTTATTTGTGAAATTTTGTGCAGCTATTGGAAGAGAGGACCTGAAAGACAACCCAAAATTCAAAACCAATGGAGACAGGACAAGGCATGTAGATGAATTGAACCAAATTTTAGAAGGTATATTCCCAAAAAAAACGGCTGAAGAGTGGCTTGGTATATTTGAGGATTTCCAGATCCCATCAAGCCCTATAAACAGCATTGATAATGTGATGGAAGATATCCAAGTTTTAGCGAGAAATATGATTGTAGAAGTAGAAGATAAACAAGCAGGAAAAGTGAAAATTGCCGGTAACCCGATAAAAATGACTACAGTTCCGGATACAGATCATCGCGATCCAGCGCCTGAAATTGGAGAACACAATGAAGAAATCTACGAAAATATTTTAGGGTATACCAAAGATCAGTTAAAAGAATTAAAAGACCAAGGGATCATATAAAGTTCATATACTGATATAGGGGTTTTACACAGTTGACTTGCAAGAGATTATTTAGAACTTTTGTAATGCTATATCACTTCAATTATGTTCACAGAAAAAACAAATATCGCGGGACTCGCCAGGTCATTTCAAAATAACACCTTTAACGCAGGGGAATACTTGAAAAATCTGTGCAAAAAGATTGACAATAAAGATGTTCACGTCAAAGCAATGTTGCCAGAAAAAAACCGGGCTGAGCGATTGATACGTGATTATGAAGATTTAGAGAAAGTCTTCCCTGACCCTAAAAAGCGGCCTTCTTTGTTTGGGGTGCCGATAGGAGTTAAAGACATCATCAATGTAAAGGGTTTTGAAACTAAAGCCGGTTCTAAACTTCCTCCAAAACTTTTTAAGGGAAAAGAGGCCAGTGTGGTGAAACGATTAAAAAAAGCAGGAGCCCTGATTCTTGGCAAAACGGTAACTACTGAATTTGCTTATTTTGAACCCGGCCCTACCCGAAACCCACATAACACAGAACACACACCGGGAGGTTCAAGCAGCGGTTCTGCAGCAGCAGTAGCCAGTGGATATACTCCTTTGGCAATCGGCACACAGACTATCGGTTCAATCATCCGCCCGGCAGCATATTGCGGCGTTATAGGTTATAAACCTTCATACAACCGGGTGCCAAAGGATGGAGTTGTGCCTTTTTCTGCATCCGCCGATCATATCGGGCTTTTTGCCCAGGAACTCCATGATATCAAAATTGCCGCATCAGTGCTTTGCAACAGATGGAAAAATGATTTGGCAGATGAAGATAAAGAACCTGTAATAGGAGTAATTGAAGGAAAATACCTTGAACAGGCTGATGATGAAATTATTACTTTTTTTGAGAAGCAGGTAAAAAAACTTGAAAAAGCCGGATACAAGATCATTCGGCTCAAAGCACTTGACGATATAGAATATATCAATCTTTTGCACCGGAAGATGATCGCTGCAGAATTTGCCTCTGTACACGAAGAATGGTTTAATACTTATGGTAAATTCTATCGAAAAGCCACTAAAAAACTCATCTTGGACGGGCGGAAAGTAACTATGGGAGAGCTTTCTAAAGCACGTATGGGCAGGCTATCCTTTAGAAGGTATATTGAAAACATAAGAAAAACACATAAGATAGATGTTTGGTTAAGCCCTGCAACAACATGCAGCGCCCCCAAAGGCAGCAATACGGGCAGCCCTGTCATGAACCTCCCCTGGACTTATGCTGGTATGCCCACTATTACTATCCCAGCCGGCAAATCAAGAAATAAACTCCCATTAGGCCTTCAATTTTCAGGTTCCTTCCCTGATGATGAACAATTGTTGGGGTTTGTAAAAAATATTCAAAACTCAAAATTCCAGTTTGATTAGTAATATCGAAATTACCGATAATAAAACAACCAATGCATTCTTATAGGTAAATTTCTCCCTGAAGATAAAGATGGACAGGATAATCGGGATGATAAAAGAGTTTGACGAAATCCCCTGTATCAATGACAAAGGCCCTGTTTCAAAAGCATTAAGCACCATGTAATACCCGGAAAAATTCAAGATGCCTATGATTGCACCAAACAGGTATATCTTGTTGTTCATAGATTGTTCCAATTTTCTTTTCTTCCTGTAAATGGTCCTATTAATGATGGTTGTATATATCATCACCAAAGTATAGGACACGAATATGTAATGGATTTTAGAAACTTCTGTTGAAGCATATTTCCCGGTCAGCATGGAAATAGAGGTGGAAAAAGCAGCAAGCAGAGCAAGCAAGACACCGGCAATTTGCTGCTTGTTCTGGCTTTTTGTATTATGCTTATTTTTCACGCTTAAACTGATAAACGCGAGTATGGATAAAGAGATAATAATCCCGATCCATTGATTCCATTGAGGTTTTTCATTAAAAAGCACCAAAGCATAAACAATAAGGAAAACAGCATTAAGCTTGGTGATGGGAAAAGCAAAAGAAGTTGGGATAAATTTCAGCGATTGTATCTTCACGATGCTCCCCAAAGCAAAAAAAGAAGAATTGATGGCTGCAAAAAAGAGGATGGATTTGATGTCTACAAATACATTCCCTGTTATTAGAATGATTGCAAATGAAGAAACAGAGATTGTAATGGCAGACATGTTCACGATCCTGTGGCTGGGGCATTGGTGAACTGCCGCAATTTTATACATGAAGTTTATGATGCCATAAATCACTGTATAACAAATCGTAAAAACAAACCAATCAAATTGCTCCCAAAACATAGGTTGCAAAAATATGGATTATTTCTTTGGGGATAACCTTTAAAAGAAAAATACAATAGTTCACCGCGGTGAAAGCCAAAAAGGCCGGTAAATCCCCATTGGGAAATCACACCAAAAAGCTATTATACGAATCTTATATGCCCTTATAGGGTTTAATATATTGAAGAAGATTTGGCTTGTGGGTTGATAGGTTGATAGGTTAATTGTGTAATTACAAATTGCGCTTTTTTCACCTGTTTATAATTTAATTTTACAAGAATTTTTTCTAACAATTGAGTTTATTATATTTGCCATTTATTTTATATCGAGTCAATTTATTTGATTAAGTTGTTACCCAGAACGCACTATAACATTTTTTGTTTGTGTTAATAATAATAACAGGCATTGCCTGTTTCATTTGTTAAAATAGATTCATAATGAATACAAAAAAAGAAACAAAACGCTATACGGTTACATCGGCATTGCCTTATGCCAATGGGCCTCTTCATATTGGACATCTTGCCGGGGCTTATATCCCGGCTGATATTTATGTTAGATATCTCAGGCTCAAAAACAAAGATGTGGTTTTTATCTGTGGCTCTGACGAACACGGTGTTCCTATCACCATCAAAGCTAAAAAAGAAGGAAAAACACCAAAAGAAATTGTGAATCGCTATCATTCCATCAACAAACAGGCATTTCACGATTTCGGTATATCTTTTGACATCTATTCAAGAACCTCCAACGATATCCATCATCAAACGGCGTCTGGTTTTTTTAAGAACCTTTATGACAAGGGAATCTTTTCTGAAAAAATTACAAAACAATTTTATGATGAAGAAGAAAAACAATTCCTGGCCGACCGTTATGTAACCGGCACTTGCCCCCACTGCAACAGCGATAAAGCATATGGCGACCAGTGTGAAAGTTGTGGTACTTCGCTTAATGCAACAGACCTTATTAACCCGGTTTCAGCTTTAACTGGAAACAAACCGGTAAGAAAAAAAACAAAACATTGGTTTTTACCTTTAGACCAGTATGAACCTTGGTTAAAAGAATGGATACTTGAGAGTCATAAAGAAGACTGGAAATCCAATGTTTACGGGCAGTGTAAGTCATGGCTCGATCTTGGCCTCCAACCACGCGCTGTTACACGCGATTTGGACTGGGGAGTGGACGTACCCCTTAAAGAAGCCGAAGGAAAAGTCCTTTATGTGTGGTTTGATGCTCCTATAGGTTATATCTCCGCAACAAAAGAATGGGCAGAAGAAAACAAGAAAGACTGGCAACCTTACTGGAAAAGTAAGGATACAACGCTTATTCATTTTATTGGTAAAGATAATATCGTTTTCCATTGTATCGTGTTTCCTGCTATGCTCAAAGCGGAAGGAAGTTATATATTACCGGAAAATGTGCCGGCCAACGAGTTTTTGAATCTTGAAGGAGACAAGATCTCTACTTCGCGCAACTGGGCTGTTTGGTTGCATGAATACTTGGATGAATTTCCCGGCAAAGAGGATGTTCTTAGGTATACCCTCACTGCCAATGCCCCGGAAGCAAAGGATAATGATTTTACATGGAAAGATTTCCAAGCAAAAAACAATAATGAATTGCTTGCTATCCTTGGCAATTTTATAAACCGTACGATGGTTCTTACAAAAAAATATTTTGATTCCAAAGTTCCGGCTTTACAAGAGTTTACTCAAACGGACTTGGAAACCATAGACGAGCTTAAAACATTCCCTGCAAAAATTTCAACAAGCATTGAGAAGTTTCGCTTTCGTGAAGCGCTTTCCAATATGATGAACCTTGCACGATTGGGCAATAAATACCTTACAGATGCAGAACCCTGGAAATTAATCAAATCCGATGAGAACAGGGTTAAAACCATCTTGAATGTTTCTTTGCAAATAGCTGCGAACTTGGCTATTGTGATGAAGCCCTTTTTGCCTTTCTCAGCAGTGAAGCTAAAAAACATGTTAAACCTGGAAGAGTTATCCTGGGATGATGCCGGTACTCATTCCATACTCAAGGAAGGGCATACTTTATCAAAACCGGAATTTCTTTTTGATAAAATTGAAGATAAAACAGTTGAGGAACAAGTACAAAAGCTTATCAAGGCAAAAGAAGAAAATAAAAAGACCAATATGGATGCCCTGACGGCAAAAGAAAACATCACTTTTGATGATTTCACCAAAATGGATATTAGGGTAGGAACCATCTTAGAAGCCCAAAAAGTCCCAAAAACCAAGAAGTTGCTTCAACTGACTATTGATACAGGTATAGACAAAAGAACCGTGGTTTCAGGAATAGCAGAGTATCACAAACCGGAAGAACTGGCCGGGAAAAAAGTGAGTATCCTGGTAAACTTGGAACCAAAGAAAATCAAAGGAATTCTTTCGCAAGGAATGATATTGATGGCAGAAAATAAATTCGGGGAATTATCTTTTGTTTCCCCGGAAGAGAACACAGAAAGTGGTAATCAAATCAAATAACAAGCAGTATAAATAATCCAATGGTTTTGAAGCTGTATAATAAAATAAAGGCCTTAATACTCTATTACAAAGATAAATACACTCATTTTATTAAATATTCTTTAATAGGAGTTACCGGAGTTACCCTGGATATAACCGTTTTTTACCTTTTGCACCAAAAGCTTGGCATGTATTACCAGGTAGCGAACATCATCAGTGTTAGTTGTGGCATAACCAACAATTTTTTGTTGAATTCTTTTCTTAATTTTAAGATGAAAGATAAACTGTTTAAGCGATTTATACAGTTTTACTCGATAGGATTGTTTGGGCTGGGTATCAGCGCCGGTTTGCTCTTCCTTTTTGTTGAACAACTTCATATTATTGAAATCATAGCCAAATTAATGACCATAGTAGTCGTAACCATTATCCAGTTCAATCTTAATAAACGGTTCACGTTTAAAGGGTATGATAAGAATTAATATTTCACAAACTTTCTTATCTCCACGTTATCATTATAGATCATCTTTAATGCATAAACGCCTGCCCTGATCCCGTAAAGGTAATAAACATCGGTGTTGAGCCCCTTCTCTTTTGTGCCTTTAAAGAGTTCCCTTACCTTGTTGCCATAAGTATCATAAAGGATCATCTCTACTTTCCCACCGTAAGGCAAGGAATAGTCTACATTTATCTTGTTGTCTGCAGGATTTGGATATATTTCAAATAATTTAAATCCATCAACCAGGGAAATACAAAATTCGTTATTGTTTGGGTCAGCATCATTTTCTACTCCAGGAATAGAAGCTTCAACACAAATATAATTAATATCCCCGCTGCTGATGTCAATGTCTGCATTAAAATTGTATACATCTTGGTTCCCGGGTTGCAATAAGCCTATCCATTCTTCCCTTAGTAAAGTCTTTCCATTGGCTTTGGCAGTGAAATATGCATTGGAAATACTCCTGGTACCCAGGTTAGCGAAAGTTGCAGATAATAAAAGGTAGTCATCCTGTATCTCCTTTGCCAAATACACTACAGCAATATCTGCCTCTGTGGGGATGAGTTCCAAATCTTTTTGGGCAGTATCTGTACATCCAAACTGGTTAAATGATATCAATTTTACTGTATAAATATCATTTTCCTCGTAATAGTGTTCCGGGTTAGCGCCATACTCCGGTTCAGAGCCATCGCCAAAATACCAATGGTAGGAATCAGCACCTTCCGATTCATTGGAGAAATCAATTTCTACAGGAGCCATAGCATACTCGGGGTAATAAGTGAACTTGGCAGAAGGAACCGGGTAAACAACCATTTGTTGAGCCACTGAATCAATACACCCGGCATTGGTTTTTACTGTTAGTGATACAGAAACATTGCCGGTATCCGTGAATATGTATTCCGGCTGCGTGCCGTTTAAGTATTCTCCAGGATTGATTTTCCAACGCCAATAGACGATCTCGTCATTTTCAACAGAACTATTGTCAATGAATTGATAAGGCTCGTTAAGGCAAATATTCTCTTGCTCAAAATCAGCTTGGGGCAAATGATGAATCGTGACAGGTTTGTTTATGCTAATTTCACAACCGTTCAAAGATTTCACCCTGTACGAAACCATGTAGGTGCCTGTGGTATCATACAAATGCTGCGGCGAAACAGCGGTTGATGAATCCCCGTCACCAAAATTCCATGACCTGCTTATGACCTGGTTCCACGGTTCGGTGATCGTGCTGTCGGTAAAAAATACATATTCGCCAATACAGGCTTCGTTATAAGTGAAATTCACTTGTGGCGATTGTTTTATTTCTACCGTGTTTATCAATGTATCTGCACAACCTGCTTCATTGGCAGCGATTAAATTCACTGAATAATCCCCTGCTTGCTCAAAAACATGCGTTGGGTTTTGCTGTTCAGAAGTGTTGGAATTACCACTTCCAGGATCGTCAAAATTCCAGTTCCATGAAGTAATGGTTCCTATTTCATTCGTTGACAGGTCGTTGAATTGTATTTCAACATGACTGCAACCTGTTAATGGCATGAAATCCGGTTCCGGGAGGGAGTAAACAGTGATACTATCAACAATGGTGTCGCTACAACCTACTTCTGTTGTCACTTCAAGGAACACAGGATAATATCCGGGTTCTTCAAAGGTATATTCAGGATTTTGAAGCGTAGAAGAAACCTGGCCGTCAAAAGCCCATTGCCATGAATTGATAGGCGCCGTGCCGTTAATAACCGACATATCAGTGAAATGCGTTGGGTTTCCTAAACAAGCTGAATCGGCAATGAACATAGCTTCCGGCCTTGCACCCTTAATGCCTATTACAACGGTATCAGAAGCTACACAACCATTATAGCTGGTAGCCGTTACCCAATAAGCGCCGGATTCTTCAATAAGAAGATAAGGTTGGGTAGAGCCATCAGGCCAAAGATAAGTAAATGCATTTTGGCTACCAGAGGTTAAGGTAAGATGGTCGCCTACGCACATATCCCTGTCAGGGCCGAGGGATGCTTCCACGGCAAAAGAGTCAACATCCACGTAAAACGTATCTGTGATAGAGCAGCCAAGAGTATCTTGCACACGAACCCATTTGATGCCTTCTTCCGTGAAATATTTCGTGGTATCATCACTGCCGTCATGCCATAAATACGTGTATTGGCCTGTAAAAGGAAGCGTATACGCAGCAGTATCACCCAAGCATATAGCCGTATCCGTAAATCCTGTAGACCTATATTCCACTTCCACCGTATCAGACGAATTAAAACCAAAGATATCCGTCACCTCTACCCAATACGTACCATCATCGTTCACAGCAATGGTCTGCGTAGTATCTCCCGTAGACCACAAATAACTAACAAACCTCTCCCCCGCATCAATCGTATCAGCACACAAGTCATAAGCGTATTTCCTGTCGGGGCCGAGGTTGACTGG
>CAZJDA010000038.1:0-46904 GCA_964544705.1 uncultured Bacteroidales bacterium
ATTGGGATACAGAGATTTTATATGAAGATTTTGAAAAGTTTCGGATGCTTGTGATTCCGAGAGTATAAAGGTCACGTCAGCATTAAAAAAAAGGAATGAGGACTCCTATCGCACTAAGGGGCGAAAGCCTCTTGCTTTATATAACTGCCCAATATTCATAGTTTTGCATGCTTAACTTGACGGCTATGCCTTGAAGGGGTTTCATCAAACCTTCAACTTGAAAAATTATTAACTTAAAAAATATAAAATACATTACTATTACAATGAAAACAACCAAAATCTACACAGCAGCGCTCATCCTGGCCTTAGTTTTTGCACAGGCCACAGCAACCTTCGCCCAAAGCGTGGGCATTAACGAAGACGGCAGCGAGCCCGACAGTTCTGCTATTTTAGATTTAAAAAGCTGTAATAGGGGCTTTTTACCACCACGATTAACAGATAGTGAAATAAGCAACATCCCTTCGCCTGAAAAAGGTTTGATTGTATATAGTATAGATGCAGGCCTGCCATTGATGTTTAATGGAAACAATTGGATTCGAATGACGACAGGTAGTGCATATTTTACGTCAGGGCCTGATGTTTCAGACATCGACGGCAACGTTTATTCTACCATTCAAATTGGCGACCAGCTATGGATGACCGAAAACCTAAAAACAACCACATACAACGATGGTACTTCCATAGACCTTATTGAAAACGATAGTGCCTGGAATAATGATTCTACCGGTGCTTACTGTTGGTACGATAATGACGAGGAAACGTATTCCGACCCTTACGGGGCGATTTACAACTGGAACGCTGTAAGTACCGGTAAGCTCTGCCCCGATGGCTGGCATGTGCCCAGCGATGAAGAGTGGAAAACCCTTGAAATGGAGCTTGGCATGAGCCAGGCCCAAGCCGATGGTAGAGATGAACGGGGCTTTAACGAAGGTAGCCAACTGGCCGGCAATGACACTTTATGGCCTCATGACCACCTGAGAGACAATAATTTATTTGGCAGCAGTGGTTTTAAAGCCCTTCCGGGAGGAGGTCGTTTGGGCGATGAATTCTACTATATGGGAGTCTATGGATGCTATTGTAGTACAACCAGTCGCAGTCAACCCAACAACTCTTATTTCTGGTGCCGTATAGTGACATACAATAAAAACGGAATCCTCCGGAATTCCCGGCAAAAAGATAATGGTTGGTCGGTTCGTTGCCTGAAAAATTAGAAGAAACGAAAGTTGAAAGTAGAAACACACCATAATTACCGCTCTTTGAACTTTATAAACTTTCAACTTCACGAACTTTCAACTTCACAAACTTTCAAACTTAAACTAAAATATCATGAACACAAAAATCATAACTACCACTATCATAACCATAACAATCTTATTGGCACAAACTGTAGCTGTTTTCGCCCAAAGCGTGGGCATAAACGAAGACGACAGCGATCCCGACAGTTCTGCTATTTTAGATTTAAAAAGCAGTAATAAAGGCTTTTTACCACCACGATTAAAAGATAGTGTAATATTCAATATAACCTCGCCTGCAACGGGTTTGGTTGTATACAGTATAGATGCAAACCTGCCATTGTTTTTTGATGGAAACGATTGGATTCGAATGACGACAGGTAGTGTATATTATAAATCAAAACCTGATGTTTCAGACATCGACGGCAACGTTTATTCTACCGTTCAAATTGGCGACCAGCTATGGATGGCCGAAAACCTGAAAACAACCACATACAACGATGGTATTTCCATAGAACTTATTGAAAACGATAGTGCCTGGAATAATGATTCTACCGGTGCTTACTGTTGGTACGATAATGACCAGGTTACGAATGCCGATACTTACGGGGCGATTTACAACTGGCACGCTGTGAATACCGGTAACCTCTGCCCCGATGGCTGGCATGTACCCACCGATGAGGAGTGGAAAACCCTGGAAATGGAGTTGGGCATGAGCCAAACCGAAGCCGATAATAGTAGCCATCGAGGCACCAACGAAGGTAGCAAGCTGGCCGGCAATGGTACTTTATGGAATAGTGGCAGCGTGAGAAACAATGATGCGTTTGGCAGCAGTGGTTTTACAGCCCTTCCGGGAGGCCAACGTGCCCCCTATGGAGAATACGGAGATGATTTCAAATTAATGGAAGTAGAGGGTTATTGGTGGACTGGTACCGAGCCTTCCAATAACTGGAGGTATATCGGCTGGGGTGGCAGCGGAGTCTACCGGCACAATAACACATCCCCGAAATATGGTTTTTCGGTTCGTTGCCTGAGGGATTGAGAGAGTGGAAAGTAGAAAGTGGAAACACACCATAATCTCCTCTTTTTCAACTTTGTAAATCTTCAATCCACCTGCTTGTCGTTCCCGCCGTTGTAAACTACCTGCAATAAAAATACATTTGCAACTCGGCGGGAGTTTGTCTTTTTACATATATTTCTACCAAAATTTCGCCCTTAATAGGGCTTTTGGTCTGTCTGAAATTTTTAAAATTTACAAACGCAATAACATCAGCAAAGCACCCGGCTTCAGCCGGGTGTCAAGGGAATGCCGGCTATCTGGCGAGCCTGCTTCGAGCAGGCTTCATCACAGAACAACAAACAAAAAGCCCGGCTAAAGCCGGCTATATGGAGATTGTAGGCTCTTCCCATTCTCACCCTGATGAATCAGGGTGCTAGACTAATCAATGCCCCCGTTAACGTAGCTTTTAATTACGCTGAATATTTTGTAGCTGCCGACAGGGGCCGGATACGTTCAACTCGCCTCTAACAGCGGTTCTGGAGCCAACCCTCCAAGGGTTTTCTTACACTTTCGTTCTATCGTTCCATCGCTCTTATTCATCAATACCAACCGCTTGAAGGGTTCTATTAAACTTTAGCAGAATTTTTTTTAACTAAATCCCTCACCCTTCAAGGGTTTTCTATTAAACAAAAAATCACCGGGAAAAGCGGTGGTTTTTTGTTTTGTGAACGATCTATTTGTTACTTTTCCTTTTTCGGTTTTTCGTCTCCTTCTACCAGTTCCAATTTCCATTCTTTGGCAAATTCTTCTTGTTCTTTGCCAAATTCATTGATGGCATCTTGTAGTTTTTTGTCAATTTCTTCGGAAAGTTGCATGAGCTCATCGTCATCTTCCTGGGTATATTCTTCATCAGGAATTTTAGCGATTTCTAT
Source organism: uncultured Bacteroidales bacterium (assembly GCA_964544705.1). Taxonomy (GTDB): domain Bacteria; phylum Bacteroidota; class Bacteroidia; order Bacteroidales; family CAZJDA01; genus CAZJDA01. Next base: position 3,165 of record CAZJDA010000038.1, read on the forward strand.
AGCCCTGGCATACTCTTTCTCGGTAACGGATTTATAGGTTTTCAATAAATCCAGGGTTGCTTTTCTAAACGAGTCGAATTTACTATGGGCTTCCATTTCTTCCACTTTTTTGATGGATTCGTTAATGGTGTTCAAAAAAGTGTTATAAGCTTGGTCAATTTCTTCCTGTTTATTATTGCTTACCGTATTGATAAAATCGTTTTCGGCTTCCAGTACATTTCTTTGTACTTGGATAATTTTATCGTTAAACTCCTTGGCATCTTCTGCATTAGGGCCGCAAGCCGATAAAAACAACAAAAAAGGAGCGAGTAAAAAAATGCTTAATGTTCTCATGATTCTTATTTTTCTATTGATAATTCTATTTTTAAACATCAAAGATACAAATAAACCATCTCAATGTTTAAAAATTCTTCATAATGTTAACTAGAGATCAGGGTTTGTAACTTTTATATTGTCGATTTCCCATGTTTTACCAGTTGAAGTGCTAGAAGTATACTTAAATCCTACATATACATTTGCACCATTGTAACTTGATATATCAATATCTCCTGATGGCTTCCAATTCCAACTTCCAGAAGAAAGTTCAGCAGATAATTGCGTCCAATTGGCATTGTTTGGATTACCTGAACCGGAATAATCCGTAGAAATATATATTTCAAGATCACTTCCAATATAGTTGCATGCGGTTTCAAAGCTTAACAACAAGGTTTCATGTTCATTGGCATTAAATGCAGGAGATATTAACCAATCTTCATTGGCGTAATTCCCGTCATCATATCCAGAAATTGTTGCACAAGGTGCAGGATTTCCAAAAGAAGATGCAATTTCCCAAACTTGGTCGCCTTCTACGCTAACCTCTATCCAATCGTCAAAGCCTGTGGCAAAATCTTGTGAAAGTACATTGGGGTCAATGCATCTTTCGCCGTCCATATCAACATCATCCAAACTATTGAGTTTTAATTGGTATTCATTGTTATATGAACCAAGAACGGCAATAAGGGTTCCTTTGCCGGAAGGAACTGTGTCAGCAGCAAAATTGGCGTAACCACTGGTTCTAATGGAAACCGAGTTTTTATCGCAATCTTCTATATCGCGGTTTTTATCAAGATTATTAACCGCATCTGCAAATGGAAGGCCTAAGTTTTGCTCTGTGAATTGCACATTTTCAAATTTAACCAGTGTATTGACAAGACTTGTATTGATTCCTGGGATTGTAATTGTTTGTGGTGTAACGGGTTCTCCCCTGTCATCCCTGTAGAGGTGTTCTTGTATATATTCCCATCCTTGCATCCTGCCAAATTGCCATATGCCATTGTCTTCGTAAAGGGAGCCAAGTTGTACAACTCCACCATATTCGCCAAGATAAAGGCCGGCGCATTTCACATACACCGCAGTTCCATAAGGATAATCATTGTAAATTGGCGAACGGTCTATAGAGATGGATATACCCCCGCTAGAATCTTGGATGACCAGTTCTTTATAAAAATTACCGTTTTTATCCGTAGAAATTACCGTTCCTTTAATTATTATGGAGTCGCTAATTAAAGTCGTATCACCATCATATAAAGCTTTTAAATCGGCAATAGAGGTGTTTGCTTCAAAATCAACTTCGTATACAAAAGGTTCGGGTTCGTCATATTCGTCTTCCACACAATTATTGAATACAAATGCAATAACCAAAAGAAGTGCTGAGCCGAAAAATACTTTAAAAATTGTTTTCATTGTTCTGTATATTTTATGTTTTTTAATTTTTTATTTAAAACTGAATCTTATGTTGAAATAGAAAGTTGTTCCATAATAATAATAATATTTTGGAGGGAATTTACTTAGGTCGCCTTCAGGGTCAATCCTCGATTGCTCGTATCCACCGGTAATAAATTCCGTATTGTTTAGTACATTGCTTGCATTAAGGGTAAGCAACAAGTAATAATCGTCCCATCTAAAAGATTTCCCTCCAAAAAAGTCAAGAGTAAATGCATCGGGCAATTTTTCTTGCGTAATGGCTTCTTCCCATGTGGGACTACCATAATCATACACTTTTGATCCTTCAATGGTTCTTCTTTCCGGGTTAAAAGAAAGGAAGATATCGTCAACATAGTTGGCATTAGATCCTAAGAACCAATATTTTGAAGAAAAATACTTCAACCCAACAGATGCTGCTGTTTGTGGAGTGCCAGGCTCTTTAAAGTTTTCCACGTAAATGGTTCTGTCTTCAAACATTACTTCTGCACTTTCATCTACTATCATCATGCCTTTTGGCCTTGAGGTGTAATGATAGTAACCAAACGCTCCTACGCCTGTTGCGGTGAGTGAAGGAGTGATCTTGGTTTCTAAGCCTAATTCTACACCTCTATGAACTTTGTTGATATCTGACAGAAAATAAGCGCCGAAACTTTGCTCTAAGTCATTATAGAAATAAAAAATATCAGATTGGTCTTCAAACTGTGTGTAGTAAAGATTTAAACTTGCTTTAAGCTTGGGCGCCCTGATATTATAACCAATATCGCCTGAGAAAATGGTTTCGGAAACGGCATTTTCATTGGTATAGTCCCTTGTACGTGGAGAAACAAAAACCAATTCAAAAGTAGGTGGGTTGGTAATATAACCACCATGAGCGGAAAGATAATGCCTTCCTGAAATTTTATATAATGCTCCTGCTTTTCCTCCATAGTTAATGAAAGATTTTTTTTCAGAATCACCCAGTGAAGCATTAGGGAATTTACCGTTTTGCATGTACCCTGTTCTCCACATCTCGGTGTTCATAGCTTCTCCTGCAAGGAAAAAATCTACCTTGTTGTAAGAAAACTCTGATTGTGCCCATGCTTTGGCATCCCAGATATTGGCATCATAATCGTATCCAAAACGGTCTCCTTCTTTCACAACATGGTTTGGAGTTCTCAAATCGTTGTGTACATCCTCTATCAAACGGCTTTGCATACCAGCGTCGCGTTCAGCATATTTATCAACGTCTACCCAATAATCACCGCCAAGCAAGTCATCAACCATCTTATAACTTGAGCCTGTAAAATCCCTATATTGAACACCGGTAGTCACTGTAATATTTTCATTCAATTGTTTTTGGAAATTTGTATTGGCAGCAATAAATTGCTGGTCGGTGCGCCTTTCTTCAATAAGAAATTGTGAACGCTTTCCTGAAACGGTATTGCCTTTAATACCATCCACGTTATCAATGGTATCATGGTTATAATGATTAACCGTATAGAAGTAGTCCCAATTAAGTTGGCTTACATCAGGGTCATTTTTAAAAGCTTCAATTTGCATTTCATAACTTGTAGGGTTTAGGTAATTATCATCCGGGAAATTTTTATAATAATCGGGTCTTGGGTCCTGGGCATCATACCAGCTTAAAGAAGTAGAGCCACCCCTGCCAAACTTATATGCTGTTGAAGTCCTTAATGTACTAGTATTATTGATTTCCCATACATGATTGAGCAAGAAAGTAGGTTTGTGGTAAATCCCTACCCTGGAATTTCTTTTTTCGCCATCTTGGTAACCCCAATATGGATTGTAATAGTTGTCGTCTAAGGCATCATATACCTCTTGAGTAGAAGCACCTTGCTTTCCTCTTCTTGATGGAGCGCCAAAACCGGTAAATAAAAGGGAATGCTTATCGCCCATTTTTTTTTCTAATGCAAGGAAATATCCATAAGCATCATAGAATGTACCTTCCACATAGCCCTCTTCAGCCCATCTTTTTGAACCGGAAACGGTGAGCCATGTTTCATTTCCCAAAGCATATGAGCCGGTTAACATAACCCGGTTATTATAAGACCTGTTTGACCTGGAATAAGTAACTTGGGTGTTTTTTCTTTGCAAGGCTGCCCTTGTATTAATATTGGTGTATCCACCCACACTTCCAAAACCAAATTCATTGGCTTGCAACCCTATGTAGGTTTCTTTGTTCCTAGTTACGTCATTTAAACCGCCCCAATTAGCCCAATAAGCACGGCCGGTTTCCATGTTGTTCATTGGAATGCCGTTCATATAGATGGTGGTATATTTGGAATCATATCCCCTGATTCTAAACCTCATGGGCCCGAATGTATAACCGGCAGTTGAAGTAAACACATCTTTTGAACCATGCAACAATCCTGAAATATTGGCTGATTCTTCGTCACCTGCAAGTTCGGATGAGGAAATCGTAACAATGGGTTCATGAGATACTTCAGCCTCAGTTTCCGGTGACAAGTTCACAGTTCCAATATCTTTGGTTTTTCCTTCTTCTATTGTATAGTCATTAACAAAAGCTTCAAAACCTGCCATATTGATTATAATAGTCCTTTTGCCTGTAGCTATTTTTTCAAGTTTAAATGTTCCGTCATCGCCGGTAACTGTAAATAAGTTTGAACCTTTAACTTCAATAACCACACCCCCAAGCGGTTCTTTCTTGAGGTCATCAAGCACTTTCCCCTTAATAGATCCTGTTTGCGTATAGACTATTGAAGAAAAAAAAGCAAGTGAAAATACAAGAAGTGTAAATCTTTTCATGTGTTTTAAATTTTTGACAATGTTTTTATTTTATAATCAATAAATTATGCTTCGTATGTGTCTCAATAATTATTTCAGACATTGCCTGTTTCATATGGATTTAAAATTTAATTAATTGTTGAATTTATTTTTCCTTTTATATTTGTAGAATGAAAATTAATTTTCAAATATAAAACTATTCATTGAAAAATAAAGACAAAATGCGAATTAATAAAAAGTTAAAAAGCCTTAGTTCATCCTTCATCTTGGTACTCGCAATATGTATAACCGTCCAAAATGGCTATGGACAAGAATACAAAGTTGGCACAGTGGCGTTCTATAACCTCGAAAATTTATTTGACACCATTGATAGCCCGGATACCAAAGATACTGAATTCACTCCCGAAGGAAGCAATAACTATACTTCTAAAATCTACGAAGAAAAACTGGATAGAATGGCCAAGGTTATTTCTGAGATAGGAGGAGAATTTGTACCGGGAGGCCCATCTGTTATTGGGGTTTCAGAAATAGAAAACAGGAGCGTATTAGAAGACCTTATTAAAGCTGGAAAACTTAAATCAACCAAGTATAATATTGTACATTACAATTCTCCTGACGACAGGGGAGTTGATGTTGCTCTTTTATACAGGCCTAACTATTTTAAAGTAATGAACAGCAGGTCAGTTCCCGTGCTAATTCCAGGAAAAGAAGATTTTAACACACGGGATATACTTGTTGTTTCAGGTGAATTTGATGGAGAGCTTATGCATTTTCTTGTATGCCACTGGCCATCGAGGTATGGCGGTGAAAAGAGAAGCGCCCCACTGCGAAATGCAGCAGCAAAAGTTGCCCGTAATATCATTGACTCCATACAAGAGGCCGATAAAAATGCTAAGATCATACTTCTGGGTGATTTGAACGATAACCCTGACAATGAAAGCGTTTTTAAATATTTAAGCGCCAAAGGCAAAAAAAGCAAACTAAAAAATGGTGACTTATATAACCCTTATTATGAAAAATATAAAAAAGGAATTGGGTCTAACGCATACAAAGATGTATGGAGTTTATTTGATCAATTGGTTGTTTCACAAAGCCTATTAGAAAAAGACAAGAGTTCTTATCGATTTTATAAAGCCAAAATATTTAAAAAAGACTATTTAATTCAACAAAAAGGCCGTTTTGAAGGGTATCCATTCAGGACTTTTGCCGGTGGCTCTTACTTAGGAGGCTACAGCGACCACTTTCCTGTATACGTGGTCTTGGTTAAAGAAAAATAATTAACTAAAATTAAAGCGTATATAATATGTGAGCAAGAAAATTTTATTTAAATTTGCTTAAAAAAGAAATCATTTATTTACTAACCAAAAATCTATTTATTATGAAAAGAAATTTACTATTAATTATTGCTATTTTTTTTGTGTCTTTTAGCACAACCATAGCACAGACAGAACTTTTAAACGAGGACTTTGAATCCACACCTGGTGATGGTTCTTCCATTGGATTAGCAGATTGGGGAAACATTATTGAAGTTGGTACTCGTGACTGGATTAGCAAAGAATATGATGGAAATAAGTATGCCCAATTTAGCTCTTATAACTCAGAAGAAGCTAATGTTGGCTGGTTAGTTACTCCTGCTTTAGATATGAGTAATTTTACCGACGCTTCATTTTCTTTTGATGTAAACGTTGGATATTGGACACATGCCGGCTTAACAGTTCATATTTCTACTGACTACAATGGTTCTGATGTTACTGCTGCTACATGGGATGACATAACTTCCAATTTTACTATTCCAACAGAACCTACAGGCGGTTATGGAGATTTTGGCTCAGCCGGCTCAATGGATATATCTTCTTATGTAGGCAATACAGCTTATATTGCTTTTAAATACACCGGTGATGATAACGCTGGAGAAACAACAACTTTCCAAGTAGACAATGTAGTTGTTGAAGGTACTATGGCAATTGATGAAGTAGATAATTCATCTGTTAGCATTTATCCAAACCCAACTTCATCAACCATCACCATCAACAATGACAACAGGATCAGCCGTCTTGTAATTTCTAATTGCGCAGGACAAAGAATCATGGAAATGGATGACGTGAACAAAACGACTGAATTGAATGTGGCAAATTTTTCTAATGGCATCTATTTCATCACTCTTACAGAAGAAAATGGTGCTGTTAAAACTACTAGATTCATGAAGAAATAATTATTGATTTTCATCTTTTTTTGATAAACCCTGCTATCTTTATCTTATTTAAAAGCAGGGTTTTTTTTATGCTCACTTGTGTATGTCAAAATATAGAATCATTTATCCCTGGATGTTGAACCGCTTTTCTACTACATCCCAATTGATAATACTCCAAAGCGCCTCAATATGATCCGGCCTGCGATTTTGATAATCCAAATAGTAAGCATGTTCCCAAACATCTATTGTTAGAACAGGGATAAATCCTTTTCTTAAAGGATTGCCCGCGTTACTTTCTTGGATGATCTCGAGTTCTCCTTTATCGTTTTTTACAAGCCAAGCCCAACCCGATCCAAATAATGTTACTGCTGCATGGGTAAGTTTTTCTTTAAATTCTTGAAAAGAACCAAATGCACCGACCAAAGCTTCGGCAAATTTACCTCCAGGTTCTCCGCCTCCATTGGGTGTAAAGCTATTCCAGTAAAAAGTATGGTTCCATACCTGGGCAGCATTATTATAAATACCACCATCCGCTTTTTTTATGATTTCTTCTAAGGTAGCATTTTCAAAAGTTGTACCTCCTACAAGGTTATTGAGTTTGTTCACATATCCTTGATGATGTTTTCCATAGTGAAATTCTATTGTTTTCTTGGAAACAACAGGTTCAAGGGCATTAAGGCCGTAAGGTAATTCTGGTAGTTCAAATGTCATAATATTATTTTTTTTAGTTAGTAAGTCAATAATTTTTTGAATCCTTAAATTTAATATTTTTGCAAAAACATACAGGTATTTTTTTAGTTTAAAATAAAATCAATATAACTAATAAGGAAATCAACCATGAAAAGTACAGTTTATGTAATAATCGCAGTTTTTATTATGGGTTTTTTATTCTCCTGTGGACCTTCGGCAGAAGAAAAGCGCAGGCAGCAAGAACAAGAAGACTCTATAGCAGAGCAAGAGCGTGAAAGTGCCATTGACAAGGCTTCAAAATTGTTGAATACGGAAGAAGACTCAGTAATCGCCGATACAACGGTAACGGACTCACTATAGCAACTAATGTTAAGTCAACAAAGAAATGACGTGTCACTAGTCTTTTGCCGGGTTTAAACTGCCAAGCACTTGGTAATTATTTCTCAATATCTCAAGCGCTTTTTGAAGAGTTTTGTCATTTTGGTTCAGTACAGGGTAAAATCCTTCATCACCGAGGATGTTTCTTCCAATATAAGCTTTTAACCGGGTAGATATAGGCTCTTTTGCCATTTCCAGTCCTTCTATGTCTTTTTCAACGCCGTTATTTTTAGCGTATTGCATAAGTTTGTCCAGGACAGAAGCGCTTATTGTGAATCGTTGCAAAAACAATTCTTTTGTTGGATAATTATTTTCCAAGTACTCCCTGTTCTCATCTACATAATCAAAGGCAAAGCGGTAGATTAGGCCTTTATTAACCAATGATTTAAAATATTCTGTATCCCCTTTCCTGTCTACAGGTACAAAAATATCTGGCATGATTCCCCCTCCACCATATACTGTTCTTCCTGCTTCCGTTTTGTATTTGAGTGAATCTGCAAAATGGATACTGTCAGGATGATCGACTTCACCATTAACAAACCGGTTATAAAAATCCGTGTAATATTGCTCTTTTCCACTTTTATAGGGTTTTTGAATACATCTCCCGGCAGGCGTATAATACCTTGCCACCGTAAGCCTTATAGCAGAACCGTCAGCAAGCCTGATTTGTTCTTGCACCAATCCTTTCCCAAATGATCTTCTTCCAATTACCCATCCCCGGTCATTATCTTGCACCGCTCCAGAAACAATCTCCGAAGCTGATGCTGACCAATCATCAATGAGAATAGCCAATCCTCCTTCTTCAAAACGCCCTTTTGATGTTGCATAAGCGGTTGTTTTGGGCCTGCTTTTTCCTTTTGTATAAACCAAAAGATCGCCGGATGGAAGAAACTCATCTACCATATCTATTGCTGCATCAAGATAACCACCGCCATTACCTCTAAGGTCAAGGACGAGCTTTTTCATACCTTTGTTTTGTAGTGATATCAAGGCATCAACAAATTCTTTATGTGTGGTAGCAGAAAACCGGCTTATTTTAATATATCCTATTGTATCGGTTATCATGTAGGCTATATCAAGGCTGGTCATGGGAATTTTATCCCTCGTTATGGTAAATTCAATAAGGTCTTCTACACCTCGCCTGTGAACACTAACGTTGACTTGCGTCCCTCTCTTGCCTTTTAATAATTTGATCACTTTATTGTTGGTAATTTTTACCCCTGCAATTGTTTCATCTTCCACTTTAACGATGCGGTCGCCTGCTCTCATGCCTACCTTTTCTGAAGGCCCGCCTGCTATAGTATTTAATACCACCACCGTATCCTTAATGACCCTAAACTCAATACCAATGCCATCAAAACTTCCCAATAAAGGGTTGTTTACCTCCTCAAATTCCTTGGCAGCTACGTAATAGGAATGTGGGTCTAAATTCTCCAAGATCCCTTTTATGGCATCCTCTTTTAAGATCTCCCTATCGATGGTATCTACATATGCTTTATAGATATAATTGATAACGTCATTTACCTTATCATAACTCGATAGATTTACCTTAAAAACGTTGGTAGAATCGCTTTCTACTTTGCTAACAACTGTAAAATCACGCCCGATAAAAATCCCCGCTATTAAGGCAATAGCAAAATAAATAGGGAAATATATAAAATGCCGTCTTTTCTTTTGTTCCATTATAGTACTCGTTTTTTTTGCAAAGTTACGCTTTAATTTTTAAATATATCAGTACTTATCCAGTATAAATCACCATTTCCATTGCCAGGGCTATTATAGATTTTTTGAAGCCCATCATAAGTCATTTCCTGGTATTGGATAGCTGTATTGAGCCTATGACTTGTAAAGAATAAATATTTTCCATCGGGGCTCAAACTGGGGCAATATTCAAAATAAGCACTGTTGATCTTAGGCCCCATATTCACAGGGCTTCTCCATTGACCGTTTTGGTCTTTAAAGGCAATGTATAGATCTCCACTGCCGTAGCCTTTTCCCCAACCATGTGTGGTATAAATGATGAAAGAGCCATCTGGCGAAATATGGGCATTGTATTCATCATATTCTGAATTGATCGAATCGCCCATGTTTTCTGGTTCTGTATACTGCCCGTTAACAAAGGAAGAATAAAACAGGTCTTCTCCGCCAATGCTTTTCTCATTTTTTGTACAAAAATATAATGTTCCATCATTGGTAAACGATGGATAAAATTCATTATTATCTGTGTTAACCGGTTTCCCAATATTTATTGGCTCACCCCATTGTCCGGCTTTTCTTTTAACATACCAAATATCGAAATCATTGATTTCTTGCCCATCTTCGGCAGGCCTGTTGGAAACAAAGAAAAGCTTTTTCCCGTCTGGATGAAATACAGGCTCCAAGTCTTTATATTTTCCCGAAAAACTGGCAATTTCCGGTTGAGACCAATTCCCGTCAATTTTTTCAGAATAAACAATGGCAACAAAATTGCGGGTGATTTGTATGGTATAATAAAATTCTTTACCATCAGGCGAGAAAGCGGCATCTCTTTCATTCATCCCTGTAGAAATAAAATTCTTTGCAAAGAGGAGCGCCGAATCTTTTGGTAAATTATCATCAATATAGGCGCCTTGATGTGGTGTTTTATTTATATCTCTTGTTTTTCTTGTTTTTTTCTCCGTACATGAAAAAATGAATAAAAGAATAATGAAGTAAAGTGAAATCGTTTTCATAAAGTTAAGTTTTAGTCAATATCTTCCGTGTATTCCCCAACATAGCGTTTTATAAGGTTGAGGTAATGAACTTCGTCTTTCGATTTTAATTGCAATTGCTGAATTTCGTACAATGCATCTTCTTCCATCCAGGGAATAAAGGTTCGGATATTACAATATTGTTTTGTTGGGTCATCCCATAGTATTCTTATAATTATGTCCTTGAAGGTATCAACAAGTTTCTCCGCTTTTGCTATCCTTTCATGGTATTCCATTGATGGAAATTTTTAATTTACTAAAGTAGAAAAATTCTTACATTTGCGTAGTAATTATAGAACTCTTTTTATTATTTAGTGATGCGTCACATTTATTATTGAGAATTTATATTGTTGTAATTGAGCAAATTGCCAAACAGTTGATGCGTCATTGCTTTGTTGACTTAACACTAGGTATGCAAATAAATGACCAGGTATTTGAAAAACTATGCCGATTATCCGGGCTTTCTTTTCAAGGGGAAGAAAAGGAAAAGATGAAGAGCGAACTGGAAGAATTATTGGAGTTTGTTTCGCGAATCACAACATACGATGCTGCAAATGAATGTTTTTCTTTACATAGTCAAAATTTAAAAAGCCTTCGCCCTGATCAAAAAGAAAATAGCCTGGGTAGAGATCAAGCCCTACGCAATGTACTTAAGAGCGAAAATGGGTATTTCATTGCACCCAAGGTAATTGACCAAAATAAGAATGAAAGCTTTGGATGATGAAGAAATTTTCGTTAGCCGCAACAAGATCAATGATTTTAGACATTGGCTTGAAAAGGGATAGGCTTCCTTTTTTGGTTTAGATTTATGACAATATTGCCTTTTGGTATATAGTTGAAGCAATGCTTCTTCCGTGTCTCAATAATTATCACAGGCATTGCCACTTCTATATATTTAAAAGTTGTGGCAATGTTACGGTTTGTTATATAGTTGAATCAATGCTTCTTTCGGTTCTCAATAATTATCGCAGGCATTGCCACTTCTATATATTTAAAAGTTGTGGCAACGTTGCGGTTTGGTATATAGTTGAAGCAATGCTTCTTTCGGTTCTCAATAATTATCACAGGCATTGCCTGATTTCCTGAGTTTTTTCCTTACTTTTCCTATTTTTCTATTAATGGCTTTATCGTTCAGTAGGGAATATTTGTTTTGTAAGCCGATACCTTTTTTTAGCAATCTTGCAGCCAAATTATCTTCACTGGCCCAGGCTTTAAGGCTGGCATCACTGAGTGTATCTAGGATTACCTTTTTGGCAGCTTTTTGCATGTAAGAAAACAGCGTGGTATCATTTTTAAAAATATATCGATCTTCAAGCGCTTTAGCAGCTTCCATATTTTCCAAGGCAATCTTGTATTCTCCTTTTTTAAGGAAAAACTTGCCTTCATTGATCAAGTATTTATAATGAACAAAATTCAGTTTCCCTTCTAATGAATCAATACCTGCAACTTTGTTTAATTCCTTTTGATGCATTTGTTGAAATTCCCTGGCTTTTTCTATGGATTCTTCAGCCAATTCGTGGTTTTCTTCCTCGATGTATTCACTGGCTTTATCCAAAAACCCATTTAAAATGCCCATTTTTGCCGTTCTTATTAACACATATATGCTGTCGCTGCATTCATTTCCAGGATATTGCATGCAAAAATACCGGGCTTTATTAAAATGGAGCACTGCTTCATTATATTCCTTGTTTTTTAACAATTCCAATCCTCTTTTCTCAAACACTTTAGATATTGAGAGCAGAAGCTCATCAGCTTCGTGAGCATTTTCAATAAATGCTTCATTTTTATCTTGGTACGATTTAGCCTTGGCAATATACTCTTCTGCAAAAACCGGGTGTCCAGATTCTATGGATTTATTGGCTACTGACAAATATGACCTGTATATCCCGAATTTAGCTTTAGAGCGCATTTTCATGATCTCTTCCGAACAATCCACTTGTAGGTTATTGCAAAATTCTTCGGCTGTTGACAATCTTTTTAAAGTTTGGTTGTACTTGTTATTATAATACAGCGTATCTACTGCATTAAAGAATTCTTTTTTGGCTTTTAGAGCAAAATTGTCCAACAATTCTTTATCTGTTGGCATGGGATACGTTTTCGTGTATGCTTCATTGATCTTTTCAGAAGCTTTCATGAATTCTTTATCTCCAAGTAAGATTTTGGCCATCATCAAATGAGAAAGCGTAAAAAAATAATTGGTTTCAATAGATTTTTTGAACAGTTCTTTGGCTTTCCCGGTATCACTTTCAGAAAGATATTCTTTGGCTTTTCTATAAAACTCAAAATCGAGGTTAGCTAATTTTTGATTTAGAACAATACGTCTTTTTCCTGTCTCGATCTTTAGTTTTTGCATTTTGCCTAAAAAATCTTGAGGGTCTTTTTCGTGCAATTGCAAACGTTCTTCAAAATTTTTATTCTCCAAAAAGGCCATTGAAGCTTCCACTTCATCCAAAGTATAATCGTAAATGGGTAATAATCTAACCCGGTTGTAGTCTAAGGTTTCCAGTTTTTTATATGCTTCACCAAAGATAGAATCGGTTTTATAATAAAGACTTGCAATTTGGACAAATTTCTCAAGAGAGGAAAAATCCAGTATAGGCTTATGAAGCAAGCATGTTACTTGGTCTTTTTCTATTGAATCGGGTAATTGGAGTTGATAAATTGGTTTTTTTCCAATTTTTAAATGTTTAAGTGTTGTATCAAAAGTTTTTCCCGGGAATGAACAGGAAATTTGGATTTCATTAATCCTGGGGTAGGCATGTTCATCCATACGAAATCCTCTATACTTAGGATTTTCTTGGTAATAGATTTTACCAAGAGATATTGTTAGAAAACCGGTGTCGAGGGAAGCAGCAAATTGAATATTTCCTTTATACTCCTGGTCTAAAAATGGATGACTTGCTTTAAAAGGAATTTCTATTGATTTGCCGGGCATTAATCTATATTCTTTTTGCCCCTGGCAGTATAAACTATGTAATACAATGATAAAAAAAACAAAACTCCTTGCCGGGTATCCTCTCATAAATGATTCACGTTGTAAATAAACTTTTCAAAACCGCCAACAAAAGTAATAAGTTTAATGCTTTTTGGGTGGAATTCAATTCATAAAAGGACAAAAACGAAGCAAAAAAACATGGTATAGCAAAACCCTCCAAGAGAGTTGTTAACCCAACTATTATAGGGGCCAGAGTATGATTTGGTGTAGAATCCTAACCATAGTATTATAGCTATGGCAATTAACAATATGGGTTTTATATTACCTATTTTTTTCAATGATTAAAATTATTATAAGCATTATATAAATCGAACCCAAATTGAGCGATTATTCCCTTCGGTCATGAAGCGTGAGTCCTCAATCCTTTTCTTTATCCTTGCGGGAACATTTTCCATTAGCTAACGCGTAATGTGCAACTGGTTAGGCGTCTCAACTTTCTTGCAAAAAGCAGGATGATTTTACCTGCAAGGTAAACAAAAAGCGGGAAAGAAACTTCCCCGCTTTTTTGAATGTAATATTTTATAAATAATCTTTTACATCATTCCGCCCATTCCAGGTGCGCCCATTCCACCTTGTGGCATAGCTGGCCCTCCATCTTCTTCCTCTTCATCTGCTAATACACATTCTGTAGTTAAGAGCATACCGGCAATAGAACTGGCGTTTTCAAGTGCTACGCGTGTTACTTTTGTTGGGTCAATAACACCAGATTGGTAAAGGTTCTCATACTTTTCTGTACGGGCATTAAAGCCATAATCTTCTTTTCCTTCTCTAACTTTTTGAACTACGATAGAACCTTCAACGCCGGCGTTTTCAACAATCTGACGCAATGGCTCTTCTAATGCACGTTTTATAATGGCAACGCCAATTTCTTCGTCTTCGTTTTCAAGTTTAAGGCCATCAAGTGCCTCAATAGCCCTAATATAAGCAATACCACCACCGGGAACAATACCTTCTTCCACGGCTGCACGTGTTGCAGAAAGTGCGTCATCAAAACGGTCTTTCTTTTCTTTCATTTCCATTTCACTGGCTGCACCAACATATAGTACTGCAACACCTCCGGCTAATTTAGCAAGTCTTTCTTGAAGTTTTTCTATGTCATAATCTGAAGTAGAGTTTTTAATCTCGTTTTGGATTTGATTAACCCTGGCTTCAATAGCTTCTTTGCTTCCTTTTCCGCTAACGATGGTTGTATTTTCCTTGTCAACGGTAATTTTTTCGGCTTGGCCAAGTTGCGAGATATCAGCGTCTTCAAGTTTATATCCTTTTTCTTCAGAAATAACGGTACCACCTGTTAAGATAGCGATATCTTCGAGCATGGCTTTTCTCCTGTCACCAAAACCGGGAGCTTTAACAGCCACGATCTTAAGTGAACCTCTCAAACGGTTAACAACGAGTGTTGCAAGCGCTTCGCCTTCAACATCTTCAGCAATAATCAATAATCCCTGTCCTGTTTGGTTAACTTTTTCAAGTATAGGGAGAAATTCCTTCATGTTAGAGATTTTCTTATCGGTGAGAAGAATGTAAGGGTTTTCATAAACCGATTCCATTTTTTCGCTGTCAGTAATAAAATATGGAGAAATATACCCACGGTCAAATTCCATACCTTCTACAACATCAACAGTAGTGTCAGTTCCTTTAGCTTCCTCGATGGTAATAACACCCTCTTTACCAACTTTTTCCATAGCTTCGGCAATCAATTTACCGATAGAATCATCGTTATTGGCCGAAATGGTAGCTACTTGTTGAATTTTGCTGATATCATCACCAACAACTATGGATTGAGAGGCTAATTTTTCAACAACTTTAATAACGGCTTTATCAATGCCACGTTTTAAATCCATGGGGTTGGCCCCTGCCGTAACGTTTTTAATGCCGGTAGTAATGATAGATTGCGCAAGCACAGTAGCTGTTGTGGTGCCATCGCCTGCCACATCAGCAGTTTTTGATGCAACCTCTTTTACCATTTGCGCGCCCATGTTCTCAACAGGGTCTTTAAGCTCTATTTCTTTTGCAACAGTAACCCCGTCTTTTGATACTTGTGGTGCACCAAATTTTTTGTCAATTATTACGTTGCGGCCTTTAGGCCCTAAAGTTACTTTTACAGCATTCGATAGTTTATCAACACCTTTTTTCAGTGTATCTCTTGCTTTTAAATCGAACAAAATGTTTTTTGCCATTGTTTTGTAAATTTATGGTTAATATTTTTATTTACTTTTTGTAAATGAATTGATTGATAAAGTGAACTAAATGATCGCGAAAATATCTGATTCACGCATAATCAAGTATTCTTTATCTTCAATGTTGATCTCTGTGCCAGCGTATTTGCCGTATAATACTTTATCGCCTTCTTTTACGGTTAAAGGCTCATCTTTTTTACCGCTTCCAACCGCTACAACTGTTCCTTTTTGTGGTTTTTCTTTGGCAGTATCAGGAATAATGATTCCACCGGTTGTTTTTTCTTCAGCTTCTGCTGGCTCTACTAATACTCTGTCTGCTAATGGTTTTACATTTACTTTTGACATCTCGTTATTTTTTAGTTTAACAATAATTTCTTTATACATGTGGCTGTTGTCATATATTGTGCCAAAATGAAATTGGCAGTTTAAAACCGACATTTTTTCACCTGTTTATATTTTAAATTTTCATTGGTCAGTACCTGTCCCGATGCTAATCGGGATGGAGCTCGCCATGATGAGTCAAATTCGCACCACACAGGGATTTAACTTTCATGACACTGGAAACAAAAAAAATGTCAGAACATATGACATTCTGACATCTCAATAGGTTTAAATACAATTTTTATTCTTGCTCCTCTTCGGGTTCTCCTTGGTATTGTATTGGCTGCAAACCTTCTTGTTCAATGCGTTCCCTAAGTTGTGTATCCGATTGTTGCTCAACGGTGTGCTTGGGAATCACAAATATAGAAATAAGGCTTAATGCCAATAATACGAGTGCAAGAGTCCAAGTAGATTTCTCTAAGAAATCAGCAGTTTTTCTAACTCCCATATATTGGTTAGACCCTGCAAATGTTGAAGAGAGGCCACCACCTTTTGAATTTTGCACTAAAACAAGTAAGATCAATAGTGCACATGTAATCAATATTAAAACCGATACTAATACGTAAGCTCCCATTATTAAAAAAGTTTATTTGTTATTATCTTTAATTTTTTGAATTTGACTTGCAAAGTAAGTGCTTTTTTCTGGAAATTTCAAAATTAATTGCTCATAAATTTCTATAGCCTTAGTTGTATTGCCCTGCTTAAGGTATACTTCGGCTAATGTTTGGCTGGCAAAACCGGTGCTTTTTACACTGTCTTCAGATAGGTCTATATTATTGTTTTTTGTTTTTTTTACAGGTTGTATCTTGGGCTCTTTTTTTATAAAATTGTTGATGATGTCGTTTGTACCGGTTTGAGTATGATTGCTACTATCAGGCGGTTCTATTTTTTCTTTTTTTTTTCTTCCTCAATTTCTTTTAACCGCTGTGATATCTTGCTTTTAAGATCGTTAGCCGAATCAGCGCTCTTTGGTGTTTCTATAGGTTTTTCTTGTTGAGGTTTTGATTCAATTTCCGAAACGCGTTGGTCTACTTTTTCTTTTAATTCTTCTTGGCTTAAAGTTTCTTTTGAAGCTGTAGTTTTTTCGCTCATGTTGGGTTGAGATGCAGGAGGTGCTTTTTCTTTCTTTTCTTGAGGTGCAGGAGGTGTAGTTTTTGGCGCTTCCTTGTGTGCAGTAGAAGTTGTTATCCCTTCTTGTGTTAAAGATTGTGCTGTCTTGAAATCTTCTAAAGGTTTGAATATGTAATTGTAAACATATTCCCTATTCCCGGCATAAGTAAACGCCTTTTGTATTTGTGATTCTGCATGATTGCTTTTAACATCATTCAAATGCCTTGCTAATAGAATTTGAAGTGATTGGCAATATGGATAGGCCTTTATTGCAGAAATAAGCGATGGCAGGCTTTTCTTATCGATATTTGCCGGTGATTCAATAAATTTTAATAGTTGTTCTTTATTCATAATCTTTATATTGAGTTAGTTACCAATTTACAACAGCTTTATTAAAAATAGCTTCAACCAATTTATCCACGATAACAGGAACGTACTCCTGCTCAACTTGGGTGAGTGGTGTATTGCTCGGATACTCTTCATATTCTGAAAAAGCGGTTTCAAAATTTTGTGAAGGGTCTACAGCATTAACAAATTTTACTTCTACTTTTATGGTAAGCCTGTTAAGGGCTGCTGTTTCATTGCCCTGAATAGCTTTAGGCACTGTACTATAGCCAATAATAGCCCCTTCAAAGCTTAGGTCTCCCCCTCTTTCTACCAAGTCTAGGTCTGTTTGTGAAGCAAAATAGTCTTGGAGCTTTTCAGTAAAAGAGCGGCTAAGGGTAGGAATAACCATTTCAGCATTATTCGGGAAATATTTAATAGAAATAGTCTCTACCGCTGGGTCTATAGATGCCCCGGTAAAAGAATAGATACCACAACCATTAAATAAATGGGAAGCAAAAACAATAATCAATATTTTCAAAAAAATTCTCTTCACTTGGTTTTATGATTATTTGATGTTATATTCTTTAATTTTCCTATACAAAGTTCTTTCAGAAATGCCCAACTCTTCTGCCGCAGCTTTTCTTCTACCGTTATGTTTTTCAAGGGCTTTCTTTATCAAGTCCCTTTCTCTTTTCTCTAATGATAACGACTCTTCAATCAGTTCGCCATTGCTTTCATAAGTATGCTGGTCATTTTCATATGCAGGATTAATTTTGATATCACTTTCATCTTCATTGATAATAGGGTCAACATCTTCGTACAATTTTTTAATAATCCTTGCATTGTCCTTAGTAAGTTCTCCCGTGTCTTTATCGTTTTGCAATATGTCTATGACCAATTTCTTCAACTCGTTGATATCTTTTTTCATATCAAAGAGCACCTTGTACAACAAGTCTCTTTCGCTAAATTGGCTGTCATTTTCCTGTTTTCTAAAAAGAACAGGCAATTCACTAACCTGGTTTTCTGGCAAATATTTCTCTAATATTTCCGTGCTAACAAACCGGTCGTTTTCTATAACGGAAATTTGTTCGGTAATATTTTTCAATTGCCTAATATTTCCTGTCCATCTATATTGCCTGAGCATTTCCATGGCGCCTTCACTGAGTTTTAAAGGTGGCATGCGGTATTTGTCAGCAAAGTCATTGGCAAATTTTTTAAACAACAGTATAATATCTTCTTTCCTTTTTCTAAGTGGTGGAACAAAAATAGGTACGCTATTAAGCCTGTAGTATAGGTCTTCGCGAAATTTCCCATCACGAATAGCTTCGGGAATATTGATATTGGAAGCGGCAACTACTCTTACATCGGTTTTAAATACTTTAGACGACCCAACGCGAATGAATTCACCACTTTCTAAAACCCTTAAAAGCCTTACTTGTGTTCCCAATGGTAGTTCGGCTACTTCGTCAAGAAAAATCGTACCACCATCTGCCACTTCAAAGTAACCTTTCCTGGATTCATGAGCTCCTGTAAAAGAACCTTTCTCATGGCCAAATAATTCCGAGTCTATTGTTCCTTCTGGTATTGCACCGCAGTTAACAGCAATATAGTTGCCATGTTTACGTTTACTAAGCTGGTGTATGATCTTTGGAAATGCTTCTTTACCTGTCCCGCTCTCTCCTGAAATAAGCACACTCATGTCGGTTGGGGCTACTTGTATGGCAATATCTATAGCCCTATTGAGCAATGGTGAGTTGCCTATGATTCCAAAACGCTGTTTAACAGATTGAATCTCCATAAAAAAAT
The DNA here is from genome assembly GCA_964544705.1 of uncultured Bacteroidales bacterium. Lineage (GTDB taxonomy): Bacteria > Bacteroidota > Bacteroidia > Bacteroidales > CAZJDA01 > CAZJDA01. The sequence goes on from CAZJDA010000038.1 coordinate 22,437, forward strand.
AATCTTTTATGCAAAATTAACGTATAAAATGTAAAAACCTTCATTCTACTTTAATAAATTTTGTTTGCTTAATCTTTATGTTTTACCAAACTAACGAGATAAAAAATGTTGACATGCCCCTTATGCTTTAATAAAGAAAAATTTACTCATGTTGAAGGCCCGGAGTCCAAGCCTTATTGGATGTGTAACAATTGCATGCTTATATTCATCGAAGCTTGTTCTCGCCCACCTGTTAAAGTTGAAAAAGAAAGATACTTAACCCATAATAATGGGATTCAACATAAAGGTTATGTAGATTTTTTGAACCAAGCTATAAGGCCTGCGCTGCCTTTCTTGAACAAGCATATGGAAGGTTTGGATTTTGGTTGTGGGCCTGTGCCAACTTTAAGTATTCTTCTTGAACAAAAAGGTTTTTCATGTAAAAACTACGACCCTCTTTTTTTTCCAGAACTGCCTGGTGAAAAGTTTGATTTTGTTTTTGCTACCGAATGCTTTGAGCATTTTTTTACACCGGCAAATGAAATCGCATTAATTAAAAAATTACTGAAACAAAACGGTTGCTTAATTGTGATGACTCAAGCCTGGGAATCTATAGAAGCATTCCCTAAATGGCACTATGCAAGGGATTTAACCCATGTTTCGTTCTACCATAAGCAAACTTTTAAATACATTTCAAAAAAGTATAATTTTCAAGCTGTTGAAAACGATAATAATAGGGTGTTTATTTTTATCAAACAAATTGCTCACCTTTTTCTATCTTCACATCATTAACAAATTGCTTGATTTTTTGCTCATCAGTTTTTTTGCAGATGAGCAGTGTATTATCAGATTCTATCACGATATAATTATCAAGGCCATGCAAAACAACAAGTTTGTCTTTTGGCATATTCACTACACAGTTTTGGGTGTTGTACACAACAACATTATTGCCAACAATAGCATTGCCGTTGTTATCCTTTTCGCTGTGTTCGTATAATGAACCCCAAGTACCTAAGTCAGACCATCCAAAATCGGCTTGTAAAACAAACACATTATCTGCTTTTTCCATAATGCCGTAGTCTATAGAAATGCTCCGGCAAATAGAATAAGCTTCTTGTATAAATTTTTCTTCTTGTTCAGTATTGTATTTTCCTTCTCCTTCTTTAAACACAGAATCCACTTCAGGAAGGTGCTTATTTATGGCTTTTTTTATTGCATATAACGACCAAATAAAGATACCGGAGTTCCATAGGAAGTCACCACTTTGTATGAACTGCTTGGCCATTTCAAGCTCGGGTTTTTCTGTAAATGTTTTTACTTTTTTTAACGCTGGCATTTCATGAAAAACTTCTTCTTCTTTAAATTGGATATACCCATAGCCGGTATCAGGGCGGCTTGGATTAATGCCAAGGGTGATAAGCCAATCGTTTTGTTCGCAAATTTCTAATCCTGATTTAATAATTTCGCAAAATTTGTCTTCCTTGGTTATAATATGATCGGAAGGAGCTACAACAATGTTAGCATGAGGATTTTTTTCAGCAATTTTATAACTGGCATAAGCTACACAAGGGGCTGTATTGCGGCGCGAGGGTTCTGAAACTACCTGGTCATTACTTAACCCAGGTATAAGGTCAAACACTTGCTGCTTATAGATGTTCGTTGTAACAATATATATATTTTCTTTCGGGCATATCCTGGCAAACCTATTGTATGTTTGTTCAATAAGAGTTTCTCCAGTTCCAAGAATATCAATAAATTGCTTAGGTTTTTCTATACGGCTAAGTGGCCAAAACCTTGAACCAACTCCACCTGCCATTATAACACAGTAATTATTTTTGTTCATCGGGTAATTATATTCCGGGTTTGTAAGTTAATTTTTTGTTAAGCAAAAATATAAAATTTATATAAGTATCTATGCTGATAAATCCTTAATTTGGTAAAAGGCACTCATTGAATAATACCTATTATCATCCAAACAATAACACCTGTAGCGCGTTCTAACCTTGTTGATCTTTTTAAAGACTCTTCCATCCTCAATACTAAAAATACTATTTGGCGGAATATCGCTTATCATAAGTGGTTGGTCTTGATTATATGAAATTAAGGCTTTTGTAAGCTTTAAGTCTGCGCTTGTAGAAGCTTTAATATTGCCTAAATGTTGCAAAACAGCTATTTTTATATCCATAGGAAAAACATCCATAAATTGCGTTAAGAGTGATTTATAAATCTCTTTCCATTCTTTCCCATGTGGTTTTACTTTGTTTTTGTACTTTTCCCAAGTCATCAAATGGGCAATTTCGTGAACTAAGGTTATAAGAAAATGGTATGGATTTAAGTTATTATTAATGGTTATGCAATGATAATGATTTCTTATCGGGGGTTTATAATCTCCATATTTTGATTTTCTTTGTCCTTTAATAATAAGCTTTATCGGCTTATTGATGATGATCTCCAATATCCCATCCAAAGTATTTTCGGGTAAGTATTTTAGCAAAATTTTATATTGGTTACCTGCCATACCAAATATTACTTTAGGTTGCTTGATAATGGTATTGCAAAATTAATCTTTTTTTTATCCTGGATTCCTGTAATTGTATAAAAAGAATAATATTTTAATGATGCACTATAAACCATCTATTTCCATTGCCATTCCTGTAAGTATAGGACAATCAAACACATAAGAAAAAAGCCCAAAATCAATGCTTGTTTATTTTAAATTCTTCTAAATAATGTGTAATTTTACAAAATTTATTCTTAGATAACACTTTTACAAAGTATAATTAGAAAAAAATTAGAGAACTTACTGAAATAGAAAAATTACCTGGATGAAAAAACGGTGGGTCTTAAAGGAACAAGGTGATCAAACAATCATAAAGCAATTGTCGGAAGAATTGAAGATAGACTCCACATTAGCTAACTTATTAGCGCAGAGAAATATATATACTTACGACGAGGCTAAAAAGTTCTTCCGCCCGCAATTGTCCGACCTTCACGATCCTTTCTTAATGAAAGACATGGATAAAGCTGTAGCAAGGATATTGAATGCAATTGATAATTTTGAAAAAATATTGATCTATGGCGATTATGATGTTGATGGAACTACGGCTGTTGCTTTAGTGCTAACATTCTTGAAGAAAAGCTATACGAATGTTGATTTTTATATCCCGGACAGGTACAAAGAAGGTTATGGAATTTCTAAGACGGGTATTGATTATGCTTACAGGCATAATTTCTCCCTTATTGTTGTTCTTGATTGCGGTATAAAAGCCATTGACCACGTAAATTATGCCAAAACAAAACATATTGATTTTGTTATATGCGACCATCATTTACCTGATGATAATATCCCTGATGCCCATGCAGTATTAGACCCCAAAAGGCCAGATTGCCCATATCCATATAAAGAACTTTCGGGATGTGGTATTGGTTTTAAACTCATACAAGCTTTGGCTGAAAAAATGGAAGTTTCATTTAACAGCAGGGTTAAACCTTATTTAGACTTAGTAGTACTAAGCATTGCTTCTGACATTGTGCCCATAACGGGAGAAAACAGGGTGCTGGCATATTATGGGCTTAAAAAAATTAACACTTCACCTAGGCCCGGTATAGAAGCTATCATCAAGTATACAAATATTTCTAAGAGGTCGGAAAATGATGATCTTAGCACCACAATTTTTTCTAAACAATTAACAATTAGCGACCTAGTATTTATAATAGGGCCCCGCATAAATGCAGCAGGAAGAATTGACGAAGGCAAGTATGCAGTGGAATTGTTAATATCTAAAAATATAGAGTATGCCTATAAGCTAGGCAAAAATATTGACACAAATAACACAGAGCGTAAAACGCTTGATATGAGCGCTACGCAAGAAGCCATTGAAATGATCAGCTCTTCACCCGAGCTAATAAAAAAGCGCTCTACCTTGCTTTACAACCCCAATTGGCATAAAGGAGTTATAGGAATTGTTGCTTCCAGGCTTATTGAAAACTACTATAAGCCTACTGTAGTTATGACCCAATTCAATGGCCTGATAACAGGTTCAGCTAGGTCAATAAAAGATTTTGATATTTATGCAGCCATTAGAAGCTGTAGCGACCTACTCGAAAACTTCGGTGGGCATAAATATGCCGCGGGTATGACTATTATACCCGAAAATCTTGAAGCTTTCAAAAAAAGATTTGATAAAGCAGTAGCTGAAGCCATTAAGGATGACATGCTTATACCCGAGATTGAAATTGATGCAGAAATAGACTTAGAAGCAATTACCCCAAAATTTTTCAGGGTGCTGAAACAATTTGCACCTTTTGGCCCACAAAATATGGCCCCTATTTTTCTTACAAAAAATGTTAAAGATACCGGCACCGCAAGAATAGTAGGGAATAATCACATAAAACTCAATATTATCCAAGAATTGCCAAAAAGAAAAATATTTCCAGCCATCGCTTTCCAACAAGGCAAATCTTTTGATTGTGTTAATCAAGGCAAAAAATTTAACATTTGCTATCACGTTGAAGAAAATTGCTGGAATGGTTCTGTAAGCTTGCAATTGAACATCAAAGATATACAACCCGATTAGCTTCATCACATTAAATTAGCTACCTTGTAACTATATTACCAATTCAACAAATTTATTCATATTTTCAGAATCATGTGCGAATTTTGAAAAGTTAATAAATTATGTTAACTTTGTTTAGAGATTAAAAACTAAAACCAACAAAAGTTGATTTAAATTGTAATGTTTACAATTATCAATCGTTTGTATTGTAATAAATACAAATTTTTTAGTGTTAAATTAGAACAAAAAGCAATATATAAATCTAACAGTCAAAAACTATCTAATAACTTAATAATTGACATTTTGGTGTGTTCAATTGTGTTTTGGCTTAAATAGGAATTTTGGAATATGGAAAAAATCAAGTTGGATATTTTGGGAATTTCTTATAGTCAGTCTCAATCAGGTGCTTATGCGTTAATATTAGGCGAGCATAAAGGGAAAAGAAGATTACCCATAATTATTGGCGGTTTTGAAGCACAGTCCATTGCAATAGAACTGGAAAAAATGAAACCAAGCAGGCCACTTACCCATGACCTTATAAAAGAGCTGGCAGGTACTTTTAATATAAATATTACCGAAGTAGTGATTTATAAATTTGTAGAAGGGATATTTTTTGCCAAATTGGTATGTAATTATGACAGCAAAGTATATGAAATTGACTCCAGAACATCCGATGCTGTTGCTTTGGCAGTACGTTTTAAATGCCCTATATACACATACGAAAAAATTATGACCTCTGCAGGTATAATACTTGACGACCTAAACCAAGAGAAAGAGGAAGCTCCTATTAGGACCAAAGATGATTATGCTTCAGGGGAAACAAAGGAAGGCGCTTATGCCCACTTATCGATGAGTGAGTTGGAAGAAGTTTTGCAAAAAGCCATTCAAGAAGAAGCTTACGAAAAAGCATCAATCATCAGAGACGAAATAAAAAGGCGAAGAAATAAATAGATATACGATCTATTAATGAAATGCTGCCATTAATAAATCAATATCTTGGTAAGGCAAATCAAAATAATCACCTACGGTTTTGCTGGTTACAATGCCATTATACAAATATGTACCTTTCCGCATGCCGGGAAGGTTTTTAAGAACATTTTCCGTACTTCCTTCTTCTCCAACATTTAATAATATAGGCTCAAAAAAGTTGCTTAATGCATATGATGCTGTTTGGGGTACCCTTGAAGCTATATTTGGCACACAGTAATGGGTTACACCGTATTTTTGAAATGCAGGCACTGTATGGTTTGTTACTTGCGATGTTTCAACACAACCGCCTTGGTCAATACTTACATCAACAATTACAGAACCATATTTCATTTGTTTGACCATTTCCTCTGTAATAATTATTGGCGACCTACCTCCTGGCGAATGGATAGCGCCGATTACCACGTCAGCATTTTTGAGGCATTTGGTGAGTATTTTTGGTTGCACGATAGAGGTAAAAAGCCTAGTACCAATACTTCCTTGCAATCTTCTTAGTTTGTATATTGAATTGTCAAAAATCTTCATATTTGCACCAAGTCCCATAGCAGCCCTGGCAGCATATTCTCCTACAGTTCCTGCTCCAATAATAATCACTTCCACCGGGGTAACACCTGAAATCCCTCCAAACATTTTCCCTTTTCCATAATCTGGGTTGCAAAGGTATTCGGCAGCAACCAAAATGGAAGTGTTGCCTGCTATTTCACTCATAGAACGCACAATAGCATAGCTCCCTACCTTATCTTTAATAAATTCAAAGGCAATGGCTGTCATCTTTTTGGCCATCAGGTCTTTAAAATAAGATTTGTTTTGGGAAGTAAATTGCAAAGTTGATATGATTGTCTGCCTGGATTTAAGCATAGTAATTTCTTCTGCTGATGGGGGTGCGACTTTAAGGAGTATATCTGCACGGTATACTTCCCTTGTATCATAAACAATTTCGGCGCCGCTCTCGCTATAGTCTCTATTAAAAAAGTGGGCAGCTTTTCCGGCATCTGACTCTATAATGACTTTATGCCCATTTTGTACAAGTAATGCGACCGAATCAGGCACTAAAGCTATCCTGTTTTCCAGGAAAAAGGTCTCTTTAGGGACACCTATAACAAGATTCCTTTTCCTTTTTTTTACTTCCAAGAACTCTTCTTGGGGTAGTAATTTTCCTGTTTGGTTGTAAGTACCGAATTTTTCTTCATTGGCGGTCATATATGGTATTTTGGGATTTGCAGCTTAACTATCCAAGTTTATTGTTATCAACCTCTTATTGTCTTCTTCACTTATTTTCAAATATACAAAATTTCCAGGTAAAAACCGTTCAATTTTTCCAGGCCATTCAATAAAACAATAATTACCACTATAAAAATATTCGTCAATACCAATATCTAAGGCCTCAGAAGGTTGTTTTATCCTGTAAAAATCAAAATGGTAAATGGCCCCTTCCTTATTAGAATGATACTCGTTAATAATGGCAAATGTTGGACTGCTAACAACTTCTTCAACACCAAGTTCTTTACAAATAGCTTTAATAAGGGTTGTTTTTCCAACACCCATTGCGCCATAAAAAGCTAATACACGTTTGTTACCGGTAATTGAAAGAATATTTTGGGCAGTTGAATGAATCTCGTCCAATGAATTACAAGATAAAATGTGTTCCATTTACCTGGGTTTTAAGTTAATTAAAGGAATCAACATCTCTTCCATAGAAATTCCTCCATGTTGGAATGTATTCTTGTAATAATTCACATAATAATTGTAATTATTAGGATAGGCTAAAAACGAGTCTTCCCTGGCAAAAATATAACTTGTACTCACGTTGGTTTTAGGGAGAAAAATATTCGTTGGGTTTTTTACGCTAAAAACCTCTTTTTCTTTATAATCAAGATTCCGCCCTTGTTTATATCGCAAGTTTGTTGAGGTATTCTTATCACCAATTACTTTTACCGGGTCTTGTACACGTATTGAGCCATGATCTGTTGTTAGAACTATAGGGATGTTTTTTTCTGCCAGTGTCCTTATGATGCTATGCAAAGGAGAATGCTCAAACCAAGAAAGAGTAAGTGACCGGTAAGCTGGCTCGTCATCGGCCAACTCTTTGATAACCTCCATTTCAGTACGGGCATGCGAGAGCATATCAACAAAATTATATACAATAACATTAACACGCTTATTCATATAATTATTAAGGTTTTCGCTAAGCTTTTTCCCGGCATTTAAATTGAGTATCTTGTTATAGGAATAATTGGCTTGGTATCCTAACCTTTTGAGTTGTTCAGCAAAAAGCTCCGATTCATATTTGTTTTTGGGGAAATCCTCATTTTCATTAACCCAAAGTTTGGGATATTTCTTTTCTATCTCTGATGGCATAAGCCCGGCAAAAAAGGCATTACGGGCATACTGTGTACATGTTGGCAAAATGCTATAATATAATTCCTCTTTTTGAACCCTGTAGTATCTTTCAAATATAGGTTGTAATACTTTCCATTGGTCAAAACGTAAATTATCCACAATAATCAAGAAAACGGTTTTGTCTTCATTTTGTTGCAGGAAAGGATGAATACGGTCTTTGAACAAGGTATGTGAGAGAACGGGATGTGCCTCGGCTTTCCCGCTTATCCAATCTTTATAGTACTTTTGAACATGTTTAGCAAAAAGGTTGTTAGCATCAGACTTCTGCATAGATAGAATTTCTTCCATTCCTGTTTCGCCAGATTGTTCAAGTTCTAGCTCCCAATAAACCAATTTGCTATAAATATCTGCCCATCCAGCAAAATCAGGATTATCGTTGATCTGCATTCCCAGTTCCCTGAATTCTTGCTGGTAAGCAGAGGTTGTCTTTTCACTTATCAAACGTTTGTTTTCCAAGTTCTTTTTAATGGATAACAATATTTGATTAGGATTGACCGGTTTAATAAGATAATCGGAGATTTTTGCACCGATAGCATCATTCATAATGGTTTCTTCCTCGCTTTTGGTGATCATGACAACGGGCAGGGAAGGGTCAATTTTCTTGATTTCATCCAAAGTTTCCAATCCAGATAATCCTGGCATTTGCTCATCAAGGAATATAATGTCGAAGGAATGTGTTTTTATTAAATCAAGGGCATCATTACCGCTACAAGTGGTAGTGAGGTCATAACCTTTATCTTTTAAAAAAAGTATATGAGGTTTTAACAATTCTATTTCATCGTCTACCCAAAGGATTTTAATTTTTTCAGCCATATTCATTACTAATTTACAGATTTGTTGTATAATTGGCAATTGTTACAATACATTATTAACTGTATTTTAGCCAAAATGTTGTAAAAATTATATGAATAATTTAGAAAATATTTTTACAAGTACGAATTTACAAAATTTACCAACGTGGCAGATATTAAGCAAAACAAAAAAAAGATCGTGAACGACCCTGTTTATGGGTTTATTAATATCCCTTATGAATTGGCCTTTGACCTTATTGAACATCCCTATTTCCAGAGATTACGAAGGATTAAACAACTGGGATTAACCCACTTAGTGTATCCCGGTGCATTGCATACGCGCTTTCATCATGCTATTGGAGCAATGCATCTTATGTCCAATGCAATCGAGACACTAAAATACAAAGGGATTGATATTTCTGATGAAGAAGCCAACGCAGTATACGCTGCCATCTTATTGCACGATATTGGACATGGGCCCTTTTCCCATTCTTTAGAAAATACCATTGTTTACGATATGAACCACGAAGACCTGTCAGGTTTCTTTATGAATGCTTTGAATAAGGAGTTTAAAGGTAAACTGGAATTGGCCATTAATATTTTCAATAACACTTACCATAGAAAATTTTTTCATCAACTTATATCGAGCCAGCTTGATATGGACAGGATGGATTATTTAAAAAGGGACTGCTTTTATACGGGTGTATCCGAAGGTGTAATAAGTTCGGACAGGATTATTGATATGCTTAATGTAGTAGATGACAAATTGGTGGTGGAGGCAAAAGGAATCTATTCAATCGAAAATTTTCTTGTTTCCAGGCGCTTGATGTATTGGCAAGTATATTTGCATAAGACCGTGATAGCGGCCGAAAACCTCTTGCTGCAAATATTAAAAAGGGCAAAGCATATTATCAATAACGGCGATAAACTTTTTGCTACACCGGCTCTTGACCAATTTTTAACCCATCAATATAATAAAGATAATTTTACGAAGGACCCAAAATTGCTCGAGCTTTTTGCACAACTGGATGATAATGACATCATTGCTTCAATTAAGGCTTGGACAAATGCTCCTGATAAAGTGCTATCAAAACTCTGCAACAATCTTATTAACAGGATTCTATACAAGATAAGTCTTTATGACCGGCCTATCCCAAAAGATGTATTGGAAGAAAAACAACTGCATGCCATAAAAAAGCATAACATTGATGAAGATAAGGTGCATTATTTCGTTTTTACAGGTGCTATTTCTAATAATGCTTACGATAAAAACATTGGAAATATTAATATTTTAATGAAAGACAAGTCATTGAAAGATATTGACGAAGCTTCTGACCACTTGAATATTTCCACGCTATCTGAAAAAGTGACAAGGTATTTTATTTGTTTTCCTTCATACTAATGAGTATCTTTTTCCCGGCAGGCTTTTAATAATTCCTTCAAATTCAAGATTGAGCAATACAGGAGAAACTTTGCTCATGGGCATGGCTGCTTTTAAGCATAAAGTGTCGATACCCAAATTTTCTTCTTTCTTCAGAATATCAACGATTTTTGTTTCTTCTTCACTGAGTTCAATAAAAAGTTCTCGTTGCTTTGGTTTTTTATTTTCAGGTGAAGTTTCCCATCCCATAATATATTCCAGGTCGGCAGGTTTTTCGAGCAATGCGGCTCTATGGGTTTTGATAAGAAAATTGCAACCCTTTGAGAAAGCATCATTAATTTTACCAGGAATAGCAAAAACGTCCCTGTTATAAGAATTGGCGATGTCTGCGGTTATAAGGGCTCCGCCTTTTACCCCGGATTCAATAACAATTACTGCATCTACCATACCGGCAACAATGCGGTTTCTTTTAGGAAAATTTTCACGGTCGGGGTTGGTTTGTTGCATAAACTCCGTTAACAAGCCTCCCTGTGAAACCATTTTTTTTGCAATATCCTTGTGTAATGGTGGATATATTCTATCCAAACCATGGGCTAAAACTCCAACTGTTTCCAGGTTATTGTCTAACGCAGCTTTATGGGCTGCAACATCAATGCCATAAGCCAAACCGCTAACGATAAGTGGATTATGCTTAACAATACCCTTAACCAGGTCTTGGCAAGTTTGTTTTCCGTAATCCGTAGCATTCCTGGTGCCAACAATGGCAATAGTTTTGCTATTATTAAGGCCGGCATTGCCTTTATAATAGAGCATGACTGGGCTATCCACGCAATGTCTAAGACGCTTCGGGTATCCCTCATCAAGGAAAAAAAGCGGGGTAATTTTTTTTTTCTCAATAAAAGATTTTTCTTCTAAAGCCCTATCAATAATTGACTGGTTTATCACTTCTTTTGACATGGCCTTGCCTATACCCGGAATTTTCAGTAAGAATTTTTCCTTTTCTTTAAACACCGCTTCAGCGCTGCCACAATAGGCTATAAGCTTTTTTGCACTTACAGCTCCAATTTTTGGTATTAGACTTAATCCAATTTTATACTCTATCACAATGATGATATTTGTGGCAAAAATAATGAAATTCTTACATCCTCTCCAATTTTTAATCATTCATCACAAAGTTTAGAAAAAATAATTTTATCTACTGTTATGTTAAATAAGTCCTAATTTTTCCTCCATTTTCCCATGTTTTCATTATTTTTACAGAAAAACTTTATGAAAAGGTACATTTGTGTTTTTTTGGTATTGTTTTTTGCAAGTATTCTATTAGCTCAAAAAAAGAAAGACAGCCTCATTTCTGCAGTCAGTCAAACAAAAAGCAAGGAGCAAATAATTGAATTATTCATTGCCATTGGAGAAATCTACCAAGATGAAAATACCGACAGCTCTCTTTATTATTTGAATAAAGCAAAAAAAATAGCTCACTTAGAAAACCTTGAGAAGTTAGAATCCATAGCTTACAGGAACTTGGGCATACTGTATCGTAAACTCGGCAAGTATGAAAAAGCTATTGAAAGCTTCTATACCTATTTAAAAATTTGTCAACGAAAGAATAATATAAAATCAAAAGCCGAAGCGTATAACAATATAGCCAATATTTATAATATCCAAGGAAATTACAAGCTTGCACTGGAATACTACCAAGAAGCTTTAGAAATTGATTCTTCCATCCATAATAAAAAGGGGATTTCCTCTTGCTATACCAATATTGGCTCGGTGTATGAAGGAATGGGGAAATTTAAAAAAGCCATAGCCTATTATCAAAAAGCATTGCGGATTGATGAAGACCGGCAAGACAAAACGGATATAGCAGCAGATTTTATAAACATTGGAATTGTGTATAGCAACCAGGGTAGTTTTGAAACAGCCATAGAATATTATAAGAAAGCCATTGCTTTATATAAGGATAAGAACAACAAAAGGGGGTTAGCAATATGCTATAATAACATTGGAGACTTATATTCAGAAATCAAGGGCAAATCCAATTTGGCAAGCCAATATTATAGAGAAGCGCTACAAGTATTTGAAGAACTGAAAGACCTTAGAGGTATTGCTTATAGTTATGGCAATCTTGGTATCGCTTATTTGCAAGTTGATAATTATAAAGTGTCTCTCGAGCATTTTATAAAAGCATTGGACTACTTTAAAGAAATGAAAGATAAACCTGGTGAAAGCCAAATTTGTTATTATATTGCTGTAAATTATTTAAATCTTGCCACTTCACAAAATAATAAATCCTTAATGGATAAGTATTTACAACTTTCTATAGAATACGGATTAAATTCATTGAATATTGCAAAACAAATGGACGCTTTGGAGCTAAAAAAAGATGCAACGCTTGTTTTAATGGAGGTTTATAAAGCTTATAATAATAAAACAAAAGCGCTACAATATGCAGAACAACACATAAAGATCAAAGACAGCCTTTTCAGCAAAGAAAAAACCCAAGCCATTCAAGAAATGGAAACCAAGTACCAAACAGAAAAGAAAGAACAGCAAATTAAGATATTAAACAAAGAAAAGGCACTCCATCAATCGGAAATACGTAGGCAACGTATTCTTATTTTTTCCATTGTTGGTGGTTTGATCTTGATGGCAATCCTGGTCTTTTTTGTTTACAAACGTTACAAAGAAAAGATCAAGGCAAACAGGCTCCTCCAAGAAAAGAATATCCAGATCAACCAGCAAAAGGAAGAAATTACAACACAGCGCGACGAAATAGAAGCCCATCGTGACGAAATTAGCGCACAAAGGGACAACATCAAGGAACAAAAGCAAATACTGGAAAGGGTTCACAAAGAATTAACCCAGAGTATCACTTATGCAAAAAGAATTCAAAGCGCTGCATTACCTACCAAAAATATATTAGACGCGGTAATCCCTAAAAGAGTAATTTTTTACCAACCCCAAGGAATTGTAGGTGGAGATTTTTACTGGGCAACAAAAAAGGATTCATTTCGCATAGTTGTTGCTGCCGATTGCACAGGCCATGGCGTACCGGGCGGCTTTATGAGCATGCTGGGAATGACATATCTTAACGAGATCATTAACAAAGAAAATATTGTTCAACCCCATGAAATACTAAATAACTTGCGACAATACGTGATAGAAGCTCTTCATCAAAAAGGCCAAGCCGGGACCTTGAAAGACGGGATGGACATTAGCATTTGCGTCTTGGATACACAAAACAACCAATTACTGATTGCAGGAGCTAACAATCCCGTTTTCGTGGTAATAGAAAGAGGGGATGATGATATCCCGGGAAAAGCTGCTATTGGAGATAAAGAATACCTGGTAGAAATTAAAACAGATAAAATGCCCGTGTCTATTTCTGACAGGATGGAGCCTTTTTCGCAACAAAAGTTGCCAATGCATGGTATAAAAATGATTTATATGGCTTCGGATGGTTTTGCCGACCAGTTTGGTGGGGCTAATGCCAGGAAATACTTAAGGAAAAACCTTAAGAAACTTTTGCTTAATATTCATTCAAAACCGTTTAGGGAGCAAGCCCAAATCCTGGAAAAAGAATTTTATTCCTGGAAAGGAAAAGAGCAGCAAATTGATGATGTTTTGGTAATGGGATTTAAATTGAACAACAATGAGGTTTAATAAAAATAAATACATATCACGAATATTGATCATCGCGGTTTTTTTCTTTTGCCGGCAAATTGCTTTCGCCCAAGTTGATAGCCTTCAAAATATCATCACAGGAGATTACCATGACTCATTAAAGATCAAGGCCAATATTGAGCTGGCCGAATTATACTCTAACACGGATCCTGATACGGCTGTTCACTTTCTTGTTGATGCTAATGAACTTATTGATAAATCCAATGAGCAAATTAATAAAGCGGATTTGTATTCAGATATTGGAGAGGCTCACAAACGGCTAGATAATTATCGCCTAGCTATTAAATACACGAAAAAGGCTATTTTGAATTCAGGTAGAGAAAACCCCGCCACCATTCAGTATATGAACAAACTATCTCATCTTTATATTATTACCGGTGAATATAGCAAATCCCTTAAACACCTGATTGAAAACCTGGGAAAAATTGAGAAACACGATGCAGATAAGTACTTAGCCAGCACTTATAAATTCCTTGGATTTGCGCACAGAAAATCCGGAAATTTGGAAAAAGCGCGGTATTATTTTGACCAATGCATTAATGTTGTGGATACTGTAAATGAATTTTCCACCTATCATACAGCCATTAGCGAAATTGGAAATATTCTTACACTCCAAGAAAAATACGATCAGGCACTTAAATATCTTTTTAAAGCAAAAGAAATGAGAGAAAAACTCAATGATAAAGCTTTCCTGTTCTATTCATATAACGATATTGCTAACACTTACTATTACATGAAAGAATATAGCAAAGCGCTTTTATATTTTAAAAAATGCTTTGATATTGATTTAAAAAATCAATTCATATGGTCTAATATTTACGTAAATACTAATATAGGCGCTGTTCACAGGGAAATGGGCAATTATGATTCTGCCCATCTATATTTTAATAAATGCTTGAATGCGTTAGATACGTTTTACTCCTTGCCTCACTATCAATTGGTATATGAACACTTGGCAGACCTCTATTCTAAAGAACAAAAATATAAAGAAGCGCTTCATTATTACCAATTATCCATGCAATATAAAGATTCTGTTTTTGATGAAGCAATGCTAAAACAGGTATCAGAACTCGAAACACTTTATGAAACCGAGAAAAAAGACAAAGAAATTGGCCTGCTTACAAAAAACCAAAGAATAGAAAGGAATATTCGCATATTCCTTATCATTGGCCTGGCGTTTATGTTGGTCATTACATTCCTTATATTTAGGAACTTGCGGTTGAAACGTAAAGCCAACAATATTTTAATTGAAAGCAATGAAGAGATCAATCAACAAAAAGATGAAATACTGAGCCAAAGCGAAGAGATAGAAAACCAAAGAGACCTTTTACTAAAGCAAAAACATGAAATCACCAATAGTTTTCTTTATGCAGGCAGAATACAAAAAGCTTTATTGCCTGATAAGCTGGCCATGAAAAGAATACTCCCCCCGCATTTTATTTATTACAGTCCCTTTAATATTGTTAGCGGCGATTTTTACTGGGTGAGCGAGACTAAAAATAGTACTATTGTTGCAATTGCTGACTGCACAGGACATGGCGTGCCCGGCGGTTTTATGAGTACTCTTGGCATTGCTTTCCTTAACGAAATGGCGGCAAAAAAAGATTTTTCCAAACCCAATATTATTCTTAATAACCTTAGAAATGCAATAGTTCATGCGCTTCGCCAACAAAGTATTGCCGGCACTGTTAGGGATGGTATGGACATAGCTATATTACAGATTATGAAAAAATCTACTATGATTCATTTTGCCGGAGCTAATATGCCGGTTTATATTGTTAGAAAAAAAGCCGATGACTTAACCTTAGACAAAAATACCGTTGAAAATGAAGACTATTACCTCCAAGAAATAAAAGGAGACAATATGCCTGTGTCTATCCATGACAAAATGGAAGATTTTCAATTAAAAACTATTGATACACAAAATATTTGCGATATCTATTTTACTTCCGATGGATACGCTGATCAATTTGGCGGTAAGCATCATCGAAAATTCAACAAAAAAAGTTTCAAGAAACTATTGTTAGATATTTCGGGTAAAGAATCAAACACTCAATACACGGTGATTAAAAATAAATTTGAAGAATGGAAAGGACATATTCAACAAACCGATGATGTACTAGTATTCGGACTAAAACCAAAGTGATGAATTTAAATAAAGGTAATTTTACCATAAAAACTAAAAGAATGAAAACAACGAATCAGCTTACTCGAGTATTTATAATCGTTCTTTTACTATTCTCCTTTTTAACTACTCATGTTTCAGCTATAAACCAATACCAGGTAGAGCAACTGGAAAAAAAACTAAAAAAACTTAACGACAAAGAAAAACCACCGGTTTTATTTGAACTATCCGGTATTTTTAAAACTGAAGATACGGAAAAAGCCATCAAATACCTGGAGAAAGCCCTTAAAATTTCTAAAAAGAACAATTTAAAAATTTATGAAGCAAAAGCATATGAAACCATGGGGTCGGTATATTTTTTAGCTAAAGACTATAGGAAATCAAAAAATGCTTACCAAGATGAGTTAAAAATAAGAGAAGAAATAGGAAATAAGGAAGACGTTGCTTTAGTGCTTTATAACCTTGGCTCGGTATTTATGCATTGGGGCCGTGAAGGCAGGGCCACAAAATTTTATGAGGAAAGCTTGGAAATAGCTAAAAGGCACAATATGAAAGAATTGGAATTTGAACTGAATAATGTTCTTTTTGATGCTTATTACGAAAAAAACCGGTATAAAAAAGCACTGGAATATTTCAAAAGTTATATTGAAAAAAAGGATTCAGCATTTCTTACTACAAACAGGAGGCAATATGCTATCCTTACACGTAAGATCAAAGAAAAGGAAAAAGAAATCAAAGTAAAAGACTCAACCATTATTGTGATAGACTCCACTTTAGGCGAAGTTGAAGAAGAACGCGACACCCTTAAAGTAGAAACTGAGCGTAAGGGAAAAGAAATAGAAAAGTTAAATTATGAAAAAGCTTACCAGGAGAAAGTTATTCAAAATCAAAGGTTACAATTATACTTTTTGATTGTTGGTGTACTCCTTGTTGTTATCATAGCCATCGTTTTGCTTAGGTTATATATTTTTAAGAAAAAAGCCAATACTATGCTTAAGGCAAAAAATGAAGAGATATTGCAACAAAAAGAAGAAATAGAAGCACAACGAGACCATATTGAAGTTCAAAACCAGCATATTACAGATAGCATTGTATATGCACAACGAATTCAGCAGGCTGCATTACCTGATGAAAAGATCATTAATGAAGTAGGAATTGACCATTTTATCCTATTTAAGCCCCGTGATATTGTAAGTGGGGATTTTTACTGGATGAAGCGTGTTGGTGATAATGTCATTATTGTAGCTGCCGATTGCACTGGGCATGGAGTACCGGGAGCATTCGTAAGCATGCTAGGAATGTCATTCCTTAACGATATAATCCCCAATAAGCGCTTTAATTTAAAAGCTTCAGAAATTCTTGAAAAGCTAAGATTAAAAGTAAAATCCTCTCTAAAACAAACCGGACGCGATTCAGAATCTAAAGACGGTATGGATATAGCCATTTGCGTGATTAACCAAGAAGAACAAGTAATGCAATACGCCGGGGCACATAACCCACTATACCATATCAGGGATGGGGAATTGAACGTTGTAAAAGCTACTAGGAATCCTATAGGCGTGTTTTTTAAAGAATTTCCCTTTGAAAATCACAAGATAGAACTGAAAGAAGGCGACCAATTTTATATTTTCTCCGATGGTTATGTTGACCAGTTTGGCGGGGAAAACAGGAAGAAATTCAGCTCTAAACGGTTTAAAAATCTAATTCTTGATATTCATGACAAAGATATGAATGCACAAAAAGAAACCCTGGATAAAACGATTGAAGAATGGAAAAGATACACCAGTGAACAAATAGATGATATTTTAGTTGTTGGGTTTAAGATTTAAAACGCTCCTTAAACGGTTTAACAAAACTCCTTGAAACGGGAATTTTAAAATCTAGGCCATGTACATCTAATAGGAATCCTTGGGAATTTCCTTCAGCCTTCAATACTTTGTCTATATTGACAATATATGCCCTGTGGCAGCGAAAGTAAGGCGGTTTGTATAAAGTTTCTTGTATTATTTTTTTTAGCGTATTTCGAAGCATTATATTTTTTATATCTTCTTTTTCTAAATAGAAAACCTTAACATAATTCCCTTCGGCTATGGCAACTAAGAAATCTTTTCCTGCAATTTGAAGCATTTCCCCCTTGTTAGTTGAAGAAAATGATAACTCGGATTCACCTATTCCCCTGCTATTTGGTTCTTTGGTTGAAATATTTTTGTTAATTGCTCCTGCTGCTTTCAAATTGCGCTTTAACAATCTTATATACGTAGACATTACTAACATGCTTACAGGTAAAATACCTATAACCAACGTATAAAACTGGAAAAGTAGAAACCCGTTAAAGGATAAAAATTGGTTATGGAAAATAATGTTGGAATAAAAGAAATTACCTGCGCCAATAGTAAATAAAATAAAACCAATGTATAGAATCTCTCTTTTCACAGTCCATTTTTCTTCACGAAACCAAGAAGGAAATATTGCCGGAATTATGAAAACATTTAAAACCAATACAGTAAAAGTTACAATTCCATAACCTAATAATATAAACGATTTGTATTGCCCAGTAGCATCATGAAGCCCAAAAGGCCTGAAAATATATAAAAACAAGCCAATGAAAAGACTTATGGAAATAATGATCAACCAATCCTTTTGTGGGTTTTTTTCAAAAGGATATAACTGGTTAAACAATCCTTTCTTAACTTTTTTAGCTTGGGGGCCTCTCATATCGAGCTATATTACTTGGTTTCAAATTTTCCTTGGATTTTTCCTTTGCTTATTTTTGCTTAAAGGTAACAATTTTACTGGGTTTTTTTGGTATAAATTTTTTAAGCGTTTATGTGTAAGAAAACTCGATCACAGTCACTTAAAGCCATACTTTATAAAATTTTCATAAAAACATACCCATTATTTTTCACTATGTAAAGACATATGCAACTAAATGTAAACATTAGATAATTAAAGGTTAATAAAATTCTTATATGGTAAATTTTTATTAAGAAAACCATAAATATGATTTGTAAAATACAAACGCAATAAACAAAAATATATATATTTGCAATAAGTAAATAAAGATAATATCAATATACATTAAAGTTGATTCAATACATTTTACTAACATTTAAATCAAAAATTACTATTATGAGAAAAGCAATTTTATTAATTTCAATGGCTGCAGTAATGGGAATATTTTTTTCTAGCTGCACAACAAACTCAAAAACAATGAAAACACCTGCTCATCATGTTGAATTTGTGAAAGGTGATTTTGAGTATTCAAAACAATTAACTGCCGAAGCAGTGGAACAAAGGATTATTGGTGTTGACTGGGCTCGTTTATTAACAAAGAGCTACGGTGAAATTGAAACTGCCAGTCCTTTTAACCTAAGCATTCCAGTTATTGGAAATGTTATTCAAAAGAAAACAAATCTTTATGCGTTGCATAAGCTAATGACTGAAAACACTGGTTACGACATTGTTTTCTTTCCACAATTTGAATCTAAAAAATTTGGCTTATGGCCTTTTTATGTTGAAACAAAAACAACAGTAACCACACGCCTCGGTAAGATTAAAGAATAATAACTTTAAAAAAATGAAAGCCCTGGTATACAAGCCAGGGCTTTTTTCGTTACATAAGCCCACAATTTTTTTTATCCCGCCTGTTATATAACCTACATTTTTTTTACCTTTAAAAAAAAATTCCGATACATTAAAAAAGTATTGCTATGAAGAGCTCATGTAAATTCCTATTTGCGATTATTTCATTTTGTTTTTTCCACTTGGCTTCTTTTGCCGGTAAAGGAACGATCAATTTTGTTGAAACAGCTATAGACATTAATCCCAGCGGAGAAGCCGTTGTAGCATACACCGTCCAGTGGCAAGTCATATCAGGTGAATTGCACGGATTCTATTTCAATGAACAAGATCGCTTACCGGTATACAAATTTAGCGACAGCTCTTTTGCTGTTGACGATAACGGGAACAAATATAAGCTAAGCATAACCAAGGTAGGAGACAAAAAATGGGATATCGTGCTTGCTGATGGCAAAGGAGTGGGAACAGGCAAAGTAACCTATGTTTTCTATTTCAACACCAATTTTTCCTTACCAGGATACTTGGGAACTACAACATCAGAAACCGGTAAAGAACTGGTTTATTTTAATTGGGCGCCAATGCAATGGGACGAAGCAAATAATATGAGCCATTATACATTTAAAATCTTATTCCCTCATAAAAATCCATATCAAAACAACACCAGGGAGAAAGTATACCAAGATAGCCTTATCCTTACAGAGCAATGGATGAACGAAAAGTACAAGATAGACTACCAAGAAGGAGAAAATAACAGGCTAATGATGCTTGTACATAAAGATAATCCGGGTAATATGTACAACATGAAAGTACAATTCTACATGCCTGCAAAGTGGTTCAATACCAAAAATTTTACATCAGAAAAAGAAAACACAGGCACATTACCTGCTGAAAGTAGGGACTATAACCCGGATGAATATATCAATAAAATGGTTGAAGAAAGTAAAGAAAGGAGTAAACCTGATTTGCTAACCGGCTTCATCATAGTACTTTTTATTTTTATATTTATCTTTCTTCTTAAACACCGTTCTATGGCTCGTGCGCAAAAAGGCTTGGATGATATAAGATGGGACAACCTGGATTGGACACCCCCAAAAATTGAAGTGTCTCATTTCCAAAAAGAAGGAAAGGTTTGCAAAGACCTGAAACCCATAGAAGTGGCTTTTTACCTCGGCATCCCGATAAAACGTATTGTTAGCGGTATGGTAAAGTCTTTTGTTAATGAAGGTTACCTTCAAGTAAAAAGATTAAACCCTATAGAAGTGGAAGTACTTAACTACCCAGACATGTACAAATTGGATGAATATGAACAAAAACTTTTCAATTCTCTTGCTGATGATGGCGAATTTTCGCAAGAAGAGCTAGAAGAGCTCATGAACCTGGCCGTCAGGAAAATAAAACACAAAGCTTGGGATGCAGACGTGGAAGCAACAAAAAATTATTACATTGATTTGATGAATGATTGGCTTAATCAACGTGAAAAGGAACAGCCCACCGAAAAACAAAAAATACGTAAAACAGAAAATACCGATCATCATTGGTATCATTGGTATTATTACAACCATATACTTTTCCACAAAAATACTTGGGACGAGCAACCCTATGAGTACGAAAATTCTATTCCAATAGACACCGATCACTTGGTGCAAGGCCACATAGACACCGACCTTGCCCTTGATATGAACGTTTGCCACGATGCATGTCATTCTGCATGCCACTCGGCGTGCCATTCTGCATGTCATTCTGCATGCCACTCTGCATGCCATTCTGCTTGCGTAAGTGGGGGTTCACATTAAAAAATATTTGTTATGAAGGCGCACAATCTATTTTGGGTGGATGAATTTATTGAAAACGTAAAACCTTATATATACGTGAGGCTTGATGATAATTTACTCATCAAAAGGCCCAATAATGCTCAAAAGCTCAATAAAACCGGCGCCCAGGTGCTTAAAACCCTTTTAGATGGAGCTTCGATCAATGAGATCATAAAAAAAATTGGAGACAACCCAAGCAAAATAGCTCAATTGGAGTCATTTTTATTCGCTGTAAGGCATTCGTTAGAAGGCAAACTGGATGTTTTTACCTTGAACAAGGCTGTAGAAAAAAAACCTTTTGATATGAAATTCAGCCGCTACCCTGTGTTGTCGGAATTGGCAATCACGTACAGGTGCAATCTAAAATGCCGGTTTTGTTATGCTGGCTGCAACGACACTTCAAACCCAATCAACAGCCATGATGAATTAAGCACAAAGCAACTCAAAAAACTTATTGACAAAATATTCTTAGATGCCAAAGTACCATCCATTAGCTTTACGGGTGGGGAACCGTTATTAAGAAAAGACTTGCCTGAATTAGTAGCTCATGCAAAAAAGCACGGAATGCGAGTAAACCTCATCACCAATGGCACCCTTGTTGACAGGAAAACAGGAAAAAAACTTGTAAAATCCGGGCTTGATTCCGTTCAAGTAAGCTTAGAAGGTATTAAATCCGCTACCCATGATGCACTGGTTAGGTATAACGGGGCATTTAAGAGAACATTAAACGCTGTTGAAATCTTCAAAAAACTCGGTATCCATGTGCACACCAATACAACCCTAACCCAAAAAAATATTGAAGAAGCTATTGATTTTCCAAGATTTGTTAAAAATACGCTTGGTATCAATAAGTTTAGCATGAATATGATCATACCCACCGGCAGTGGCGCTATGCATAAGGAAGTGATACTCTATTACCAGGAGATGGGAGGTTATATCAGGAAGATTATAGCAGAAAGCAAAAAGCACGATGTGGAGTTCATGTGGTATTCACCCTTGCCCATGTGTATGTTCAACACAATACCTCATGGTCTGGGCAACAAGGGATGCAGCGCTTGCGATGGGTTGCTTTCCGTTGCCCCTAACGGGGATATCCTGCCTTGTGCATCATATAACCTGAGCGTTGGAAATTTATTGAAAGAAAACTTTTCATCCATTTGGCAAAATGATAGATCCAAGTTTTGCCGTGAGAAACAATTTGCCCATGAATATTGCAAAACATGTGAGCATTTTCATATCTGCAACGGTGCGTGTCCGCTTTATTGGAGGCAAACCGGGTATAAAGAATTAGATAAAATTATTGATAACCAAACTGTTAAAATATAATTATTATGTCGCCATCAATCAACAAACCCGATCAAGATGTAGTTGTGTTTTATTTTTTCAAGTCCATGAAATACAACCTAAGGCTTTTTATAAGTATTGGATTGATTATAATAGGAATGGCAATACAATACTTTATGATGGCCCTGTTGCCAGGCATCTTATTAGTATTGGCCGGCAACTTGTTACTTTTAGTTAAAGGTTATGATAACCGGATAAAGATCGGCAAATTTAATCCTCATGCCAAGTGGGAAAAAGTTGACCCTGGTAAATTTAATGATTTGGAGAAGTTGCACAAGAAAATGAAAAAATGGGACAAAAGTGCTATAGATATTACCAGTGGTTTGGGTGTATTTTTCTTTTTTGTTTTGTTCTTTGTTTTAAGTGTTTTGTATTTCATTTCTTTTGATAGTTTATACAGCCCCATGTACATTATTGCAACCAATATTCTTGTTCTTATTATGCCATATTGGTTTACAGGTATGAAAAGGATCCTCACAAAACCCAATCTTATACTAAAAATTCAAGTATATAAATATGTTTTGCAATTATTTAAAGACCGGGTAAAACACCATAATGTTGATTATTATATGCTTCTCCAGGGAGAGGAAACACGACTGCCCAATGATACAAAAATAAGAGTATCTATCAATGGGCAAAAAGAAGATTTCTTGGGCCTGTATGCCCAAATTGCCACCAATGAAGTAAACGGTACTTCCTATCCATATTTCTATACTGTTCTTGTTGCCAAAAAAGGCTTTGAATTGGATAAAAAAACAGCACATTATTCACCGCCTAACCCGCTAATTAAAGAATTCAACATTCAAGATAACGTAGAAGTCCTTGTTATTAGGCAGTTTACAACAAAAAAAAGCGGTTATCACACGAAAAACAAAGTAGCTGGATTCATTTTCAATGAAGGGCTAAAGCTGGCAGAGTCAGTTAATAAGCAATAATTACTGTAATGACGGGAGAAAAAGCACGTCATACTATGCCTTTAGCTTACAATTTTCGAGTAAAATTTTTAATGCCAGCCTTGTTTTTATTACCTTTACACCATGGAGAAAATATTCTATCCACAGGCAGAGACCCGGGTTTTCTTGGAAAAATACTCCTCCCGTTTGTACAAGATAATTTTCACTTACGGCTGGGGCGCCAATATTCTTGCTTATGAAGGCGATAAACATTGGACGCTTATTGATAGCGGTTATAAAAACACCAGTAAACAACTCAAAGAGCAACTGCATAAAATTGCTAAAAAACCCATTGAGCTAATCATCAATTCGCATTATCATGGTGATCATACGGGAGGCAACAGTCTTTTATCTGCCGCGGGTAAATTAATGATCCATGCTAACCTCAAAAAATCGCCTTATGAATTGAGCCAATGCCAACTGGTAGAAGATAAAACTATGGCCAATTTGGATGAGGAGGCCTTAGAACTGGCCCCTCTTGCTTATGGGCATTCTACTACGGATATGATCATCATTTTTAAAGATTCCAATGTAATATTTACCGGCGACCTGTACCTTTCCGAGTCTTTCCCCTTGGTGAGCATGGGAAAAAAGAATTCGGCTTACACTTTATTGGATAATTTAAAGGTGCTTTATGCTTATACCGACAACAAGACCCTGCTTGTTTCAGGGCATGGCAAAGACACCGGCAAGCAGCAATTAAAAGCCTACATAGAAATGGTAGAAAACACCATAGCGGTGGTAGAAGAAAAGATAGAACAAGGACACACCAAGCGAGAAATACAAAAAATGGATGTATTAAAACCCTGGAACCAATGGAACGGAAATATAGATTTCATCACCAAAACCACCTGGGTGGAGAATATTTGGAGGGGATG
>CAZJDA010000039.1:0-45296 GCA_964544705.1 uncultured Bacteroidales bacterium
AGGGGGCTTATCAACAGAAATTTTTATTTTTTGAGGTCTTTATACGCAATGTGGGCTAAACGATTAGGACTATCTGTAATGGGAACTTTTGAAGTGATAATAAGAGCCAAGAAAACTGGACTAATTCCTTCAATCAAACCATATTTGAATAAAATCAGAGAAACGAATTTCAGGATTTCGGAAGAATTGGAACAAATTGCGCTGAAAGAAGCAAACGAAAAATAATAGACCCAGACAGAAAACGCCAGTAGCAACATGCTATACCTGGTAATTGCAGGTGCAGTGCAGGTTTCGGGTTTTCTGCTTCGCGGGATATTTTAGCAGCCCCTAATCCGCAACTGCAGGTATAGCCAAACGTTAACGCTAAGCAAAGAAGAGTGTACTGCACATTGGAATGAATAATTTTCCATAAAAGTGTTAAATTTGTTGTGCATTTTGTATATTTGTGAAGATTATACTGAAAAATTATGAGAACATTATATCAGAAATTTGAAACGCTTTTACAAAGTACGACAACGAATTTTAAACGTTATTTGTACGATAAGGTCTCTTGGGAAAATCGAATGATTGGAATTATTGGCGCTCGTGGAGTTGGTAAAACCACTATGATTTTACAACAAATCAAGGAAAATTTAGACAGCAAAAGAACGTTATATGTTTCGGCAGACGATATATACTTTGGTGAAAACAGGCTTTTTGATTTGGCGGATGATTTCTATAAAAATGCAGGAGAGTATTTATTTATCGACGAAATTCATAAGTATAATGACTGGTCTCGAGAACTAAAAAACATTTATGACTCATTTCCTACATTGAAAGTTGTTTTTACGGGTTCTTCTGTACTTGACATAATCAAAGGTACAGCTGATTTAAGTCGCAGAGCCATAATTTACAAATTACAAGGACTCTCATTTCGTGAATATTTGAAACTATTCCATGATTATGATACTGAAGTCTATACTTTAGAACAAATCATAAATAATGAAGTGAAACTTGATAATATTCAACATCCATTACCTCTATTTAATGATTATTTGAAACGAGGATATTATCCATTTGGCATTGAAAATGAAATAAATTTACGTTTAGGCCAAATTATTGTTCAAACCTTGGAATCAGATATTCCACAATATGCAAATCTAAATATTGGAACAAGTCGAAAACTAAAACGATTGCTCTCCATAATTGCAGAAAGCGTGCCTTTTAAACCCAATTTTTCTAAAATTTCTGAAATGATTAGTGTAAGTCGGAATTCATTAGATGATTATTTTTCATTTATGGAAAAGGCAGGACTTATCGAACAGTTACTAAATGAAACAAGTGGAATCCGAGGATTAGGAAAAGTTGATAAAGTGTATTTGGATAATACAAATATCATTTTCAACTTAGTTGGAGACAAATCAAATATTGGAAACTTGCGTGAAACATTCTTTTTCAATCAAATGCGAGTGAAAAATGAGGTCATATCTTCAAGAAAAGCAGATTTTGTAATTGAAAATTATACTTTTGAAGTTGGAGGTAAAAATAAACAACATGACCAAATTGAAAAAGATGGTAAATCATTTATTGTCAAAGACGATATAGAATATGGTTATCGCAATGTGATTCCTCTTTGGGCTTTTGGATTTAACTATTAAAAGGACTAAGTTGAAAGAATGCCAGGCGTTAACAAATGGTAAAACTGCATACGGGGGTGATGAAAAGAATTGGAAGTTTTGAGTTTTTAATTAGATTTGGTGTCGGTTGATACTGAAGTGCTTTGAAAACCTGCACGACAGTTTACCATCGAACGTTATGGTTGATAAATTAACAAACGTCTTTAGAAAAGAAAATGATTAATTTAAAAGAAATATATATGCTATGGAACACACTTTAAAAGTACTTGCAATAGATACAGCCAGCTCATATTATCGCATAAACCATTATCCAATTGGTGATTTTTTTGGCCCCGTTGACTTGGGGTTGCATTTATCAGGAAAATTTAACAGTTTAAATATTGGGACAGGATTATTGGCCGGATCAATATTCCCAGGTTCAAACCGATTGATTTTTAATGGTTTTTCACCATGTTGGGGCGGATTTTACATTTCATCTATGGGGGGAGCAGGTTTGGTTTTCGATAATTTAGGTATAAACCTTTTATCCATACATGGAAAAGCCCCCACTCCTTCCGTTTTATTTTTAAACCGGGAACAAGGAGAAGAAATTAATGTAGAAATTGAACCTGTAAATATTCATGATATCTGGCGAAATGGAAGAAAAGGTGTTTATTCCTTAATGGACCATGTGCACCAAAAATATGGTGATAGATATAAAGAAGACCCAAGGATTTTGGCTACTGGCCCGGCTGCAATTAGCACTGATTTTGGGGCTATTGCCTCCACCCCTATTAAAAAAGGTGAACTAACATTTGTTGATACCTGGGCAGGCCGTGGTGGCTTTGGCACAAAACTTTTACGCGATCATGGTATAGCTGCTATCATTTATGGAGGCACATACATTGATGAGGACTTCAGGGACAGAAAAGTTGCAGACCAATGGTTCCAAAATAAATACCAGGTGAAGATGTCGGCCAAAGACCTTGAAGCAACTACAAAATACCGTTTCGACCCTAACTTTAAAACAGGTGGCACCTTTGGCGTTAACTATACTACCCTCAAGGGGAAAATGCTTTCATTTAACTACACGAGTATTTTTAGTACAGAAGAAAAGAGGATCAGCCTTCATGACAACATGGTTGTGAACCATTACCTGAAACAGTTTAATGAGGAAACCATCAAACCCAAACAACAAAAAAATTGTGGTGAACCATGTGTTGCCGTGTGCAAAAAAATGAACAATGAGTTTAAGAAAGACTACGAACCATACCAAGTAATGGGGCCGCTTTCCGGAATATTTGATCAAAGGGCAGCTGAAAAACTAAACCATCATGCCGACATGTATGGGTTTGATGCCATTTCGGTTGGGGGAATTGTTTCATGGTTAATGGAATGCCTGGCAAAGGATTATCTTACTCCAGGAGAATGTGGCGTGTCAGAAAAACCAGATTTTTCTCCTGAACAGTTTAGCTTGAAAGAATCATCGGGTAAAAATGCAAAAATAGGTATAGGGTTGCTCGATGCAATCATAAACAAAACAGGCATAATTGATTTAAGCTTTGGTGCAAGGAAGTTTGCCAGGCATTTATCACGTCAAAAGGGTAAAGATGCATTAAATTGCCTTGTTTATACGGCTTTTGGCCGAAATGGCTGGATGATTCCAAACCAGTATTGGACCCCAGGGGTATTGGCGCCTATGGCTATTATGGGAAAATATTACATGTATTATGGGAATGATTTTTTGCCCCCAAGGGAACTAGGGCGGACATGTGCCAAACGTTTTAAATCTGAACTGATACTTGATAATCTCGGAATGTGCCGTTTCCACCGTAACTGGGCGGAAGAAATGCTACCGGAAATCATAGAAAATGTGTTTGGCATAAAAGAAAAATTTTTGGACAATGTTTCACTTACTGCCAGCCGGATAAATAGTAGAAACGCTTCCATTTCCTGGGAAACGGAGCGAAATATTGATTTTATCATTTCATTTCTGAAACGAAAGGTGGAAGTTGATCATAATGATGATCCGGCGTTATTAGACTGGATTAAAAAATTTGAAACGGATAAACATGAGGCCGCTCTATCGTTTTGGTACGACATACACAAAGGTATTCATGAATCATTAAAAGAGTTTTAGTCCTTTTCAAAGACAAACCATTAATATATGTTTGTCAATATCAATATGATTAATATACCAGCCATAATATATAAACACAATATTGTTATGGATAGAATGGATTGGTATAAAGGCAATGTGTTTATGGAGATGTTTTGCACCAGCAGAGAAAGAAATAGCACAATGTCAAGAAAACTAATAAAAATATAATGGAATCAAATAACATAACAGCACCATACATTGACAATTTAGTTAATTCTTGCCAGAGTTACCCTGAAGTTAAAAATGAAATCAATATTAAACGATTGGCTGATATTTTTAAAATGATATGCTGTTTAGAAAAACAGGGTGATGACGAATATCGAAGTATATGGGTTTCTGCTAAACGTGGTAGGATTGAAGATTTTGGAGATTACAATGAATATTTAGAAAATGGAGAAGTCAATAACATGAAAGATTTTGAAGATTTATGGCATTATTACTATCCTGATGAAATGAAGTGGTATAATTTTGCGATTTCAAAATACGCTGATGTGCATTATTTTTATATTGATTCAAAGTTAACCTTTCAATTTAAATTAGACGAATCAAATCAAGAGGCTTGTTTTGATTTTCAAAAAAGTTTAGCAGAATGGTTACTAAAGGAAACAGAGCAAACATTTGTTTTAATTAAAAAGGATGTAACATGTTATAACGGTTTTATTAATTCTAATTTGCCTTACAGGAAACGTTTAGGTCGCATATTGAGAAGCGATTTCTGGTCAATATTTCCAGAATTTGGACAAGAATTTCATAAGATTACCACTGATATTATAGAAATCCTTAATAAAGTAAAAGTTCAATCAGAATCAAGAACATTCAAATATTTATCGTCAATTAGTTCTGGAGACTTTTTTCGTTTTTGCGAAATTGGATACGATGCAAACCAGTATTTTGATAAATCGAATAAAATCTTGACTGCAAAAGAAAAATATATTGCAATGGCTGATGGTAGAGATTGCGGACTTACAATGCTGAATGAGGAATCGTATCAAGATTTTAGTAAATGGTACGAAACAGAAAAGAATTGTGGTGGGCATCCATGGGAGATATGTCGAGGAGGCAACTCTACACATATTTCTCTTTACATTTGTCAAGACAAAAATGGTTGGTATCTTCGATTAGAAGGTAGTAGTAGAACAAGAGTAATAGAAACGATAAAAATTGCCATTGCTTTGTACAAAAAGGAGATTCCATTTATACTTGGGAAAGCGGAAGAAATTTGCAGAATGGCAAGTGGGGTTGATTATATTGGTATTGTACCAGAAAATGTTATTCCTCGATATTGTCATTCCTGCTTTCCGACAGAGGATAAAATTATTGATTTTATGAATTTAGGTGCTGAAAAAAGCAATGAAATTATTAAAAAGGCATTTTGGTATCCATTACCAAAAGTACATTTAATTGGATAACTTAGAGGACAAAGAAAAAAAGAGTTAATCTACTCGAAATGGAGAACAGAATTATATTTAGAAATATGAACAGCCAGTGCATAATATATAGGAATATGAGCGGTCTGCAAAGCCAGTTCCGCCATAGCGGAAAGCCAGCGAGTATTCCATGCTTGCCCTATTGAATAGTTGATAAATTCAACAGGGTAAAAACGAAATCCTGGTGGTTGCTATACACTTATCGATGATTTTGGGGGCTCTTTGATGGAGAAAACTGGGAAGATGATTTCGATTTTCAGCGGTTTTTATGATTTTAAAGGAAAGGTAAAGTTAAAATATGCCTCCTTTACCTTGCTTTTATAAAATTTATGACAATACAATGCCTTATCCCCACTATAGCGAGGACCCTAATAATTGGAATTTAGTTATAACAGCATTAAAGAGAGCAATATCGAGATTGACTTGGGAGGCGACCTGCTGCGTGGTATTTTACGTACAATATGCATCCCACGTTAACAGATACTCTCCCACTAAAACCAACAAAAAACCATTTTAGCTATTTTTATAAACCGTATCCTACATTTTTCGTGTTGGAAAGTTCCGGGGTTCATACTATAATGTGCGCCAATAACCATTATCATTCGTATATCCCATATTCTTTTTGAAGCAAGAAAAATTCCAATAATTTGTGATAAATGTTCAATATTTTTTGTAGTTTTGGATATGAAGTATAATGGAAAAAAATGCAACTATAAATAGTAAAAAAATATATTTAATAGATATAATTGTGCATTCCCGGGCAAAAAGCAGTTGTGCTATAATAAATATAAACACAATGTTGTTATGGATAAAATAACTTGGTATAAATGTAATGTGTTTATGGAGATGTTGTGTTTCATGCTGAAAACAGTACAAAAATCAAGAAAGAATGAAACTAATCAGTGATTCAAAAACTTTAGAAAAACATTTTTTAAGACTTTTAGACAAGTATTCAAAATACTATTGGCTGTCTGCTTGGGCAAGTTCAGAGTCCGCATCTTTTGACAAACTTGTTAAAAACAAACAGAAAATAAAAAAGATAGTAGTTGGGATTCATTTTTATCAAACCCACCCTGGTTTTATAGAAACATTTCTTGAATCTGAGAATGTGAAATACATTAAACAACCTGAAGGGACTTTTCATCCCAAAATATTTCTTTTTTACAATAATGAAAGTGATTGGGAAATGATATTAGGAAGTGCAAATTTCACAAAAGCAGCCTTTACCATAAATACAGAAATTTCAACGTTAATTAAATCAACAGACTTAAATGCCTCAGGATTATTGGCACAAACATTAAACATTATTGATTCTACTTGGAAAGAATCAAAATACTTTGACCCAATAGAGTTGAATGATTATAGGACAATGTGGAGAAACTTTAGACCTAAAATAAATAGTTTATCAGGCCACTACGGGAAAAAGACATCTAAAAGAAAGAAAAAAAACAAACCAATATATCTTGTTCCAGTTGCAAACATGGATTGGAAGACATTTATGGATAAGGTTCATAATGACCAATACCATTCTTTGACTTCAAGAATAAAAGTTCTTGAGATAGCAAAGGACTTATTTGGAAAAGTTACTTCTTTCCGTGGATTAGAAGATGACGAAAGAAAATTTATTGCAGGAATACCAAATAACCTTAATGTAGATGAAGACGTTGATTGGGGATATTTTGGCAGTATGAAAGGTGCAGGTATTTACAAAAATAGAATTATTGAAAATGACATAAATATTTCTAAAGCATTAGATGAAATACCACATTCTGGCCAGATAACAAAAATACATTATCAAAGGTTTTTGAAACACTATAAAAAAACTTTTGATGGAAATTATTTAGCCACAGCAACAAGATTACTTGCAATGAAACGACCTGATACTTTTGTTTGTCTTGATAGTAAAAACAAATCTTCACTTTGTAAGGATTTTGACATTGTTCAAAAAGGGCTAGATTATGAACGGTATTGGGATGAAATAATTAAAAGAATATATGATTCGAATTGGTGGTTAAACCCAAAACCAAAAAATGAAATTGAGAAAAGCGTAAGTGACTCACGTGCTGCGTTTTTAGACTCAATTTACTATATTGAATCAAAAAAATGACATATTGCATTGAATATGAAAGAGATAGAAGACATATCTGTTCACATAGAAAAACTCTCAAAAAATGACTGGGGTAAACTATTTGCTTTAATCCCTAAAATAGAATCAACTGAGAATTTTATCAAAAACGGCGGATTTATTGAAGACAAAGAAAATCCTGAGAGTTTTAAGATAACGCCAATTATTGAAACTAAAGTGGTTTTAGACTTTGAAAGTATCATGTATGAACTTGAATTAGTCATTCCTTTCAATTGGTCAAAATGGGATAAAGGAAGGGATATTGTCAGCAATGGAAAATATTGCAATTTAGAAACTATAACATTGTTAAAAATCCTGACGGCATTTATAAGAAATAACAGATTCTGTGATGGAGCATTAGCCACAAGATTTGAAGACAGAACAATTGAAAAGATACTGAAAGAACTAAAGAAAAATATTGAACAAAAATAAAGCACGAAAGCACAACAAAGACTATACGTAATTTGGGTAATATGCTAATATTGAACGTTATAACGTTAAATAAAATTAGTGGTAAATTGTAAGTTAATCGTTTCAAAATCCCAAACTACGCATAGCCCAATCCGTTTGTGCCCCATCCAAAAAACCATAGTGTAACCCATTTAAAATTAAAGATACATGAAAAATAAAAGGAAGAAAAAGATTCTAATAATAATTCTAAAGAGCAAAACAGCAAAGAATTTGATTCTCACAATAGTAAGGATTCAGAAGGTTTACCATTTTGAAATCCGAACAACATTATTTAATTCAGCGTTGAACTAGGAGAACTTTAATGCTTCAAAAATCAAAAATTGAATTTAAAATCATTATCTTTGTCTAAAATGATTTGATATGGAACTTACAGTTATTATAAAGGAGCAGAGTAAAATTGCCGCATTTCTTAATCTAATCAAAGAATTTGACTACATTGAAATTGTTGATGTTAAAGAAGAAATACATGAGATTCCAAATGAGCATAAGGATTTGCTTGATAAAAGGCTGCAAAGAATAGAAAACGGTGAAACAACGTTTAAAAAATGGGACTTGATTAAAAAGAAATATGAAGACAAAGCAGTTTAGTATTAATTTATTAGACGAGGCAGAAGTTGACTTTGATAAATCATATGAGTTTTATTTCCAAGACAGCCCTAAAGTTGCAGACACTTTCTTTAAACAAATTAACTTTGGTTTTGAGAATATCAAGCAAAACCCAAAATCTTTTCCAGTTGCTCACAAAGATGTAAGGAAATATGTAGTAAAAAAGTTCCCTTTTGTGATTTACTATAGAATTGTTGATAAAATAATACAGATAATTGCAATTTTCCATTCAAGTAGAAATCCTGAAATATGGAATGAACGGATATAAAGCACAACAGCACAACAAATAGTCAAACTGCATGCGGGGTGATGAATAAATTTGGAAATTTCGCACTTTAATTTAACTTTGGTAGCGATTGATAATGAAGTGCTTAGGAGATCTTCACGACAGTTTACCATCGAACATTTTAGGCAAAATAGCAAGAAATTCCAGGATAAAAAACAAAACAATAATACAGGGCTAATTAACTATCAAAAAACTGTTTTAGCCATCAATAAAGTAATTGGTTACAAAAAAGATTGGCCGTTGATACCATACCACTATCATGATTAATAAAAAATTCTCTATATAAAATAAATCTTATAAATTTGTTATCAAATCTTTTTGGTAATAATTCATTGTAGTTCTTAATAAATAGAGTTCATTGGGTTAAAGTTTTATTAACCGGAACCATCGTTAGTAAATGAAAACACATGAAACCGGCTAAAAATGAGAGTATTATCGAGAGACAAAAGAAGCTTAATTGAAGTTTATACAAACATAAAAACATAATCAAAATCTTAAAACAAATGAAAAGAACGATCATAATTATTTCTGCTTTTACTTTACTTTTTAATTTTGGATGCAAAAACAAAAGCGATATGCCAAAACCTCCTGACTTGGAAAAGATCAAAAAAGTTTTTAAAGAACATGGTAATGAAAGAATAGACAATTACTATTGGCTTAATGAACGCGATAATCCCAAAGTAATCAACTATTTAAAAGGAGAAAATGCCTACCTAAAAAAGGTATTGAAACACACGGAAAAGCTCCAGGATTCTCTTTTTAAAGAGATCGTTGGCAGGATCAAGCAAACGGATATGTCAGTACCATACAAGCACAATGGCTATTTTTACTTTACCAGGTACGAGGAAGGAAAAGAATACCCGGTATACAGCCGCAAAAAAGGAAATTTAGATGCCCAAGAGGAGGTCATGCTCAATGCCAACAAAAGTGCAGAAGGAATGAAATATTATATGGCTGTGGGATTAAAAGTAAGCCCCAACAACAAGATATTGGCCTATGGCGAAGACACCCTGGGAAGGAGAAAATACACCATCAAATTCAAGAACTTGGAAACCGGTAAGTTTTATAAAGATCAAATACCTGTTACAGCAGGAATGATAGCCTGGGCAAATGATAACCAAACAATTTTTTACACCATCAAAGACGAAAGCCTTAGGCCTTATAAAATACTGAAGCACAAACTCGGTAGTGATGTTAAAAACGACAAGGTTGTTTTTCATGAAGATGATGCCACTTATACTACCGGGTGTTTTAGAACAAAATCCGGCGATTATATTATGATCCATTCGGCCAGCACCTTATCCGATGAATACAGGTTCCTGGACGCCAATAAACCCAATGGGGATTTCAAGGTTGTCCAAGCCAGGGAAAGAGGACTTGAATACAATGTTGATCATTTTAAAGACAAGTTTTATATAAGGACCAACCTTGATGCACAGAATTTTAGGCTTATGGAAGCTCCTGTAGGCAACCCGGGCATAGAAAACTGGAAAGAAATAATCCCACATAGGAAACAAGTATTGCTTGAGGATATTGAAATCTTCAAGCAATATTTAGTAACAGAAGAAAGAAAAGACGGGCTCATGCAACTGCGTATCATCCCGTGGAATAACTGGGATAACGACCATTACATACATTTTGATGAGGAAGCTTATACTTCGTATATCGGCACAAACATGGAATTTGATACCGAGGTGTTACGCTTCGGTTACACGTCAATGGCCATACCCAATAGCGTTTATGATTACAATATGAAAACCAAGGAAAAGACACTGATGAAGCGTCAAGAGGTGCTGGGTGGTTATGACCCGGGTAATTATCATTCGGAGCGTTTATGGGCTACCGCTGATGATGGGTCAAGAATCCCCATCTCTATGGTTTACAAAAAAGGTATTGAGAAAAATGGGCAAAATCCTCTACTCCTTTATGCTTATGGTTCTTACGGCTCAAGCTTAGACCCGTATTTTAGTGTTTCCCGTGTTAGTTTATTAGACAGGGGATTTATTTTTGCCATTCCCCACGTGCGCGGTGGCGAAGAAATGGGAAGGCAATGGTACGAGCAAGGCAAACTCCTGCATAAGAAAAATACATTCACGGATTTTAACGATTGTGCCGAATTCCTTATAGAGAAAAAGTATACCAACCCGGATAAACTATTCGCTATGGGAGGCAGCGCAGGCGGTTTGCTCATGGGAGTTATCGCAAATATGAAACCGGAACTGTATACAGGGATTATAGCCCAAGTGCCTTTTGTTGATGTTATCACCACCATGATGGATGAATCTATACCGCTAACTACCGGCGAATTTGACGAATGGGGAAACCCAAAAAACAAGAAATTCTACGATTATATACTTTCTTACTCTCCTTATGATAACGTGAGCGAACAAAAATACCCTAACATGCTTATTTCAACAGGGTTGCACGATTCGCAGGTGCAGTACTGGGAACCCGCCAAATGGGTGGCCAAACTAAGGGACATGAAAACCGATAACAACTTACTCTTGTTGCATACCAACATGTCAGCCGGCCATGGTGGCGCATCAGGGCGTTTTGAGCAATTCAAAGAAACAGCCTTGGAATACGCTTTTATGATTGATCTGGTGAGGTAAAGAAGCAAAACATCGATCTAAACAATCGTTTGCTCATCATTGGAGTGAGTATTGCTTTATGGATTCTCATCCTCGCATTTTGGGGAAAGAAAGAGAAAGTCTCAAGTCCATAAAAGAATAGCTTTTTATTGAATTGATCTAATCAGTCTTTGCAAGAAAACGCCAAATACTGCGTTATACTCGTTTTTGAAACAGTCATCCCGAACAATTCTGTCGGGACTCCTTGGTTTCAAAAACTTCGAAAGCCTTGTCTTTGACGTTTTCTTATCAAAGACTGAAAAAAGTGGAGTTTTCGTGCAGCCACTAATTAGTATAGATCATTTGTATGCAAGCAAAATAAAAAACATCAGCACAGCAAACCCCGCGCCTGCAAAAAATGTTATTTCAATACCCCACATTGCATAAAACAGTCCCATTATAACCGGCCCCAATGTTTGCCCTAACCGCAAAACCATACCATTAACCGACATAAATGCTGCCCTGTACTCGATAGGAGCCAATTCAGCCAATAACGTTTGAAGACTCGGTATATTAACTCCTTGCCCAAGCCCAAAAGTAACGGCAGGAATGATCAAGTACCACTTACCCGGTACAAATGGCGTAATGATAAGGGCTATAGCATAAAGTATAAAGGCAGCTCTCATAAGGTCTTTTTTAGAAAAACTTTTTGCCAGCTTTCCTAACTGTGATGATGTAATGGCAGTTGTAACAGACATGCTCGACATGATAATGCCTATCACCAGCGATGAACCGCTAAAAGCATTCTCAATAAAAATAGGAAAATAGGTAAGATAGGGGCCGTAAAGAATAATAAAAGTGAAAATGCTGGCAATAAAAAGTACAAGAACTTTCCTGCTTTTTAAGCTTTGCCAGGCACTTTTTATATACGCTTTTAATGTTTGGGTATTCTCGGGTTCCGGGTTTTTCAACATATACATTACAATAAAACCAAGTGGAATAGCCAACACAGGAAGTGCAAAAGGATAAAACCAAGCAAACATGGCAAGGGCGCCGCCAATAAGCGGGTAACTTGCAGTGCCAATGCTTAAAACGCTGGCATTATAGCCCATTGCCGTGGTTCTTTTATTACCGGGATACAAGTCCCCAATTAAAGTAACATTCAAAGAGCCTAAAGAAGCAGCTCCCACACCTTGAAAAAACCTCAAGATCAACAGAACATCAAAACTACCGGCAAATACACAAGCGCCGCCCGCTATACCAAACAATAACAAAGCCGGAACAAGGATGGTCTTTCTACCAAAGCGGTCTGCCAATACCCCAAGCACAGGCGTCAATATTACACCGGGTAAGGTAAATACCGTTATTAACAAGCCAATGGAGCCTGCCGAAATTTGAAATTCTTTCACAATTCTTGGAAATGCCGGGGTTATACTCGAAACACCCAATACAGCCATCAAGGTAATGCCAAAGATGATACGAAGGTTGCTATCGATGGAGATAGAATTGTTTTTTCCCTCATGTTTCCCTGCATTCTCAGTCATAATTTATTCTATTCATTTTTTTTAATAATCATAAAAGGTTCACCAGGGAATTCCAGTATTCCCAGTTTTTGTTTTTCACGAATATCAAGGAGTCTTTTTCAGTCTAAAATGAACTGTTGTTCCTTTGCCGGGTTTGCTGGTAACTGAGATAGTACCATGGTTTTTTTCAATAAATTCTTTACATATGATCAATCCAAGCCCCGAACCTTTTTCATTTTGTAAGCCGGGCGTAGTATGGTGTTTTTCGATCCTAAAAAGCTTATTTAATCTTTCTTGGTCAATTCCAATTCCAGAATCAGCAATGGAATAATAAACCCATTCATCCCTTTCCTTGGCTTTGATCCTAATTGTACCTCCCCATGGAGTGAATTTCACAGCGTTAGAAAGAATATTCCTTATCACTGTTTTTATCATGTTTTCATCAGCAAAGGCTGTAAGGCCTTTTTCAATATCTGTATGTAGGACAATGTTCTTGGTATTGATCTTCCTGTTTAAAAGTTCAATGTTTTCCATAGTAATATCGTACATATTGATGTCAACAGGCCTGTATTCAATATCTCCTATTTGGTTGGACGACCATTCCAGCAAGTTTTCCAACAAGTTAAAGGTGGTTTGCGAAAGCCTGTTAAGTTCCGTAATAAACTCCCTGGTCTGGTCTTTATCGTGTTCATCAAAGTCACTAAGGATAAAATCGGTTGATGTAACCAAAGTACTAATGGGGCTCCTGAGGTCATGGGCAATGATCCTGAAAAATTTATCCTTGGTTGCATTACTAATCTCCAAAAGATCTTTTTGTTCCTCAAGTTTCCGCTTTTGCTCCAGTATCTCGTACTCTGCTTTTTTCAACCTGGTAATATCCGTATCAATGGCAATGAGATTGGTGGTTTCACCTTTCTTATCAGTAACATGGGTTAAAGTAGTCTGAACCCAAATTTCTTTACCGTATTTTGTTTTGGTTTTAAATTCATAGGTAATATTTTTCTTTTCTTCTATGCATGCTTTAACAGCCTCTTTAATATTGGGGTTTTCACTACTCTCCATAATATTCTCACATTTTTCCTTTTTAAAACTATGGAGGTCATAGCCATATAAGCGAGTAAATCCTTCGTTTACCCATTGAATATTCCCTTTTTTATCAAAAATAGCGATAGAATTATCGGTTTCACTGGCCACCTTAGACAGCTTAAGAAGCTGGATATTAGCCTTTTTCAATTTATCTGCTTGTTTGGATATTTCTTCCTTTTGTTCCTCTAAAGCCCTGTTTTTAGCGCTTATTTTCTCATTGGCTTCCCTAAGGTGTTCGGCTTGCACGTTAATCTCCTCTTTTTGCACTAAGATTTCTTGTGTTCGTTCCTTAACGATCCGCTCAAGCTTTTCTTTTTCCTTGATAAGCCGGTAATTGTACAAGCGGACAATTAAGAAAACAAAAGCCATGATTAAAACTGAATAAATAATATAAGCCAAATTAGTCCTGTGCCATGGGGGGAGTATTTCAAAAGAAAAAGTTGCAGGCTGACTTTCCACACCATAAAGATTTTTGGCTTTCACTTCAAAAATATACTTCCCTTCCCTAAGGTTGGTGTATTCTTTTTTTGTTTCTTTTACCCATTTAGACCATTCATCATCAAATCCGTGAAGCCTGTATGAATAAAGATTTTTTTCCTCCTCGATAAAATAAGTGGCAGTATAAATGAAAGAAAGCGTATTGTGCTTATAAGGCAATATAATTTCTTTAATGATATGCGATGAAAAGTGAGGTTCAAGCTTTGTGTTTTCTCTTTGTTGGATTTTTTTGTAGTTCATTCCATAAAACAAAACTGAATCATGCAAAGTTTTAACTTTCCTTATAAGCACCGGGTAATCAATATTCACCTCGTGTGGTTTTTCCGGGCTGTATTGGAATACTCCTTTCGGTGCGCCTATCCATAGCCTGTCGTGTTTGTCTAATGCAATAAAATTTACCAAGTAATCTTGTAAGCGCTTAAATGTAAGGCTGTCGCTATAATAATTGCCGTTTGGCCCCCTGTGAAAGTCATTCGTTGCATTAATCCATAAATTTTCTTGTGGATTGATATACATTTCTCCCTTCCAGGTGCTATCAACATAATTTTCACCTATAGATGTATCTTTATAAAATCGTTCTATGGAGTAGTCAAAATTATAAATCTCATCTTCTGTAAAGAATTTTATTTGGTCTTTTGCTTTCATGATATGAATTCCATGATTTGAAGGAAGCCCGTTGGTGGTATCATAAAATTTTATGGTATCGGTAAGTTCGTGAAAGGATATTTTTGAATCCTTTTTAAGGAAATCTGCAGGAATTTTATAGATTCCTTTATACATAGACGAAAACCAAATATTGCCATACCTGTCTTCCTTGATGCTCCTAACCTGTCCTTTAATGTTTTTAAGCTTGCCATCATCATACCATGTTCCATCGCAGTATTGAACCCGGGCAAACCCTTCCCTCAGTCCCAAGTACAATTTTGAAGGATCGGTCTCAGAAGGATAAATCAAATAAATACCCCGGTATTCCAGGACATTTTCAGAAGTGAGGTCTTCAACAGCAATAATATTTTTACCCGCAGCCGCCAATAATGTTTTTTTATTGACGGTATATTTCGAAATAATTTTTTCTTCATCAAAAGCTTCCGGGTCACAATCCTTAAATTTTGAAGGATCCATCACTACCAAAGACCATACTTGTGATTTAACATCCTCTACTGGTTTAAAAATGTCGATGTTAAACATTGATTGATTATTCCCTTCATACATTTTAAAAAGGCCTCTGCCGGTAGATATGTAGACACTGTCATCTACATTGGCTATATCGGAAAATGAACCTACCAACCCCGTTTTTTCGTCCCAATATCTAAACGGAGTTCCTATTTCTGCTTTTTGTATACCGTTTTCCAAAGCCATCCATAAATTACCACGATGTGTATAGTGCATGTAATAAATGGAATGTTTTAAACCCGTTGAAGCCTCATTAACAATATCCAATACTTTAAAATCGTAATTGAATAGAATGGCGCCGCCATTGATTGTGGCAATAGCATAAACACTATCAGAAATCTTTATGCCGTGGTATACTGTATTTTGAATGAGAAAATCATCCAGGATTTTAGCTTGGGGAGAGATCTCGGCAATGGATTGTGAATTGGAATCTTTTTGCATGGGATTGTAAAGATAAGCGCCGTTAGTCCTTGTAAAAGCTATGAATTTGTCTTTATATGGAAGCAAAGCATGAATTTTTTTATTTGCATAATATTCGCCACCCGGCGCCATAATAACCGTATCATCTTGAAACCTACATAATCCATATCCTAAATCTTGTAGAAAAAGGTTATTGTTAATGGTATGCAATAAATAAAAATACTTTCCCTTTTTCTTGTAGTTATTGAATTTGCTATTTTTAAAGCGGAATAAAAAATCATCGGTAAGAAAAAACCACCCTTGATCCATACTCTTCACGCTCCAAACATCACCAAATTCTAACTGGGACGAATCCATTTTGGGTTTCAATGAATTATAATGCAGGTCGCCATTTTTATTT
Organism: uncultured Bacteroidales bacterium; assembly: GCA_964544705.1. GTDB lineage: Bacteria > Bacteroidota > Bacteroidia > Bacteroidales > CAZJDA01 > CAZJDA01. Next base: position 16,342 of record CAZJDA010000039.1, read on the forward strand.
ACGTTAAAAAAGCCCATTTCATTGATACCACCGGCTAGTATAAATCCATTATGTGTAATATCTAATGCACGTGTTGTTGAAGCATTGGCAACTTCATAGAGCCGCCAATTTGTTCCATCATATTGCAACATTCCTTTATGATTGCCAAAATATAATAAATTATTGGGGTGCTCAACAACAGACCAATTTTGTGGCCATGCATCATATTTTTTTGGAGAGTAATATTCTGAGAAGATTTTTCCTTTTTCTTGTGCAAAAAAAGGTTTTACCATGATTAGGAATACAACCGCGAAGAAAACTTTCGAGTTTGCTCTCATAAATATCCTTTTAATCGTCTTTAATTATATTGAGTTTTGAGAGCTTTTCCAGGACAATATCCTTATATTTTCGCCCAATGGGTAGTTCCGTATCGCCAAGCTCTATTGTTGAAGAGCTATAAGCATCAATTTTATTTTTGGCAATAATAAATGAGCGGTGTATTCTAATAAAGTCGTCATTGTCTAATATTTCTTCAAAATAATTCAATTGAAGCTTGGTAATAACAGTTTTGCAAGTTGTTACTACCCTTATGTAATCTTTTAAGCTCTCGAGGTAAATAATATTTTTAAGGTAAACTTTTACCATTCTCTTGTTCTCTTTCAAATAAATATAATCGTTTTCCCTGTTATTCGTCGAAATCGTTTTTTTGCTGGATATTTTTCCTTCTGCAACCTTATTAACAGCCTTTAGGATACGTTCAAAAGTTAAAGGCTTTACCATGTAATCATCGACTATGATACATTTTAATTTCATAAAATATTTATTACCAACATTTTATAATATTTTTCGATATTTAGCACAATGTATAATTTTTTTTTTAAATAATAAAACTCTTGGTATACTAATATAACAAATTTGAGGGTATTTTGCTCATTGAAGGCTATATTTCAATAACCTTGTTATTTTTTATCTTATGAAAAACATAATTTTTAGTATCCCTATTCTCTATACATACTCCTTAGCAGGTATTATACAGTAGATTAGGGAATAGGGATAAGGTTTTATTGGTTAAAAGCAAACTGGATAATATTGGCTCCCATTTTTAGGGCTTTAAGCCTAACTGCTTCCGAATCGTTATGTACCTCGGGGTCTTCCCAACCGTCTCCAAGGTCTGATTCGTAAGTAAAAAAGCAAACCAAGCGGCCCTCCCATATCAAACCAAATCCTTGCGGCCTTTTACGGTCATGTTCGTGAATTTTTGGCGGGCCCGAGTTAAAATCGTAAGCTTGGTGATATATAGGATGGTCGAAAGGAAGTTCAACGAATTCAACTTCAGGAAACACTTTTCTCATTTGTGGCCTGATAAATTTATCAAGTCCATAGTTATCGTCAATATGAAGAAAACCACCGCCAATAAGATAATTCCTAAGCTTTAGTGCTTCTTCATCAGAAAAAAGAACATTTCCATGCCCGGTCATATGAACAAAAGGATAACTAAATATCTCGTCGGATTGCAGATCAACGGTTTCATTAAGCGGGTTAATATTTGTTCCCAAGTTTTCATTACAAAATGCAATAAGATTAGGCAAGGAGGTCGGGTTTGCATACCAATCGCCCCCACCACGGTATTTTAAAAGCGCTATCTTGGTCGTTGGCGCTGGTTGAAATGCTGTAGTTAGTATAATGAGTGATATTAAAAGAAAAATTCTCTTCATAATTTATTCGTTTACTAGGTTAACAGTATGACAAGCCACTATTGCGGCGGTTTCTGTTCTAAGTCTATTATTACCCAACATAACGGTTGAAAAGCCGTTTTGTTGCGCTAAACTGATCTCATCTTCAGAGAATCCACCTTCCGGGCCAACAACCACCAATGCATCCCCTCCTTTAATACAAGCTAGTTTAAGGGGTATTTTCATGTCTCCCATGTTATGGGCAATGAATTTTTGGTATCCTGTAAGCTTCTCTTGTACAAAATTTTGATATGAAATGGGTTGTTGAATTTTTGGAAAAAAACATTTTAACGACTGTTTTGCTGCTGATAGCATTACTTTTTCAAGCCTATCGGTGCGTAATGTTTTTCTTGCGGAAAATGCACAAAAAACCGGTGTAATAATATCAATTCCAATTTCAGTTGCTTTTTCTACAAACCATTCTGTCCGGTTCATGTTTTTTGTTGGAGCAATGGCTATATGGAGCTTGTAATTTTTGGGCTGAAAAGACTGTACAGAAAGAATTTTAAGTTTGGTTATTTTAGCGTTGGCTTCAGTAATTTCACAGGAAAGTAACTGCCCTCTGCCATTGGTAACTATTACCTTATCTCCAACTTTTTTTCTTAAAACCCGTGTGCAATGTTTAGCTTCTTCTTCTTGAAGGTAACAATAGTTTTCTTGAATATTTAGGGTATAAAATAAATACATTTTTTTATTAGCAAAGGTAATAAAGATAAAAGAAATCGGATTTTAAACAACGGTTAATATCCAAGACAAAAAAGAGGCCAAGCATCGCTTGGCCTCTTTTATAATGAATACATGATTTACTAATTAATGAACCGGTTTTATTCCGGGTGAATTGCTTCTACCGGGCAAACATCAGCGCAAGCACCACAATCAGTGCAAACATCCGGGTCAATTTTATAAATGTCTCCTTCTGATATAGCATCAACAGGACATTCATCTATGCATGTTCCACATGCTGTACAGTCATCTGTTATTACGTAAGCCATAATTTTTGTTTTTTTTTGTGATTAATGATTGTATTGCAAATATATTTATCATTTGTAATACCGTGAACAAAAATACAAAATAAATATCTAATTTAGAAAGAATTTAAATTAAATCTCACAGTAGAAATATTTAAATTTTCTTAATATTAATTTAAATTTTCTTACAAATGCTAATGCTATGATTGGAAAATGACTTAATTTTGCAACATATCCATCAAGAAAAACTAAAAAAATTATGGGTGAAACAAATAACAAGCAAAAGGTTATAGAACTCGAAGAGGTTGTTGTCAAGTTTGCCGGGGATTCTGGCGATGGCATGCAACTTTCCGGTTCTCAATTTTCTGATACCGCGGCAATGCTGGGTAATGACTTGTCAACTTTTCCAGACTACCCTTCGGAGATTAGGGCGCCACAGGGCACTGTAGCAGGCGTTTCCGGTTTCCAGGTGCATATTGGGCACAAGGAAGTCCATACTTCGGGTGATAAAGCCGATGTTTTGGTTGCAATGAACCCGGCAGCGCTTATTACCAATATGAAATGGGTTAAGCCGGGCGCCACGATAATTATTGACATCGACAACTTTGATAACAAACATTATAAAAAGGCCGGCTGCGAAAGCGACCCCCTTGGCGATGGGACTCTTAACGGCTATAACGTTGTGAAAGCTCCCATTACAAACCTCACCAGGGGAACCATAAAAGACATGGGCCTCGACAACAAAGTTGCCGATAAAACAAAAAACCAATTTGCAGTTGGAATTTTATTTTGGCTTTTTAATCGTGATATTATAAAAGGTGAAGAATTTCTTGATCAAAAATTCAAATCAAAACCTAAAATTCTTGAAGCCAATAAAAAAGTACTAAGAACTGGATACCATTATGCCGAGACTGTGGAAGCTATCAGGACAACTTACCAAGTAAATCCCACAAAAGCAAAAAAGGGTAAATTCCGTAATATTACAGGTAATATTGCTACTGCTTGGGGATTGCTTGCTGCATCAGAACGTTCTGGAAAACCTTTATTCCTGGGTTCATATCCAATTACACCTGCATCTGAGATACTGCAAGAACTTTCAAAAAGGAAGCATCTTGGTGTTAAGGTGTTCCAGGCAGAAGACGAGATTGCAGGTATTTGTACTTCTATTGGAGCAAGTTTTGCCGGTTACATGGCAGCAACATCAACTTCTGGGCCTGGACTGGCATTAAAAAGTGAAGCTGTTGGATTGGCGGTAATTACCGAATTGCCTTTGGTTATTGTTAATGTACAGCGTGGTGGCCCTGCAACAGGACTCCCTACAAAACCTGAGCAATCCGACCTTATGCAAGCGCTTTATGGACGTAATGGAGAAAGCCCATGCGTTATTATAGCCGCAAGCTCACCAGCCAATTGCTTTGATTATGCTTACAAAGCCTCAAAAATTGCCCTTGAGCATATGGTACCTGTCATTTTACTAACGGATGGCTATCTTGCCAATGGTTCGGAACTTATGAACATTACTGATATAAATACTTTGCCCAGTATTGAACCACCGGTAGTTAAAGATAATGACCCGGATTATCAACCGTATAAACGTCACCCGGAAAAAATGTCCAGGGACTGGGCTACTCCTGGCCAAGAAGGTTTAAGGCATAGAGTAGGCGGGTTGGAAAAAGAAGATATAACCGGCGTTGTGTCTCATGGGCCGCTTAATCACCAAAAAATGATTGAATATAGGGAAGAAAAAGTAGACCGTGTAAAAAATTACATTCCCAATATCAATGTAAATGGAGAAGAAGAAGCAGAACTTCTCGTTATTGGCTGGGGCGGCACACATGGCGCTTTAAGGACCGCTGTTAAAGAATTACAAGAAGAAGGCAAAAGCATTGCCCTTGCCCATTTCAACTACATTAACCCTTTACCAAAAAACACCGAAGAGGTTCTTAAAAGATACAAAAGGCGCATTGTTTGTGAATTGAATCTTGGACAATTTGCCAATTATCTTAGGATGAAATTTCCTCAATATCATTACGAACAATATAATAAAGTACAGGGATTGCCTTTTATGATCTCTGAACTCAAAGAAAAATTCAATCAAATGCTGGAGGACAAATAATCATGGCAGAAGAAACTTTCGTTAAAACAACAAAAAAGGACTTTATGGTAGAACAACCGGTAAAATGGTGTGCCGGTTGTGGCGGTTACTCTGTATTATCATCCGTCCAAAATGCTCTGCCTGAACTTGGATACAAGAAAGAAGACATCGTTTTCGTTTCCGGAATTGGTTGCTCTTCTCGTTTTCCATATTATATCAACACCTATGGTTTTCATAGCCTTCATGGTAGGGCTTCGGCTATAGCAAGTGGTATAAAAGTGGCAAACCCACACCTTAGTGTGTGGCAAGTTACCGGTGATGGTGATAGTATGGCCATAGGTGGTAATCACTTTATCCATATCATTCGTAGAAATATTGATGTGAATATTTTGCTTTTCAATAACAAAATTTATGGACTTACGAAAGGCCAATACTCGCCCACAACTCCTAAAGGAAGTATTACCAAAACCTCTCCCGATGGAACTATAGAAAACCCATTTAAGCCAGGCGAACTTGTAATGGGCGCACAGGGTACTTTCTTTGCCCGTTTAGTGGATACCGAACCTAAAATGATGAAAAAGGTTTTCGTGGAAGCTGCTAAGCATGATGGTACTTCCGTGCTTGAAATATTACAAAATTGCGTTATCTTCAATAACCAAGTGCATTCAGATATTACAGGAAAAGACGTCAAAGATGACCATCAATTATGGCTTGAACATGGCAAACCTATGATATTCGGTAAAAACAAGGATAAAGGCCTTATATTATCGAAAAACAATGGCGCCATGAAGCTTGAGGTTGTCAAAATTGGTGAAAACGGCATTACTGAAGATGATATATTGGTGCACGATGCCCACAATCCTGATGATACAACCCATTATATGCTTGTAAGGATGACGCTCCCGGAGTATCCCGTAGCAATGGGTGTTATAAGAAACTACCAGTCAACGTGCTATGACCAGCTTCTTGATGAGCAGGTCAAATATGCCCAAGAAACCACTGACATCAAAAATGTGAACGATCTTTTGAGCAGTGGAAATACTTTTGAGATCAACTAATAAAATAAATTAACCTCCTTTTATTAGTTGTGTTGATTGAGCCTCTGCTTTTGCAGGGGCTTTTTTTGCTACCATGAAAATGATATCCTGGGTATTAATTCCTAAAAACCTATTTTGAGGTAATTTATTAAAAATATATTGTTTAAACTTATTATTCCCTTTTTGAAGTATAAACAATGAATAAAAAATTTGGTTTAATGACCTATACACAGCTGGATAAGATGAATGTACTTTTTCAAAACCATATTTTTCTAATAATAAGGATAAGGTATTTTTAGTAAAATAGTGTAAATGAGTAGGAGGATGGATCAATCGCCATTTTTTCCCTTGAATTTTTGGTAAAATCCTTCCTATATCTCCTGTTGTTATATAGATGTATGCATCATCTTTACATTCATAAGATATTTTCTCTAAAAAATGATGGGGTTCCTTTAGATGTTCAACAACATCCCACATAAAAATGTGGCTATATTTATTTGGTTCATTGGTTTTTTCAAGATAATCTATATTACTTAGATCCAAGTTAAAGTTGTTTTTACCATACTCAATGGCTTCCTTTGAGACATCAAATCCTTTATATTTGCAGTTGGGGTATTTACGCAGAATCAGCTCACCAAAAAAACCATAAGCACAACCTATTTCAAGGACATCATCAAGAGGGACACCACTAATAATCTTTTCTATTTTCTTCAATCTTTTATTGAAATTGTATTGAATAACATTTTTATCATTAAGATAATCTAGATATTCTTCACCATTAAAATAATTACTAGAGTAATATCTCTCTAATTCTTGCTTAGAAATCTCCAAGTTAGCAGTAACAAAACCACATTCCTGGCACTTTTTCAGTGTATTATTAAATATTGGCCTGAAATTTTTATTTTCACAAATAATACACTTTTGCATAAAAAATTATAATTTCTTTTCTCTAATAATATAGTTTGGCCTTCTTTTGTTTTCAATAAACAACTTGCCTAAATATTCGCCTATAATTCCCAGCATAGCTAATTGAATACCACCAACAAATAAAACACTGGCAATTATTGATCCCCAACCTGGCATTGCTTTATCAGTAAAAAGGCTCACACACACGGCGAAAATACCATAAAGCAATGATAATATGGCAATAATTAAGCCAATAAAAAGAGATAACCTAAGAGGCTTTATACTAAAAGATGTAATACCTGCTATGGCAAAGCGCAGCATCTTTAAAAGAGAATATTTTGTATCACCAGCATAACGTTTACCTGGGTTATATTTAATTGAGTATTGTTTAAACCCCATCCAAGAAACCAACCCCCTAATAAACAAATAGTTTTCCGAAGTCTTCTTCAATTCATTAACAACTTTTTTATCGAGTAACCGAAAATCCGCTGCGCCATAATGAATTTTTGTGCTCGATAAAAAGTTAATAAGCGAGTAAAAAATTCTTGATGTTAAAGATTTGAAAGGATTTCTTCTAAAATCATCATTCCTAATGGTATAAACGACTTCATATCCCTGCTCCCATTTTTCTATTAGTTTATTTATCAATTGAGGTGGATGTTGTAGGTCAGCGTCTAGGGTTATTGTAAAATCCCCTTCAGCATGATCAAGTCCAGCTTTCAAGGCATTCTGATGTCCAAAATTGCGGGAAAAAGAAAGGTATTTAATCTTTTGATTACTTTTGGAAATAGCTTTTAATGTTTCTAAAGTCTTATCAATACTCCCATCATCAACAAAAATTATTTCATACGAATCAAAACGATCAATTACTTTAATAATTTCATTTTTAACAACTTGTATGTTTTTCTCTTCATTAAAGCAAGGAATGACTATCGATACAAAAGGTGTGTCCATAAAGTTTAATTGTTAGATCTTTTAACATTTTTATTGCTTTTTACAATTGAAGAAAAATGCATAAATAACAAAAATCCAAAAAACATAATGAATGAAAATATTGAAACATAATAAGCAATAATAATAGAACGTGGTTCAAATTTAAAAATTACATGAGATTCTCCCTGGGGAAGAAAAGTACACATTAAGTCTAAGTTAGCCTTGTATATTGGCATTTTTTTATTATCAATAAAAACTTTCCATCCTTTAAAATATTGCTGAACCAGTACCAGTACTTTCAACTCTTTTGTTTTGGCAACAATATGAATTTTATTTGGATTATATGATTGAATTTTTAAGCTGGAATGGCCAATAATAGAACTATTCTTGCTGCTATTGGCGAATTGGCTATATACTTCAGTGTTTAAGTAAACATTTTTTGAATTCAATAGGTTATTTTTGTAATGGAATTTTATAGAATCCACAGGATAAACGCGGCTTGTAAGATATACCGGGGGATTTTTTAACATCTCTTTATACAATAATGGCAATGAATCTCTCAAATATTCATAATTATTAAACTTAAAAGGAGTAAATCCATCATCAGCTATTTGTTTATTGAGCATGTTTAGATTGCGCCAAAATGGTTTTTGCCTTTGTGCAAGTTTTTTATTATCAATAACCTTATTGTTGGAAATTGTTGGAAAACCTTTTGGTAATGTATTAAAAAACCGGTTGATAGAAGACACTTTAACTTTTTTGTTATAAATAGTATACGGAGCATTAAGTTGGAGCGATAAAACCAATTCAAGAATAGCAAGGGGGATAATAAAAAGGAAAGCTTTTTTGAAAGGTTTTATCTTTATAACTAATAGCATCAATAATGCTAGCACACAAACTTGAATGGCGCCATGAAATACAAAATGTTGAGCTATTGTTGATTTCCTCGAGAATATAAAAAGTTCGTTAAAAATAAATTCTTTCATTCCAAGGTATCCAAGGGTTCTTAAGTAGAAAATGCCAGCAATTATTGCCAAGATGAAAATTCCAGGTATCAAGTAAATTAGCATAGCTTTTGTTTTATTCACCTTGAAGTTATTCACTAAATATTGCAAGCCTTCACCTGCAATAACTAAAGAAGAGAGAATAACAAACAATCTAAACATACTCGGAAATCGAAACATATCCATAAAAGGAACATAATTATAAAGAAACGCTCTAAAGGGTATTGCATCTCCCCATGATGCTAACAAAGCAATTAAGCCTGTTAATACAAAAAACCATGAAATTCGTTTTTTTATAACAAATAGGCCAATAATAGTAAAGACTGTTAGAATAATCCCAAAGTACGCATTGGTCATTGAAAGATCGGTAAAATAAAAATTCCAGCTCTCTTTAATGGCCGCAAAAGGCACAAGAAAAGAGACCATACTTTGAGGAGAAAAGGGGCCAAACAAAGCCATTTTTAAGGTAACCCCGCTTGTGCGAGTAATAAAAGGCAAAACAGCATTAGTTGAGACTATTATAATAGCTGACATTATAATAACAGAAGATGCAGCTATAAAAATCCTAAACCAATAAGACTTTAGGTGATTCCATCTTTTTTGCCATACCAATTTAGTTGAATAATATAGAAAAATTGCTAATAATAAGTAAAACAAGATCATAAAAAAAGCAGGATACCCCCCAGAAATAAGCATGAATAATGAAATAGCAAGAGAAAGGGTGGTTCTAAAGCTTCTTTTATTAAAAGTTTGAATAAAAAATGAGAGCACGAAAGGTATCCATGCAGCGCTAATAATCCATGTAAGATGTTGTGCGTTCCCAACAAAAAGCCCGGATAACATATACGCCGCAGAAAGTAGAAACCGAATATTAGGATTATAATTGAACCTGCCCGTAAAATGATACATTCCAAAACCTGCAATAATAATATGCAATATAAATTCAAAATGTATAGTATAGATTGAATAGCCAAAAACATAACCCAAAACCCATGCTATTGGATACCAAGCACCGCTTTGGGGGTCGGCACATATAGGATAACCAAGGGTTTGATAAGGATTCCATAAGGGTAAATTATGAGCTTTTAATAATTCTCCCACTATATACCTTGAAGGGAAATAATAATCAATGATATCAAATTTTAAGGGATAAATAATAAAAGCCACTTGCCAGTAAGCAATAATAGCAATGAGAATAAGCAAAGCAGGATATATAACTCTGTTCTTGGGCATGATGATTTTTGGGAGCTAAAATAATAAAATTACGTCAATATTGATTTTAACACAGGCAAAGATTTAATCTCTTGAAAATTCTCAATAATTTCAGTATAAAAACTTAATAAGGCAGACAAAATCTCATTCCTATTGTTATTGTTTAATTGCAGGTCTTTTAACTGAAAATAATCCGGATTTTGTAAAAGCAAGGTAAATTTATCACCCAATTCACTGTCATTAAATAATGGACCTATCGACTTATTATTTACTAATTCATATTTGGGAAAATAACCTAAATATTTTGTTAGATGGATTAAAAAATGGATGTGAAAATTCAAATAATTCTTTTCTAACCTATCATAAGCTAATAATGTAGAAAAAATGTAATCAAAAAGAAGCTCATTTTTCTCCTCTTCTTTAATAACCTTGTAAATTACTTCATTTAGAAAAATAATTACGCATGATTTTATGATATTGTAAGGAATTGTTTTATAATGATGAACAAATTCCAATTCACTTATTGTTTGAATTTCCCTTGTTTTTCTTTCATAAGCTACAAATTCCAATAGGGTTAGATGAGACAGTAGCCTTGCATTTTTATTCTTACTCTTATTTTTACCAATTCCTTTTATCATAAAGGTTCTTAGCCCTGACTTTTGGGTATAAACCTTAATAATCATAGCATTTTCAGAATATTTAATCCTTTTTAATAATATTCCTTTAGTCTTAAAATACATAAAGTATTATTGAATGAAAAGAATTTTTGCAACGTTAGTTTCTGAACCATCAGTATTGGTAGAAAAAACAAGATATACACCTGTAGGCATCTTTTGCCCGTTAAAGTTTCTGCCATCCCATATAGCCTGCCCACCAAGGGCTGTTGTTTCAAAAACCAATTGCCCTTTAGTATTGGTAATTTTTACATTTGCATTATTGACTAACCCTTTAATAGCAATAGGCCCATTATATCCTTTTTCAACAGGGTTGGGGTATGCATAAACTTCCTTATGTTTTATATTACCTCCTGTTGCATCACTCCTGTATGACATGATCCCATTTTCAGTTCCAATAAAAACTTCCCCGGTTTGATTATTTATACCTAAACATTGAATGTTGTCTGAAAACAAAGGGCTATTGTCTTCTGTAAAATGATGAATTTCTTCTTGCCCGTCTTCTGAGAATAAATATAATCCTGAATTGGCAGTACCAACCCACTTCCTATTTGCCCCGTCAATTGCAATACCTGTTACAGTGGAAGTTTCAAGAAGGTATTGGGCATAACCGTCTTGTTCTATTATGATTCTTTCTGCATCAAAATTATTTCCAGTAAAAACATCACCAGGTGAATAAATCACACCAATTCCTTCGTTTGTTCCTATCCACATTTCCCCTGTCTTATCAATTGCTAATGTTTTTATATCTGTCCCTGGCAAATTTCCATCTCCTACATTAGAACTTAATTTTTTTGCTTTTCCATCTTTGAATACAATTAAAGAATTATCTCGTGGCAGCAAAATCCATTTTTGATCATATTCATCAATAACTATTTGCGATGATACAACAAAAGTGCTGTTCGTTAGCCCTTCAAGATTATACACATCATAATTATTATCATTTGAAAACCTTACCAGTTGATTTGGATAATTTGATATCCACAAATTTCCTTCGTTGTCAAAACTAAGCCCCGACACATATTTAAAAGGGTATAAAGAATCTTCATAATGGTTTATTACCTCGTCATCATATATTTCTAACAATCCATGGCCATAGGAGCCAACAAAAACTCTTTTATGATCCTGGGGGTCAGTTGCAACAGTAATTATATCATCAGCTCCATGAGATTGGAAAACATCTAGTGTATCCCATGTCATATTATCGAAAAAATAAACCCCTTTCTTTAAATATTTTTTGTGATACATTTCATCAACTGCCCCAGTGGCTATCCAAATATTGTTATTGGAAATTGCCATTTTAAAATTATTTGCAGCTGTAGGCCCATTGGGTAATATTTGTAAGGTGTCGCCACTATTCAAAAAACCTTTCAGGCCACCTTCCCTATCAGCGATCCATTGGTTGTCATTCTCATCTATAATGCATGAGCCGGGTGAAAATTCTTCTGCATTTATCCTTTTCACCTCTTCATGGTTTTTATTAAACACACTCACATAATAAGCATTGCTTATAACGAGTTTGTGGTTATATATTTTCATATCATGCACCTTAGAGTTGTACCCCATTTGCCTGAAATTCCATTCACCATTATCAAAAACAAATAATGAATCACCTCTCCATCCATCATGAAACTTATTCATATACAACCTTCCACCAAAGTGTTCAATATAATTGTATTCTGCATCGGCAACAGGGATCAATGTATCCTTATTCCAATATTCAAAATCAAGCAAATTCGGTGCTGTTAAAGAAGCTTTATAAAGACCTTCTTTGGTAGCAGCATAAATCGTATCATCGCTGGTTGTAATATCTTTTACATGGACAAAGCTGCTGTTTTGGCCTATCAAATAAGTCTCTTTGATCTCTTTTTTTACCAGGTCAAGCAAAACAACTCCAAATCCACAAGCCACATACGCATAGTCGCCTCTAAAGTGAAGATTATTAAGGCTTTTGTCTCCCGTAATAGTCTTTATCTTTATATCAGGGATGTTAAATATATCACTCGGAGTGATAAGATCAATATTTGAATTTTCATATAACACAACCAACATTTCATGCTCACCTGAATAAGCAATCTTACTAATTCCAATATCAGACAGGCCATTGATCTTGGTAATTCGCTTTATGCTATTGTCATCCAAGTTATAACTAAACATGCTATAAGGAGTTGCACAGTAGATTTTATTGTCTGCTTTAACAATATCAATACATTCGTGGTAAGGTAAATGATCACGCCAATATCCTATGGGAATATTTTGCGAATAAGTTTTCCCTGGTAACAGTACCAAAGCAAAAAAAATAAGCTTTATAGATCGATATATATAACTCCCTTTCATATGTTCAAGATTTTGTTGTTTGTGCTTCAATTTGGTACTTTCTTTGGCTATGATCTTAAATGTAACGTAATATCTCCAGGTTTTTGCATGTTTTCACCTGCAAAATTATATAAATAACTCTTTTGAGAGAATTTTATTGTAGTTAGCTTATATTTTCACACTTTGCTGATATTTTAACAATATTTTTTAAGTTTGCATTGGAAAAGCTTTAAGCAGTGAAAAAATATATTTTTGTTTTAATATTTTCTGTGATCCTTATCGGGGGATTTTTATCCTTTGTCTTTTTTACCCCGGTAAAAGGCTTTATTACCTATAAGGAAGATAAAGAAGTTGAAAATATTACAACAGGAAAAAGCTTAGGAACTGGAAAAGCAAAAAAATACCAGCAAAAAAGAGCCTACCCTGGTTTTCATCGCAGGGAAGATAATCCTTTTTTATTCAATCCTTTAAAAAACGGCAAAAGGCCTTTAGATAATTTTTGCAGCGCCATTGGCGACACAATCATAGACAAAAAAATACGTATAGCCCATTATGGTGATTCTCAAATTGAAGGTGATCGTATTACTTACCCGCTAAGAAAAAAAATACAAAAACGCTTTGGCGGCAGTGGTACAGGTTTTGCCCCATTCATCTCAGAAGGATGGAACCGGTATCTTGCCAAATACGGTAGCAGGAATTGGGCAAGGTATACCGTGTTTCATAAAAGGTATTACAAAAAAACTTATGGATATGGCGGAACCGTTTTCAAATACCTGGGAGTTGTTGTTGATTCATTAAAGAATGATACAACAATAGAACTAACACCTGAAATCATGGACAGTGTACGATATTTTTACTTTAACAGCGGGGAGTTATCTTTTCGATTTAGAAAAGCGCCCACCTATAAAGAAGCCCTTCTCATTTATGGTGAAAACAAGAATAAATGCGGTTTAGAAGTTTATAACAACAGCACTTACAAAAAAATCTTTTCAGATACATTGGCCCCTTCCGATGGATTTCATATAAAAAAGATCCCTCCCCTATCAGGATTAAGAAAATTTAAAATTGAATTTAAATCAAAAAGCAGCCCGGAATTTTATGGCTTATTATTGGACGGCAAAACCGGTATCCAAGTTGATAATTTGCCCATACGGGGCCATTCAGGTGACCGGCTTATGCTCATAGATTCAGCTTTCTTTGCTTACCAACTAAAGCAATTAAATGTAAAACTATTCGTTTTTCAATATGGGATGAATACTGTTCCCCACCATAGGTCAGAAGCGGCTTGCAAAAGGCTTCACAATTGGTATTTCAAGTTGTTTAGACGCTTTGCTAATCTCGCGCCCAAAGCAAGTATATTGGTTGTGGGCCCGGGCGATATGGCCGCTCACACTGATGATGGTTACGTTACATACAGGTATATGCCAAGAATAAATGAAGCCATTAAAAATGCCGCCCTAAAAGCCGGGGCCGCTTATCTTGATGTATATAACTTTATGGGTGGTAAAAATTCCGTGTTTAGTTGGAACCGTAAGGGCTTGGTTATGCTTAACGGCCATTTTAAACAAAAAGGTACAGAAGCCATTGCAGAAAAAATATATCAATCATTGCTTATTGAATATAAAGAACATCAATATACTAAGACACGACAACAGAGAAGTTATGATTAGCACAAAAAAAATAATTCTATATATTGCAGTTTTTGCATTAAGCTGGGTTTGTTCTAAAGTCAATGCCGGTAATAATGACAGCATTCCAAATGATTCTATAACAAACCCAAGTTTCATTAAAAAGAAGATTACTTACTCGCAGTTTTATCCATTCATTCAATATTACAGGAATTATTTTGAATGGAAGGATTCATCAGCTATTCTCCCCTTTTTCGAAAAACTTAAACAAACACCCCGAAGAAAACTTAAAATCCTTCATATTGGAGATTCTCATTTACAAGCCGATGTTTATACAGGCGAAGTACGGGGAAGAATGCAAAATATGTTTGGTGCAGGTGGAAGAGGTTTCATATTCCCCTACTCCGCTGTTCAAACACACTCAGCATACAATTACAGGAATTTTAGCGGTGGTGAGTGGGATTATGCAAAAAACGTACAGCATTACCCGGTTTATGATCTTGGGCTTACAGGCGCTACAATACATACCAAAGATTCCAGCGCTTGGTTTAAATTTGCTTTTACACCGGGAGTTTTAAGAAGTGTTAATAACACGATAAAAATATATTTAAAAAACTCATCTAAAAGCTTTGACCTTAAAGTATTAGCTTCCTCATGCCCTGATACGATTTGTATTGATGTAGACTCTATGGTAGAAAATGGTTATGCAAAGGTAATGCTTCCTTCGGCAGCCGATACATTGGAATTTTTTGTTCACCAATCCGATTCAACACAGAGTTTTTTAGAATGCTATGGACTGCTGCTCGAAAGCGACACCAACACAGGTGTTTTATACAATAGCGTGGGAATTAACGGTGCCGGTTATAAAAGCATCTTAAAAGAAGAACTTTTTGATGAACAAATATCAGAACTCAATCCTGACTTAGTTGTTATAGACCTTGGCGGAAATGATTTTTACCCGGGAAGAATACACAAAGCAGACGTTAAAAGGGATTTAACAAGGATCATTCATAATGTGAGAGATGCTGTTCCCAATGCAAGTATATTGGTATGCAATACTCACGACCTTTACAAAAGAAGGAGAAACATCATAGGTTGCAAGTATTTCTCGGAACTGACACGTGAAGTGGCTTTTAATGAAGGATGCGCATTGTTCGATTATTACCAGGTGAGCGGTGGCCGCTATTCTATGCTTCATTGGCAATATAAAAACCTTGCTCGCCGCGATGGTATACACCTTTCGCTACCCGGTTATCTTTTTAAAGCCGAATTGTTCACCAATGCTTTACTCAACTCTTATCATGCTTTCCTTACACGAGACTCTATCAACACCTTTGTTGCAGATACATTAATGATGGATTCAACACTTACTGCTATCAAAAGAAAGGATTCATTACAATATTATTCTATGGATACCATTATAGCCAAATACGAAGCATTAAAAGAACTGGAACCATACGAATATAAAGGCCCGGGAAAAGATATCTATTACAAAATAGATTATGGAGACAACCTTGGTAGCATAGCAGAAAAGTTCGGGGTGAGCATCAATGATATTAAATTATGGAATAACATTAGGGGAACAAGGATCATTGCTGGACAAACTATAATTATTTATACCACCAAAGAAGAAGCCACAAAAAAAATTGTGAAAAAGAAACCTACATATGTAGCGCCCAAAACGGGAAAAAAAGTTATTTATACAATACAGCCGGGCGATAACCTTGGAAATATCGCATCAAAATATCATGTAAAAGTAAAAGACATTATTTCATGGAACAATCTTAACGGGACAACAATTTACGCGGGTAAAAAATTGGAAATTTACGGACAGGGCAATTCCGAAGAAAAAAACACCAGCAAAAACATAAAGCAGGAAGAAAAACATGTTACCAACACAAATGAACGGGCAAAGTTGCAAGGAAGAGTGCAAAAGTATACCGTAAAAGAAGGTGATACCTTATGGGAAATTGCCCGCAAATACGACACAAGCGTAAATGAAATAAAAAAAGTAAATGGGTTGGAAAACAACAACTTGAAAATTGGAATGGTTTTAATGATCAAATAATTGATGATGGAAAAAATACTTCATATAGAAACAGCTACAAAGGTTTGCTCTGTATGTTATTCAGAAAACGGCAAATACATTACAGGAAGGGAAACCCATGTTGCCAATTCGCATTCTGAATTAATTGCTGTTTACATAAAAGAGATTTTAGAAGAAACATCCATAAAAGTCCATGGCCTGGATGCTGTTGCCGTAAGTATGGGCCCGGGTTCTTACACCGGGCTGCGTATTGGAGTATCTGCTGCCAAAGGGCTGTGTTATGCTGCCGATAAACCGTTAATAGCGGTTCCCACCCTGCGGTCTATGGCCTATGGTGCATCAACCCAAGTGAATGACAACAAAACGGATGTGTTGTTCTGCCCAATGATTGATGCCAGGAGAATGGAAGTGTACGCAGCTTTTTATGATCATGATAACAATGAAAGGCGCGAAGTAAAGGCGGAAATTATTGATGAAAATTCGTATATTGACCTGCTTGAAAAGCATAAAGTGTATTTCTTTGGTAATGGAGCGCCAAAATGCGAAAAGATCTTGGGCAAGCATCCTAATGCCATGTTCTTAGAAGGAATTGAACCTTCGGCAAAATATATGGTTCCTCTAACTGATAAGCTTTATAGAGAAAAAACTTTCGAGGATGTTGCTTACTTTGAGCCGTTTTATCTCAAGGATTTTATTGCAGGAAAACCCAAAGTGAAAGGATTGAAATGATGGACTTTAATTAAACTCTATTGCCCTGGAAAAGAAGAAAAAAAATATATTATTCGTTGTTGCTCACCGCCCCGGAAGGTCGCCAGGGCAAAGATACCGCTTTGAACAATACTTGGAACACATCAAAAAAAGTGGTTTTGAAGTTGAATTTTCTTTTATTATTTCAGAAAAAGATGACCCGGTGTTTTATTCCAAGGGCAACTATTTTCCAAAACTGCTTATACTTCTAAAAAGCTTTTTTATTCGTTATAAAGACTATAGGAGATTAAATAATTTTGACCTGGTCTTTATTTACCGTGATGCTTGGATGCTGGGATCGGTGCTGTTTGAAAAGCTTTTTGCAAAAAAGAAGCGTAAGATAATCCTCGATTTTGACGATGCCATATGGCTCAACGATACTTCCCAAGGTAATACCAACCTGGCTTGGCTAAAAAATCCTTCCAAAACCAAAAAGATCATTGCACTTTCCGATATGGTTTTTACAGGAAATGCTTACTTGGCCAAATATGCAAAACAATTCAACAAAAACGTCAAAATTGTTCCCACAACAATAGATACGGATTATTATTTGCCTAAAAAACAAGAAAAAGACCAAATATGCATTGGCTGGACAGGTTCTTCCACTACACTCAAGCACCTTGAATTGGCTTTTGGTTTCCTGGAAAAGCTGAAAGAAAAATATGGCGACAGGATCTATTTTAAACTTATTGCTGATATTCCACTCAAAAATTCACGACTTGAGTTTCAATTTTGTAAATGGAGCAAAGAGCGCGAAGTTGAGGACCTCAACGAGATAGACATTGGTATTATGCCCTTGCCAGACGATGAATGGGCAAAAGGAAAATGTGGTTTTAAAGGGCTTCAATACATGGCCTTGGAAATTCCTGCCATTATGTCGCCTGTTGGAGTTAACAATGAAATTATTAAAGACGGAGAAAACGGGTTTCTTGCTACTGGTGATGAAGAATGGGTTGAGAAAATATCGCGATTAATTGATTCTGAGGCATTAAGAAACTCCATTGGAAAAAAAGGAAGGCAAACCGTAATTGAACGGTATTCTTTCCATTCCCAAAAAGACAATTACATCAAGTATTTTAACGAATTATTGTGAAATTGATTAAATTTGTATAAAAGAGAAAACTTATCAAAGATTTTCCCAAATGTAAACATGTGCCCGATTGTGGCTTAAGTGACACAGGGGATATTGACAAATGGAACTATGCTAAACGAAATGATTTTGCAAAAAAGGAATTTTGCAAGTTGATATGAAAGTGCTAAAAATCCCGTAAGATGCATTTAGCTATATATTGAGGTTAATGAATACGAAAATTCCTATCTTTGTGTTTAAACGGAGAACTTAATACAATGAAACAAAAATTGACAATTAACAGGTTAAAGAATGCAGCAAAACTATTTTGTGAGAAAGAATCAACTTATAATAATAAAGATTTATATGGAGTAACTGATGGAAAGGCCGTTGGAACTTACATTGAGCATAAATTCCAAAAATATCTTTCAAAAAACTTTGCATACGAACAAGGGAATGCCGCCAATGGTATCGATTTGCCAGGCAAGGTAATCAATACTGATATAAAAGTAACATCTATAAAACAGCCACAATCGTCTTGTCCATTTAAAGATGCTAGTCAAAAAATTTTCGGATTAGGTTATAACCTTTTAGTTTTTGTTTATGAAAAGACAGATAACCCAGGTACATCTTCTGCTATATTAAAATTTGTTAGTTGCTCATTTTTGGATAAAGAAAGAACTAGTGATTATACAACTACCTTCCGTTTAAGAGAATTAATTAAAGATGGAGCCAATAAGGAAGATATTATCGCTTATCTAACTGATAGAAACATACCTGCTGATGAAGTGACGATGGGTTTATTGGCCAACAGGATATTAAACAATATACCAGAACAAGGATACCTTACTATATCAAATGCTTTACAATGGAGATTGCAATATGGCAGAATTGTTAATATGACAGATAGAATAAAAGGAATCAATAAATTAGTAGACAATATAAACTAATGAAATATAAACAAGTAAATATTGAACCCAATATTGTTTCTTTTTTTAAAGAGAATTTGGCTAATTTATCATCTTTAGCTCAAATTAATACTATAATATATAAAATTTGTGGTATAAATAACTTTTTTCTTAGTGAAGAAGAAACTAATGAATTGAAAGCAAAAATTGAGCAAGAATTATCTATTGTTGAAGAATCTGAACGAAGAGAATATGGAGATTTTCAGACAAATAAAAATTTATCAGACAAAATTGTCAATTATATAAAAAACAAAAAATTTGACCCGGAGTTTATTTTAGAGCCTACTTGTGGTAAAGGAAATTTCATCATTTCTTGCCTAAAATACAATTTTAACATAAAAAAAATCATCGGAATAGAAATATATGAGCCGTATATTTGGGAAGCTAAATTTAATATTTTAAACTTTTTTATCAATAACTCAAGAACAACAATACCTGAAATTAGAATTATTCATGCAAATGTATTTGATTTTCCTTTTGAAAAAATATCTAATGAAACCTGTAATTTAAAAACCTTGGTAATTGGGAATCCTCCTTGGATTACAAATTCTGAACTAGGAACTATTTCCTCAAAAAATTTGCCCCAAAAAACCAATTTTAAAAAACATAATGGTTTTGATGCTATTACAGGTAAAGGAAATTTTGATATTGGTGAATATATTTCTTTATTAATTCTAAACAATTTCGCAAATCACAATGGCTATTTTAGTTTTCTTATTAAAAATTCTGTTGTTAAAAACATTATACACGAACAAGTTAAAAATAATTATAAAATAGGGAATGTTGAAAAATTAAAAATTAATTCAAAAAAAGAATTCAATGTTTCCGTTGACGCTTGCTTGTTCCTGTCTAAACTAAATCAAATTCCGCAATATACTTGTACTGTTTTCAACTTCTATAATCTTGAAAAACATACTACATTAGGTTGGACTAATAGAATTTTTGTCTATTCTGTTAAAGATTATGAAAAAGCAAAAGATATAGAAGGTAAATCACAATTTATATGGAGGCAAGGTGTCAAGCACGATTGCTCAAAAATAATGGAGCTGGAAAAATATGATGATTATTTCAAAAATGGGCTAAACCAAAAGATACATCTTGAAAACAACCTAATTTATGGTTTATTGAAAAGTTCTGATTTAAAGGGTAATGAAACAAGTACATGTAGAAAACAAATAATCATAACTCAACAAAAAATTGGGCAAGAGACAAATTATATTGCAAAGAATTTCCCTTTAACCTATAAATATTTAGTAAATAATAAAAAATGGTTTGATAAGAGAAAATCATCCATTTATAAAGGCAAACCAACTTTTTCGATATTTGGAATTGGTGATTATTCTTTCTCTACATATAAAGTTGCAATATCTGGATTGTATAAAACATCACATTTTACATTAGTTCCTCCCGCTGACAATAAGCCTGTTATGCTTGATGACACATGCTATTTTATAGGATTCGATAAATATGAAGATGCAAAAATCGCACATTTTTTATTGAATAATGAACATACACATAAATTTCTAAATTCAATTACATTTTATGATTCTAAAAGACCTATAACAAAAGATGTTCTCATGAGAATTGATTTCAATAAATTATTTAGTTTAATAGATTATAATCTTATCAAAAAATCAAAGTTAAATATTAGCAAAAAAAATTGGATAGAATTTGGCCAGCTTATAAATAAAAAACAAAACATAAAGCAAATGACATTATTCTGATATTGTATATACAACTCACAATATTACATAAGGGCTAATGGTGAGGATTTGCGGTGATATTATTTTCCTGCTACAACGCTCTATCTTTTATCTCGATGGATGATAATAAAGCTCTCAAAATGCTACAAGCAATATAAAAGTGCATTATACTACCAAATCAGCGACAAAATTAATTAGTATGCTGTGACAAGAACAAGTCGTGAAGTTCAATTAACTTTTCAACCCACCGGGTTTTAGGTAAGGAAAAGCAATGATATAAATGATAACAAAAACACTCAATACCGCAGCGGGTAGCGCTGCTTTTACATCCAAGAATTTAAATGCTGTTACTGCTGCAAAAGCAGAACTTTTAATTGTCATCATCAAAGTAGAGCTTACAATCCGCTGCTTTGGCATACTTGTTTGCTTCATGATTACTTGGTAAATGAAACCAAGAATAAACATACAAATTACGAAAACTAAGGAAGTGAGCAATAATAAATCAACATCCGTAAAGAAAACCTTTTTATTAAGTCCTATAATGGGTGTGATAACAAAGAAAAAACCCCAGTTGGTAATCTTCCCCCGGTAGCGGTCGAAAAACGGCAATGTTTTAGGATGTCTTAAAAACCTGGAAATAATAAGCGGTATCACGATCAATTCAACAAGAATAATGAGGATATTTACAGGGTCTATAAGGCTGTTGCCAAGAAAAATAATAAGTATAAGGGGAGCAAAAGCCATAGCCGTAATATGGGCGCCAAAAACCCCTGAAATGGAAAAATCAATATCCCCTTTTAACATGGCAGAGAAAGGAATGATAGCAACACCAGGTGGCGCTGCAGCTATAATAACAAACCCAACCCAAAGTTCGCGCGAAGGCATCAAGTACCAAGAAACACCTATTAATAAAAGACTAAAAACCACATAGTTAAGAAAAGTGGAAAATAAAACCGGGAAAAGGGCTTTTCTCACAGGTAACCACGATTTAAAAGAAAAACCGGTAGTGGTTACCATCATAATGAAAGCCAAAACATACAGGCTTGACTCGGCCAAGAATTCCACTTTCTCTCCAAGAGCCAGCCCGGCAACAAATGAAAGGATTAAAACAAAATTACGATGGTTAATGATCTTTTTAGCATACCTCAACAACATAGGAACAAAGCTAAAAAGAATATTCAAAAGGCATTTCGAAAAGCAGGAATTTTATTTTGAATTCCTATCTTTGCATAGAAACAAATACAATAATTCATGAAAAAACAAACAACAGCAAATATCCTTGTCATTGACGATGAAAAAAGCATAAGAAACTCCCTAAGGGACATCCTTGAATATGAAAAATACAAGGTGGATGATGCTGCTGAAGGCGAAGAAGCATTAGAACTCATCAAGGATAACAAGTATGATGTTATCTTGTGTGATGTAAAAATGCCCAACATGGATGGGATAGAACTCTTAGAAAAGATCGAGGCTCTTACGCCTGACGCCACCGTGGTAATGATCTCCGGCCATGGCACCATAGAAACGGCTGTTGACGCAATAAAAAAAGGCGCTTTCGATTTTATACAAAAACCTCTTGACCTAAACCGCCTCCTTATTACCGTGCGTAATGCACTGGATAAAGACCACTTGGTAAAAGAAACCATGAAACTGAAAAAGAAGGTGAGCAAAACCTATGAGATGATAGGCGAATCGGGAGAGGTGAAACAAATAAAAGAATTGATTGACCGCGTGGCTCCAACAGATGCAAGGGTTTTGATAACCGGCGAGAACGGAACAGGCAAAGAATTGGTTGCCAGGTGGCTGCACGAAAAAAGCAACAGGGCAAAAATGCCTTTCGTGGAAGTGAACTGCGCTGCTATCCCTTCCGAATTGATAGAAAGCGTACTTTTTGGACATGAAAAAGGTTCTTTTACCTCGGCCATAAAACAAAGAAAAGGGAATTTTGAGCAAGCCAACGGCGGCACACTTTTCCTTGACGAGATAGGCGATATGAGCCTCTCTGCGCAAGCTAAAGTACTACGGTCTTTGCAAGAGAACAAAATCATGCGTGTTGGCGGTGAAAAAGAAATCCCGGTGGATGTGAGGCTTATTGCGGCCACCAATAAAAACATCCCCGAAATGATCAAAAAGGAAAAATTCAGGGAAGACCTCTATCACAGGCTAAGCGTAATCCTTATCCACGTGCCCTCACTCAATGAAAGAAAAGAGGATATCCCTTTACTCGCCGACCATTTTATGGAAAAGATATGCGCTGAACATGGTATGGCTCTGAGAACATTTACCGAAGATGCCCACAAAGAATTGCAAAATATCAAATGGACCGGCAACATACGCGAATTAAGAAACGTAGTTGAACGCCTTGCCATTCTCTGCGACAAAGAGATTAACAAGGAAGACGTGGCAAAATATGCACAGCCCCTGGCTGGATAGGTTTTTTAACCCAAATTTGTCATTATGAGCTTACTAACTAATGACTTAGTTGGGTTAATCCCGGGTTAATCATCTTGACATAATAGCAATAGCTCTCTGCCAAAATTACACGAAAAAAACCTTGGCATAAATCTTGTAAATATTTTGTCACTTGCAAGAAAGTTCATTATTTTTGCGGGCTACACAAGTAAAAAGTTCATTGATTTATGGGGGCCGACCGGTTTTGACAGCAAGATGAAGAGGTATGTAAGCATGCCGGGTGTTGAGGACTGACCCGAAAAATCGTTCTCGACGATAATAACTGGCGAAAACAACTACGCTCTCGCAGCATAATCGAAGTACAGTAGATTCTGCTTTATCCCCGCTCTAAAGAAGGGACGAGACATTCTGCGGCAGGGCTGATCCTGACCCTCGCCGAGTAACAGGGTGTACGCAAATCGGGATTAGCTGGTTGCAAGCTCCGGGCAACCGGTGAAATTTAAGGAGCTAAGGTTACGTTTGGGCGCCGGTTCCCTGGCATAACCCTAAAAATAAGTTCCGGCTAAACATGTAGAAAGCATTCAGCTTCCTTGTTTGGACGAGGGTTCGACTCCCTCCGGCTCCACATTCGCTCACCGAAGCTTTAGCGTAGGTGAGTTTTATATTGTTCATTATACCAAAGATAAACTTCCTGTTACTATAATCACCTATATTGCCTTCTCTGATAAATATAAAGCATATAGTTTCGAAAAGTACCTAAAACCAGGTTCTGGAGTAGCCTCCAGGAACAAAAGACTCCTTTAGTTTATTTGTTTCACCACTGTTTCACCTTTTTTTTGTTTATTGTAGTATGGCCCATGATAAAACCCGTGTCCATCGTTTATGTTTGTATGCAACTCTGCTAGGCTTACGTAAACATCTTTGAAATTATTTGATTTTTCTATAATTATGTTATATGAAGTTCCTTTATCATATTCTTCTAATGATTCTAGTAAGTAATTGTCCCAATTAATCTTTCCTCTTTGTATTGAAGGGTGATAGTATTTTAAAAATCCCCATGCTTTACAAATACAATGTAATTCTAAAGTTTTATTGATTTGAGAAAATAGTTGCATTGGCAGTATGAACACACCCCAAATAATGATTGTTAGTTTTCGCATTAGGTTCGGTAATTAGTATTTATTTTAATTAATAAAGTATAATAGTTATCAAAAAGCCTTGAACCTTCATTGCAAAAGAAGTAAAGCAATTTATCGTTTTTAAAATCCAAAAAATGCCTTTAACGTAGTTCTTTGCAATGATATTAAAAAATTATCTTTTCATAAAGTCCCAAGCTTTTCTAAGTAGGAGGTGGATAACAACATTCACAATTTGTTAAGCTTACCTCATGACAAGGTCTGCATGGCTTGTCTGCAGTTTTGCAGCTCCACAATGACAATGTGTCATCAGTATCATCCCCACCCTTGATTTCATTCAAATTAGCAATTTTCTCTTTCCTTAAAACTAATTTGTTTTTCAATTTTTTCTTTTTAATAATTAAACTTTTTAAATTGTTAATAAATTTAGTTTGCAACAAAAGTTTTGGTACCATTCCTTTTGTGTTTTGCATGTTTTTGTACATGCTTAAAATTAAGAGCTACAATAATATAAAAAAAAATCACATCTCCTTACGGCATTTCTGCCCCTTTTTTTATATTTTTATGAAAAATTCTACCAAAAAATGATATACCCCCTAAAAACAAAGCCATAAGCAAGGATTTATGGGATCCGATGAATAGTGATCCCGGTCACAGCAACGAAATTTTCCGCGAGATTTCAGCAGAAGAATGGAAAACCGCTATAGTGGATACCATCAGGTGCTTGCGGCATAAACAAAATATTTCTCAAAATGAAATTTATAGTAATACGGGAGTAGATGCAAACCGCATGGAAAGGAAGAATATGTATTGCGGCATGGAATCGCTAAGGAAAATATTGAATTGCATGGAAATATCACCTGCCGTGTTTTTTAAGCGTGTGGAGGGAAAATTAATTAGTAAGAAAAGTAGGTGTTGATGGGGTTTTTCTGCATGTTTTGCTTAAGATTTATAGCTTTTTTTTGAACCACATAAGGGCATATAAGGTTCATATAAGATTTATTGAACATTAAGCTTTTGAAATGCAATGTGTTTATAGAGTTGTTAAGTGCAATTTTAACCCTATGAGTTTAATTTGGAATTCTTACCGATTTTAGATAATTTTGGATAAAATTGTCTAAAATGAAATAATAGCCATTTACTATGGGAAATATGCATTTCAACAATAAACATATTGAAGAATTGAAAAAGATCCTGGGCAAAGAAAATATATATTTGATCTTGCTTTTTGGGTCTTATGCCAATGGAACAGCATCTGTAGATAGTGATATAGATGTGTTGGTTGTTACCAAAGATGATTATTTGCCAAAGAATTTTGAAGAACACACCAATATTTATTTGCAAATAAGCCGAAAGATCAGGCATATTAAAATGGAGGTCCCGATTGATTTGGTAGTTCACACATTGCCGATGTATAAAAAATTCATTGAACAAGAAAACGCTTTCTCGAAGGAAATCATAGCAAATGGAAAAATCATATATAAAAATGAATTGGACTGAAAAGTTGATTAATAAATAAATAGTAATTCCCAATTTTATATAAATTTCATCATGAAAGAAATTACCCGGAAATGGCTGGATTTTGCAAAAACAGATATTATTGCAGCAAATAATAGCTCTGGTGATGAATTTATTACAAATATCGTGGCTTTTCATTCACAACAAGCTATTGAAAAATGTTTCAAAGCAATAATAGAGGAAAACGATCTTCAGTTAAAGCGTATTCACAGTTTATTAAAGCTATATGGCATAATCAAATCCTATATTAATTTTGACATTAATCCTGAATATCTTGATATATTGGACAAAGTTTATACTACATCACGTTACCCGGGCAGCATAGGATTTATTGAGAATGGAAAACCATCTATAAGGCAAACCATGGAGATGCTTGATTATGCTCAATATGTATTCAACAGTACTTTAAAAATGCTTACACCTAAATAGAGCATCAAAAAGTATTTCTTCTTCCAAAAAGCGAATAAAACTACTCAATGCATAATAACTGATGTAGTCAATGGCTCTCTTTTATTGACTATTCGTGAATAGACGGCATTTCTGCCGGTTTTTTCATATTTTTATGAAAAATTTTACCAAAAAAAAGATAAAACCCCTAAAAACAAAGCCATGAGAAAGGATTTATTGGATTCAATGAATCATGATCCAGATCATAGCAACGAAATTTTCCGCGAAATTTCAGCAGAAGAATGGAAAACAGCTATAGTGGATACCATCAGGTATTTGCGGCATGTACAAAAAATTTATAAAAATGAAGTTTATAAACACACGACTGAACCTTTGAAGGGTTTTCCATAACAAACATTCACTGCTTTTGCAAAATAGACTTTATAGGTTCTACGAAACGCTCTATCAACCTGCGGTCTTCTGTGATGATCTCGGCTTTGCCCTGCAACTGCCTTACAAATTCAATTTGCTTGTTGTAGTTGGTTTCCAGCCCGTTGGGGAGGCCTACCTCCACCATGAAAAATTCCCCGGAAGGTACCAAAGAAACTGATTTTACTTCTCCTATTACCATGCCGTATTCCATGTGCGGGTAATTATCCAGTTTGATGTTGACTTGCTGCCCGGGTTTCACTTTGCCCGAGCCTAAAACTTGCAACTGCAGCCTTGCCACCAGTTCGTTTTCTCCGGCAGGTATCACGGTCATCACTTCTTCGTTGGTGTTTACGTGCTGGTTGGTGCTCCAGAACCTTGTAAAGGTAACTTCGCCATCAATGGTGGATTTTAGCACGTATTGCTTTTCCCATATCCTGGTTTGGGCCAAAAGGTTATCAAAACTTTCTAGTAATGATAACTCAAGGGATTTGCCCCTTTCGTCAAAATTCAACCTAATATCCAGTGCGTTGCGCTTCATGGAGCTAAGTTGTATGCGGGTGTTGGCCATATTGGTTTTCATGCTTTCGTAAGCATATTTTTTTTGTAAAAGCTGGGTTTCGGACTTTTCCAGGTCAGCGCTCGAAATGGTGCCGGATGCATATAGGGTGGAATCCCTGGTATATTGCTTCTTGGCCAAACCGTATTCGCTTTTTAATATTTCCAGTTGATTTTCCTGGCGTTTGTAAAGGGTCTGGTACTTGTCCATCTCTTCTTTTAAAGACTGGAGCTTTTGCGCTTTTTGCCCGGTTTCTAAAAAATAATTGTAGTCTTTTAAGTATCTTAGAAATGAAGTGTAATAGGGTTGCAGATTACCCAAGGATAAGCCGGGCTGGAAATTGGCAGCGTTTAAAAAACCCATAGCAAATCTATTGCTTTGGATGGAATCCAACTTGTTTTTCACGTATTGAACATCGAAATAGTTGGCGGGGTTTTCTATTACCCCTAATGGTTGGCCTTTTTCAACGTGTTGGTTGTTTTTTACAAAAAGGTGTTGTATTTTCCCGGTCGACCTTGCAACGATCTTCACGGGCGGGTATTGGGTGGTGAGTGTAATGGTTGAAGGGCCAACTGTATCCGGGTATTTGAAGAAGTAGCTGCCGATGAACAATACCAGGATTACGGAAGATATTACCAAAACCCCTCTCCTGATGATCCATTTTGGAGGGTGCCCCAGGATCTCTTCCAGTTCTTCGGTGCGTATCTCTATTTTTTTTAGTTCGTCGTTTTCGTTCATTGGTTTTTGTTTTTGTTTAGGCTAAGGCTGAGGCTTAGGCTAAGGCTGAGGGGGCTTAGTAGCTTGGTTCGTGGTTTTTATATATTTTTTTACTGGCATTTTTTATTTCCTTTTTGATGTTTCTAAAGTTTTAATTAATGAATCTAAGCTATCAATTACGATTTTGTTTTCAGTGAAGATAAATTCCAGCTCTTGTTTGCAAATATAATGGAGCGCTTCTGAAGTTAGCGCCTGATTGATTACTTCATAACTGCTTCCTCTTGATATTTTATAAAACCTTGTTTTGTCTCTTTTCTCATACCTTCCAAATCCTTCCGCTATATTGTTTGTAACAGAGTTTGCAGCCCTTCGCATATCAGAGGTAATACCATATTTTTCCTCAATAGGAAACTTTTTCGTCACTTTATACACAAACAAAGCAACCTTAAAAGCTCGCTGCCAAACCTCCATTTGTGTAAAATCTTTATACGCCATTTTTTCATGTTTTTTAGTTGTTTTCTTTATTTTTTGTTTTAAAACCTATCTGCAGTTTTCTTTTATCATAACCCCTTTGCTTATCTTCCTGGGGTTAAGGATGAGGATGAGGTGTCTGTTAGCTTTCTGTTTTCATTGTTTATGTTTTGTGTCAATGTTTGTTTCATCTTAATTTTCTTTATTCACTACCCCTTTGCCTACCTACCTTCCTTCACCTTCACCTTAATCTCAGAACTCCTGACCTGTCATTAGATTATCAATAACTTACAATATTTTGCACGTA
>CAZJDA010000040.1:0-42573 GCA_964544705.1 uncultured Bacteroidales bacterium
TAGTTCAAATATTGTCAACCAAGAAGGATTTAAACCCAAAGCTTTTTGAGTTAGATAGTAAAAAGTTCATAAAGTATAAAGTTATTGGAAAAGCAAGCTATCTATCGCTATTTCGAGCCAACCCTTCAAGGGTTTTCTTATCAAATGTAGCAGGAATTTATTTATTAACCCAACCCTTGAAGGGGTTTCTACGTAGTACGGATGTGCTTGCGGCGAGTCAACAAATGGTTTTGTTGGTTTTTTGTGGCGCTAATGCCTAATAAGTCACCCGGTGAATACCAAGCCAATGCAATAAAAATTTCACATGTCAGGAGCGGTTTATTAGCAATTCACCGGGTGAGTATGGTGAACACATGTTGCTAACTGAATACAATTCCCGCCTATGCAAATTGTGTACAACAAAATTACAACACCAGGTCGGCGGGGTGTATTTTCTTTTTATCTATTCCCCGGGCTGCGCCCAGGGCTTTGTTGTTGCGCCCTTACAGGGCTTTTCTCTATTGCCTATATTGATAGGAATAAAATGCAACGCAATCAAAAATTATCGATGAAGGAAACAAAAGCCCAAAAAGCCTGTAAGGCTTTGACATCAAAGCCCAGGGCAGCGCCCTGGGCAAGAAAACAGGCAAGCCCAAAAGCCTGGAAGGCTTAAAGAAAATTTTACTGGTGGTGCGCCGGAATCCCTTCTTCGCTGTCGCATAGCTTTAGCGAATCACAGCAGGAAATCAAAGGGCAGGTGGTGGAAGGAACAAAAGCAGGTTGTCTCATACTAGAAATAGCAAGCTACACCATTTCTTTCAAACTTTACAACTCAATAAAATCAATTTAGCCACCCGGCTTCAGCCGGGTGTCAAGGGAATGCCGGCTATTTGGCGAGCCTGCTTCGAGCAGGCTTCATTACAAAACAACAAGCAAAAAGCCCGGCTAAAGCCGGCTATATGAGGATTGTAGGCTCTTTATTTACTCACCCGGATGAATCCGGGTGCTAGACTAATGAATGCCTCATAATGAGGCTCTTTTCCTAAATTTCGCAAGCACTGCTTCACATGGACAAATTTCTGTAAAACGTGCGCAGAGCCAGGCATATTTGAGCTATGCCGGGATGAGCAAAAACCAGCAAAACTAGTTTTTTTTGGATCTATCGCCGATACTACAGCTCGGAACGAAACCATCGCTAATGTAAAATGAAAGAGACTATTTGAGAAAACATCAGAAAACAAGGCTTGAAATCATAAAAAATAATTAGTATATTTGTTGAAAAAGGAATCATGAAAATCACAATCGAATTAGATAGCAAGCAAAAAGCAGTAAAGCTTTTTTTAGATTTCATTTCTTCCCTGCCTT
The DNA here is from genome assembly GCA_964544705.1 of uncultured Bacteroidales bacterium. Classification (GTDB taxonomy): domain Bacteria; phylum Bacteroidota; class Bacteroidia; order Bacteroidales; family CAZJDA01; genus CAZJDA01. Next base: position 1,345 of record CAZJDA010000040.1, read on the forward strand.
ATGTTAAAAAAATAGAAATGGAAAAGCAACCCAATACAGAGACAATAAGAGCGATTGAGGAAGCCAGGGAAGGAAAAACAAAAAAGGTAAACAGGGAATCAAACGATGTTTTTGAGGACATCCTAAACAGCTAATATGTTTTCATTAGAATTTTCAACGAAGTTCAAAAAGGACATTAAAAAATACAGTAATCAGCAGAAAGAAAGGGAATTGATAACATCTGTTATTTCTGAATTGGAAAATTCGGGGACAGTTAATAAAAGTTATTTGCCACATCGCTTAAAAGGAGACTATAATGACTGCATGGAATGCCATGTTATGCCCGATTTGCTTTTGATTTGGAAAAAAGAAAGCAAAACTATAAGATTGATTAGGCTTGGCTCTCACTCCGAACTTTTTAAATAATTACCATAAAGCTATTTCTCGTCCTAAAAAAGTTTTCAGGTTCATGTCTTAATCCTGGGTTAAGTTGGCAATTTGAAAAACAATTTGAAAAAGCAACCATTCTTTGTACTGCCCCTAACCTAAAGATGAAGACCAACCGCACTTCTGCAAAAGGCTAATTTTACTGGCGGTGCGCCGGACTCCCTTCTTTGCTGTTGCATAGCTTTAGCAAAGCACAGTAGGGAAGAAAAGGGTGAGCGGAGGAAGGAACAAAAAGCAAACTTTCAAACTCACCACAACTATTTGTTAACAATTCACCGGAGAACTATGATAAAGATATATTGCAGATACATGAATTAAGTAATCAGTGAATATTGAAGGAGAACCCTGTTTGTATTCCATAAATATGCACATCAGAATAGTAATTTTGGTATAGCGCACCAAACATCCAATATCCATCAACAGATGAATTGCCTAACACCCTGTAATTAAACCTCGCGTTGCCTTCTATGCGAACGTTTTCCCCGGTTTGGTAATCAATAGCCCAGCGCCCTTCAACGTTTACCTGGATGTGCCTGTTATCGGAAACAACATCAGTACCAATAAAATGCTCGTTAAAATAGGTTTTAGAATAATTTTCGTACATAAACCCGGTGCCTATTCTAAAAGTAAAATTCTTGGTAATAAAAGGATTGAATTGAATTACTTGCCAATCTAAGGTAGAATAAAAATCGAATTTACTACTATCGAATTCAACCCAATTAAAATATCGAAAATCCGTAGAGAACATAGCCCAATTACCTCTAATACGTGGTAAAAGTGCGTAATCATCATCAGAAACAATATAGCCGAAATGGGGGTAAATATCAAGCGATATCATTCTTGGAATTTTTTTCCTGTCGTCAATATAATCCATTTGCGCATCAATAAGGGCATCGGTAACAAATGATGCACATGCGCCGGCACAAACGCTAAAACAATCGCCCATGCATTGCGAATCGTCAAAGCAACCATTGGTACTTCCAGAACTACTGGAGCCTCCCCCCTGTTTGTTCCGTTTTGATTGATTTTGTTTTGAACGCTTTTTAACATCATCTATTTGTGCATGAATAGAGGTATAACCTAATGCAAACACTATCAACAAAATAGTACAAATATACTTCATCAGCTAATCATTTTTCTTTTTAACAATAATTTCGGGTGTTGTAATAACATTGCTTTTATGTAATGCCCTGTCGAGGATATAAACTTCAAGTTTTAACGTATCATAGGTTTCAGAAAGGTCAAAATCGTTGATAAATATGGTATCTTCTATTGTACCTTTTATGGTTTTGTTCTGGCCTTCCGGTCGTATATCTGGGATTCTTCCGTGTGGCGGGGTCACAGTATCAGGAAATTCATAATCAACAAATTCGCCGTTTTGTTTTTCATAATAATGGATAAAGAGATTGTATTTATAAGGCTCTACAGTGTCTGCCTTTGTCAAGCCTATGTCGCCATCACGGTCTTTAAAGGAAAACTTCAGCACACCCCGGTAATCAATACCATTTACCGGTAGTTTTTTAAAACTAACAAACTCAATCTCAGGTATTATCGAGAATTCTTCATCCTTTCCACAGGAAAAAAATGTAAGAAAGAATGAAATTAATATTATTTTTACAATGAATTTGTTCATATTGGTCTTTAAGAAAAAATGGTGCCAAAAAATAATTGCTACCACCAAAATTAACAATTCCCATTATATATAGATGCAAGATATTTCAAAAATAGAAAAAGAAATTTTTAATATTACTTCAAACAAAAAATTTAATGATGTAAGCATAAAGCTTTTACACTATCATTATCAATACAATGAATTGTATAGGGATTTTGTTGATAATTTACGTGTGGATATTCTCAAAGTCAGCCATTATTCTGGTATTCCTTGCATGCCTATCAGTTTTTTTAAACAACACCAGGTCAAGACATTTTTAGGAAATGCAGAGGCAGTTTTTTCTAGCAGTGGCACAACAGGTAAAACAACCAGCAAACATTACGTAAAAAAAACCGGGCTTTATGAAAAAAGTTTCATTAAAGGATTTGAGTATTTTTTTGAAAATATCGAGGATTATATCCTATTGGCATTACTACCGTCTTACCTGGAGCAAGGAGGTTCTTCTTTGGTTTATATGGTAAACAAACTTATTAAATTGACCGGCCATAAAGACAGTGGGTTTTATTTACATGATAAAACCTCCTTGATAGATGCGTTGATTCATTTAACTTCATATTCAAAAAAAAATATACTCCTCATTGGTGTGAGTTTTGCTTTGCTTGATATTGCTGAGGATCATATTTTAGAGCTACCATCGCTTCAAATTATGGAAACCGGGGGAATGAAAGGAAGAAGAAAAGAAATTACCAGGAGGGAATTGCACGAAAAGTTGGCTAAAGGATTTGGTACAAAAAATATCTATTCGGAGTATGGGATGACAGAATTGATGTCGCAAGCCTATTCAAAAGAAAATGGGTTTTTTAGGTTCCCACCTTGGGCTAAAGTACTTGTAAGAGATATCAATGACCCGTTAACGTATCTAAAACCCGGCAGTTCCGGGGGGATTAATATCATAGACTTGGCCAATATGTATTCATGCCCGTTCATATCTACCGAAGACTTAGGTAAGCTCCATGCCGACGGCTCTTTTGAAGTGTTGGGCAGGTATGATCACAGTGATGTAAGAGGTTGTAATTTACTTATTTAACCCGAATCAATTACTAGCAATTTAGTTGTTTCATAATCCTTTATTTTCTAAATATCTATTAATAAGCCTTGGCAATGCATAATTATCAAGCTTTTGGGTCATTATAGGGAAACAGCACCCGTTTTTTTCTAAATCCCCTTTTATCTTGATGTGCACAAAAGTAGCCAGAATCTTTTGATGGGTTAATTGATGAGCAAATTGGGAAGATATCTTTTCAATACGATAATCTTTAGTACCCACGATATTTTCCCAAATGCTTGTTTTAGCCAATTCATCAATCCCGGTTTTTTTATTGGCTTCAATTAAAGGGAATTGGTATAGGTTTTTCCAAATATCATTTTCCAAGCGTTTTTGCAGAAGAATTGTTTTATTGTCCTGGCCTTTAACAATTAAGAAATAAAAGTACCTTTTTCTCTGTTTAATTTTTTTTCTTTTTTTGGGAATATCTTTTACTTCATTCATTTCAAATGCTCTACATTCACTGCGAAAAATACAGGATTCACAATTTGGGATACCGGGTTTGCAGTATATAGCACCAAATTCCATAACAGCCTGGTTGAACAAACCGGGATTTTGCCTGTCAATAAGTTCTTCTAAGATACTACCCAGTATTTTTTTTCCTTTAGCAGTATTTACTTCTTCTTTAATTCCCATATACCTTGCTACGAACCGCATGATGTTACCATCCATAACCACTTCTGGTTTGTTAAAAGCAAAAGAAGCAATGGCGCTGGCAGTATAGTCACCAATACCTTTAAGGCTCAACAATTCCTTTTTAGTACTAGGAAAACTGCTGTTATATTTGTATGCAATGGTCTTAGCGGTAGATAAAAGATTTCTAGCCCGTGTATAATACCCTAAACCTTGCCACAGTATAAGCACTTCGTCTTCACTGGCTTTAGCAAGTTCGTACACTGATGGGTATTTTTCTATGAATTTATAGAAATACTCAATACCTTGTTCAATCCTTGTTTGTTGAAGAATAATTTCCAAAAGCCATATTTGATAGGGATTCTTGGTTTCTCTCCACGGCAGTTCCCTTTTGTTTTCTTTATACCAATCAATAATTTTTTCGGCAAACATATAGAATAAAAAGATTTTATATTGAGCTATTTATGGGTAAAATTAATTCAAATTTTTTATGCATGAATAAAAAAATATTTATATTTGCACCCCGGTTGAAATCTAACTTAAAACAATTAAAAACATATATATTATGACAAAAGCAGAACTAGTAGCAGAGATTGCTAATCAAACAGGTGTTGAAAAAGTTGCAGTACAAGCAACAGTTGAAGCCTTCATGAGTTCAGTAAAAAATTCACTCATAAATGGAGAAAACGTTTATTTAAGAGGTTTTGGTAGCTTTATCATAAAAAAACGTGCTGAGAAAACTGGAAGAAATATCTCGAAGAACACAACCATTATTATTCCTGCACACAATATTCCTTCATTCAAACCTTCTAAAGAATTTGTGAGTGAAGTTAAGAAGAACGTGGATGTTGAGGGATAGAAACAAATTAAGCATATTAAAAACACATTAATACAAACTATTATGCCAAGCGGAAAAAAGAGAAAAAGACACAAGATGTCTACACACAAGCGTAAAAAACGTTTGAGAAAAAACAGACACAAGAAGAAATAACATTTTCGGCAAATGTTTATAATAATTACATGATGCAACACAAAGCATTATGTAATTATTATTTCTTTAAAATTACCTCGCTTATTTTAACCCGGTATCAGCTTTATTAAAACCATATAGCTGACTAAAAAAACAAATGATTATTACCTGTGAATAAAGAACTTGTCATAGATTCAAACTCAACAGGAGTTTTTATTGCATTACTAGAAGATAAAAAGTTGGTTGAGATCCACAAAGAAAAGAGCAATAGTAACTTTTCTGTAGGTGATATATACCTGGGAAGAACAAGGAAGGTAATTCCAGGCCTTAATGCAGCTTTTGTAGATATAGGGTATGAAAAGGATGCCTTTCTGCATTATCTTGACTTAGGGCCCCAAGTGAAGTCATTGATCAAGTACACAAAATATATCAGTTCCGGTAAAAGGAGACAACCTTTGTTGGATAATTTTGCCCTGGAGAAAGATATACAAAAAACAGGCAAAATCACCAATGTACTTTCCCCTAATCAAAAAATCATAGTGCAAATAGTAAAAGAACCTATTTCTACCAAAGGCCCTAGGATCAGCTCCGAGTTGTCTTTAGCAGGCAGGTTCCTGGTACTTGTCCCTTTTTCGGATAGGGTTTCTATTTCTCAAAAAATTAAAAACCAGCAAGAGAGAAAAAGGTTAAAAAGGCTTGTTCAGAGCATCAAACCAAAAAAATTCGGCATCATCATAAGAACCGTGGCTGAAAATAAAATGGTTGCTGAACTTGATGCAGACCTTAATGACCTCCTGAAGCAGTGGAAATCTATGGCCGGTAAGCTCACCAGCGCTAAGGTCACTCAAAAACTCATAGGAGAATTGAACCGTACTTCAGTTTTGCTTAGAGACATCCTGAACGAATCTTTTAACAATATTTACATTAATGACTCTTTGCTGGCAAGTGAAATAAGGACTTATATTACCAGGATAGCACCTGGTAAGCAGGATATTGTTAAACAATATAAAGGCAAAAGCCCTATTTTTGAACATTTTGGTATTGAAAAGCAAATAAAAAGCTCCTTTGGCAAAACCATTACTATCAAAGGTGGCGTTTACTTGGTGATTGAACATACAGAAGCCCTTCATGTAATTGATGTAAATAGCGGTAACCGAACAAAAGCAGACACCACACAAGAAGAAAATGCCTTAAAAGTAAATATTGAAGCAGCCCAGGAAATAGCACGGCAATTAAGGCTCAGGGATATGGGCGGAATCATTGTGATTGATTTTATCGATATGGGACAAGGCGCTAACAGGCGTAAACTCTACGAAAAAATGAAAGAGTTTATGAAAAACGACCGTGCCAAGCATAGTATACTCCCTCCAAGCAAATTTGGGCTGGTACAAATTACTAGGCAAAGAGTTAGGCCTGAATTAAACATCGAAACCCTTGAAAAATGCCCTGTATGCGGAGGTAGCGGGGAAACAAAAGCTACTATTACCCTAATCGATGAAATTGAAAATAATATCCGCTATTTGTTAAGGGAACAAAATGAACCCGGAATTGCCATCGCTACACATCCATATATACATGCCTATCTTACCAAAGGCTTCTTTTCAATTAGATTGAAATGGTTTTTTAAATACAAAAAATGGATCAAAATACGTCCTATGTCTTCTTACCATTTTCTACAATACAATTTCTTTAACAAAAATGATGATGAAATAAAAACCTAATTTTTTTATCAATAAGGTTCTTTCATGCATTCTTATCAATCCAAAAAAAAATCTTTTCAACAAGCCCTGCAAAAAGCAAGGAAATATTGTGCGTACCAAGAACGCTGCAAATACGATATTAAAAAAAAATTGACAGGATGGAATATCCTCCCAAGTGAACAAAACAAGATCATATCTACCTTAGAAGATGAGGATTTTCTTCATGATGAAAGATTTGCAGAATTATACGTAAGAGGAAAAGTGCATATTAAAAAGTGGGGGAAATTAAAAATCATCAATGAATTGAAAAAAAGAAAAATTGATGAATCAATCATTCAAATAGCATTAAGCCAAGTTGATGAGCAAACTTACCAAGACAACCTTAAACATCTCTTAAACAAAAAGTTATTAAGCTTGAAAGAAGAGAATAAGGCAACCCAAAAGCGTAAGCTTTATAGCTTTCTTATTGGAAAAGGGTATTCTGTGGATGAGATAAATGAGATAATAGGGTCTTTTACCGCTTGGGATAACGAGTAGCATCCTGTGCTTTTATGTTATTGATCCAAGCAAAAGATTTCCCAAAAATTTTGAATCAAGAAAACCAATTAATGATTTACAAACCCCCTATAAGACTTATACAAATGAATTATATGAATTCCCATGTTTTTGGTTTCAGAAAGAAGGTTTAAGTAAAGCATACTATTCTTGGTTTTGATTTCTTTATTCTTTATTCGCTTAACAAGATTCTTTTGAAACTGCTCGATATTTTGAAATAGATTGGCTTGCAATTGTAATGCCTCATCATCATAAATCTTTTTTGTAATACAGTTTTTAACCTTTCTGAAAAGATTTTCTATATCATTACTAAGCTTTACCAACTCTTCTTTCTGCTCATTTATCAAAGGTTTATGGTTATTATCAACATGATCAAAACTTGGGAAAGTAATATATTTAATACTGTGGGTAATTTCTCTCAGGTAATCAATAATCTGAACATATTGATAATCCCATTCAATATCTTCATCAGAGAGGTTTTTGAGAATCCTGTTTATGTTGGTTTTTAAGTAACTGGTTGTTTTATCATGTTGCTTAACTCGCTTAAGAGCCTTTTTCAAGTGCTTTCGTTTTTCATTTGATAAAGCCCTAAGTGTGTAGGTATAAATATCTGAAACCTCTGTAATAATAGCAATAACATTTTTAGAGCAAAATTCCGTTATCTTTTCTCTTTCAATTTCACCTTCTGCAAGTTCTAACCCGTTACTTTCCTTCGTTTCCTTCTCTTTTTTCTTTTGATAAATATGTGTCCTGATAATGAAGAAGGCGGCTAATGTAACAAGAATAAATATAGCAACACTTCCACCATAGTAAATAACTATAGCAAAAATGAATGCTACCACAAAAGCAATGATAGCGGTAAGAAACCATCCACCAATAACGGTTAATACACCCGTAACCCTGTATACAGCGCTTTCTGTGCCCCAGGCTTTATCAGTTAATGAAGTTCCCATAGCGACCATAAAAGTAACATAAGTGGTTGACAGGGGCAATTTTAGTGATGTGCCAAAAGCAATCAGCATACTTGCTACAACCAAGTTTACCGAGGCTCTTATGAGATCAAAAGCCGGGGCGTCTTTTTCATTGGCATATTCATCGGCAATCTCGAACCTTCTTTGAATGCCTTTTGTGACACTTCTTGGGGTAACTTTTTTAAATGAGTTTGAAACAATCAATGCCATCCTAACAATAGACCTTGCAATGCCGGAAGACCCAAAACGCTCTTCGCCTTCGTCTTGGCGACTCAAGTCAATAGAAGTCTTTACTACTCTGCGTGCTTTTTTAGAAAACCATAGGGTAACGATCATGATTCCACCGGCAACAAGCAATAATAAAGTATTTGATTTAACACTCTGGTTAAGAATGGCCATGGTCATTTGGTTGGGATCTCCAATAGGGTCAGCAAGAAAAGCTTGATAGGATTTTAGCCCGGCCAATGGAACACCAATAAAGTTGACCAAGTCATTACCGGCAAAAGCCATAGCAAGCGCAAATGTACCTACAAAAACAATAAACTTTAGAATGTTAAGCTTAAATATCCAATTAGCAAATTGCAAGATCAAGCTCCAAGCTATAAAGCTATACAACAATATCAACATTGTATTATGCCTTATCCATTCTAGTGTTTCTCCTTGAATAAAAGAAGAACCTTTCGCCCCTTTTATCAATATAAAATATGTAATTCCAGTAATGGCAATTCCGCCCCATAACCCTCCAAAATATTTTACATTTCTTACATAACGAAAAGAAAAAAGCAGCCTTGACAAATATTGAATGATTGCGCCAATAGTAAAAGCAATAAATATAGAGAGGAATATTCCTGTTATGATCAACAGGGCTTTGTCAGTATTAATATATTCACCAAGTTGGATAATACTGTCTTCATTATTGCTAATCTTTAAAATGGAAACAGCAACGGCAGCGCCTAAGAGCTCAAAAACAATTGATACCGTTGTAGAAGTAGGCAGCCCAAAAGTATTAAACATATCCAAAAGGATAATATCCGTAAGCATAACCGCAAGAAAAATAATCATGATCTCGGCAAAAAAGAATTGTTCAGGATGAAATATTCCTTTCCTGGCAACCTCCATCATCCCGCTGGAGAATGTTGCTCCCAGCAAAACACCAATACTTGCGATGATCATAATTACTTTAACAGAACTAACTTTTGAACCAATGGCAGAGTTGAGGAAATTAACTGCATCATTACTAACGCCTACAACCAAATCTGAAATTGCCAAAATGAAAAGAATGGCAACTATTATGAGAAATATATCCATAGCTTGCACTTTTCAATAAAGAAATTAGTTACAATAATACAAAATCAATAATTTTGAGAGGGAATTTTAATTTTAAATTAATGTTACCTGAATGTTAAATTTATTTTGAAAAGTTACAAAACAATAGCTATTATTTAAAACAAAGCCTAAGCTAAAGTTTTCCCATTTAATAAAATATGAAATTTCAGGTTACCTAAGAAACTTAGAAGCATAAAACTTAAAAGGCTAGCAGTTTTTCATTGTTTGGCATCTGCATTATGCTCATTAAGGAGTTTTTGAAGGTTAGCGTTTTTTATACTCGCATTCAATTCAAAACCTATCAAGATGATGATAGCCATAAAATATATCCACAGAAGGATCACCATTAATGAACCGATTGAACCAAATAATACATTAAATTTTACGAAATTGTTGAACCAGAATTTAAAGATTACCGATACGACCAGTGAAAGAATGGTTGCAAAGGAAGCACCAGCAGTAAAGAACCTAAACTTTTGCTTTCTTGATGGAGCATAATAATAGAGGAACGAAATTCCTATATAAAACACGAAAACCACTACAATCCACCTAACAAATCGAATCATGTTCATGGTTATGCTACTTTTCAGGTAGTCATGATCGAGGAGGTAAAGAAAAAAATTCTTGCCGGTAATAATAAGTGCTATAGCGATTATTACGACAACAGAAAGTAAGAAAACCATTAAAACGGCAACAAAACGCTGCTTAATTACCGAGCGGGTTTCAATAGCATGGAATGTATCGTTAAATGATGTCATGATTCCAGCAAGGCCATTGGTAGCAAAAAAGATGGCTAAAACAAATCCCAATGAAAGCAAACCTGTACGTTCGTGCTTGAGTATGTCTCTTAATGTAGCTTTAGCAGCCATATAAGCATTTCCTGGAAGCACATCCCGGATAATTTCGAGTAAGGTTTCAGGAAAATTGCTATAGGGAATATAAGGTATTAATGAAAAAACAAAAATGATAGCAGGGAAAATTGCAAGAAAAAAATTAAAAGCTACTGCTGACCCCCTGGTAATAATAGCCCCATTTTTTAATCCTTTAAAAAAGAATATTCCAACATCATATAAGGGCACTCCATCAAATCCAGGCAAAACAAGCCTCTTAGAACGAAGGATAAACTTTAAATAGACCTTTTTTAACCTGTTTGCAATACTATTAGACATAAAACATTTTTAAACCGCCACCATGCTGATGTCCATGCTTTTAACATGGTGAGTAAGAGCGCCAACGGAAATATAATTGACCCCGGTATTGGCAACATCTTTAATGGTTTCTCCTGTAATTCCACCGGAAGCTTCGGTTTCAAACCTGTTGTCAATAAGATTAACGGCTTTTTGCATATCCGCAATAGAAAAATTATCAAGCATAATTCTATCCACGCCTCCAATCTCAATAATCTCTTTTAATTCATCAAAATCACGGGCTTCTATTTCTATCTTTAGCGTCTTGTTATTACTTTTTAAATAATTTAGGGTGTTTTCAATAGCTTCTTTCACTCCACCAGCAAAATCTATATGATTATCTTTAATCATAACCATATCATAAAGTCCCATCCTATGGTTAAAGCCACCACCTAACCTTACAGCCCATTTCTCAAAATACCGCATATTAGGTGTTGTTTTTCTTGTATCCAGTATCTTAGCTCCTGTATTTTCGACCAAACTGCACAAATAGTTAGTTTTTGTAGCAATACCACTCATACGTTGCATAAAATTTAATACAAGCCGTTCTGTTTTTAAGAGAGAATGGATGTTTCCTGAAACGGTAATTGGAATATCTCCCTTTTTAACTTTTGCACCGTCTTTGATAAATATTTCCACCATTAATAATGGGTCTGCTTTTTGAAAAACCATTGTTGCAAGTTCAACACCTGCAACAATCCCTTCTTCTTTTATCATGATGTTGGCTTTACCGGTTTCACCGGCAGGCACAGAAGCAAGGGAAGTATGATCGCCATCTCCAATATCTTCTTTAAGGGCTAAATCAATAAAACCTTCTATATTCATTATTCTTTTTCAAATTGAAGTTGGTGAATTTTATAACTTCCTGAATATTTTTTTATAAGAAAATAAACCCTGAATTTGGAACCATTAGCGCAATTCAAATTACCAATAACAAAGACAGAGCCAGATTTTGAAGAGCCTTGCTGTTTATGCTGGTAACTTGAGGTAGCGTTTTGGGAGAAAAAATTCTTCAATATCTGTTCGGCTTGTGTTTTACTGTAAGTACCATCGCTCCCTGGCACTACAAGATCAATGGTAGTATTAAGGTGATTTTTTAAAGTTGAGGCGCTACCAGATCTTATCGAGCTTTCAATACCACTAATTGCAGAATTTTGAGCATTGGTAATTGAAAAAAAACCGGTTATCATTAAAAAAATGAGAAAGGATGTAAACTTTTTCATTAGAATAAAATTAAGTTAAACGTCTGATTTCCAATTTAATATTTTGTAAAAATCGCAACATTTTCATTTCAATTACCATGGAACCCTCATGTTTTATTCATGCCCTTTTTTTGTAGTGCAGTGCATGAGGGTTTCATATGTAAAAAATTTTGAAATTATTGGACGAGAAGCAACTCCAAATTTATAGGCGTATGGAACTACTTCGCTTTTTCATAATTTATATTTTTAGTTTACCATAAACCAACCTCACATAACAGCAAATTGCAAGCCAAACCTGTCAAATCAGGACTAAAATATCATATAATGCAAATTTAAAATTTTTTTATAAATTTACCCGCCTTAAAATAAAAATTACCTTAGAAGCGTGAAAATTGAACTGTTACAAATAGGAAAGACAGATGAAGCTTACCTTTTAGAAGGCATAGAAAAATATACAAAGCGCATCAAGCATTATATTGGATTTTCAATTGTTACTATTCCAGGGATAAAATCGCCGGCTAAAACACCCGTTAATAACATAAAAGAAAAAGAAGCCGAAAAACTTTTAAAAAAAATTCATCAAAATGATTTTGTTGTACTTTTAGATGAGAACGGCAAAACTTTAGATTCGGTAGGTTTTGCTTCTTTTATTGAAAAGAAAACTGTTACAGGCATAAAAAAAATGGTTTTTGTGATAGGGGGCGCTTACGGTTTTCATGAAAAAATGCTCAAGAAGGCAAATTATACTTTAGCACTTTCAAAGCTAACTTTCCCCCATCAATTGGTACGATTGATTTTTCTTGAACAACTTTACCAAGCTTTCACCATTATAAAAGGCGAAGCATATCACCATGAATAATAGTTTATTGTTACATTTGTTAAAACTTAAAAAAATAGAAGTTATGATGAAGAAAATTATCTTTACGATCATGGCTTTGGCTTTTATTGGAATAATCCCAGCCAAAGCTCAAGAACCTGGAAAAGACAAAGCGTTTTTTAAAGAATACGAACCGGGGTTCTACCAAAACTTTATCTTGAAAGATGTACGAAACGTTGAAGAGAAGATAGAGAAAAAAGATAAAGAAAAACGCTTTATGATGGACCAAAGTAATATGGAGCTTCCCAACAAAGTGAAACTCTATACAACTTATTGGGCTAATCCAACAGAATCGCAAGGCAATGCGGGCTCTTGCTGGTGCTACTCAACTACTTCTTTTTTAGAATCAGAGGTTTATAGGCTCTACGAGAAAAAAGTAGAAATTTCAGAAATTTATACGGTTTACTGGGAGTATGTTGAAAAAGCAAGAAGATTTGTGAAAGAAAGGGGAAATTCTCAATTTTCTCAAGGTTCAGAAGCCAATGCAGTTACCAGGATGATGAAAATGTACGGGGCTGTTCCTCAAGAAGTATACACAGGGCTCAAAGATGGAAGAAAATACCATTCCCACGACCAGATGATGAAGGAAATGAAAGGTTTCCTTAAAAAAGTGAAAGACAATAACATGTGGAACGAGAAATTTGTTCTTGCCACCATTAAAGACATTATGAATAAATACATCGGGGAACCGCCGGCAAGATTCACCTTTGAAGGAAAAGAATATACACCAAAGCAGTTTCTTAAAGATTATTTAAAACTTAACCCCAATGACTACATTGAGGTTCTTTCATACAAACAAGAACCTTATTGGCAACAGGTGGAATATAAAGTACCTGATAACTGGTGGCATAGTAAAGAATATTATAATATCCCGCTAAAAGACTTCATGGAGACCTTAAAGAAAGGAATAAGAGACGGGTATACAGTAAGTATTGGAGGAGATGTTTCTGAAGCCGGTTTTAGCAGGGAAACCAATTGCGCCCTCGTTCCATCCTTTGATATACCGGCAGAGTATATCGATGAAAATGCAAGGCAATTTAGGTTCTCAAACAAATCCACTACTGATGACCACGGTATGCACTTAATCGGTTATTATGAAAAAAATGGCGAAGATTGGTACCTGATAAAAGATTCCAGCTCCGGGTCAAGGAATATTGACCAAGATTCACCGGAATTTGGACATTACTTCTTTCATGAAGATTTTGTAAAACTAAAAATGATGGGCTATACCATCCATAAAGACGCATTTAAAGACTTAATGAAAAAATTTCAATAGCTCTATTAAAAGCAGCACACATTATTCTTTGTAATGTGTGCTGCTTATCTTTGAATTATATTTCTTTAAACCTAAAGCCTTATTAATGAACAACAAGAGCTCTTTTCAATTAAATTTTATTGCATGGTTGGCAATTATTATAATAGCCTTGTCGAGCCTTGTTGTTATATATTCCCTGTACAGGCAATTCAAAATTAGCCCTTACAAAAAAGAGGGAAAGTCTATTGAAGTGAATGTATTAGAAACATCGGCCAAACAGGTTGTTCCTTTTTTTAAAAGCTACAAAGCAAAAATAAGCTTTTTTACCGGTTCCATATTGGATGGCGGCAGCTTAAAAATGGTAACTATCAACAAGTATGTCAATAAAAGAATTTACGATGAACTAAAACAAAAACAAAAGGCCAGGATTACACATATCCCCGGTACATCTTTTGATACATCCATTCCCCAGCTAGCTACCGATCCTGATTATTACATGTTTTACGAAAAAATTGACCATGGAATCGGTGGGTTTATTGTAGGATTTATTATTTTTATAATGTCCAAATTGATTCGTAAAAAAAAACGTTCAGCTTAAATAAGCTATACATATGTTAATTATTAGAGAACCTGATAGAACAACATACAATATAGAAATCATTACCAAATAAATTTAAACAATATGAATCAAAAATCTTACATTTTAATTGCATTGGCCGTAATTTTTTCAGCTTGTACAAATTCCAAGACAAAACAAGACAAAAAAGAAAACCAAACTACATCAAAAAAAGTTGCTGAAAAAAGCGGTATTAACAATGACAAACAACGCAAAACATCAGGAAATATCAAAGACTATTACTTTTTACTTCCAGGTAAATACTTTATATGTGACGCGATGGAAGCCAATGATAACAAGGAAAACAGGGAAAAATCCATTAAGCATCAGAACATAAAAAATGGCTACATTAAAGCAAAACCACAAGAATTTTATGATCTTGAAGTGGCTTTGTTCAAAAATCGGGAAGAAAACAAGGATATTATTGCAACATTTATTCAATGTGGGGCAGGATGCATGTGCAATGTAACGGATTTTCTTTTATACGACAATAAAACCGGCAAATGGGAAAACATAACATCCGAGATATTTCCTTCATTTAGCGAAATTGACAAAGTTGTTGACGAGCCATCATTACTCATGTATCAGTTACCAGAATTTGGAACCACCATAGAAGGAGTCAACGAAAACACTGGAAAAACCGAGATCAAGATTGGTTGGGATGGTAAAGAATTTGCTGTTGAGAGAAAATAAAAACGGGTTTTTGTAATATTGTTGGCTGCGCCAAGAATAAATGTGTATATCGTTTATGTAAATTTTTATAGGAAATCGGGATTATAGACCTTTATCGAAAAAACATTCCCTATAAACAAATCGAATTCAGATACCGATAGAGAGTTGATAAAGTGAATGTTAAAAAATATAGAGGCATACTGGCATCAAATAAATAATTATAGCAAATACAAACTAAAACACAAATAGGCCAAGTGGTGAAATATGTTTTGAACCAACCAGGGCATCACAAAAAACAATCGTTCAATAATTTTTCCAAAAGCCTGGGGTAAAAATAATAATTACAGCGTATATTTCTAACCTGCCAAGAATCATGAAAAATGATAATACTATTTTTGCAAAATGCGATAAATGGGCAAAATTGCTTGCCGGCCCAACGGTTCCAATGCCGGGGCCTATGCCGCCCATTGCTGTTGCTATAGAACTCATTGATGTTTTGGGGTCAATTCCTGATAATGTTAGAATAATGCTTCCAAAAATAAAGAATAAAATATACCAACTAATAAAAGTCAAAATCATTCTATTGTTATCTTGGGGAACTGTTTTTCCATTAAGCCTAATGGGAATGACAGCGTGTGGGTGCAAAAGATTCTTATAGAGCCGTTTAATATTTTTTAATACAGTAAGGTGTCTTGCAATTTTTATTCCACCAGAAGTTGAACCAGTGCTCCCTCCTATAAACATTAGCATGAAGATTACTGTCCATCCAATATCAGGCCATTTCAAGTAGTCAGCGGTTGCATATCCTGTACACGTTAAAATTGAGACAACCTGGAAGAGCGCTTCTCTAAATGAAACTTCAAGGGGTTTATTGGTTTTGAAAAATAGGATTGAGCTTACTATTATTACCGATAATAGGAGAATAAACAGGTACAACCTTAATTCTTCATTTTTTTTAATTTTTGAAAAGTTCCTTTTTAAAAGGAAATAGTGTATGATAAAATTTGTACCTGAAAGGACCATGAAAAATGCTATCGTATATTGAATATACGAAGAGTAGCCTGCGATACTGTCATTTTTAGGAGAAAAACCACCTGTGGCTATAGTCCCAAATGCATGACAAACACTTTCAAATAGGTTCATCTTGCCATAGCTAAGAAGTATAACTTCGGATATGGTAAGGAAAAGATAGATAAAAAGCAATCTGTATCCTATAGCTTTTGTTTTTGAATGCGTTCTGTCTTTTAAGGATGATTCAAGGGTGAATAAGTTATAACTTCCCATCTTAAGAGAAGGCATAATAATTATTACCAAAACAATGATACCGATTCCACCAATCCAATGTGTTAAACTTCTCCAAAAAAGTATTGATTTTGGCAAGGCTTCAATATAAGTTAAAATTGAAGAACCGGTCGTGGTAAACCCAGATATAGACTCAAAAACTGCATCAACAATCGAAGGGAAATATCCGGAAAAAATGTAAGGGAGTGAGCCTGTTAGAGCTATTGTAAACCAGGAAATTGAAACCGAAAAATATGCTTCCTGCAATTTTAAATCCTGCAATTTTGCTTTTCTTTTATAAAAATAGATTCCTCCTGCCAATATACTTGATATTATTGCTGATAAAGCAAAAGGCCTTATTGGTTCATGATAATGCCAAGCAAGAGATATACATACAAAATAGGAAATTGTATTTATTAGTAGCACCCGTGTAAGTATCTTGTAAGCTGCTAAAAACCTCATTTTATTAAGCAAAAATTTTTGAACTGTTCTTTTTTAGTGATTCTCTTTGATTAATTTTTCTATATTATCCATCTTTCCATAAAGCACCAATATATCTTCATCCTTTATCATTGTTTTGGCTGATGCGATTTCTTGCACTTTAATACCTTTTTTATTAATACTCGAAATATTCTTGTTGTTGGCGATATTAATGATAGTTAAAACCAGTATATTATATTTACGGTTAATTTGCAACTCTTCTAAAGTCTTCCCTGTAAAACTTTTTGGCGTTTTTATTTCTATTATATTGAATTCGTCATTTATTTCAAAATAGTCAATGATTCCCTTTGTGTTAAGCTTCTTTGCCCATTTCCCAGCGGTTTCTTCTTCGGGATGTATTATTTCGTCAACCTGCATAGCTTCTAAAACTGTTTGATGAAGCGGTGAAACAGCCCTGCTTATTAAACGCTTTACTTTTAATTGCTTCATGAGCGCTGTTGCTAATATGTTAGCGCCCTCATTTTCTCCAATACATACCATTACAGCATCTGCGCTGCTTAAAGGCAGGTTTGATACTGCTTGTTGATTCGTACAATCAAGACAGACCGAGTGCGTGACCTTTTCTTTAATAGCTTCTACTTTTTCCATATTGGAATCAACAGCAATTACTTCGTTACCCATTTTTGTTAGCTGCGTGGCAAGAGGGATTCCAAAATTTCCAAGTCCTATAATTATAAACTTCATTTCTTTAAATGTTTAGTTGATTAGAATTTTTTCGCTGGGATAGCGATAATTTAAAAACTTTGTCTTGTGAATGAATGCTATTAGTATTGTAAGAAAGCTTACCCTTCCGACAAACATAGTAATAATGACAATCAATTTGCTTACCGTGTTTAGCTCAGCAGTAATTCCCATGCTTAAACCCACAGTGCTATACGCTGATATTGTTTCAAAGAGGATTTTATGTAATGGGAATCCTGGCTGAATAAATGATATCAGCAATGTTGCTACGCCAATAGCAATTATTGAAAGTGTAATAATTGCGAAAGCCCTGTGGAGTGAGATATCAGCTATTTCCCTGCGGTAAATCTCTACCCTGTCTTTGCCCTTAGCAATACTTAAAACATTAAGAATACTTAATGCAAAAGAGCTTGTTTTAACCCCACCACCGGTAGAACCCGGGGATGCGCCTACCCACATTAAAAACATGATCAAAAGAGCAGTATGGATGCCTATTGCTGAAGTATCGATCGTGTTAAATCCTGCTGTGCGTGGCGTTGCTGCTCCAAAAAAAGAAGCAATAATCTTCCCAAATAAGTTATGCCCTGACAATGTATTGTTATATTCTGAGATAAAAAACATGACAGAGCCAAATAATAGTAATGCCAGGGTTGTAATAACCACAATACGTGTATTGATATTGATAACCCATGGAATATGTATTGGTTTTTGCCGGAATAGCCTGTTTACAAATATATGCTTGATATACCTAAGGAAGTTAAATATAATTGGAAATCCTAATCCTCCAATAATAAAAAGAAAACTTATAACCAGGTGCATTGAATAGTTAAACCTATAAGCGGATTCATAAAAACTGCCCTGCAAGGTTGAAAACCCGGCGTTACAAAATGCCGAGATTGAATGAAAAATTGAGAAAAAAACACCCCCTTCATTTATGGTATCTTCGGCTAAATTGGTATAAATGAAGAATGCACCAAAAGTTTCAATTAAGATTGTAAGTATTATCACTTTTTTCAGTGTTGCAAATACGCTGGTTATTTTTTCTGTATTTGTGATATCTTTCAGCATCAATTGGCTTTGATAGGATGCTTCGCCTTTAAAAAAATAACTAAAATAACTGGTAAAGGTCATGATGCCAATACCCCCGAGCTGTATCAAAATAAGAATTATGATTTGTCCAAATTGGGTAAAATAACTTCCTGTATCAACAACGATTAACCCCGTTACACAAACAGCGCTTGTAGATGTAAAAAAGGCATCAACAAGGGAAATGCCATTATATGTTGCATTGGGCAATAAGAGAAAAAGCGACCCTAAAAGAATTAAAATTAAAAAACTCAATAAAAATAGAAAAGCAGGGGTAAATTGGAATTTATTAATATTTATTGTTACTAAGGAAAATTCCCTGGCAAAAGATAATATCACCAGGATATTTAACAAATAGTATTGCTTTAATATAGGGAAGTTAAAAAGCCCCAGAAACGCGCTTAAAACGGAAAGGATTAAAACCAGAAGTATGAAATCGATTGCCCACACAATTTTTTTGGGCCTGTTTTTTTTGATAATATAGCGCAAACAGATAAATAGGGTTTCAATAACCAGGATACATAAATAAAACCAGCGTATTATAACCTGTACAGCTTTATGCTGGTTAAACCCATAATCATAAACCACTACTACAACAGCTATAAAAACTACCCAAGAAGAAATCCTGTTTAAATTCCTTATTATCCAATCTTTGTGGTTTACAATAGTTTTTATAGTGTTTTTTGGCATTGAATTGCAGGAATTTATTTATTGTTCTTTCTTTTTGTTAAATTCTAAAACAATTTTTTTAAACATTTCTTCAAGTTTCTCTATCTCATGGTTGGCTTTTATTTCGATAGTTTGGTTGAAATTTTGCTTGTAGAATTCAATCATTCTATAAGTTAACTTATCTATTGGCCTAATCAAAATCCATGGAATAAAGACAATTAGAATACCAAGTATAGTTAACCCGATGATACCGACATTTTTTTGTGTATTCATTGTTGATACAGCGCTATGTTTTATATCTTTATTTTTTTGTTCGAGAAGCACACTATTAAGATCATGAATATCCAAAATGTTTTGTTTTGCATTAGTATAAAGCAATTTGTAAACCTCATAATTAAAATTCTTTATTGAATCATTAGCCAGGGTTTTTATTTTATTATATGAGGTTTTGAGGGATTGTGATAAATATTGTTCGCCTTTTTCTGTAATATTATTCATTTGAAGTGTTAACAAACTGTCAAATTCACTAAACAGTTTATTGCTATTTATAGCTATTTTCTTTATATTGCATGTATCTACTTTTGTTTTGTTTATTAAGACTTCGTTGTAAGCGCTATGAATTTCGTCTATAATTCTTAGCATGTCAAAACAATATTTTACAGAAGTGTAGTTATCTTCAAGCAAAGATTTGGATTGTTCGGAAATTTTTTGATTTGCGCCAAAATTGAACAATAATATCAAATAGGATACTATAAATATTAATGCTATTCCAAACATCATTTTTGTTTTAATTTTTTTCATGGCTATTATTTGTTTAAAAAATATTGTAAAGAATATAGAATTATTCGTTTATTTAAAATAAGCTCACATTAAAAAACCAAAGCAAAGTTAATAGAATTTTTAATTGGCAATTTATAATAAGTCTTTTTTTTGATGACTGCTATTGTTTAGGGTTACATTAAAAATAATCTTTTATTTTTGCACTAAACATACTATAATGAACCACATTGAATATAGTTTCCCATGGCAAGAACCTGTTCTGGTTTTTTCTTTAAGTTTGTTAATTATTTTAATGGTTCCTATTTTATTAGGTAGATTAAAAATTCCTTCCATCATTGGTTTTATACTAATGGGCATAGTAATTGGCAAACATGGTTTTAATATTATCTCGCATGATTCTGGTATTAAGCTTTTTGAAACAATAGGGCTTTTATACCTCATGTTCATTGCAGGTTTAGAAATTGATTTAAACGAATTCATTAAGAATAAGATTAAAGGGTTGGTTTTTGGAATTTTAACAGTACTAATTCCTATTTTGTTTGGCTTTTCGGTGTTTTATTGGGTTTTAAATTATAGTTTGGCAGCATCAATTTTAATTGGAGGTATCTTTGCTTCTCACACAATTGTGACTTACCCGTTAATCAGCAAATTGGGAATAACAAAAAACCTCGCTGTTAATCTCTCTATTGCCGGCACTCTCATTGCTGATGTTACAGCATTACTCATCCTGGCAGTAGTAGTTAATAATATCAATACTTCTGTAGAAATATTTTATTGGATAAAATTTGTTATTTCAATCTTTATTTTTGGAGTTGTTGTTCTAATGCTTTTACCTGTAGTTAGTAGATGGTTTTTTAAAAAAATAAGCGATAATATATTGCAGTATATTTTTGTTTTAACAATCGTATTTCTATCATCTTTTTTAGCGATGGTTGCTGGGCTTGAACCAATAGTAGGAGCTTTCTTTGCTGGTTTGTCTTTAAATAGATTAATCCCGCGCACCAGCCCATTAATGAATAGGGTTGAGTTTATTGGGAATGCCATTTTTATCCCTTTTTTTTTGATAGGGGTAGGAATGATAATTGATTATAAGGTTTTATTTCAAAGTGCTTATTCGTTATTAATTATTTTAATAATGAGCGCCGTGGCTATTCTATCTAAATATATTGCCGCATTGTCAACACAGAAAATTTTTAAACTATCAAAGAGCCAAGGGTTGTTGATTTTTGGATTAACTAATGCACGTGTAGCAGCTGCCTTGGCCATTACCCTCGTTGGTTATGAATTAACAATTGGTCAAACCAATGAAGGTGATCCTGTGAAATTGTTAGATGAAAATATTTTTAACGGGGTTGTAATTATGATCCTAATCACAAGCACCATAAGTTCTTTTATTACACAAAATGCAGGAAGGCATATTGTTGAGCATGAAATAAATAAAAGAAGTCGTAGTCAAAGAGTATCTGAAGAAAATACTTTGATAGGGCTTGCTAACGAAGCTACAGCTGAAAATTTAATCCAATTGGCAATTAGTTCAATCGAAAGAAAAAAGGAAAACAGGGTTTTTGGCCTCCATATTATAACTAAGAAGAATGAAAACAATAAAAATATAAATTTGGCAGAAAAACTAATTTCTAAAGCGGAAAATTTTGCATCTTCTGTTGATATGACGCTGAACCCTATTATTAGGTATGATCTGAATATTGCATCAGGAATTATTAATACAATAAAAGAAAGGCAAATTCATCATTTTTTTATGGGGTTACATCAGAAGGCTTCAATTTTAGATAGCTTCTTTGGTAATCTTACGAAAAATTTGCTTCAAAAATGCGATAGTATCATTTATATTACTAAAATGTTTCAACCAATTAATACAATAAATCAATATATTATTGTGTTATCAACAAGAGCACATATGGAAAAAAGATTTTTTGAGTGGTTTAACCGCGTTGTTCAATTATCAATTAATACTGGATGCGAGCTTAAGATTATTGCCTCAGAAGAAACAAAAGATTTTATTGAGCATAATATTAAAACCAGTATTGATTATATTTTTATTAAATTCCATAGTTTTGAAAATACTTTAAAAATCTTGAAAAAGGTACATAAAAACAAGATGATTGTTTTTAATATGGCTGATAAAAATTGTATATCATATAATGTCTACATGGAAGATGTTGGAAAGCAGATTGTTAAACGTTTTAATCATACAAATTTCATGTTAGTTTACCCCAACAGTATCAGGGGGATAAATATTGATAAACAATTTATTACAAATGCCTCACTGATTGAAAATGTTAAGAATATTGGCAATTCTATTCATAAAATTTTCAAAAAGCATTAAAATATTTATTACAAAACCCTTAAACCCTTGAACTATGGCTCGTAAAACCCTCATATCATTACTATTGATGCTTTCAGGATTCGTGTTGATCTCTGCATCCATCATCACGCAAAAACACCAATACACTTCTTTTGAAACCAAAAACCGGGATATGGATTTTCAAGATAAATTAATTTATGATAAACTTTGGAAGAAAGTTGATTCCTTAGACAAAAAGAAACTTCCAGAATCGGCTTTAAAAGTGGTGGAAACTATCTACCAAAAAGCCAAAGAAGAAGCCAACTCTCCCCAATACATCAAATCGGTGGTCTATAAAATGAAATACTTAGACTGGGTGCAAGAAGAAGCCCTTGTAAAGATGATTAAAGAGCTTGAAACAGAAGTTGATAGCGCTGATTTCCCGGCTTCTGCCATGTTGCATTCCATTACCGCCGAGATCTACTGGACCTTCTACCAAAACAACCGCTACCTGTTCATGGACAGGACCGAAACAGCCGGTTATAAACCCCATGACATCAGGACATGGGATCTGAGAAAAGTAGTAAGCGAAGTGACAAAACACTACATGCAATCACTGGGAAAAAAGGATGCATTAAAAAATATCCCTATTGGTGAGTTCCAGGAAATATTGATCTATTATAAAAAATCCATCGTACAAAGGCCAACATTGTTTGATTTCCTGGGGCACCGTGCCGCCGATTTTTTCATGAATTCGGAAACAGGGCTCACCAAACCTGCTTATAAGTTTCAAATTGATGAAAAAGTATATTTTGCTGATAACAACGATTTTGCCAACCTTCAAATCAAAACAAAAGACACGCTTTCGCTGGAATACCATGCAATGCTCATATTGCAGGAATTGATCGCAGCACACCTCAACGATAATTCCCCAGAAGCCTTGATAGATGCCGACCTAAAAAGACTTCATTTTGTTCACAATAACTCAGTGCACCCCAAAAAAGATGCATTGTACATGCAAGCTCTTGAAAATCTGCAAAAACAACATAGCTCACACCCTGCGTCTGCTGAAGTATCGTATTATATTGCATATCAATATGCTCAATATGCAAATCGCTACAACCCATTGATTTCATCAGAATTTAAATGGGACAGGAAAAAAGCCCATGAAATAGGCACTAATGCTGTTAAGAAATTCCCTGTTTCTTTTGGGGCTGCTAATTGCAAGCAACTCATCAATACCATAGAAAATGAAAGCTTGAAATTTGAAACGGAAAGCGTGAATATTCCTGATAAACCTTTCAGGGCATTGCTTTCATACAAGAATTTAGACACGATTTATTACAGGGTTATCAAATCGCATCATGATGAACTGCGCAAAATACAGCGGAAATTTGGAAGTGATGAGCTCTTTGCCCATTTAACAGGGTTGGATTTTATAAAAAGCGGCCAATACCCATTGGAAAACGACGGAGATTTTCAGGAACACAGCCTTGAGATGAAAATTCCCGGCCTACAGCCCGGGTTTTATTTTATCTTGCTTTCCAATCAAGAGGATTTCAATACAAAACAATCCATCATTGCCTATAACCATGTCCAGGTATCCAACATCAGCTATGTTTCCAGGAGAAATAAAGACGGCAGTTTTGATATTTTTGTCATGAACCGCGAATCAGGCAACCCCATGGAAGATGTAGATGTAACGGCTTACAAACAAATTTACAATCAATCTTTGCGCGAGTATGAACTAAAAAAGCATACAAGCTATACCACCAATAAAGAAGGGTATTTTAAACTCCCACACATTGAAAACAAAAAAAGGGTGTATTCCAACAACCTTTTCCTGCAATTTAAAAAGGGCAATGATATATTTTATAGTGACAGGAGCTTCTATCAATACCGTTATAGGCAAGCAGAAAAGATAAAGCATTATAAAACCCATTATTTTACTGACAGGAAGATATATAGGCCGGGGCAAACCGTTTATTTTAAAGGAATATTCCTGGAAGAGTTTGATGGCAAACATCATATTGTCGCCGATAGAAGTGTGGAAGCCAGGTTTTTTGACGCCAACAACCAGGAAGTTGAATCGCTCAACCTAAAAACCAATGACTTTGGTACGTTTAGCGGTTCTTTCACAGCTCCCGAAACGGGCGTTACAGGGCAAATGTACATAAAAGACAACTATGGCAGCATCAATTTCTCCGTGGAAGAATATAAAAGGCCCAAGTTTGAAGTAAACTTTGATCCTGTTAAAGGAAGTTACAAGCTTAACGAGGACATAACCGTTGACGCTAAAGCCAAGGCTTATGCTGGTCATAATATCGACAATGCGGATGTAAAATACCGTGTAGTGCGTAAAGCCAAGTTTCCTTATTGGTTCTACCGCTATTGGGCGCCATATATCACCAGTCCGCAAATGGAAATTACCAGTGGGCTAACCAAAACCGATGAAAACGGCGAATTCTCAATTATGTTCACTGCTATCCCTGACATGTCGGTTCCTGGAAAATACGACCCAACATTTTATTATACGGTTTATGCCGATGTAACCGATATAAACGGGGAGACCCACTCAAGCGAAACCACCATTGGCGTTGGCTACAAAGCCCTGCAAATTGACCTGGATATTCCCGATGCCATCAATAAAAACGGCAAGAACAGTTTTGATTTTGCTACGAAGAATATGAATGGACAAAAAGAACCTGCCAAAGGTACCATCGCCATTCATAAGCTAAAAGAACCGGGCAGGCTTATAAGAAACAGAAAATGGGACAGGCCGGACAGGTTCCTCATGGGCAAAGAGCAGTTTCTTCAACACTTCCCAAATGATGTGTACAACGACGAAAACAATCCCATGAAATGGGAAAAGACCAAAGAAATATTATCCGGTAATTTTGAAACGCCCAAAGACACTTCCATTATCATAAAAGGGCTTTCAGGCTTAAACCAGGGAAAGTATTTGATTGAAATTGAAACAACCGACAAATTCGGCCAGGAGGTAACGGAAAAGAAAGTTTTCACGATATATGACGAACAAGCTAAGAAAATTCCTTCCAATGAATATTTCTGGTGCAAAAACCTGGTAATAACCGCCGAACCCGGTGAAACAGCCGAATTTTTAATTGGCTCGGAAGCAAAAGATGCCCGGGTTTTATATGAAATTGAGCACCAAGAAAAAATCATACAACAAGAATGGATAAAAATTGGTGATCGGAAAAATAAGATATCCATTCCTGTTAAAGAAGAATACAGGGGCAATATTTCATATCACTTATTTTTGATATACGATAACAGGCTTTATTATGAAAATGAAGTAATTACCGTACCTTATTCCAATAAAAAACTGGATATAAGTTTTGAAACTTTCCGAAACAAACTTCTCCCTGGCCAGGAAGAAGAATGGCGCATCAAGATCAAAGGCCCGGATGGCGATAAAGTTGCCGCGGAAATGATAGCTACACTTTACGATGCTTCGTTAGACGCTTTTAAAGCCAATGATTGGAATTTTAATATTTACAAGTATTCTTTTACTGAACGTACTTGGAACACCAACAGCATTTTTACTTTAAGTGACTCAAGGACGCATCATTTTGGTTTCAACTATTTGAGTGGAGTTACACGTAATTACAACGAGCTTAATTGGTTTGGGTTCAACCATTATATTTACCCGGGTTACTACCGTGGGGCAAGGCTTGGTTTGATTACCAGCCACAGTAGGCCTGATGCAGCTACTATGGCTGTTGAAGAGGAGGCTGAAGTGCAGATGGACGAAGTAACAGTTGCAAAAAAGAACGGTGAAGAATCTCAAAATCAAGCAGAAAAGCCACCACCGGCGCCTGCTTCTGATAATGAAAAAGATAAAGCTTCTACGGAAAAACTCGATAAAGTAAAAGCAAGGACCAATTTCAATGAAACAGCATTTTTCTTTCCTCATTTGAAAACCGATGAAGAAGGCAATGTTGTCATCTCTTTTACGATCCCCGAGGCTTTAACGCGCTGGAAGATGCTGGGATTTGCCCATACAAAAAGCCTTGAATATGCTTTGACCACTAAAGAGCTGGTAACTCAAAAAGATTTAATGGTGATACCCAATGCCCCACGCTTTTTCAGGGAGGGTGATAAGATCAGCTTCAGCACAAAAATTTCCAATATTTCGGATAAAGAGCTAAAAGGAAATGCAAAGCTCATGCTCTTTGACGGGCTCACCATGAAGCCTATTGATGGTGATTGCGCCAATAAAGATCAAGTAAAGCCTTTCACAGCAGGACAGGGACGGAGTACTTCCGTGAGCTTGGATATTGAAATCCCTTCAAACTACCAAATCATAACCTATCGTGTTGTTGCCGGCGCCGGTGATTATTCTGATGGTGAAGAAATGGCGCTCCCGGTATTATCCAACAGGATGATGGTTACAGAAACATTACCCTTACCCATCAATGGCAATCAAACAAAAACTTATACCTTTGATAAACTGCTTCATTCTGATACTTCTTCCACCTTGAAGCACCACAGGCTGTCATTGGAATTTACTTCCAACCCGGCATGGTACGCTATCCAAGCGCTTCCATATTTGATGGAGTATCCTTACGAATGCTCGGAGCAGATTTTTAGCCGCTATTATGCCAATAGTATTGCATCTCACGTAGCTAATTCCAATCCAAAAATTAAAAGGGTGTTTGATGCATGGAAAAACATTTCGCCTGATGCTTTGCTTTCTAACCTGCAAAAGAACCAGGAGCTGAAATCATTGCTTCTTGAAGAGACGCCCTGGGTAATGAACGCACAAGATGAATCAGAGCGGAAAAGAAGAGTAGGATTATTATTTGACTTGAACCGCATGGCCAATGAACTGGCAACGGCAATGAATAAGCTACAAACTTTGCAAATGTCAAATGGTGGATGGCCTTGGTTTGAAGGTATGCGCGATAACAGGTATATTACACAGCATATTATTACCGGGTTCGGGCATTTGGAATACCTTGGCGTGAAAAATATTAGGAAAGACAACAAGAACTTGCGAATGCTGGAGAAAGGTATTAAATACCTTGACAGGAGAATTGTTGAGGATTATGAATGGTTAAAAAAACATTATCCCAGTAAAATGGATGATGACCATTTGGGCCATATTCAAATTCATTATTTGTATGCGAGAAGTTATTTTAAGGACATTGAAATAAACCGTTCAACCAAAGAAGCATTTGAATATTATAAAGGCCAAGCGCAAAAGTATTGGACTGAAAAGAATAAGTATTTACAAGGAATGATAGCCTTGGCATTGCATCGTTATGACGACAAAAGCACCCCACGAGATATTATAAAATCGTTGAAAGAACATGCGCTTTATTCGGAAGAGATGGGAATGTATTGGAAACAAAGAAACTGGGGCTACTTTTGGTACCAAGCGCCCATTGAAAGACAAGCTCTTTTCATCGAAGCTTTTGATGAAATAGCAAGCGATACCAAGTCTGTTGAGGAAATGAAAAAATGGCTTCTGAAACAAAAGCAAACACAAGATTGGGAAACTACCAAGGCCACTGTTGAAGCTTGTTATGCCTTGTTTTTGCGCGGTACTGATTTATTGGTAAGTGATGAACAGGTTGATATTCAATTGGGCAATAAAAAAATTGACCCAGAAAAATTAGACGATGTAAAAGTTGAAGCCGGCACAGGGTATTTCAAGACTTCATGGAGCAAATCGGAAATAGAGCCTTCTATGGGGAACGTAAAAATTACAAAGAACGATGAAGGGATAGCCTGGGGCGCCTTGTATTGGCAATATTTCGAGAACCTGGATAAGATCACCACCCACAAAACCCCTTTGCAACTGGATAAGAAGTTATTTATTCAAAAAAATACGGATAGAGGGCCGGTTTTAGAAACGATTAACAAGAAAAACCCTATCAATATTGGGGATAAGGTGATAGTGCGTTTAGAGCTTCGGGTTGACAGGGATATGGAGTATATCCACATCAAGGATATGCGGGCAGCCGGTTTTGAACCTGTGAATGTTTTATCCCAATATAAATACCAAGGAGGGTTGGGATATTATGAATCTACACGCGATGCATCAACCAATTTCTTTATATCGCATCTTGCAAAAGGGACGTATGTTTTTGAATATCCTTTGTTTGCAAATAACAAGGGAGATTTTTCCAATGGAATTACAACCATGCAATGTATGTATGCGCCGGAATTTTCATCGCATTCTGAGGGTATTAGAGTGAGAATAAAAAAATAAAACAAAAGAAAAAAATAGCCTTTATATAAAGTTATTGTTTAAATTTGCAGAAGAAAAATATTTTTCTTCTGCAAAAGCTACCTTATTACCTAAATTCCGCAATAGCACTTTCCAAAATTATATGTAAAAATTTGAAATTTTCAATTTCTTCCCTTTGTAGCAACAATACGAGGAAAAGAATTATGAATTTGATTTTTATGTTTAATTTAATTTTAATGGTATGAAAAATTTTACTAAGATTCTATTCACTGCTGCAATAATACTTCTTGCTGGCTTTGTGAACATGATCGCTGCTAAACCTGTAAATGATAGTCAAGCAGCAAAAGTGGCGAAAAACTTTTATGTTGAAAGAGCCAAAATGAAGTTTAAAAAACTGGAAGCACAAAACATTGCTTTGCAGTTATATCACACACACAAAGTTGCTGCCCAAAATGTTTATTACATTTTTAATGTAAGCAACGAGAAAGGCTTTGTTGTGGTTTCTGCCGATGATGCTGCTTATCCTATCATCGCTTATTCTTTTAAAGGAAGCTATTCTTTAGAGAATACTGCTCCCGGGCAAATTACTATGATGGAGGGTTATGAAAAGCAAATCTTGGATATAAAAGCAAAAAATTTGGTTGCTGATGATAATATTGATAATGAATGGAAACGATTGTTAGCAGGCGAAACTATCAATACAAAAGATATTAAGGACGTTGGCCCGTTGCTCTCAACTACTTGGGCACAAGGAATGTATTATAACACGGATTGCCCTGCTGACCCTGACGGCACTGATGGACATGCACTTGTTGGTTGCGTTGCAACAGCAATGGCTCAAATTATGAAATATCACCAACATCCTGACCAAGGCACAGGTTCACATTCCTATTATCATTCAACATATGGAACCATAAGCGCTGATTTTGGAAACGCTACTTACGATTGGGCAAGTATGCCTAATAATGCATATGCTTATAATTCAGCCTTAGCTTTAATTAATTTTCATTGTGGTGTGAGCGTTGATATGAACTACGGCCCTGATGGAAGTGCAGCATCAACTTCTTATGTGGCGAATTCATTAACCAATTATTTTGGTTATGATAACACAGCCTATTATGATGAAAAAGCCAATTATACGAGTAGTGATTGGGAGACGCTTTTGGTTATTGAACTTGATAATGGCCGTCCATTAGAATATAGGGGAAGCGGCCCGGATGGTGGGCATGCCTTTGTTTGCGATGGTTATCAAGGCAACTCAAGCAATCACTTTCATTTCAACTGGGGATGGGGTGGTTATGAAGATGGATATTACTACCTCAGCAATCTTAATCCCGGCGGTTACACTTTCAACGATGGGCAAGCAGCTGTTTTTGGAATTCAACCCCTGGGCGGTGGCGGTGATTATTGTACTGCTTCAGGTGGCTGCGATGAATATATTAGCCAAGTTCAGTTTGGAGATATTAATAACTCGTCCAGTTGTGATAATTATGCTGATTATACATCTTCATACTCTACTACCGTGATACCGGGAAATTCATATCCCATCACCATCACCAATGGCAATCATTATGATGAAGACATTATGGGATGCTGGATAGACTGGAATCAAGATATGGACTTTGATGATGCCGGCGAAGAAATCACCATCTCTTATTCCAACCCTGATGGTACAGGTACGATTAATGTACCAACTGGTGCCGCTGCTGGTGAAACAAGAATGAGGGTGCGATTGCAGTATGGTGGAGTACTTGACCCATGCGGCGATACCGATTATGGCGAGGTGGAAGATTACACTATCGTAGTTCAAAGTGGCGGCGGTACCTATTGCGATGCTTCAGGTGGTTGTGATGAATATATCTCTCGCGTACAAATAGGAAGTATTGATAATTCATCTGATTGTGATGGCTATGCTGATTATACTTCAATGTCAACCAATTTGCAAGGAGGTTATTCCTATGATTTGACAATAACAAACGGGGTCCATTATGACACTGATGTTATGGGTTGTTGGATAGACTGGAATCAAGACCAAGACTTTGATGACCCGGGAGAAGAAATTGATGTAACTTACTCCGGCCCACAGGGTGAGGCAACATTTACTGTTCCAACTGACGCCGTGGGTGGTACAACAAGGATGAGAGTTAGGCTGCAATATGGCGGCACCCTCAGCCCTTGCGATGTTACAGAGTATGGCGAAGTAGAAGATTATTCTGTGAACATTACAGGTGTTGCTGTGAATGAGGTAAACAAAACGAAAAATATTCTTATCTATCCTAATCCCGCAGAATCTTATGTAAACATACAGGTTCTAAATGATGAAAAGAATTATCAAGTAGAGATTTTTAATTGCAATGGAAAGAAAGTGATGGAAGAATCTGTGATTTACGGCAATAATAAACACAAACTGAGCTTACCTCAATTACCTATTGGTATCTATCAGATCAAAATATTCAACGAAAAGTTCTGTTTTACGGATAAGCTTATGATTAAATAAACAAAAAAGGGGCAACTTTGCCCCTTTTTTTATGGTTTGTTTTGATACAATCGATATTTTCAGTAATTTTATGGTTCAATTTCAATGAATTGTTCTAAAATGGTTTTCATCTCATAAAAGAAATGACAAAGAAGTTCTTCCATCTCCCTAATTTATATTGGGAGAAAATAGGAAGGCTCAACATGTATCGAAACTTATTTGACATAAAAATATTATTCATTTTCAAAATTAAATCTTATGAAAAGGTACAATTACTTTAAAGTGCTCAGAACAATTGTTGTAGCATTTATTGTATTGGTTGCATCCAATTCAATAAGTGCACAAAACAAGTATTTATCCTTTACTGATGGCGAAAAACAACTTGCTTCACAAAGCACATTGCCGATTCGCCATGTTAAAAACTATTTAGAACAAGGTGTTGAAATACACTTTGAATTTACAGGAGCTATCGTTTCTGAAAAAGAAGTTAAAGATCACAAATACAATTATTTGCACATAGATGGAATTCATAAAATGGGACAGGTAGGAGCGCCGGCTCTTCCTGCAAAAAATGAAATTATTGCCATGCCTAAAGGTTCAAAAGGCAAAATTGTGATCTTGGAAGCAGAATACGAAGAATATGATGGTTACGATATCCATCCGGCATTAGAGCCTGCAAGAGACACAGAAGGGGCACCGGAACCACAATTCCAAAAAAACAATGCCATTTATTCAAAAGACGAGTTTTTTCCCAAAAAAATCGTTGATATTGCTGATGTCTTCTTTAATAGAGGAGCTCCTTTAGCGCTTACTCAAATTGTACCGGTTCAATTCAACCCTGTCAGCAAAAAGATCAGGGTGTATACAAAGATTCATTTTAAAGTGGAATTTATTGGTGGCGTGGGTTCATTCGATTTTATTGCCCAAGATAATTCATTGCATTTTACCAATTTACTCAAGCGTAATGTGATCAACTCAGAAAGCATCCCGGATGGAATTCCTAATAACCAAGTAGATGCAAAAAACGGGGCTAAAAATTATATCATTATTACCCATTCTCAATACAACTCTCAAGCTAACCAACTTGCAGACTGGAAACGTCAACTGGGTTATTCTGCCGAGGTTGTTTCACAGTCAAGCTGGACAGCAACCCAGGTGAAATCCGAGATTTCTACACGCTATCATTCATGGACTCCCAAACCTGATTATTTTGTCATAATTGGTGATCATGACGGTTCTTTTGCAGTACCGGCAGAAATACATCAAACCAATGATAATCCCCCGGAAGATTTTGCTACGGATCTCTATTTTGCTTGTATGGATGGTACCGGCGACTGGCACCCGGATATGGCGCATGGGAGAATATCTGTATCCAATTCATCTGAAGCACAAGTTGTGGTGGATAAAATCATCGATTATGAAAAAAATCCACCAGCTACATCTTCTTTTTACCAAAACGGCCTTAATTGTGCTCAATACCAAGATGATGACAATAATGGTTATGCTGACCGCCGATTTTGCCACACTAGCGAGGATATCAGGGATTACTTGCAAAATGACCATGGATATTCTTCGGAAAGGGTTTATTATACCAGCTCTACTGCCCCGGTATCAACACTTAGGTATAATAACGATTATTACTCAAATGGCTCATTATTGCCTGCAGAGTTGAGAGATGCTTCTTTCGATTGGGGCGGTGGCGCTTCTGATATTACTTCGGCTATTAATAGCGGGAAGTTTTATGTTTTTCATAGAGACCATGGCTACGTGGGTGGCTCCGGATGGGCACATCCTTATTATACTACATCTTCAATGACTTCACTTTCCAATGGAGACTTGTTACCGGTTGTTTTTAGCATCAACTGCCACACCGGCGAATTTCAATTGAGCAATTGTTTTGCTGAAAAATTTATTAGGATGTCTGGTAAAGGCGCTGTGGGAGTTATCGGGGCAGCTTATTACAGCCTTAGTGGCTATAATGATGCATTGGCCATTGGTATGGTAGACGCTATTTGGGCTACACCCGGTGTATACCCGGTGATGGGCTCTGCCGGTTCTGGGGCTAATTACACCATTGGCGATGGAAACGAAATTTATACTATGGGCGATGTGATGAACCAAGGGCTTTACGCTATGGAACAAAATGTTTCTTGGTCAAGCAGCCGTCAATA
The DNA here is from genome assembly GCA_964544705.1 of uncultured Bacteroidales bacterium. Taxonomy (GTDB): domain Bacteria; phylum Bacteroidota; class Bacteroidia; order Bacteroidales; family CAZJDA01; genus CAZJDA01. Next base: position 34,619 of record CAZJDA010000040.1, read on the forward strand.
CGAGTACGAACTATTCCATTGGTTTGGAGACCCCGCTATGAAAATCTGGACAGACAATCCCAACAACACTGTTATTACTGCTACACACGCTTCAACGATTGATGTTGCCAATAGCACATTCAATATATCGAGTTCAACTCCAGGCGCCACTGCAACCATACTTTTTAATAATACCTTGATAGGAGAAATTGTTTTAGATGCTTCCGGTAATGGAGATATTCCTTATTCTATCACTGAATCAGGTTCTACAGCTACACTAACCATTTCAAAACACAATTGTAAGCCTTATGAATCTACTCTAACAGTGACAGGGTCGGGAAGTTTTCCTCCAAGCATGGCTACACAAGCTGCAAGCAACATCACGGAAAACACGGCTTCATTAAATGGCGAAATAGTTGATGACCAAGGTGATGTAGTCACTGAAAGCGGATTTGTTTACAGTACTTCTCCTGATCCTGTTATAGGCGGAACTGGTGTGATGCAGGTGCAAACTGCGCCTACAGTTACTTCCGGTACTTACAGCATAGATATTACAAGTTTGCAATCCAATACTACCTATTATTATAAAGCTTATGCAATAAATGCCAACGGCACCGGATACGGTGACGAAACTTCTTTTACAACACTTTGCGGTATAATCTCTATTTTTCCTATGAATGAAGGCTTCGAAAGCGGTAATCTACCAAACTGCTGGTCATACGATGGAACTGCTTGGGCATTCCAAAACGGTGGCCATAGCGGATACCCGGCCTCTGCGCATAGTGGAAGTTATAATGCTTTATTCTACCATGGTTCTTCCACACCTGATGTTAGTAAATTGATTTCTCCTACAATAGATTTTTCAAGTTGTTCGGATGCAACGCTTACTTTTTGGCATGCGCAAACTGATTGGAGCGGCGACCAAGACGAACTGCGGGTTTATTATAAAAATTCTGCTGGTGGAACTTGGACAATGCTTGCTGAATATACCAGTAATATTGCTGATTGGGCCGAAAGATCAATAAATTTACCAAATCTTTCATCAGATTACTCTATCGCTTTTGAAGCAACAGGGCAATATGGTTATGGTGTTGTTATTGATGATATTGAAATCGCAGCAACTACTTCTTGCACCCCTCCTTCAACACAAGCCTCCAATTTTTCTATCAATGCTACCAATGATAATGATGTAACCATTAGCTGGACTAGGGGGAATGGAGATGGCGTGTTGGTTGTTGCTAAAGAAAGTAATGCAGTAAATGCAGATCCTGCCAACGGAAATTCCTACACAGCCAATGCTAACTTTAGCGCAGGAGACGAAATTGGTACTGGAAATTATGTTGTTTATGACGGAAGTGGTACTTCTGTGAATATCACAGGACTAAATACCGGAACCAATTATTATTTTGCTATCTATGAATACAATACTGCTGAATATTGTTACCTTACTCCTGCTTTAACAGGAAGTGCAACAACTACTGGAACAAACCCATGTATTATCACAAGCTTCCCTTATTCACAAGATTTTTCTGCGGGCGCTTTGCCCAATTGTTGGGAAAATATTGATAACGAAGGCTCAGGCCAAGTTTGGCAATTCAATAATCCAGGGGGTATCACTTTCAATGCTACCTCGGCTGCTAATGGTTTTGCCATATTGGACAGCGATAATTATGGTAGCGGGAATTCACAAAACGCTGATTTGATTACTCCTTCCCTTGATTTGAGCGCAGCTTCTGGAGTTACACTGAATTTTGAACATTATTTCAAGTCCTACTCAGGTAGCTCCGGCTCATTATACTACAGTGTGAATGGAGGTAGCTCTTGGACTTTGATTCAAACATGGACTACTACTACATCTGACCCGGAGATATTTAGCCAGGATCTTTCTTCACAACTAGTCGGGCAATCCAATGTGAAATTTAAGTGGAACTACACCGGCTCATGGGGGTATTACTGGGCTATTGATGATATTGAGATTTCTATTGCTGCTTTGCCTGCCCCTGAAAACCTTGTTGCAACAGTTTCTAATAATACAGATGCAGATCTAATTTGGAATAAACCTACTGTTACCCAAGGCGGAGGAACAAACTATGGAACCCCTTCCTGGTATTCTCATATACAAATGGCTGATTATACAAGCCTTAACTGGCCTACCCCGGAAAGAGGAACACTCTTTGATGATGCAGATTTCTCCTTTAATTACCCGGCTCAAATTACCAAGATAAGCCATGGGTTTTATGAACATACTGATTACCCATGGCCGGATGCAACCTTCCATTTCAAGATTTATGGAGCCGATGGAACTACTTTGCTCTATGAATCAAGCGATATTGAAGCAGTGCATGATACCGAAATTGAACATACACTATCAACTCCTTTGGAAATTTCTGGCGATTTTTATGTTATGGTTGCCCCGGTTGATGCCAGCGGGCATCCTTCATCTCTTTCCAAATCCGTTACACCCGGCACAACCCACTCTTATTCAGGCTCTGCAGGAAACTGGACAATATATGATGACGGTACTAACGCTTATGAATTCATGACAAGGGTTTATTTGGCAGTGGAACAAACCGGTAAGGAAGTTGCTATTTCTTATGAAGGAAATTCACCCGTTGAACAAGAACCCTCCAATGGACTTGTAGACCATAAGTATATTGCTGAAATAGAAAAAGATCAACGGACAACTCCCGGCCTAGTAAAAGATGGAGCAAAAGCTACATTATCCGGTTATAAAGTTTATAGAAACGGTGCATCAACAGCTACTTATACCATCACCAACCCGGATGATACAACTTATACTGACGCAGGCCTTGCAGGTGGTACTTATGATTATTATGTTACAGCCATATACACATCACCTGATGGTGAATCAGACCCTTCTAACACTGAAACGGTTGTGATTCTTACTGCCCCTACGGCAACGGTATCTGCTACACCGGGTTGTAATACTGGTAGCATTACGGTAACATCTGATCTATCGGGATCACAAACGTTTTATTTATGTGATGATGGTGGCACAACTTTAACCTCGTGGACTGGCAATGCCACAGAACATGAGTTCACAGGGCAAATGGATGGAATTTACAAGGGTAAGGTAGAAAAAGACGGTTTAATGTCTGTGCTTAGTGGCCCTGTGACGCTTACCAATGAAACAACTCCTGTAGCTCCTACCTCAGTGGGCGCTACTTCTTTAACCATTTGCGACGGCGAATCCACCGAATTAACTTATAGCGGTGGCTCCGGTAATACTTTTGCTTGGTTTACAAGCTCATGCGGGGGAACACAAGTGGGAACAGGAAACAACCTGTCGGTAACACCAACATCTTCCACTACATACTATGGGCGTTGGGAAAATTCCTGCGGCAATTCATCTTGCCTATCGGTTACCATTACAGTGAACCCACTTCCACAAGCCCCGGCTGCTGTTAGCGCAACATCATCTGTGATTTGCATTGGCGAAAATACCCAACTGACATATTCAGGGGGCTCCGGTGATAATTTTTACTGGTATACTTCTTCTTGCGGAGGAACACTGGTTGGCTCGGGCAATAATCTTAGCGTATCACCAACCTCAACAACTACCTATTATGGACGTTGGGAAAACACATGCGGCAGCAGCACCTGCGAATCAATAGTGGTTACTGTGAACCCATTAACTGCTATTACTTTGCAACCGCAATCAGCAACACTTTGCGAGGGAGAGAATGTAGAATTTACTGTTGCGGCTGACGGCACAAGCCTTACCTATCAGTGGTGTAAAGATGGTTCTTCAATTAGCGGCGCTACTAGTGTAAGTTATAACATTTATGGCGTAGCCCCGGCAGATGAAGGAGATTATACGTGTGAAGTAACGGGAGATTGTGGCACAGAAACATCCAACCCGGCAACACTCACTGTTGACCCATTGCCTGTTGCACCAACAGCAGTTTCTGCAACGCCGGCTTCCATTTGCGAAGGAGAATCTACCCTGCTTTCATACTCCGGCGGTTCAGGTGACAGTTTTGCCTGGTATACTTCATCTTGCGGTGGTACCTTAGTTGGAACCGGTAATGATCTTACTGTTGATCCTACTACCACAACAACCTACTACGGAAGGTGGGAAAATAACTGTGGCAACAGCGATTGTGAAATCGTTGAAGTTATTGTGAATCCGCTTACAGTTATCACCACACATCCACAAAGTAATACGGTTTGTGAAACTGATAATGTAGAATTTTCAATAGTTGCTGATGGCCTTAACCTCACTTATCAATGGTATAAGGATGGAAGTTCTATCAGCGGGGCAACCGGCTCCAGCTATTCAATATCCTCTGCAGAATTGAGCGATGAAGGGGATTATACCTGCGAAGTTACGGGAGATTGTGGCACGGAAACATCCGATCCTGCTGCATTAACCGTTGACCCTGCGACTGCAATTACTGAACATCCAACCGATGTTGAAGCAGTTGAAGGGGAAGAAGTCTCTTTCACCGTTGCAGCCGATGGTACGAACCTTGCTTACCAATGGAGATTTGAAGGAAGCAATATCACTGGAGAAAACTCGGCATCATACGTCATTGATGCAGTTGCCCAAGATGACGAAGGTATGTATGATGTTGTAGTTACAGGCGATTGCGGGGAAGTTACCAGCAACGAGGCTGAACTTACTGTATTGATATCTGTAGCTGAAATGACAGGCGACGGAATGAATATTTATCCCAATCCTGCCGGTAATTCTGTTTATTTAGACTTGCCCAAAGAATTCAATAATTATACCGTTGTAATCTTTGGCAGCAAAGGAGAAATGGTATGGCAGAAAGACTTTGTATACAATGGTGAGAGCAACCGCCGCATAAACCTTTCAGGGATTAACGCCGGGGTCTATCATTTAAAAGTCTTTACCGGTAAACTTTATCATATTGAAAAACTTATTATAAGGTAGTTTCCTGTAATTCGTGTTCGTTCAATATTGAAAGCTATTCCTAAGTTTCATACTTCAGGAATAGCTTTTTGCTTATATACCCAACATCCTAAAAAAAGATAACCCACCTGGGCTATTTATAAGAGCGTTTTTATTGACAATTTTTGCACAATAGCAAAAATGATTTTGTAGATTCCCAGGATTTGCTTATCTTTATATTTCAATAACTAACTTCCGTAAAGAAATTTTATTGCTTGGACACAATGCTACCCTCTGTATAACACGTCCATTAGTATTTTTATGATTATTGAAGGTTGATGAAATAATCTATTGACAACGATTCGAGGCAATAAATTTTGTCATATAAACACGAAAAATTTAAAAAATACTTACGAAATATTATGTTCAATTTAAAATTATAATTTATGATGAAGAAAACTTTACTTTTAACCGTTTTTGTATTCCTTGTTGGGATTGCATTTGGGCAAACCAAGCAAGAAAGGCAAGAGATCATTTCTAAAACAAACGTAAAAGCCTTGCATGAATTTGCAAAAAAGTCTAAAAAGGAATTTGAAGCCAATTATGCAAAAGCCCTTAAAATGGCAAAAGAAAACGGCTGGATTATCCGTAAAGAAACCGGAAAAGGCTTAATCGAGTTACAAGGCGTTACAGAAAAAGGGAAGCCCATGTATTACATCACCCATAATGCAGATGCGGCAGAATCCGTATCTACTAACGAAGTTTACTCCGGCGGATCACTGGGGTTGGACTTGGATGGTAGTGGTATGACAGCCGGCGAATGGGACGGTGGCGATGTATTAACAACCCACCAGGAATTTAATAATACCGGTTCTTCTCGTGTAACAGATCAAGATGGAAATCAAGGTACTCATTACCACGCAACCCATGTTGCAGGTACCATTATTGCCGGCGGTGTAGAAGCCGCTGCAAAAGGCATGGCTTATAATGCCAACCTTGATGCTTATGAATGGACCAACGATGAAAGTGAAATGGCAACCGCTGCTGCCGGGGGATTGCTGATCTCAAACCATTCTTATGGATATACTGCAGGTTGGTATTGGAATGGATCTTCTTGGCAATGGGTTGGCGATGATGGAATAAGTACCCAAGAAGATTTTGAATTTGGCTTTTATGGAAGTGAATGCGTTAGCATAGATAACATTGCACTTAACGCGCCCTATTACCTAATTGTAAAATCTGCCGGTAATGACAGGGGTGACGGTGATGGCCAAACCGGTTATCCGCCGGATGGTGGTAATAATTGGCTTACCGAAGGGTATGATTGCATCAGTTACAAAGGAAATGCAAAGAATATCCTTACTGTTGGCGCTGTTGAAGATGTCACAGGTGGGTATTCAGGAAATCCCGCAGATGTGCAAATAACTGATTTTTCAAGTTGGGGGCCTTGTGACGATGGACGCATAAAACCCGATATTTGTGGAAATGGTTATAATCTTTATTCTACTTTTGATGATCACAATTCCGCTTACGATGCCATCAGCGGCACGTCCATGTCAGCGCCTAATGTTACAGGCTCATTGCTGCTTTTGCAAGAGCATTATAATGAGACCCAAGGCAGTTTTATGAAAGCTACAACGCTGAAAGCCCTTGCTTTGCATACAGCAGATGAATGCGGCGACTATGACGGCCCTGATTATATTTATGGATGGGGACTGCTCAATACTGAAACAGCAGCACAAGTTATCAGCAATATAGATGTCTCAACATTTATTAAAGAAGAATCGTTATCTGATGGTGGAACTTTTACTCTTGATGTTACCGCAACAGGAACCGAACCATTGGTAGTTACCATTGTTTGGGCTGATCCTGCCGGTACACCGGTAGCTGACCAGCTTGACCCTACAGATATTATGTTGGTGAATGATTTGGATTTAACCGTTGATGACGGCGCTAAAACTATTTACTATCCATATAAATTAGACGGGCAAAATCCTTCAAATGCCCCTACTACAGGAAATAACGATGTGGATAACGTAGAAAAAGTTTACATAGCAAGCCCTTCGGCTGGTACCTATACCATTACTGTAGACCATGAAGGCACGATTACTGATGGACCACAAGATTTTTCATTGATCGTTACCGGGATAAGCAATGGTTACGCGGTTGTTACCACGAATTCTGTAAGTTCTATTACAACCAATAGCGCCGATGTGGAAGGAGAAGTTGTAAGCGACAACGGCAGCACAGTAACAGAACGAGGGTTTGTTTACAACACCACAGGCGGTCCCACAACATCTGACAATAAAGTACAAGTGGGCAGCGGAACAGGTGTATTCTCAACCACGCTTGGAAGCTTATCTTCATCAACAACATATTATGTAAGGGCTTATGCCATTAATTCCGAAGGTACTGCTTATGGCGCAACGGAGGAATTTACTACCCTGTGTGGTGTAATTAGCTCTTTCCCCTACACCCAAAATTTTGATGCCTGGACTACAAGTGTACCACCTTTTGGTTGCACTTCAGATGGTACAGTAGCACTAGAAGATTGCTGGGAAAATGTTACCGGGGATGATATTGACTGGGAGATTTATACAGGTTCAACAGGATCAGGCTCTACAGGGCCCTCATCCGACCATACTTCAGGTAGTGGGAACTACCTTTATACTGAATCATCAAGTTGCTATAGCCATACAGGTTATATAACAACAACAGCTTTTGATCTTACTTCTTTGGGCGGCGCTGATTTAACATTTTGGTATCACATGTATGGAGCTACTATGGGAACTTTGTCCGTTCAAGTTTCAGATGATGGAGGATCTAGCTGGTCTACGGATTTATGGTCAAAAACCGGGGATCAGGGTGATTCATGGCAGCAAGCCAGCATATCACTTGATTCTTACCTATCTTCATCTAACCTATTAATTCGTTTTACAGGTCTTACAGGTAGTGATTTTACATCTGATATGGCCATTGACGATATAGAAGTTAAGGAACCCTGCACTCCACCATCAACCCAAGCCTCCAACTTCTCTATTGATGCCACCAACGACAACGATATGACCATTAGCTGGACAAGGGGCGATGGCGATGC
>CAZJDA010000041.1:0-41251 GCA_964544705.1 uncultured Bacteroidales bacterium
TTAACGAATATCATGAATCCTTAAAAACAATAAACGATAAGCCATGATAGGATGCAAACTAAAAGACGGATTCATGTTGTGGTTTGATAGAAAAATGGCGTGAAAGATATTAGTTGGTTTGATTCCTTCTAATTATCAAAACAATACGCCATTTTATCATGAGAAAAAATGGATGGCATCTTGGTAGTTAGGCTCCCAAGATGCCATTTTTTTATTTAATAACTCCCGATAATTAAGTTTCCTAAAGTGCTAAACTTAAGAAAAGTGGGCTTAAAATAGCTCAAGCTGTTTTGGTACCTGTGCTACAGGTTTTTCTTTTGCTCCCCAATAGTTAATAATATTCCCGTATTGCTTATCTGTAACGGACAATATACTTACTTGTCCTTTTCCAGGGATAAAAGACCTTACTCGTTTAATATGGACATCTGCACTTTCTTTGCTGGCACAATGTCGGCAATAAACCGAATACTGCATCATGGTGAAGCCGTCTTTTAATAAGCTTTTGCGAAATTTAGAAGCACATTTACGTTCTTTTTTCGTATTGGTAGGCAAATCAAAAAATACAAACAACCACATAATATGATATGCATTAAGCCTTTTATGAGACATCTTGTTTATTGTTTCGTTTTTCCTAAAATTAGACTTTTGGAAAAATTGGCATTAATCTCAATTTAAAACCGGGTATTCCATCTTTTTTTGCTTTCTTGCAAAGCACCTACTCAGAGAAGCGCTTGTAATCGAAAGCCCATTCATTAAAGGCCGCTTCATTTTTAAAAAGTCAACATCCATACTTAATATACCCAACAATTCCGCCTTAATGTTTCTATTCATCACATGATAATCCGGGTATTGTTCTATAATAGCTGAAATGGTCATATCAACAAAAGGCCTGTATGGCTCCATAATATCATCAGCAAGACAAAATGCGTTGTATTTACTTTTGTGGTGTATTCCCAAGGTTGGCAGCAATCCAGACCCAACAAGGGCTCTTGCCACGGCAGCCCTCAAAATAGCATAGCCATAATTAAGCAATGGATTTGGTGGCATACCATAGCGATGCCTTCTAAAATTTTTAATATAAAAAACATGTTTCCAGTAAAATTTTGATGCAATGGCTTCTTGATTGGTAGAATCTCCACTTTTCACCAATGAAGCCATTCTTATAAGTTGTTCATAAGGTTTATCCAGTTTTTTAAGAAGAAAAGCCTGGTTTTTTATCTTTGCTTCTATGGTTTGTCTCCAAAGTTGCTTTTTCAACGGTTCAGAAGCTTTTACCTGTTCTTTGAACAATTCGCTTTGAATGGTGTTACCATCTAAATTAAGCAGCATTGAAGAAGGATGATGTTTTTTATCGCAAAAAACAACAGCTACCTTTTTTTCAGCTAAGAGCTGCATAACAGATTGCGTTAAAGTGATCTGCGGGTGGTCTAATATCACAAATCCAATATCCTCAATGGGTGCTTGCTTTACTTCTCCGGAATTTTTATCCGTAAGCACCAATTGTTCATATTTGACTTTTAAGTGATAGGGATTATTGAAAAATAGGGTTCGTTTAAGCATTTGATCTATGATTATCTTTTACAATCCTTCCTGTAATTGTTATCCTGAAATCATACCCTTCAACTAAAGCATCAAAGCCATTTGGTCCGATTTTAATCCAAGGAAATTCCTTATGTTTTCCAATATTTTTTCCACCTTTCATCCCACTTTTCAAGCCCATTACTTCAGTTAGCTCTTTTTTTTGTCTAGCTTCTTGATGAAATAGAAGTTTTATTCCTGAATCTTCTGTGTCTAATTGTGTAATCTCAAATAATCGAGTAAGTTTTTCTTTATCATTTAACTCCCAAATTTCATTTGGAGATTTATCATAAAGTAATACCATAGTACCTTTGGTTATTATATATTTAAGAGGATAATCAGTCTTTGAACACTTTTCAGGAACTATATTATATTGTTTTCGATATGATTTGTTGCTAATCTTATAATATTCACTGGCATTAAGCATATTAATTAATTCAGAAGTTCTTTTAACTTTTCCTTTTTTATCAACTCCTTTATAAATAGCCATACAATAGTTTTCTTCATTTGCTACATGATACCATTTTTTATATTCATGATTATATTTTTTAGATTCGTCCCTATGCCTTTTAAATTTTTTTATAGGGTGCTTGATAGTAGCAGCAATTCTAACTTTCTTAATTTCAATTAATTTCTCCTCATTCCTCCATATTTTGTCAATTATTTTATTTTCTTGTTGATCATTTGAAGTTATTCTTAATCTTTCTTCACTTATAGCTTTTTTAATAATTTCTTGAACGTTTGGGTCAATTATTTTTTTTACTTCAGCTTTTTTTAAATCTTTAAGATTCTTCCTTATAACATATTCATTTTGTTTACTATGGGGATTATTAATTTCACCGTAAAATGTTTCATTGTGCAGCACGCCTCTAGCCGTATCTCCTTTTTCAAACATAGGCATTTTTTTATATACAATATTTCCATCTTTATCTTTTACATACCTATAATATTTTTTATTCTCTCTTGTTGAATCAAAGACAAAATAATCTTCCCCATTTTTAAGCTTCAAGTTTTCTATTTCATCTATGCTAATTTTTTTACCGAAAACAGGTATCCGATTTCCATTTTTATCTTTTTCGTAAATGTACTCTGAAATAATTCTTCTTCTTTTTTCATCAAGCAGATAGTTTCCTTCGTTATCCTTTTTATAAATAATAGAAGGTTTAATAACCCCTCCTTTTCTTAGCTTTTTCTTTGTTTGCTTTTTAATATTATTTGGCTTATAGTGAGTAACTAATACTTCTTCATGTAATTCTTTCATATTTTCTGTAAAAGTTTCCCATGGTTTGGCTTTCCCAATTAGTACTTTTGCATTATTTTTTTTATTTTCCTCCAACTCCTTCCAAGCATTTGCCAAAATATCATATTTATTTCTGGTCATACAAGCAATTGTTATTGCATCAATACAATGATGTATATGATTTCCCCTAAACTTCTTTTCATACGCATTATCTTCCAATAAATCTTTATTATCATGTAACCCCCAAGATTTCCTAAATTCATCCACTATAGAGCCTTTAACAGTATACACATTTTGAAAAACAGATTTTAGATATTCTCGTGCATACTTGGTTATTACACCAATATCAATAATTTGGCTATTTTTAAAACCCTCTGGAATTTCTTTCATAGTAAAACGTTCATATTTACCTTTCCAATAATCTCTGTGAAAAGTTAGATAGTGCCTTTCCTGGATTATTAAATCTTTTTTTTCTTTAGTATCTGCTGTTTTTGTCTTGTTATACAGTTGCTTTATCCTATCATCCAACTTTTCATATTTTTCTTTCCAATGCTCAATTCTATGTAATATTTTATTATAATCAGTGGATAAGTTATAAGGGATTTGATTTTTTTTGATCTTTCGATTGTACTCTTTACAACATATTGTTTTATTCATTTGAGAATTATCTATGGATTTGCTTCTAGGTAGAGTATGTTCAATATCAAATTTAGGATCTGGGCCAATAAAATCTGCAATTCCTATTGTTTTACCAGAATATAAGCAAATATGGTTTTGCTCATCCCAAAGTTTATATTTCAAAATATCTTCCTTGGTTACTAAAAGTTTACCCGTTTTATCTTGTTCTGTCCATAACTGAAATTTAAGAATATCATCTCCAGTAGGTTCTATATCTTCCCCGGTGCTTTTTGAATACAACTCTTTAATCTTTTCAATATAAGATCTAATTATTTCTTTACGTTCATTTTGGTATTTTTCTATAGCTTTTCTTTTATTTGCATCATTCAGTTCCCTAGCCATTTCTATCTGAATTGTAGTATTTTCATCAATTATATTGTCCTCAATTAGTGCATTAATCAATCTTTTTAATTGGTGCATAGTACGTGTAACAACTGGGTTTTTTATAGCGGGAACTATTGGACTTCCCAGATAATACTTACCATCTTCATTTCTTTTCGATTTCTTAAACAATTCTATATCAGAAGGGTGATAAAGAAGTTTTAGTTTGGTTTCATTGGTGCATAAAACTTCACCCGTTTCATTATTTCCTTTCAAATAGTCAACTATTTTTTCGTCTAACCTTTTAATTTTTATAAATTCACCACACCCGGATTTTTTTCTAAATTGTTTTTTAAACAACTCGAAAATATCGTTAAAGATTTTATCTTTATCGTTTTTTTTCTCCCAAGTTTTTTCTCCATATAATTTCTGAAGTTTATCTTCAATATCTTTCTTGTAAAAATCTTCAGAGATACGTGAATAATTATAGTTTTGCTCTTTACATTCTTTTAATATTTTGTTAACCAAAAGATAGTGCTTATTTTCAATTGTGTGCTTATCTATAATATTTTTAATTGAGTTTTGAATTTGATTTTGTTTATTTTTCCAAATATTGAAATCAACAATATTAGACAAATTTCCCATAAAAACGGCATGTGAAAAGATCAACCTTTTCTTTAGATAGGGCAAAATTTTATTAATAGCTTTAAGGCTTAAGGCAGCATAATCCTGCTTTAATTTAATTTGTGAAAACTTCAAAGCATCATTTTCATTTAAACCTAATGCTTTTTCTCCAAAAATTTTAAGTTTTTCTTCTGAGCTAAATGAAAAAAGAGAGTGCCATATTTCATTTATAACTTCTTCTTTACTTTTTTCTTTTCTATTTTTTTTACATTTAATTTTATAAATACTGTATATTTTTCCCTCCCAATCAATATGATTTATATTAAATATTGAAGTAATTGCTGTTATAGTAGGGCATCCTGAGACACTAGTATTATTCTTAAAATTAAATATATTATCCTCTCCTAATTCTTTAGCAATATCTTCAAAATAAAAATATGCTTTGCTTTTTCTGAAAAACTTTGATAAAATCCTTCCAACTTCTTCTTTGTTCAAGAACCTCATTTTATCTTCTTGGGATGTTTTAATTTTAATATTATTAATAAAACACCACATTCTATATTCTTCGAACTTTGGATGTGAAACAGGACATCGATGTTTATTCTTTTCAAAAGAGCATTTTCCTACTACACCTTTTTGCGATTTTAAAGTACGTTGATAAAAAATCGCATTATATAAATCTTTTACAATGCCATAATATTTCATTGGTGAGTCTATTATCCCTTCTAGTTCTTGGACTTCACATATTCGCTCGAATTCATTTAAATAATGTTTTTCTCTTGCTGTATAATTATTGCGAATTTTATTTTCAGGATTATGCCTGTTATTTTCATATAGTTTTTTAAAATATTGTCCTAAAGTTTCACAATTACTGTCTTCTATTTTTTTATTTAAGTCTACAATACTTTCTTTAACAGGACTTAAATTCTCTTTCTGGTTCAATCTATTATTTAATTCACTTTTTATCGTGTCAAAATTCTTTTCTTCATTTTTATATATATTTTTAAAAGCATTGTATAATCTTTTTAGTTTTTGTTCTCCAGCATCTAAATCTTTATCTTTTTTATCAAATATTTCAAATTGTTTAAAAAAATTATTGATATTTTGCAATAATTCTTCATAAGTCTCAGCTTTTTCAATAAATAGTTTTATAGTTGTTTTATATCTTTCAATAATTCCTTCATCAGTCTGATCCAAACGATTGCTTAAGAATCCTCTTCTTTGAGCAATATGATAAAAAGCCCTACCAAGTTTATGCATATCCTTAATCTTACTTTTAGATGCCAAATCTCTTAAATGATATGGGGTATAGTCTGTTTTGTCATCTGTTTTTAGCCAATTTAAAAAAACTTGATTCTTTGGATATTTTTTAAAACCAGATTTTCTCCAAGTTTCTACTTCTTGAACACTCAAAGGACACATGTTATTTTTTGCAAGTACAAGTAATGTTTCGTATTTTCTTAGTTTTCTTCGAAACTTTAATCTTCTTGCACTTCTATAAGTAGTTCTTTCAGATGCTTTCGACTTTTCTTTACCTTTTTCTTTTTTTATGCCTTCTGTAAAAATATGCACACCTTTGTTTAAAAGCCTGAATTTTTCATTATTCAAGTTATATTTTTCTATTTCCTCGTTTTTGCTTTTTTCCACAACAGCCCATCCAATGCTGTTGGTACCAAGATCAAGACCTAATGTTTTATTCATTTTGAAAAGAATTTTAAATTTTATTGCATAAATATAAAAAAAATTGTATATTTGTCAGTAACAAAAAGAACATTTTTTCTATCTTATCACAATAAGGCTATATGCCGTAGGTTGCAAAAACCTTTAGCCCCGCTTAGGTGGGGCTTTGTATTTTTATTAACGCATATTTTTCTTAAACTAAAAAACGTAAAAAAAACTTACACAGATAATTATAACACAAAAGCAACCAACAAATTTGTTAGCTAAGATTATTAAAGCATTATATCAGTAATGCACTGCCTCATCCTTTACTTGGTTCATGCAAAACAGTTATAATAAGAAGTAAAAAAACGCTCCCCATCTTTCAAACTTTATAAACTTTCTAACTTTATTAACTGCCAAAAGCTTCTAAGGCATAATATTTGTTAATTTATCTTAAAATTTCCATTGCTTTATTAATTTTATTAATTTTGCAATTAGTTGAACTCTCAAAAACAGTATACAATGAAAAAGATAATGATCACGGCTTTTGTTGCATTGTTTGTAGCTTTTGCAGCACAAGCCCAACAATCGGAACCACAAGAAACCGCTAACGGCCCGGAGATCACTTTTGAAAAGACCGTTCATGATTTCGGCAACAACATCCCCAAAGGATCAAATGACGTGGAATGCGAATTTGTTTTTACCAACACAGGCAACGAACCGCTTATCCTTTCTAACGTAAGGGCAAATTGCGGATGTACAACACCGGGTTGGTCAAGGCAGCCGGTATTACCAGGCAAAACAGGTAGTGTTAAAGCAAAATACACCACCACACACCGCGCTTCTACATTCAGGAAACAAATTACCGTGAGCTCAAACGCTGTTAATGGAACACAGATCCTTACTATAAAAGGCAAAGTCGTTAACAAACCCCAAGAAAGCACCCTAGAAAAAGAACCCGAAGGTGCACCTAATGCCAATTAAAATATGCACTAAATGTGAATTTTTTTATACCTTTATCCCGGCAAAATTGCCGGGATTTTTTTTTAACATTTAAAACACTTAGGATTATGCCAAAAATATCAATAAAAGGGCAAAACATGCCCCAATCGCCAATAAGAAAGCTTGTCCCTTATTCCGAGGGAGCCAAGAAAAAAGGAAGAAATGTTTATCATTTAAACATAGGCCAACCGGATATTCCAACACCGGAAGTGGCTTTGCAAGCCGTGAAAAACACCCAGATCAAAGTGGTGGAATACAGCCATTCTGCCGGCGAAGAATCATACAGGCGTAAATTAGCAGAATATTACAAATCGGTTAATATCAACGTGGATCATACAGAAATGCTTATTACTACAGGTGGTTCGGAAGCCGTACTTTTTGCTTTTATGAGCTGCCTCAACCCGGGCGATGAAGTGATCATCCCCGAGCCTTTTTATGCCAATTACAACGGTTTTGCTGTTACTGCCGGCGTGGAAGTAAAACCTGTTACCTCATCCATTGATGAAGACTTTGCCCTTCCACCTTTCAAGGAAATTGAAAAACTCGTTACACCCAAAACCAAAGGAATTGTAATTTGCAATCCCAACAACCCAACAGGATACCTTTATTCTAAAGAAGAGATGAACCAATTGAAAGAATTGGTGAAAAAACATGACTTATACTTATTTTCTGACGAGGTGTACCGGGAATTCTGCTATGATAGCCTCACACACACTTCCGCCATGCACTTGGAAGGCATAGAGAATAACGTTATCATGATGGACTCCGTATCTAAACGCTATAGCATGTGTGGAGCGCGCATAGGAGCCATGGTTACAAAAAACAAAGATGTGATAGCAACTGCAATGAAATTTGCACAATCAAGGCTTTGCCCTCCATCTTTTGGGCAAATAGCCGGCGAGGCTGCTATCGATACCCCGGATCAATATTTTAAAGATGTGTATAATGAATACATAGAACGGCGAGATTACATGGTAGAAGCGCTTAACAATATGGAAGGTGTTAAATGCCCATCACCAAAAGGAGCTTTTTATACGGTAGTACATTTACCTGTTGACGACACGGATAAATTTGCCCAATGGCTGTTAGAAGATTTTGAATATAAAAACCAAACCGTGATGTTGGCGCCGGCCTCCGGGTTTTATTCTACCCCTGGACTGGGCAAGCAAGAAGTTAGAATTGCTTATGTCTTGAAAAAAGAGAACCTGGAAAAAGCCATGAAAGCCTTGGAAGAAGCCTTAAAACAATATCCCGGTCGAACGGTGTAAGGATATAAAACATCCTTTATCGATCTGTAAACACACGCATAGATAGTGTTATGCTATACCCATTGTATATGAAATAGTAAGAAAATGACATGAGCAAAAAACCGGAAGCTTATCTTGTTATCACGAAAAATTCACAAAGCATAAAGCTTACAACGGGTGAATTTTCGGGGGTTAAAATCTCACCCCAACGATCAAAACATCGTCAATTTGTTCGTTTTTGCCTTTCCATTGTTTAAAAGTCCTTTCTAAGGTTTCTTTTTGTTTTTGCAAAGGAAACTGGTGAATCCGGAGTAAGGTTTCTCTTAACCTTTTTTTGAGGTACTTTTTGCGGTTAGGGCCTCCAAACTGGTCAACAAATCCATCGGTAAATATGTATATAATATCACCCGGGATAAGCTGAATGGTATTGTTAGTAAATGTTTTTAACTTTTGCGTTTGGGATACTTCAATAGATTTGCCATCGGCCTTGTATTGAATGATTTCTTTATTCCTAACCAGGTAGAGTGGATTGTAGGCGCCGGCGTATTCAAGCTTCATTGTTTCCCTGTTCAACCTGCAAAAGGCCATATCCATACCATCCTTCATGTATGAGTTTTCAATATTTTGGCCAAGGGTTTCATTAACGCCTTTGTCGAGGAAGTTGAGAATATCACAAGGTTTTTCAAGGCGATTTTCGTTTACTGCTTGGTTGAGTAGATTGTTGGCAACGATGCTCATGAAAGCGCCCGGTACACCGTGCCCTGTGCAATCCACAGCCGCAAATAAAATGCTGCCATCCTTTTCTCTCAGCCAATAAAAATCACCGCTTACAATATCTTTGGGAAGGTAAAAAATAAAGGAGTCAGGCAAATACTTTGCCACACGCTCATCAGGTGGTAAAATGGCTTGTTGTATCTTTAATGCATATTTTATACTATCCGTAATATTTTTATTCTTTTTGGTGATCTCGTCTCTTTGCTTCTCTATCTTATCCTTATGTTCTTCAATTTTTTCCTTTTGTTTTTCAAGCTCATAAGTACGTTCAGCTACCATCCTTTCCAATATTTTCTTTTGCTTTTGTATTTTTCTTTCCCTGTATTTTATGTAACCATAAATGCCGGCCAAAATCAAGATAACCACACCAACCCTGAATGCCCAAGTTTGCCAAAAAGGTGGAGAAATGTATATTTCAAGGCTTGAGCCCTTTTCGTTCCAAGTTCCATCGCAATTGGCTGCCTTAACGCTAAAAGTATAGCTACCTGGATCAAGGTTGGTATAATTGGCCGTACGTTTATCGTGTGTATAATTCCAGTTCTTTTCTAACCCTTCCAGCCTGTAAGCATAACGATTGTTTCCCGGTAAAGAGTAATGAAGCGCAGCAAAATCAATAGAAAAAACATTTTCTTTGTAAGAAAGGCTTATCTTATCAATAAAAGTAATATTTTTTGGCAAATAGTATTCGCCATCCTTTGTAATGATATTATTGGAATTTTTTTGCTCCCCGTTTTTCAGTATCTTCACTTTTTTGTTGAATATTTTGAACCCGGTTATCACTACTTCGGGCGGGATGGTATTATCTTTTACGCTATCCGGGAAAAATGCATTAAAACCGTTATTTCCACCAAAGTATATCCTGCCTTCATCACTTTTAAAATACGCCCCTCCATTAAATTCCATCCCTTGTATTCCATCCGATATATCGTAATTCCTGAAATTACCACCAATAATTTCACCGCTGGAATATTTGGGTATAAACTTAGAAATACCGTTATTTGTGCTCATCAAAATATTTCCTTTGCTATCACCAAGCACCCCGTAAACAATGTTGTCAGAAAGCCCGTCTTTTTCCAGCCAATGTTTGAATTCTTCTTTTGCCGGGTCAAAAAGGTTTAGTCCACCGCCATGTGTACCAAGCCATAACATGTTGTTTTTATCTTTATAAATAGACCATACGGTATTATTCGATATAGAAGTAGTATCGCCTTGAATATGAAGGTATGATTGAAAAGTTTTATCTTTTTTATTAAATTTGTTAAGCCCGTTATCAGTACCAATCCAAATGGAGTTCCCCTCTTCGCAAAATGAAAGAACATAATTGTTCGAGATGCTTAAAGTATCGTCAGGGTTGTGTTGGTAGGTGGTAAATTCACCCGTGGCGTTGTTAAATTTATTCAATCCGCCGTATGTGCCTACCCATAAATTGTAATCACTATCCTCAAAAATTGCCCAAATTTTATCGTTAGAAATACTTTTGGGGTCCATCGGGTTGTTATAAAATGCAAAAAAGCGCCCCGATTGCGGGTTAAACCGGTTGAGCCCTCCACCATAAGTGCCAATCCAATAAATTCCATCTTTGTCTTGGGTGATGGATAAAATATAATCATACGACAGGCTAAAAGGGTTTCTTGGGTCGTTTTTATAATTCGTATAGCTGTTTTTACTTGGATTGTACTTGCTTAATCCTTGTGAAGTTCCTATCCAAATATTATCGTTTTGGTCTTCAAAAATAGAAGTAACGTTATTACCTGCTAAAGTTTTTTCTTTTTCCGGGTTTTTCTTGAAATGGAGAAATTTTTCGTTGATGGGGTCAAATTTATTCATATCCTTTGAAGTGCCAATCCATAAAGTTCCGAATTTATCCTCGAAAAGACTTAGTATATCATTGCTCGACAAACTGTTAGGGTCTTGCTTGTCTGATTGCATATGTAAGAATTTGCCATTAGTTTTTGCCAACCTGTTCAAGCCATTAGCTGTCCCTACCCACAGGGCATTTAGTTTGTCTGTTGTGATGGTCCTTACTTGGTTGTCGGATAATGAATAAGGATCGTTTGGATCATGGATATATCTTTTAAAAGTTTCCGTTTCAAAATCAAATTTGTTAAGTCCGCCGTAAGTACCAACCCATAAATTCCCAGCCTTGTCTTCGTAAATGGCTCTAACATCATTATGCGAAATGCTTTTCTCGTTGCCGGGTATATGCTTATAATGATGAAAAATTTCTTTGCCAGGATCAAACCTGTTCAATCCTTCGTAAGTACCAACCCAGATTTCTCCTGCTTGGTCTTCGTGTATAGCCCAAACATAATTGTTAGACAAAGTGTTTTCATCTCCTGGGTTGTGTTTATAATGTGTAAATCGGCTGGTGTTAGGGTCAAACTTATCAAGCCCATCATAGGTTCCAAGCCATAGGTTATTTTTATGCCCTTCAATGATAGCCCAAATATAATTGTTCGATATGGAATTGCTATCCGAAGGGTCATGTTTGTAATAAGTAAATTTCTCGAGTTGGGGGTCAAACTTGTTCAAACCACCATATGTACCCAACCAGATAGTACCATCGCGGCTTTCGCAGATGGAAAGGATATAATCATTGGATATGGACATAGAGTCTTTTGGGTTATGGGTGTAAATTTTAAATTCATATCCATCATACTTTGCAAGGCCTTCTTCAGTACCAAACCATAAAAATCCTTTTGAATCTTGGGTAACACAATACACTCTTTTGTGCGTTAGCCCATGGTCTATTTTTAATCGCTCAAATTTAAACCGCTGCTGCGACTGCAATTTGGTTGCTGTACAAAAAAATAATATCAATATAAATGCAATTAGATGCAGGCTGGAGCTATGTTTTATGTATAGTCTGTAATTTTTTTGCATTTATAGTTTTCTCTTTTTGTTGATAGAAAAACAGTGTATAAAATTATACAAAATTCAATAGATAGGAAAACAATAAAGAAAGTTAAGTAAAAATCCTTTTTTAATGGTGTTCATTTTTGAACAGTTTTTTTTAATACCGGACAATATTTTTCTGCACATAAGGTCTTTTTTTGAGGTGTAAGTTTTTTCTATACAGCATCTTATAAGATGTGGTATGTTTTATGAAATAAAAAAGGAAAAAAAGATTCTTTATGTTTAAAAATTACTTAAAAGTTGCTTTCAGGAATATATTTCAACACAAGTTTTTTTCTTTGATCAATATTTTAGGGCTTTCAATAGGGATGGCCAGTAGCATCCTTATTTTTATGTTTGTAAAGTACGAATTAAGCTATGACAAGCATTTCGAGAAATCACAGAGGGTGTATAGGATTGTAAGCGAAGTAACAAAAAGTGATGGTGGTAAGATGGTAGTTCCTACAAGCTTAAGTGAAATTGCTCATATAATGCCCGAACAACTCCCTGAAGTAGAATCCGCTTTTCGTTTGTATGGAGACGAAGATTATAAAGTAGAAGTGGATGGGCGATTCTTCCCTGAACGAACATTATATTATACGGATAGCAGTTTTTTTAATATCCTTGATTTTGAAATACTATCAGGAGATGCCCAAAAAGCGCTTACTACACCTAATGCTATTATTATTACTGAAAAAGCGGCCAAAACGTTTTACGGAGATAAAGACCCCGTTGGCAAAAACATCACCATTGAAGATGAAGAATATATTGTTATGGCTTTGATGAAAGATATTCCTCCCAATACACACCTTCAATTCGATATTCTAACACCTTTTATTTCTATCGATAATTTGCAAGGCTTTTTTTCTAATCACGGCTTTGATTTTCCAACGTTTTTCCTTTTAAAAAACAATGTTGACATAAAGAATTTCAGGGAAAAATTTGAACAATTTACCAAGAAGGTCATCGAAAGGCGGTTTGAAGAGGAAAATATGACGGGTAGCTTTCAGATAGAAACAAGGTTCCAGGATTTGGAAGATATACATCTTAGCGAGGGCATGGCGTTTGATTATCACAATCATGGAAGCAAAAGAAATATTTATATTTTTTCTTTTTTAGCCTTGTTTGTTCTTTTTGTTGCTGTCATTAATTTTATTAATCTCGTTACTGCCCGCTCAGAGAGCAGGGCCAAAGAAATTGGGGTTAGAAAAGCAATGGGCGCTTTCAAAGCGCAGTTAAGAAAACAATTTATTGGAGAGGCCCTTATTGTATCTGTTATATCCATCATTTTTGCCCTGCTTTTTATAGAGCTTCTGATACATCCTTTTAGTAATATGGTAGACAGGGAAATCCAGCATTTGGTAGGGATCAAATCAATATTGCTTTATCTTATTGTCATTTCCCTGGTTATTGGCATCGCATCAGGAGCATACCCGGCCTTTTACATGGCCAGGTTCAGTGCAGTAAGAGTGCTTAAGGGCTTGTTCTACAGGGGGAAAGGCAATAGCACATTGAAGGTGGTTTTGGTAGTTGTACAATTTAGTATTGCCATTTTTCTTATTACCTGTCTTATTATCATCAATGCACAGTTGCATTATTTATCCTCGAAACCACTTGGGTTTGATAAAGAAAAATTATTGGCCATAAAAAATATAACACCCCAAATGGTCGATTCGTACAAAAGTATTAAAGGAGAATTGAAGAAAAATCCTAATATTAAGAGTGTGGCTGCTTCAGGAAGTATTCCCGGCAGGATTAGGAGTGTCCAGAATATTTATTTTGAAGATGAAACCACCGATAATGCTATAATGATCCATCAAAATAATGTTTCGCCTGGTTATATCAAGACAACAGGTATTGAAATTGTTGAAGGGAAAGGGTTTTCTGATAAAGACCTCTCTCAAGAACTCGTATTTGTTATAAACGAAACCGCTAAAAAGCGTCTTGGACGGGATAATATAATAGGTGAAAAGGTGAATATTTGGCAATGGAACGGGAAAATAGTAGGTGTAATGAAAGATTTCCACTTTTCTTCGCTTCATAATAAAATCGAGCCTTTGGTATTAATGAAACGCCCGGATTCATTGTTTTATGCAAATTTTATCCTCGTAAAACTGAATGCCGGGAATATTCCTGAAACTATTGATTTTGTGCGCAATACCTTAGAAACCTATGATCAATCCTACCCATTCCAATATACTTTTGTTGATCAATATTTTGATTCATTATATAACGATGAAAAGCGTACCAACAACCTGGTGATTTTTGGCTCTTTGTTGGCGATCATTCTTTCCATCCTTGGCCTTTATGCCCTCACCTCGTACAATGTAAGGCAGAAAAACAAAGAAATCGGGATTAGGAAGGCATTGGGGGGTTCTGTTAGCAACATAACAGGTATGCTTGTAAAAGATACCTTGCGCTGGGTTCTCTATGTGAATGTCATTGCTTGGCCTGCCGCTTATTTTGTGATGAAAAATTGGTTAGACAATTTTTCATACAGTATCAACATGAAAGTATGGATGTTTCTTGCCGGAAGTATCATTGCCTTGTTCATTGCTTTCTTAACGGTTGTATTCCAATCATCCAGGGCTGCAAGGGCTAATCCTGTAGATGCCATTAAATATGAATAATACAGATGGAATGAAAAATTTCTTTTTGTAGAAAATGTATTAGAAAAATATTTTCTTGTTACAATGAATTTGAGAAGTTTGCTGTAAATATTTCAATAATTATTCTTTTTTTCGTATTTTTATATAGGGGTAAAAATAACCTCTTGTGTAATACAATTGAATTCAAAATTGAAATACAAACTTTAAAAACGTATAATCATGAAAAAAAGAAATTTTATTCTCGTAACCTTAGCAATTTTTGCAGCAGTTTTATTCAATCAATGTAAAGATGATGAAGAAAACGAACCTAAACCCAACAACCAGGAAGACATTTTACCAAGCTCTTTTAAGGTAGATATTCCTGGTGCCATCAGCAACACCAATCCTTCAAGTAAAAGAACCAACGATGATAACATAACCGGTGATGACATTTATGGACCATTAACATGGTTTATTCATGTAGGTGAAAGCGCAGCGGAAATAGTAGAAGATATTATGTTGGCTATTGCAGTGCACAATCTTAACCAACCCATGACTTTTTCATTTGTGAGTGATGATGATGACAGGACAAAAAACGTGGAAGTAATTGAAGATTCACAATTTGATGGAGAAACATGGATGTACCAGTTAACCATCACGGATGCAGGCTCTGAAGGCAATGATGATGGTGGAAAAGCCATGCAAGTATTTTGGAATAACGACCCCGTGAAGGGCATAGCAATTCTTAAACCTTACAACATTGATCGTGATGAAAACCAAGATGCACCAAATGCCATGTACAGGATCGATTATAGCGAAGTAGGCGAAAACGGTTATGAACAACATATGATCGTTTCTATTGATGAACTTCCTATGGAAGACCCTTCTGTTGATCCATATTCTATCAATTCATTGAAAATGTTTGCCGGGAAAACAGGTAATATTGTTGATGTTTATGGAAACTCAAATCATCCTAATGCACAGTTTTTTAACAATGACATAGGATTTAATTGGGCTTTTGTTGCTTCAGGCCATGAACAAACCGACCTTGGTGTTGCTGAAGTAGGTTTGCCACCAAGCACTTTGGATGAAACAGGCCGAGATGTATTACTGGGAGACTATTCCATTAAAAATGTTTTTGAAAATCAAATTTATGAAATGTGGCCGGATATAGATTCTGCAGCAGTGGCCAAATACCTTGTAAACACAGAAGCACCCGGTTATTTCGATACCTATGGTTTTATCCAAGGCGGTACGGCTCCCGGTCAAGGTTATACAGAGCTTGAAGCAAATATCCTTCAACTCTCTCCCTATAACCCTAATGAAATACAAAACCTGGCAATAAGTTTTAAATAACACTGCCTTATAAGAAATTTTAGTTTTCAAAAGAAGCGTGGCAAGTAGCCGCGCTTTTTTGTTTGCTACCAAGACTCGAAGAAACACGAAGGCTCATAGCTACCGGCGTTAACACTTCGTGAATCTTGGAGATTACTTCGCTATCCATCCTACGCTCGCCCTTTTCTTCCCTGAAGGGATTCCTGCGCACTACCAGGGAAAGGTTTTCGCCTCAATCACTTAATCACTCAATCACTTAATAACTTTAATAACCAACCACTTAAAGGGTTTTGTTAAACTTTTGTAGGTATTTTTTCAATGCGACGCTTAACCACTTCAAGGGGTTTTCGTTTTCGTTCCATCGTTCCATCGCTCCATCGTTCCTATAAACCAACCACTTGAAGGGTTTTATTAAACTTTAGCAGATATTTTTTAATTCAGTGCTTAACCGCTTCAAGGGTTTTCGCCTCAATAACTCAATAACTTAATCATCCAATAACTCAATAACTTAATAACTTAATCACCCAATAACTTAATAACTTAACAACTCCATCACCAACCGCTTGAAGAGGGGTTTTCTATTTTTTGCCACGAAGGCTCTAAGACACGAAGACACACGAAGGCTCATAGCTACCGGCGTCAACACTTCGTGAATCTTTGAGCCATTGTGCCTTAGTGGCTCAAAGGTTTTGTTTGCTGCGCTGTAAGTAGCCGATCACCAACCGCTTCAAGGGTTTTCACCTCAATAACTTAGTAACTTAATAACCAACCACTTAAAGGGTTTTGTTAAACTTTAGCAGATATTTTTTAATTCAGTGCTTAACCGCTTCAAGGGTTTTCACCTCAATAACTCAATAACTTAATAACTTAATAACCAACCACTTAAAGGGTTTTATTAAACTTTTGTAGGTATTTTTTCAATGCGACGCTTAACCACTTCAAGGGGTTTTCGTTTTCGTTCCATCGCTCCATCGTTCCATCGTTCCTATAAACCAACCACTTAAAGGGTTTTATTAAACTTTTGCAGGAATTTTTTAAATGCAATGCTTAACCGCTTCAAGGGGGGGTTGTCAAATTTTGTATTTTTGAACCCAGAATAAACCTTATAAAAATTTTACCATGAAAAAAATATTCTATTTCTCCATTTTCTTGCTTCTCTTGGCGGGATGTTCACCAAAAAAAAGCGCAGACAAAACAATTATTCCTCCTTTGAAAGAGAATCAATTTAAAACCCTTACAAAAAGCCATGAAATAGAAGCTTTTATAAAAAAAATAGACAGCATATCCCCGTTAATAAAAAGCAAGTGCATTGGCAAATCGGTGAAAGGGAAGAGCATTTATACCGTTGAAATAGCAAATGATAAGAAAAACAATAAAACCAAAGTCTTATTTTTTGCCCAGCAACATGGTAATGAACCCGGTGGAAAAGAAGGCATGCTACTGATGCTGGCAAAATTTGCCAACCATGAGTTGGATTACTTATTGGATAGCCTTGATATTTATATTATTCCGCAACTTAACCCTGATGGGGCAGATGTAAACTGGCGCCGCAATGCAGCAGATGTTGACCCCAATCGTGACCACCTTATCATGGAATCGCCAGAAGTACAAGCTTTGCACAGATATTTTGATTCATTGATGCCGCATATGTCAGTGGATTTTCACGAGTATTTTCCTTATACCGATTCATGGAAAGAATTCGGTTATTTAAAACAATTCGACGTGCAATTGGGAGCGCTTACAAATACCAATATCGATCCAGGTATCCTCGATTATTCAAAGAAAAAAGCATTGCCTTTTGTTGAAAAGCAAGTCAAACATGCCGGGTTTTCTTATTTTGAATATACTTTAGGGCATTTGCCAGGCAATGAAAGGATGCGGCACAGCACCGTTGACATAAATGATGGAAGGCAAAGTGTAGGCATCATGAATACTTTATCGTTTATTGTTGAAGGGCTTAATGGCAAAGACAGCACAGAAAGAATCAAAGAAAGAGCGCTTGTACAATACGAAATTGGGCGGGCATTGGCTAATTTTGCTTATAAAAATGCATCAACAATAAGAAATTTAGTGGATGAAGCCCGCGAAGACTTGAAAAACGGCCAACCACAAAATGTTGGCATACGCCTTGAACACGTTAAAGACAGCCAAAAACTGCTTTACCCGGTTAAGTCTATTGACACGGGTAATGATACTACGTTTGTTATTGATGCATATCACACGAAAGTGATTTCTGAATTAACGGTTAAAAAACCTAAGGCCTACTTGGTACCTAAAAAAGATAACCTTTTAACCGCTATCCTGGAAAAGCATAACGTTCAATATAAGGAAATTCCCGCAAATTTGGAAGAAGATTTTTATGAATACAACATAAAAAAAGTGATTACTGACACGGTGGAAGAATTGGCAACAAAACTCCCCACCCTGGAAAAAACTCCTGTAAAGGTCAATAAAAGCAAGTATTATTATGTTCCTTTAAACCAATTAAAAGGGAATTTGTTGGTTTTGGCTTTAGAACCTCAATCAACTTTGGGATTGGTAAATTACAGGCAATTTGATTATCTTCTAAAAGGATCTACTTACCCGGTACTTAGGGTGGAGTAGTTTTGCAATATACTATTGTTCCTTGTTGAGGTTGTGATTTTCGTATCTTCTTTTTTCTCTTTCCATAAATGAAGAAAACTTGGAAGGGTGAGAAATTTTAATGTCCAATTTTCCACCTGTTATTGGATGTTGAAACTCCAAACCCGTAGCAGCAAGAAACAATCCTTTATGCGTTATGGTTTTGCCTTTTTCTCCATGAAGCTTATCCCCTACTATTTGATGTCCAATACCGGAAAGGTGAATGCGTAATTGATGGGTGCGGCCTGTTTTAGGGTATAGTTCAACGAGGGAAACATTCCCATATTTTAGCGCCGGAACTGTTTGTAAGGCCTTAAAAGAGGTTTCGGCCTCTTGTTCTTTGATTTTAGAGGCAATAGTGTCTTGTTTCGGTGGTTTCCCAACTACAACAGCCCTATATGTTTTTTGTATTCCATGTTTTTCAAAAAGCTGCCCTAGTAGCGCTTGTGTTTTTGCTGTCCTGGCAGAAATTAATAGCCCGCTTGTTTGGGCATCCAACCTATGAACAGGCTTTGCCCAACTCAAAGCATCTTCTTCATTTGATTTTGTGATATTCCAGCGCAAAGCATTTTCAATGGTCTTAAACCTGTTGCCGCTAACAACAATCCCTGCCGGCTTGTTAATGATTACCAGGTGTGGATCATCATAAATTATATCAAGTTCTAACTTGTATTCTTTTGGAGGATTTCCCGGTGTGGGAATATATTCAATTCTATCGCCATTATTCATGTACCTCGCTTCTTCTGCCGGTTTGCCGTTAAGAAGGATTTCTCCTCTCTTGATGGCTTTTTTTACACTGGAACGCGTTGGCAATTGTACAAAACGGCCGCAAACATAGTCTACAAAGCGTATTTTTTTGGGTTGGTTAATAACTTGATGAGAATTTTTTTCTTGATTCAAGGTAGTTATATTTATTCAAACGATGATGAAATTATTCCAATATTGAAACAAAAATATTCATATTTCATGTAAGATACAATAATTATATAACGGTTTTGCCATTTTTTATTTATTTAATGGTATATATTTCCAAACTCCCAATTTAATAAGTAAAAAAATGCGTTAATGGATATTTAGTCTTTACTTCCCAAAATTATTTCAAACTATACCCTAAACCTGCACTAATAATGTATCCAAATTCCCAACTATTGTCAATAGGAGGGTATAGCTTCGGTTCATTTCCATGAAATGTCGCTAGTCCTGTTCCGGCTTTTTGATAAATAAATACCTTTTTGTAGAGTTTTGTTGTAAAACCTATTCCAATCTCTTTCATAAGTATCATAATTTTGTTTAAAAGGTTATCACATTTATAATAAAACCGTCAGAAAGGATTTAACCTATATAAATTTGCTAAGTTTGAATTGTAACTTATTGAGATAAAATTATTTTTGCATCAACCCAAAAAATAACACCATGGCACAAGAAAACGACTGGAAAAAGCGGCTCGGCGTGGTTTACTCAACCAATCCCGATTTTCAATATGAACAGGAAGAAGAAGAACAAGAACAGCAAACGCTGCCTCCTAAACAACAAAACCTTAGGGTGAAACTGGACAAAAAGCATCGTAAAGGAAAAATCGTTACACTTATAACCGGTTTTGTTGGCAAAGAAGAAGACCTAAAGCTTTTAGGGAAAAAACTAAAAACCAAATGCGGTACCGGCGGTTCTGTTAAAGATGGAGAGATCATAATACAAGGCAACAACTTGGATAAAATCATGAACCTATTGCAAGAAGATGGTTACCCAGTGAAGAAATCGGGTGGATAGCTGGATTTAAATTTTCAAATCTATTAAAAAAATATTCCCATTTCACAGGTTTTTTTATTTTTGTCCTCGAAGGATGTATTGATAAAACTATGTATATATGAGAATGAAGAAAAAAAAGAACAAAGGTAGCAGGTTAAAGAGGATTTTAAACTGGGTAGAACGAGCTGGAAATGCACTACCGCACCCAGCCACTTTATTTGCCTTATTTGCTTTATTGGCATTGGTTTTTTCGGCCATTGGTTATTACTTGGATTGGCAGGCCATTCACCCGGGAACCGGCGAAACCATAAAACCTGTTAACTTACTTTCTCAAGAAGGTATTCATCGCATATTACTAGAAATGGTAGATAACTTTACTGGATTTGCACCTTTCGGGATTGTTTTGGTTGCACTACTTGGAATAGGCATAGCCGAGCAAAGCGGTTTGATCAATGCAGTGATCCGGTTATTGGTTCTAAATTCTCCCAAACATATCTTAACTTTTGTTATTGTGCTTACGGGAATCATGTCTAATGTAGCTTCAGATGTTGGCTATGTTTTGCTTATACCATTAGCCGGCGTAATCTTTATTGCCGTGGGGAGGCATCCTGTTGCCGGTATGGCTGCCGCGTTTGCCGGGGTTTCGGGTGGTTTTAGCGCCAATCTTGTATTGGGGACAATAGATCCACTTTTGGCAGGCCTTTCTCAAGAAGCTGCCAGGATCCTTGACCCTGCTTACGAAGTAAATGCTACTGCCAATTACTTCTTCATGATCGTTTCCACATTTGTTATTGCATTTGCAGGTACTTTTGTCACGGAAAAAATTGTTGAACCAAGGTTGGGTGAATATAAAAATTCAGTAGATAACAAGGAAAAATTGATGGATAAGCTGTCAAAACAGGAAAAGAAGGGTTTGTTGGCCGCTTTAATAACGTTTTTAGTCATTGTTGGCATTACCCTAATTGGCATTATACCAAGTGATGGTTTTTTTCGCGGGCCTAATAACGGGATATTAAACTCCCCGCTCATACGAGGTGTGGTAGCCATGCTCTTTTTTACTGCCGGGGCCATGGGCCTTGCCTA
Organism: uncultured Bacteroidales bacterium; assembly: GCA_964544705.1. Classification (GTDB taxonomy): domain Bacteria; phylum Bacteroidota; class Bacteroidia; order Bacteroidales; family CAZJDA01; genus CAZJDA01. The sequence goes on from CAZJDA010000041.1 coordinate 21,396, forward strand.
TGGTTTTAAGACCAAAACCTTTAAAAATGATGCCGATGTTATGAAAGGCATGGCTGCGTCAATGAAAACCCTTGCTACTTTTATTGTCTTGGTTTTCTTTGCCGCACAATTTGTTGCCTATTTCAAATGGAGCAATTTAGGACTGATCATGGCTATAAAAGGAGCCAATTTTCTTATAGAGGCCAATATTGGGCTTATCCCAACCATGATACTATTTATTTTGCTTTCTGCAGGCATTAATATGTTAATGGGCAGCGCATCAGCTAAATGGGCTATCTTGGCTCCAATTTTTATTCCTATGTTCATGATCATGGGGTATTCTCCCGAGTTATCGCAAATGGTTTATAGAATCGGCGATAGCGTTACCAACATTATTTCACCGATGATGAGCTTCTTTGCCTTGATAATAGCGTTTATACAAAAATACGACCCCAAGGCGGGCATCGGAACCATTATTGCTACGATGATCCCTTATACCATAACATTTATGATCGCTTGGATTATTTTATTGGTAGCATGGTTGTTATTAGGCTTGCCATTAGGGCCTGATGCAGGCATTCATTATAGTTTGCCTTGATGCAAATGTCATGTCAATTCACAAATACCGCTTGGAGATTGCTCCCTCTCCGAAGTACTACGAAGGAGCCGCTTCGCCGACTGCTATCAGCTTGCAATGACGTCACTCCGAGGAGGTACAGCCTGTCTCGCTAAGAGCTGGAACAAAGGAGTCTCCTAACTGTTTCATATGTGACATGACGCCAGTAACTTTGTTATAACCGTCCTAATGAAAACAAACCAACGGGTTAACCCGTTGGCTTGTATTGTTTTGTCCCTTGTGCTAAACCAACTAACGGGTTAACCCGTTAGTTAGCAGTGGCTTGGTGTTTGTTTTTTTCAACAGAATATCCTCATATGCCTTCAATTACCTAACAACATGGAATTTTTTACTCATTACTTTATTGTTTTGGTAGATATTCATCAAGTATATTCCATTTTGGAGCATTGAAATATCGATGGGAGTATCCATTTCATAATCGTAATGATTCAGTAAAGTTTCTCCAAGTAAATTGTAGATGACTATCCTGCAGTTTTTAGCTCCTTTTACATAAAGCTTATCGCTTGCGGGGTTGGGGTAAGCCATGAATTTATTTTCATTTTCATTCTTGATACCTTCCACGTTTTCAACAATTACTGTCCAATCTTGCACGCTAATGCCGTCTTCTGCTGTAATGGTATAAATCACCGGGTCAGTGAAATCATTTATTGTTGTACCACTTACTTGGACAACTCCATCAACAGATGCAACTGCGCCATCGGAAAGGGTGAATTCAGCTACCAAGCTTGTCAGATCAGTACCCTCTTCAACTATAATATCTACCGTGTGTAATGATTCATCAATGGATGCAGGAGCATATTGCTCATCAAAACTAAAAGATAAGATATCGTTTTCGTTAGAAAGAACTGTTAAGATTACCGGAATTGTAACTGTTGAATTTGCAGGGTCATTAGATTCCACTATGACTTCCGCGTTATAAATTCCAGGTTGTACACTTGTACTCTCAATGGTAATGTTTACATCTGTTGAATAACCGGCATATGTGGTTCCTTCTTCAATGTCAATATCAAGCCAAGCTGCAACACCCGGGTTTCCGATGGTTCCATGTCCTTCGTTAGGAGCAGCGTCAAATCCTTGTGGAGAACCACAAATACAGGTTACATCCATGTTGCCGTCATCGTTGTCCATATATTCTAAAGGAACTATTACAGACATTTTGTTGCTATTAATCGTTATATCCATTGTGCCAAGAAGATTATTACCTGTTTCATCGGTAACAAATGCCAAAGAACCATTTCCGTATTGGTTTCCAGGGTCGTAAATAACCATATATTCACCGCCAATATCCCACCCGGGGTAACCGAATAATTCTTCGCCTGTAGCGCCTGTTTCGTTATCTTGGTCGATATCAGCAAGAACAATTGCTATCATGGTATTAGGGTTTATATTATCGGCAAATTCTAACTCCATAAATATTTCTGAATCATTGAGCTGTTCGGCGTTCATACCAAGAATATCCGGGCTGTCTGCTGTTTGGTCGCCCTCTGGATCAGTAATGATTTGAACAGGATCTTTTTGTCCTACCGAAACACTGGAAATATTCCAATTGAGTGGTAACAATCCATCGTTTGTGATGGTTAGCTCATGTTCTTCGCTCTGCCCGATGGCGAGTTCTGAGTTAATCTCGTTAATATTTACGGATATTTCAGGAGGATCATCGGTTACCAAAAATTCAATAACATCCGTTGAATCCATGTTGTTATCTGTATCTGTTACCCGTACATAATAAGAAACTGTTGTTCCTAATGTCATTTGAGGTATTTCTGATGAGTAGGTGAAAAAATCCTGGGCTTGCATGTCGATGGATGTAAAATCGCCGCTATTAACGCTGTATAGCAAGTTTACATTCAGGTTTCCTTGTTCATCAGAAACTGTTGCAAGAACAGGGTAGGGGCCAAGCGAATCGGTGTTATTGTATTTTGTAACGGATAAAACTTCAGGCATAACAGGTTGATCGGTATAACCAATTAATTTGATATCGTCAATATACCAACCATCGGTTTCAACAGCACCATCTGTTGCTATCAAGAATCTAATCTGCACCTGTTCACCGATATAAGGAACCAATGATACGGTTTCTTCCACCCAGGCAAGGTCTCTAAAACCATTATAAACAGGTGTGTTAAGCGTTTGTACGCCGTCATTCCCGGCTCCATTGGTTGAATATTCACCTCCTATGGGTTCCCAGGTATTACCATTATCTGTTGAGATTTGCAATTGCGCCATATCCCAATCGCGTTCCATATTGTAACGGGTTTTGAAAGTGAGCATGGCATTGTTCAACCCTGATAAATCTACCGGGTTGGATAGTATAAGCGAAGTTTCGCTATTTGATTGGTATGTATCATTTGGACTGTCAGTAAAAGAATACATCCCATCAAAGCTTTTTTCATCGGTTGTGTTCCATGTTCCTTCGGCATTCCATTCAGCAAGGCCGTTCTCAGCATTATCAAAGAACTTGATAAAAGGTTTTCCGAATATTAATTCATGAGTTTCAATGATGTTATAACCATTGGCATCAGTAAAATGAACATCAACCGTTGTAGTGTATCCAGGGGTAATTTGCCCGGATAAAGTAATATTGAAAACTAATTCCTGTGTTGCCAGCGAATCAAAACTGCCTGTGGCTGTTGCATTGTTGATGGATATATTGGCATCATCACAAGAAAGCGTAGCGGTAACATTTTGAGCATCCATTTCCCAACCTTTATTTTTTACTGTAAATATCAAGTCAACGGTTTCATTGGCTTCGGCAGCAAGGTCACCATCGCCACCTGTTGAATCGTCATACCTGTAGTCTTCCAATTTTAAGTAAACACCAGCAGCCATAACCATATATTGCTGTGGGTATAGGTTTTCTTCTGCAAGTTCTATGATTCTATCTGTAGGAGCCCAGAAATAGTCGAATTGGTTCCCGATTTCCGGTGTAAAAGCCATGATCTTTTCTTTTTCCGTTTGCTCTCCATACATCCAGGCATCTGAATCGCCATTGGTAACATATTGCACGGTTTCTGTTCCATTTCCAAAAACATAGCCATTGTCTTTTGTAGCATCATGGGCATATTCTCTAAAAATGTATTGATCGGGGAACACCGTACCGTCTGGTTCTTCAGAATAAATAAAAAGATCGCCAAAAGTATGGAAATTTAGGGCTGTTTTAAAATTATTGGCAATGCAGAATTGGCGTATTGCTTCTGTTTCGGGTTCAGAGAATGCTTCTGTTCCCCTGTATGTTTCGCTTGTTGGGTCAGGGCTGGATCCACTGTTATCGTAGCCCCAGCCATACCCGTAATTACGATTCAGGTCAACACCATCGTAATTAGGGTCAAAAGTGCCATTTTGATCATTATCCCGCTTGTTTTTGCGCCACATACCGCCACCATTGGGTTCAATTTGTTCATTATAAAGATAACCATCAACATTCAGAACCGGTACAATCCATATTTCCCTGTTATCAACAATATATGTAGCCATATCATTGGTGCCATAGTTAGAGAGGAGCCATTGGGTAAAATAGAGCGGGGCAATAATCGACATGGGCTCACGGGCATGGTGCAAACCTGTTAACAGGCAGCGTGGCTCTGATTCGGTGCTTCCCGGGTTGTCCGATATTTTATAAGCCATGATATCGTTTCCTTCAATGGTTTGCCCAATAGAGGTAGGAACTGACATGATGTTGGAATATTCAACCTGCATAGAATCTATGTATGAAAGGGTTTCTGAGTAAGTAAAATACCCGCCCATACTTCCTTGGCCTATTTGTAATGATTTTGTGGAAGGATTATCAAGCCTACTTTGTAAATATTTTGACATGTCCTCGTGAATAACTTGATAATCATAACCTAAACCGGTAATTTTATCCAGATCAGGCGATTGGGCTATGATTTGTACTTTGTTACTCTTTTTTGTTGATTGATGAACAATATCCAATCCATTGGAGATGAGTTCTTGTAATTGCAAACCATTGTTAATTTGCACTTCTACCATACTGAATTTTGGATCAGCATCATTGTTTTGGCCATAGCCTAACACTGGAAAAAGGATAAGTGTAATAGCCAAGGCCTTAAAAAATTTAGAAATTTTCATGGGAATAATTTTTAATTGGTTAATTAATTCTTTCATATCAGGACGAAAACACCTGTTGAAAAGTTACAAAACGGGTTATAGCAAAAACCGTGCTATTTTTTTTAACGGTTTATTGGCATGAAAACCAGGAGCTTCTGAAAATAATAGGCTTACCTTATTTCTGCATTTAGCTTTTGTTTATAAGCTTTGATGAGCTTGTTCATCATTTTATCAATCTCTTTCTCGGTAAGGGTCTTGTTTTCATCAAGCAGGTGAAGGCTTATTGCATAGGATTTTTTTCCTTGAGGGATATTTTTTCCCTCGTAAATATCAAAGAGGTTTACCTTTTTAAGAAGTTTACTCCCTGTTTCGTAAGCTATACTTTCTATTTGGCTGTATTGAATATTTTTGTCAATAAGTAAAGCCAAGTCTCGCCTTACTTCCGGGAATTTCGGAATAGCTTTGAATTGAAGTTGATGGTTTTTAACACCTTTTATTAAAGATTCAAACTCCCAATATCCATAATAAACATCATCCTCGATATCAAATTTCTTTAAAAGTGAATTTTGCAATATACCCATCTCTCCAATTTTATTTTTGTCTTTCATTATCTCCAACCCTTTGCTGAATATTCCCCCTTGTGTTTCTTTGAGTTTTAATTGATCTTGATCAATAGAACACAGGTGAGCAACATTAAACATCAAGTTTTTCAATTCATAAAAATCCGCTTTGGCATCATCGCTATGCCAACTTTCAGGGTTTAGCCTGCCTGTTGTAAAGAAAGCCAATTGTTCTTTTTCTATGAATCTTTCTGTTACGTTAATATTCTTGGGTTTTGAAGGGTTTATGCTATACACCTTGCCAAACTCGTAGAATTTGAGATTTTCTGCTTGCCTGTTCTTGTTGTAAACAATGGCTTCTAGTCCTGTATATAAAAGCGTTTGCCGCATGGCATTCAATTCTTTGCTTAAAGGATTGACAATGGGCACTGAATTTTTTGCCGGGAAATCCGGGTTATCCGTATAATATTCCGCTTTTGTGAGTGAATTGGACATGATCTCGTAAAAACCATTGGCAGATAAGTGGTCAAAAACGGTGTTCTTGATCTTTTCTTTATCGGGTTTTACCGAGAGGACGGGGGCAGCCCTGATCCCCTCAGGCGCTTCAACATTGTTGTAGCCATAGATCCTGAGAATTTCTTCAATAACATCGGCTTCCCTGTTCACATCGGCCCTGTAAGGTGGCACAGCAAGAGTAAGGTAATCCTCATCTTCTTTTACTATCGTGATCTCTAAGTCTTCTAAAATGGATTTGGCGGTATCTTTAGGAATGGCCTTGCCAATAATGGTGTTAAGCCTTCTAAAACGTAAAATCACTTCAAAATCCGGTACCGGCTCGGGGTAAACGTCAGTAATATCGGAACTGATCTCACCACCAGCAATTTCCTTGATTAAGAGCGCCGCTCTTTTCGCAGCATAAACCGTTATGTTGGGATCAGCGCCACGTTCAAACCTAAAGGAAGCATCCGTGTTTAATCCATGATGCTTGGCTGTTTTCCTAACGTGTACAGGGTCAAAATAGGCGCTTTCAATAAAAATGGACGTGCTTTCTTCTGTTACACCCGAGTTTATTCCGCCAAAAACACCGGCAATACACATTCCACCTTCGGTGTTGCATATCATCAGGTCGTCTTCGGTGAGTTTTCTTTCTATTTCGTCCAGTGTGGTGAATTTTGTATCTTCAGGAAGTTTCTTTACGATTACCTTATTGTCTTTGAGCTCTTTCATATCAAAAGCATGGAGCGGTTGGCCCGTTTCGTGCAGGACATAATTGGTAATATCTACAATATTGTTGATAGGCCGCACACCAATCGCGTTTAATTTGTCTTTTAACCATTGCGGTGATTCTTTTACCGTGAGGTTCTCTATGGTTACGCCAGTATACCTGGGGCATGCCCTTTCATCTTCAACGATGATTTCTACCGGTTGGTTATTATTATCCGGTTTAAACGCTTCAACACTGGGTTTTTTTATTTTGTGTTTTACTTGTAATTTTTGAGATAGCGCTGCTGCCAAGTCCCTGGCCGTACCAATATGAGATGTTGCATCGGTCCTGTTGGGCGTAAGCCCTATTTCAAAAATGGTATCCTCGTATATTGGAAAATGTTCTTTTGCCGGAGCGCCAATCTTAAGCGCATCATCCAATACCATAATTCCATCGTGAGAAGTGCCTAATCCAAGCTCGTCTTCTGCACATATCATCCCTTCAGATACTTCTCCCCTGATCTTTGATTTTTTAATGGTAAATCCCTTTTCACCAGGATAGAGGGTAGTCCCAACCTTTGCTACTGGAACGGTTTGCCCTTTTTCAACATTAGGAGCACCGCAAACGATTTTTAGCGGCTCTTTTTCACCAACATCTACGGTTGTTAGGCTAAGACGGTCGGCATTGGGATGTTTTTCGCAAGTTAAAACCTTACCAATAACAACACCTTCAAGGCCACCTTTAACAGATTGATAGTGTTCAATTCCTTCCACTTCCAAACCTGTGTCCGTTAATATTTCTGATGTTTCTTCAGGTGTCAGGTCAAAATCAAGATATTCTTTTAGCCAATTATACGAGATCTTCATGGTGTAATTTTTAAGTCTGTTTCTGTAATTGAGGGCACAAAAGTAAAGATTTTGAGCGAAAAGATAAAATTAAGTTAGGGTAATAGATACTACGGATCAATTTTCTATCTGTGTAAAAATGGCTGAATTCCATTCAAATTATTTGTTTCCCCATTGTAGGGTTGGGAGCAGGATGCGGTATTCCCGTATCCGCTTTATTCTTGCATGGGGAATAAAAAATCCATATAGTTTTCTCTATTAATGACGGTAAAAGTACTGTTTGGATAATTATGTAAAATTAATGCAAATTTTGCAGATAGACCAGCAAAATTAACGCTAATTTTGCTGATGAGTGTTAACTGATCTTACTCCAATCGGTCCTGTTTTTTTCTATATTGTTGAGGAAGCGTTTCATAGGAAGGTTTTGAGGTTTATCCAAACCCGGGTCATCATCTATGGTCTTCATAGCAATTTTTCTTGCCGTATCCAAGATTTTTCCATCGGTGGCAAGGCTGGCCATTTTTAGGTCGAGAACACCGCTTTGTTGGGTTCCTTCTATGTCGCCTGGCCCTCGCAGTTCAAGGTCTACCTCGGCAATTTTGAATCCATCGTTTGTACTTACCATCGTTTGTAGCCTTTTTTTGCCATCTTCAGTGAGTTTGTAGCTCGACATAAGGATGCAAAAAGACTGGTCAGCGCCCCTGCCAACCCTGCCCCTTAGCTGGTGCAATTGCGACAATCCAAACCTTTCGGCATTTTCTATTACCATCACCGATGCATTGGGTACGTCAACACCTACTTCAATAACTGTTGTAGACACCATGATGTTGGTTTTTCCTTCAACAAAACGTTGCATCTCGTAATCTTTGTCAGCAGGTTTCATTTTTCCATGAAGGATGCTTACAGCGTATTCCGGGAGAGGAAATTCCCTTACGATGCTTTCATAGCCATCCATAAGATCTTTCAGATCAAGCTTTTCCGATTCTTCTATGAGGGGATATACCACATAAATTTGCCTGCCCTTTTTTATTTGGCCTTTCATAAAACCAAATACTTTCAAACGGTCTTTATCGAAAGTATGAATGGTTTTTACGGGTTTCCTGCCCGGTGGCAATTCATCTATTACAGAGACGTTTAAATCGCCGTAAACTGTCATTGCCAGGGTTCGTGGGATAGGCGTAGCGGTCATAACCAACACATGTGGAGGGAAAATGTTTTTTTTCCATAACTTAGCCCTTTGAGCCACGCCAAACCTGTGCTGTTCATCAATAACAACAAGCCCAAGATTGGAAAATTTTACCGTATCTTCAATCAAAGCATGGGTGCCAATTAGCACTTGGTTGTTGCCATTGGTAAGTTTTTCATTGAGTTCTTTCCGGCTCGATTTTTTCGTAGAACCGGTGAGCAAAGCAATTGTTATCCCTAATTCTTGTGTAAAATCTTTGATGGTTTCGTAATGTTGCTTGGCAAGTATTTCTGTAGGCGCCATGAGGCAAGCTTGGAAATTATTGTCCAGCGCCATGAACATAGTCATCAATGCCACAATGGTTTTGCCGCTACCCACATCACCTTGCAGCAACCTGTTCATTTGTTCTCCAATGGCTACATCATGCCTTATTTCTCTTATAACCCGTTTTTGGGCTTGTGTAAGCTTAAAGGGAAGGATTTCCTTGTAAAATTTATTGAAATAATCTCCTATTTCTTTAAAAATAAATCCTTTAATCTCGGTATTTCTTTTGTGCTTAAGTTTTAGGATTCTCAATTGGATAAAGAATAATTCTTCAAACTTAAGCCTATACCTTGTTTTGGATAGCATTTCTTTGCTGGCTGGGAAATGAACATTTTGGATGGCGTCGTCCCTGTTTACCAATTTAAGCGCTTGAGTAAGCGTTTCACTAAGGTTTTCAGGGATTTTCCCTTTTACTTGTGGAAGAAGGGTTTTTACCAATTTGCTGATCCCTTTGCTATGCAGTCCTTTTGCCTTAAGTTTTTCTGTAGAATTATATACAGGATAAAAATGGTTGGCATCTTCCTTTCTTTCGCTAACCAGTTCCATTTCAGGGTGTGGGATGGAATATTTTCCTTTAAAATAATTGGGTTTACCATAAGCTACATAAGCTTTTCCCGGTTCAAGGAATTTTTGTACCCAAGAGATTCCTTTAAACCATACCAATTCAATAGAACCTGAATTATCGGAAAATTGAGCCACCATTCTTCGCCCCCTGCCTTTACCAATGATCTCGAATGAATACAAAACACCTTTTACTTGTATATAGTTTTCCGTATCTTGTATATCCCTAATTTTTTGAAAGCTACTCCTGTCAATATACCTGTAGGGAAAATAAAGCAAAAGATCGGCATAAGTAAATATGGATAGTTCTTTCTTTAGGAGGTCTGCTCTTTGTGGCCCAACACCTTTTAAATATTCAACGGGAGTTTTAAAGATATTACGGGGCATGGTATAATAAGATTATATGTTTTTGCAAGAGAAGGAATGGAGAAAGCAAATGATGCGTATTAAGGAGTTGATTTTTAGGAAGATATAAGCTATTGTAACCAAACATATGCTCAAAGCGTCTTAATAAGTGAAAAGCAATTTTCGTAATTTTTGGGTTAAATAATGGATTTGAATGAAAGAGGGTGTCCGGAAAGTGAAGGGGTGAATAATTTTCATAGAATCCAATAAAGTTGAATGCCAATACATCAGTTTATTATCAAATTCACCCCTTCACTAAACAGTCTTTTTTGGGACTTTTTTAGGACACCTTCTTTTTTATAAGTCATCAACTCCATAATTGTTGATATATTCTTTTCTTTCTTTGCTTAAAGGCTCGTTAAGAAAAATAACCTCGGTATTTTGAGAATAAGTTCTTTCATCATAAGAGAGGTGAACTTTTTTTCCTAACCAAACCACTTTTTTATTGGTTGCATTTTTTAAATCTCCTTTGCCATAAGCTTTTTGCAAGGTTCTGAGCAATCCGCCCGAGTTGTAAGCTCCATCGATGTACATGCGTATCATATATAAATGGCCATCATAAAAATGTGCTTCAATAGATTCGATCTTGTATTCTGCAACCTCATGAAAATCTTCTTCGGTTACTTTGTATATTTCGGTCTTTTCGCTCTCTACTTGTTTTATCGGATCATCACTTAAATATTGGGACAATTCCGAATAGGTTTTCCCAAAGGTAAGTTCTTTAAATCCGTTTTTTGAGTCGAGCTTTTCTACATTAACTTGCGAAAAGGCAATAAATGATGAAAGAATGAGAGCAAATGTTAAAACTTTTTTCATGGTATTAGCTTTTTGGGTTTATAAATTCAAGGATAAAAATAATATGTTTCTGCGAAAAAAATAAATAAACCTTTATTTTTTTTAAAATGTAATGTAACTAAAAAATATAAAACGCTTAATATTAATGGAATATGTTTGTTAAATATGAAAATATATTAAAGAGTGCATATTAATTGTTTTTTATATGAGGAATACTCCATTTATTTGCTTTCTGCGTATGACAACAAACAGGCAAAATAAAGCCTTGGTAGAGGTCATTTTTCTTACATTTGATTTAATATTAAATAATTTTAAAAAGAGCGCTTATGAAAAAATTTTATCCTTTATTAACTGGATTATTACTGGGTTTATTGTGCACACCCACCTTCAATCTTTATTCGCAAGAAAAGGAAGGTGAAGATGAACTATACAACATGGACCTTGCAGAATTAATGGAAGTGAAAATTGATGTTGCCTCCAAAAAGGCCCTTACGCCCAGGGAATCCCCAGGTATTGTTTCACTAATAACTTCAGAAGAGATTACCAAATCAGGAGCACGTGATTTAATCGATGTTTTAAACTTGGTACCCGGTTTACAATTTGGTACTGATGTGCAGGGTGTAGTCAGCTTAATATCTAGGGGAAACTGGGGACATGAAGGAAAAATCCTCGTTTTATTGGATGGAATGATGATGAACGAGATATGGTATGCTACCCCGCAATTCGGGAATCATTTCCCAGTTGATTTGATCGATCGTATCGAGATCATTCGCGGGCCGGGATCATCCATTTATGGCGGTTACGCTGAATTGGGTGTGATTAACATTATCACAAAAAAAGGAGATAAGCTGGATGGAGGCCTAATTTCCGTAACCAATGGAGAAATGGCGACTGAATTTGGTAGAAGGAACGTTAGCATGGCTTTTGGCAAAAAGATTAATGACTTTTCTTTTACATCCTCGCTATTTGTGGGGCAAGGCAACCAAAGCGACCAGGATTTTACAGATTTTTATGATGATACTTTTAACATGGGCAATGGAAACAGCAAGGTGAACCCCATGATGTTGAATATGAACATGAAGTACAAAGGTTTGACTTTTAAATTCCTTGCCGATGAATACAAGATGTCCAATGCTACGATTTATTTTGTTAACACACCTGATTCTGTGGGTGGAATAGAAAATAATTTTCTCAATTACCAAGCCGACTTATCGTATGACTTTGAAATAAACGAACGTTTTACGTTAACACCAAAAATTAATTATATCCGGCAGCACCCATGGCTTGTGAAAGAAGAAAAATCAAAATATATAGATGTTATGGAACCGGGTTATTATGGAGGTGTTTACGCAGACTTTAAAGCCGAGCGTTTAACAAATGCTTTAATAGCTTCTTACGATATTAGCAATGATATCAACCTTCTTGCAGGTGCTGAATATTATACGGATTATGGGGAGGACTATTCAATAGGTACCATTGATACTACTACAGGAAACCTGGTGCCGGTTACTTTTAGTAATGGAAAAAAAACTGTAGAATACGAAAATATGTCAGCTTTTTTGCAGGGCTTTATGAAAACCAGGCTTGTGAATATTACTGCTGGGCTCAGGTTTGAAAATCATAGCGCTATTGGTAATTCATTTGTTCCAAGATTTGCGCTAACAAGATCATGGGACAACTTCCATGTAAAAGCCTTATTTAGCCAAGCTTTTAGGGCTCCTTCTATCGCAAACATCAATTTTAACCCTGGTATAAAACCCGAAACCACCCAAGTTTTAGAAATTGAAGGAGGATTTAGGCCTGCAAATAAGATGTATATTACAATTAATCTTTTTGATAACATTATTCATGACCCTATTGTTTATTTTTATGATGTTGAAACTGAAAATGATGGTTATAAAAATGGCGAAAAGGTTAATACGCGTGGTGTAGAAACAGAATATAAATACAGGAGCAAATGGGGGTATGCAACCGTTAATTATTCCTATTATATGTTAAACGAGAATACAGTTGCAGATTATGGTATACCCAAAGAGGGTGAATACCTTGAACCGGGTTTTTCTAACAACCAACTTTTAAAAGATGATATGCTCCTGGGTAGTGCGCAGCATAAAGTCAGTTTATTGGGAAGCTTTAGGGCAACAGAAAATTTGTCACTAAATCCTTCGCTTACTTCTTTTAGTGAAAGATACGGGTTTACACATGTTGATGATGACGATGTTACAATAGCCGAAAAGTTTGACCCTGCCATATTACTCAATTTCAATATGGAATATAGGGATTTGCTCACCAAAGGACTGGCGCTTAATGTAGCGGTTTTTGATATCTTGGATGAGAAATTCCATTATATACAGCCTTATAACCAGTATCATGCACCATTACCGGCCACTACAACAGAGTTTGTGGTTAGGTTGAGGTATAAATTCTAAGGTTTTATATCAATATTACTTTGATACAGGTAATTTGGGATGGCTCCTTCTCTATACACAAAACTTTGGTATGGATAAGGAGCTTGTTATAACAATAATAAAAATGGCCCATTATTAATTATTCCCTCCAACGAAATCTCTTTTTTTATGCTTAGAAGACGGTGAGCATTGAAAACTTTTTGCTTTTAATAGAACCCCTGTATCATAATACGCATCTCCGGCGTCGGCAATGGCAATATACAGGGTGTACTTTTGCCCGGGAATTACCCTGGCGCCAGCATGTAGCATGTTTGAAATTCCATCATACTGGATAAGAAATGAAAGGTAATTATCTCTTGTCATTTGGGTTCCTGCATCAATAATACTGTTATCCCTGTAGTATTGTGCATTATTTGTATGGTTGATGTTATCTATGGACACAACTTGCCCTGTTCCCGGAATTTTTGCCAGGTTCATGGCTTTGCCAAAGTTTTCTTGCTGCAAAAAGAAAGCAAATACATCATTCACACCTTTTTCAATGTATTCAGGATACTCTTCCGAGGCAAACAGGTATGAAAAACCTATGCTATCCATATAAGGTATGAATTCAAAATAAAGCACCAGGGCATCATAGGTATTCTCTCCTGCTAATAAAGAAAGCGCTTTGTTGCCGGGTAAATAATAATTGTACCCAGTATTGGGTTTATCATTTTTTCCAACAGCATCCATAGCATGCCCTGTGGTTAAAAGAATACCTCTTGGAATGCCTTCAATATTCATTTCATTTTTTAATATCCCTGTGGCTTGCTTATTTCCTTTCAACCCATAGTTTAAGATCTCAATATTTGGCGAATCATCTAATAATACGGATTGAATAAGGTATTTAACGCTTTTTGTGGTATCCACGTGCAATTGGGCTGTGGAATAATGGTAAGTAAAGAGAAAAATGAAGGATAATAGAATTTTTTTAATCATTGCAACAGTTTTTATAAATTTTACCAAAATTATTCAACTTTTCAATGTTTATAACGTTATATTTGCATTAAATTAAAATAATCTTTATTTTTACAGTCTAAAAAGAAAACACGAATGTTTAACTTAAAAATTTTTATTATGAGAAAAATTACTCTAACAGTATTGGTAGCATTTCTATTCGGCTTTGCTGCCAACGCGCAATCAACACTCTTTGAAGATGATTTTGAATCTTACAATGTGGGTGATTATGTTGCAGAAAACTCAGGCACATGGACAACATGGTCTAATAACCCGGGTTCAGCCGAAGATGCAGTTATTTCAGATGCTTATGCAAGCAGCCCTGCTCAATCAATGCACATTAGCGGTACCAATGATATGGTATTGCCTTTGGGCGACAAAACTAGTGGCAAATACCAGGTAAGTATGAAGATATATGTTGAAAATGATGGCTCTTCCGAGGGTTATTTTAACCTTCAACACTTTGAAGCTCCAGGTACAGAATGGGCTAACGAAGTATACTTCAACCTGGATGGTACCGGGCATCTTGATGCAGACGGAAACAGTTATACGTTTAACTATACACAAGATGCATGGGTGCAAGTAGATAATTTTGTTGATATTGACGCAGATACCGCTGCATTGTATATTGATGGCACACACATTCATACTTGGACGTTTAGTACTGTTGCCGGTGGCGGTGCCGGAGAACCACAACTGGGTGGCGTAAATATTTATGCCGGCGCTGAAACAGGAACGCCTAACTTTTACGTAGATGACGTGCAATTTGCAGTTTTTACCAATACAATTTTTACTGATGACTTTGAGTCTTATAATGTTGGTGACTATGTAGCTGAAAACTCTGATACATGGACTACTTGGTCTAATAACCCTGGCTCGGCTGAAGATGCTGTTATTATAGATGACTTTTCCAACAGCACATCACAATCAATGCACATTAGTGGTACCAATGATATGGTTTTACCATTGGGCAATAAAACAAGCGGGCAATATGAAGTGAATTTTTATATTTATGTTGAAAATGATGGTTCTTCAGAAGGATATTTTAATCTTCAACACTTTGAAGCCCCAGGTACAGAATGGGCCAACGAAGTATATTTCAACCTGGATGGTACCGGGCATCTTGATGCAGATGGAAACAGTTATACCTTTAATTATACCCAAGATTCATGGGTTTATGTAGAGAATTTTATTGATATTGATGCTGATACAGCTTCGCTATCTATTGACGGAACCCATGTTCAAACGTGGACTTTCAGTACCGTAGCAGGCGGTGGCGCCGGCGAACCACAACTTGGCGGCGTTAATATTTATGCAGGAGCTGAAACAGGTACTCCTAATTTTTACATAGATGATGTTGAATTTATAGGAGCTGGAGGAGCTACTCCTCCGTCAGTTTCTGTTGATGTTACAAGTATTACATCAACCGGTGCTGACCAAACATTTAATATTTCTAATGTAGGGGAACAGGACCTGGAATATGACATTTATCCAATTTATCCTGAAGCTGTAAAACAAGGAAATTCGAAAGATGGAGAATTATCTCATGTGCAATCTGGTTTAAGTGGTGGATTAGGTGGTTATACTAGCGATATTGATGATGTTAGAGTTGCAGCATATTTTTCTCATGAAGACGTTCAAGATGTTATTGGTATGGAATTAACCAGTGTTATCATAGGAATTGGTACTGATCTTCCTACAGATACAAAATTGATGATATGGGAAAAAGGATCAACAACAACACCTGGCCCAGGTAATCTTATTGTTGAAAAAACATTCACTGCCACAACAGCTAGCGAACAAATTGTTGTTAATTTGGACTCACCTATTTATATTGATGGATCTGATATTTGGATTGGATGGAGTGCAGATGTTCTTGCTGATACTTATCCGTTTGGAATGGATGAAGGGCCCAAAATTGATGATGCTAACTGGTCGTCAACAGGACCAGGTTGGACAAATCTAACCGGAAATCCTAATGTTAATTCAAATTTATTCATAATTGGTCAGTGTACAGGGGATGGAATTTCTAATTGGATGTCTATTACACCAAATTCTGGTACAATAGCAGGAGGAGACTCTGATGAAATCACTGTTTCTTTCGACCCTACTGGTTTAACTCCAGGTACTATATATACAGGCCAAGTGGTTGTGGCATCTAATGATCAACAAAACGAATATACTTATATTGATGTTTCATACACCCCTGGAGATACTTATACCGTTACATTCAATGTTACCGATGAAGACGAAAATGCAGTAGAAGGCGCTAATGTAAACATCAATGGACAAGACCTTACCACTGATGCTGACGGTATGGCTACCATTGACCTTGCTGATGGAGATTATGACTATACTGTTAGTAAAACAGGGTACTTGGATGCCACAGGTACTGTTACCGTTGCTGGAGCTCCTGTTACCGAAGAAGTAACCCTTACCCTGGATGCTATTAACGAGATCAGCAACAAAGAACTTAATATCTATCCTAACCCTTCTACAGGGCTCTTTAACGTTGAAGCCGAAGGAAACTATGAAGCTACAGTTGTAAACCTTACCGGCCAAGTAGTTTACCAAAATACACTTAGCGGCAATACTGTTATTGACTTATCATCTCAACCTGCCGGTATTTATTTTATCAGGATTAAAAACAACAACAATATCTCAAACAAAAGAATTGTTATTGAATAACAATTGCTCATTTCATTGAATTTGTTTAAAAAAAAGCCTCGAAAATTTCGGGGCTTTTTTTTTGTCGTTTTTTTTATAATTTAGCCTCTATAAAAACCAAAATAAATTTAATGATGAAAAAATTGCTACCAATGAACTACTTGGATCTTGCCTATTGCAAAGCAGACGGCAGCTATACTTTTGCACATACAACAAGCGATGAAAAGATTATATTGACCAAGCGGTTAAAACTTATTGAAGAGCAATTGCCCCAAAAAGCGTTTTGCCGATGCCACAGGTCTTACCTTGTTAATATAAATGAAATTGCGTATGTTGAAATTTCCACTTCTCCGCATATTCAATTGAAAAATGGAATGAATATCCCTATATCTCGAAGAAACTTATCCAGCTTAAAAAAACAAGTAAAGAACAAATTTTTCAAAATAAAACGAGGTTATGTGCAAAAATAAAATTCCCTCTATTTATTATCATTATTGATTTTTATGCATGTTTGCATTATATTTTTCCTGCCGCTTATGAAAAAAAATTGTCTTTTATGCATTTTACTATTTTCTTTGAACCCAAGAATCGGGATCTTCAAATAGTGGATTTCACGAATTAAATAAGCTATCAGTTAATGTAGCTTTACTTATAATTGTTCATTGGTTAAAGGTGTGCATTCATTTTTTAAAACCGTTAACTGGTTTATTGCTGCCGTTAACTGGTTTTATTTGTATGATGAAGAAGCAACCCTTAGATTTGGAAAATTTTATTGATCATTAAAGAAAACATATGCCGGCACATATTTTATATTCAATTTTTTAATCATTGTTTAACCAAAAAAAATTACAAAAATGAAAAAGATCCTAGTAACATTATGTTTATTAAGTTTTGTTGGTATAACCAACTATTTATCAGCACAAACCGCATCAGGAAAAGGTGTATTAGTCAGTGGAGAGCAACTAAAACCCGGGGTGTTGCCAAAGGTAAGAAGTTCTGATGATGAAGTGATAATGTTCAATAGTAACCTTTCTGAAAATGAAGAAGGCAAAATTGGAATTGGTAACCCGAAAAATATTGAAAGCATGTTGCATTTATGGGGTGGTAATTTTCAAACTATTGAAGAAGCCCCCAGTTTATCATTTACACATGTGAAACAAGGAACCAAAGCCCCAGACCAGACCATCTATACATGGGATATTGAACAAAATGGAAACGTATTGAATTTCACGGATGTTTTAGTAGCACCTGATGGATCATCAGCGATAAATACTGGGACTGTTAATTTTAATATGGGAATTAATGTAAAAAGGAGCCAACTTTCGGCAAACTCTAACGGTTGCTTAAAGATTAATACAGATCATGGTTATATGCAATTAGGCCCAGATAACGACAATTGGAGTCATTTCCATACAGACATGGAAAAATTTTATTTTAATAAAAGCATTTATGTAAATGGCGAGATAGGCAGTTATAACAACAATGACTTGATCTTTAAGGCAGGCCATGCCAATGATGAAGCAATGCGGATAAAGAATGGCAGTGGTAATGTGGGGATTGGTACAGATAATCCAGAAGAGAAGCTAGACGTGAATGGTGGAGTTTTATTGCGCGGGCATGGTAATAATGCACCACATGGAACGAGTTATACTAGTAACGAAGAAAACATAAGAATGACAGGTCCTACATCCGATTATGTTGTTTCTGTGCAAGACGGATCGGGAAGGATACAGCATTACTGGAATTCTACTACATTGAGTGGCTCAAACAAATATTTAGTTACCAATGAGCAAGCTTGGATGTGGGATTTGAGTATTGTTTCAGATACTTACATGGAATTTAAATATGCAACTGGCGGCAACGCAGGCGAGGATATTGACTGGCAAACCCATATGGCCTTTAAACAGAATGGTAATGTAGGAATTGGCACAACAAATACCTTCGGATACAAACTCGCCGTTAACGGCACCATTGGATGTAAAGAAGTAAATGTGGAAACTGATAGTCAGTGGCCTGATTATGTGTTTGAAAAAGGGCACGAGCTACAAGGCCTAGAAGAAATTGAACAATTCGTTACCCAAAATAAACACCTCCCAGGTGTTCCTTCTGCCAATGAAGTAAACGAAAACGGCATTGAACTTGGAAAGATGAATGCCATTTTACTGAAAAAAATCGAGGAACTTACCCTGCATACCATTAACCAACAAAAAGCGATAAGAAACCTGCAAGAGGAGTTACAAGAACTAAAAAATAACCAATAAAACCCATAGCCATGAAACAATTATATAAACTATTGCTTGGCTGTGGAGTATTGTTCCTGTTTGCATATCAAGCCACAGCACAAGAACAGGACTCAACCAAGGGAAAATCCGTGCAAGTTGTTTATCAATATGATGCTTCGGGCAACAGGATTTCCAGGGAAATGCAAACCATCGTGTTAAAAACCCCTCCTGTAAATGAAGATAGTACAGAAACACCGGAAGCCTGGGTTGCCCAAAATACAGTCAACCAGGTCAACGGGCCTTTAGCCAATGAAACTACAAGCGAAATCTACGAACAAACCCTCGGTGAAAGCCATGTAAAGGTTTACCCAAACCCTACCAAGGGGGTATTAAAGGTTGACATTACGAATATACCTACAGACATGGACGGAAAGATCATTGTTTACCAAATGAACGGGACTATAATAAAAGCGAAAGAAACGATATACGCTTCAAACATTATTGACCTATCTGCCCAACCAAATGGGGTATATTTTATGAAAATGTTTTTGAGAGACAAAAACAAGATGTGGAAAATCATTAAGAAATAAACATTGTAAACCTCGGAAAAATGAAATACCAATATAAATCTATATTTATACTAATAATAATATGCTTGCTTGCTTATCATGCACATTCGCAGCATATTTCGGATAATGTTAAGCAAAGGAACTACCATGAAGATCAATATTTTGAACTTAACCAACCTTCTGCAGGTAATCAAACCTATGTTGCCCGAGATTATATAAAACTAGAACCCGGTTTTAGCTATACAGCTCAAAATTCTGAATCCTTTAACGGGTATACTAATCCATTGCTTGTATTCCCCCCAACGCAGGGAGAATATGGAGGCCCTGATGCAGATGATGATGGAATTGTTGGCACGATCCCGGGCAGCTATGCAGTTACTCAAACTCAGACCTCGGGATATTACACAAAATTAAATTTTAAATCGCCAAATTAATT
>CAZJDA010000042.1:0-39482 GCA_964544705.1 uncultured Bacteroidales bacterium
AATTTATAAATTTGCGACATGATAAACTACGATAGGTCAGGAGTTCTGAAATTAGATTGTCGCTTTTTTATAATACTATCAAATTTACCTGGATCTTGTCGGCTATCCCATATTGTTAAAATCTCAATATAATCTTTTGTTTCTCTGTATGTAAATAAATAATCTTTAACAGCCTTGTACCTGATGTCGTTAATTTCCGTTTGCTTACCAATTTTGGGATATTTTCTGATTAAATCCGCTGTGTTTTCAAATATTTGATTTAACCTTTTACTATAAATAGCAGATTTATTTCTTTGAATCTAATAATCCAGTATGTTTAATCTATCGTTATGGGCTAACCTTGACCAAATTATCTTTTTAACCATTCGTCAATCTCTTTATTTGATTGTTCGTTTGTTAAATAATCCCCATTTTCTATTTGGTCAATTGCTGTATTAATAGCCTTTTTATGATTTTCGCTTAAACGATGAATTTCATTATCTATGGTGCTGTTATCAATAATCCTAATCAAATCAATTAATAAACTGTCATCTTCAAGCCGATTAATCTTATCAATCACCTTATGTTTCAATTCATTTGTTGTCATATCAGTAAAATTTTATCAAATTTACAAAATTTCAGTGTCCTTAACAATTTTAAAGTTCTTTTATTTTTGAATATAATTACATTAATAGACTGCTAACCAGGGATTCAGATAACAACTGCGCCAACACGTTGTGTTTATTTTTCTTTTGGCATTACAGCTTTTTGCCTGGGCATGCCCTGTGCAATTACAAAATATATTGTTTGTTATATATGATTATCAAATGGTCCCTATTTTCCACTAACCGAAATCACAAAATATTGAAATTTTTCTTTGTTCAAACAAAAAAATAGCCATGCAAATAGGTGAAAGGTTGCAGCTTGGGGTAGTCAGTGTTTGGATTAACATTGAAAATTAATTGTGTTTTGGAAGCCATTTGTATTGCGCAATTTATGGTAACACATTTTATATCTATCTTAATTTCAGTTTGCTGCCTGAGAATAGTTTGTAGATTTCTTCTTTAAGTAATCTAATAGTAAAATACTCGAAATAAGGATTCCCATTAATCAAAAGTTGCCCGATGTTGCTTTTCATCTTTACTCCCTATTTTTCTAAGTATTAAACCTTTATTGGGTTAATTTTTGTACCTTTGTAAATACTATGGGTATTAAAGTATTAAAATTTGGAGGCGCTTCTATAAAAGATAGCTCCTCAGTTATCAATACAGCAAAAATACTGGCAAATTACAGGGACGAAAATGTCATTGCCGTCTTTTCCGCTATGGGCAAGACCACGAATGCTCTAGAAAAACTGGTTTGTGCAAAGATGCAAAACAATGTAAAAGAAATCCAAAAGGCATTTGATAACGTAAAAACATTTCATACCCATATCATCAACAAGTTATTTGATACGGAAGACAAGCCCATACTTGACGAGTTTAACAGCATCTTTAACAACTTGGAAGCCCAAGCCAAAGCCCAGCCTTCCAGTAATTATAACTACGAATATGATCAATTGATTTATTTCGGCGAACTCTTATCCACGAAGATCATTAGTCATTACCTCGCTAAAGAAAATTTTAAAAATAAATGGTTAGATGTAAGGGATTACTTAAAAACCGATAATACATACAGGGAAGCAAAAGTAGATTGGAAACTCACCTCGTATCTTTCTAATAAGTTTCTTTACCCGGTTCTTTTAAAAGAAAACCTGGTCATTGTACAAGGGTTTATTGGCGGCACAACAGAAAACCATACAACTTCACTTGGCAGGGAAGGCTCAGATTTTACTGCTTCTGTATTTGCCTATTGCCTCAATGCCGATGAAGTACAAATATGGAAAGATGTGCCAGGACTACTTAATGCAGACCCACGTTTTTTTAATGAGCCCGTGAAAATAGACAAGATATCATTTCAAGAGGCCATAGAATTAGCTTATTATGGTGCCAAGATCATCCATCCAAAAACCATTAAACCTCTGCAAAACAAGAATATCCCATTAAAGGTGAAATCATTTTTAAATCCTGGTGAAAATGGTACTTTAATATGCAAAGAGATAAAAATGGATGATTTGATACCTTCATTCATATTGAAACAAAACCAAGTGCTTATTTCTATTTCTACCCGCGATTTTTCTTTTATTGCCGAAGACCACTTAGAGATGATTTTTGGATTCTTTGCTAAATACTTGGTGAAAATAAACATGATGCAGAATTCTGCCATCAGTTTTTCTGTTTGTTGTGATGATGAACAAGAAAAAATCACTTCCCTTATCAATGATTTAAAAAAATATTTTTATCTTAGATACAATAAAGGGCTTGAATTGATAACGATAAGGCATTATGATAATGAATCCATAGAAGAAATGCTGAAAGGGCGAAAAGTATACTTAGAACAAACGAGCCGTAGCACCATACAAATGCTTGTAGAAAATAATGGATAAACTTTACATAAAACACTCACAATGCATCAAGAAAAACCTACATACCAAGACCTTAAGAAGCAGGTAAAAGAGCTTCAAAATACCCTGCAAGACAAAAAAAACGATGAGTTGGCTTTACTCCTCGACCATGTTCCTATCCTGATTTGGTATATGAAAGATGAAGAAACCTTTGGAGCAGTTAACAAAGCCTTTGCCGATTTTTTTGGAAAAGAAGTAAATGAATTGCAAGGAAGAAAAGTTTCTTTCCTGGTTGATGACCCAACTACTGATATTACCATTTCTACCAATAAAATCGTTTTTGAACAAAAAAAACCCTTCAAACGAAAAGATTGGATAACCAATAAAAACGGGGAAAAACGATTATTGAAGATCAGCAAAACTCCAAAAGTTGATGAAAATGGAAATGTGAAGTTTATTGTTTGCACAGCAGAAGATATTACCGAACAAGAACGCACCAAAGAAATTTTACACGAAAACATTGAAAAATACAAGCTCCTATTTGAAAATTCACCTGTTGGGATACTTCATTATAATGAAAGGGGCCAAATTACCGAATGCAATGAAGCGCTTTTAGAGCTTTTTGATACCAGCTACGATGATATAATCCAATTAGACTTGTTCAAAGTTTTCTATTCTCCTAAAATGAAAAAGGAATTCGCATCTACCTTTCATGGTAAATACGCATTTTACGAAGGAGAATTTGCAACCCCTTTTAGCAAAAAAAAGCTATTCATTAAAGCAGATTTTGCCCCGATCTTTTCTGAAAAAGGAACGATTAATGGCGGTGTTGGAATTATACAAGACATCTCTAAAAGAATGGATGTCGAACAAAAACTGGTTGAAAATGAAAAGAGGTTCAGGGAACTCATCGAGAATATTAATGATATTTCTTGGCTTATAGAAGATAAAGAAATCATTTATATGAGCCCTGCCTTTGAAAAACTCCTGGATATTGACAGGGATGAGCTATACAAAGACCCTTCTTTGCAATTTGAAGCCATACATCCCGATGACAAAGAAAAAGTGATCAATAATCTAAAAACCCGTGAATTCATTAAAGATAAAAAGTTCGATATCAAATTTCGTATTATTGCACATAATGGTGAAATTAGGTGGTTCTGGGCAAGAAGCTACCCTATTTACGATAAAAACGGGAACATATATAGGATAGCAGGGATCGCGTCAGACATTACAGGGCAAATAGAGTAGGCTTCTTTACCAAAGCACCTTTTTTTCCCTGGTACATTCATCATAGGCATAAACACATACATAATCTTTCCGAAAATTAAGTGTTTCTACGGTTTCAAGAATGCCCTATTTACAGTAATTTTACAATATATTCACGAAATCACTTTTTTACTTCCCGCCATGGATGACAAAGAGCAAATTAAGAGGCTTGAAACCAAGCTATTAGCCCTTCAGGAAAAAAATATCCACCTGAACAAGAAAGTCATGGGGCTTGAAGAAAAGAAAAAGCGTGATAAAGATTTCTTTAGCAAATCTCCTTTAGGCATCTACAGGACTACCATGCATGGAAAACTTTTGGAAGCTAACGAAGCTTTTGTAAAAATGTTTGGATACAATTCCTTGCAAGAAATGAAAAGCTCGATAGAGGACCTGGGCAAAGACATTTATGATAATAGGAAAGACCGGGAAGATATCGTTAACAAGCTTATTAGAAACAAAGAACTATATGCCTATAAAAATCATTTCAGGAAAAAAGACGGGAGCATTTTCTTAGGCAAAGTGTCTGGAAGGGTTGTGGTGAATGAGAGCACCGATGAAATTGATTGCTTTGAAGGCTTTATTGAAGATATCTCCAAACAAAAAGCTTACGAGGAATTACTAGAAAAAAGGTATGAAGAGATAAGGGTGCAAAATGAAGAACTAAGCCACCTCAATAACAAACTTATTCTTACCAACAGGGATTATAAGCAAAGCGAAAATAAATTCAGGAACATTATAGAGCAAACTGCCGATGGCATAACCCTTACTGATGAAGAGGGCAAAGTGATTGAATGGAACAGGGCCAACGAGAATATTTTCAGCATCAGTAAACATAAAGCGTTGGGGCGGTATATTTGGGATATCTTTTTTGAAGAAACACCGGAAAAGTACAGGAATCATGAAGCATTGACCAACCTCAAAAAAGAATTTAAAAAAGCGCTAAAAACAGGTTCATCATATCTATTTTACAAACCTAGTGAAATGCCGGTTTATTTAGATAAAAAGTTGAAATACGTTGAGTCTGTGCTGTTCCCCGTCCAGACAAGTAAAGGGTATATGCTGGGAGGAGTAAGCAGGGATATTACAAGGCAAAAAATAATCAAAAAACAACTGCATAAGAGCGAAAAACAATGGAGAGACCTTTATAATAACCTGCCTGGCGGCTCTTTTATCGTTAACAGGAAATATAGGATAGAAGATGTTAATAATGTACTATGCAAAATCACCGGCTATAACCGTGAAGAGCTTGTAGGACAAAAATGTGATATAATCTGTCCCAAAGGCCCTCATAAATGCCCCATTTTTGACTTGGGAAAAGAAAGAATTGATAACGATGAAACATCAGTAAAAGATAAAAGCAAAAATTTTATCCCCATCATAAAAAGCGCAACAAGGTTTACTTCATTGGAAAATAATGAGGAATTTATTGTAGAGAATTTCCAAGACATAACGGAACAGAAGAACTCAGAAGTATTGCGCCGTAATGCAGAATTAGCTAAACGCTCTGCCGAATTCAAACAACAATTTCTTGCCAATATGAGCCATGAGATAAGGACACCGCTAACCGGAGTGATGGGAATGATAGATTTTTTGGAAAAAACCAATATGGATAACACCCAAAAAGATTATGTTACTACGCTTAGAAAATCTGCTGATACACTTTTGAATATTATTGACGATATCCTTGTCCTTTCAAAACTTGAAGCCGGGAAAATGGAACTTCATAATATTGACTTTAGTATCAAAGAACTTGAAACCCATTTTAAAAACCTTTATACCCCGCTTATTGAAAGTAAAGGCCTTGAATTTAAACTACAACATACAGATGATATGCCTACCTGCATCTCTGCTGACGAGAACAGGATTAGGCAAGTTTTGAATAATCTTATCTCCAACGCTGTTAAATTCACAACCACAGGTTATATTGAAGTATGTTTTTCTGTTATGGAGAGAAAAAATAACGACATCCTCATAAAAGCACAAGTTAATGATACCGGCATTGGTATTGATGAAGAAGCACAACAGAAATTATTTTCCAAGTTTACCCAGGTTGATACTTCGTATACAAAAAACTATAGCGGCATAGGCCTTGGTTTGGCCATATCTAAAGAAATAGCCCAATTGATGGACGGGAATATAAAACTTACAAGCGAACCCGGTAAAGGAAGTAGTTTCAGTTTTGTTTTTCCTGCCAAAGTCACCAAAAAGAAAAATTCCAACCGTCCCAAAAACAATCCTAAACCCAACAAATCCTTGCAATTGAATATTTTGATAGCTGAAGACAAGCCTGTGAACCAAAAAGTTTTAAAACTCATGCTTGAAAACCATGGGTGTAAAGTAATGGTTGCAGAAAATGGAAAAGAAGCTATTGAACTTTTTCAAGAGCATAATGATGTGGATATAATCCTTATGGATATTCAAATGCCAGTTATGGACGGTATTACTGCGACAAAAGAATTAAAATCCCAGTTTCCATCTCTACCCCCCGTAATAGGAATTAGCGCCAATGCTATGGAAGGTGACGCGGAAAAATATATTTCACAGGGTTTGGACGATTATATCTCCAAGCCTGTATCTCAAGAAAAGCTTTACGAAACGCTTAGTAAATGGTGTAAAAAAAAATCTTAGTTTTTTTAGGATATTAGTGTTAAGTGTCATATATTTATGGCTGATTTAAAATTATCCAGCCATGCAAAAAATATTTCTTTTCCTTTTATTCATCCCATGCTTTTCACAAGCACAATTGATTGATGATTTTTCTGATGGTGATTTTACAACCAATCCCACTTGGGGCGGGGATGTTGACAGCTTCCAAGTAAACAGTTCTTTCCAGTTGCAATTGAATGGAAGCGGCCTTGGCGATGGAACTTCCTGGCTCTCAACAGCAATAAATACATACGATACAACAGAATGGAGGTTTTGGGTACGATATGATTTTGCCCCTTCCTCCAATAATAATGGCAAAATTTATCTTTTTTCCGATGGCCAAAACCTTACAAACAATCTCAATGGGTATTACCTCCAATTAGGCGAATCGGGCAGCGATGATGCCATAGAACTATTCCGCCAAGACGGAACCAATAATACGACTGTTTGCCGTGGCACTGATGGCTTTATTAGCAGCAGTTTCCAAGTATTTATTAAAGTAATTAGAAATATTAGTGGTACTTGGAAAATATATACATCCGACCAACTTAACGGCGACTATATCCTGCAAGCAAGCGGTACGGATAACACATATTCTACCGGGAGTTATATAGGCGTGTTTTGTGATTACACTGCCACTCGTGCCGATGATTTCTATTTTGATGATTTTTATGTTGGCCCTGTAATAACCGATACCGTTCCGCCTTCTCTTACAGGTCTTGAGGTGCTTTCCAATAACAGCCTTAAACTCTTTTTTAGTGAAGACCTGGATGCAGCCTCTGCTCAAAACATTGACAATTATTTAGTAGACCATGCCATTGGTAATCCAGGACAAGCCATATTGAATAATGATACATTGTATATTGTTCGGCTCAATTTTGCCAATAGTTTCCCTGATGGCATAGCTTGCAACTTAAATATCCAAAACATCCAAGACCTTGAAGGAAATACGCTCATCAACTACGATACCACATTTACTTATATTGCGCCGGTTATACCAGCTTACAGGGATATTGTCATTAACGAGATATTTGCTGATCCATCACCCCAAGTTGGATTGCCGGAGGCCGAATTTGTTGAGGTCTATAACAAAAGCGATAAAACTTTCGATATGGAAGGATGGAAATTTCGTGATCCTTCAACAACAGGAACTTTCCCTGCATGCATTATGCAGCCGGGTGATTATCTTATTCTTTGTTCCAATCCTGATACTGCGCTTTTTAGTGGTTTTGGCCTTGTAGCAGGGCTAAGTTCTTGGCCGGCGCTTAACAATTCTGGAGATCAAATATTTCTTGAAGATAACACCGGTTTTGTGCTGGATAGCGTGGAATATGAGCTTTCATGGTACAATGACCCCGAAAAAGAAGACGGCGGCTGGACACTGGAACAGATCAATCCAAGCGCTGATACCAATTGCCCTATTTCTACCAACTGGACAGCCTCTATGGATAGCACTGGTGGTACACCTGGCGAGATCAACAGTGTGTATTCAACTTTGCCCGACACTTCCAACCCACAAATCCTGCACGTGGAAGTGGTGGATGATCAAAAAATAAAAGTTTTCTTCTCCGAGTCCATGTTTTTACCTTCTATAAATAATACTGCAAACTTCTTGATTGACCATGGCATAAGCCAACCTGACAGTGTAAACGTTAATAACGATTACGATATAGCTACGCTTTTTCTTCCTACTGCCCTTGAAGAAGGAACCATTTACCAACTTACTGTATCAAATGCTTCTGACTGCAGCGGGAATCCGTTGCTCAACAATACAACTGAATTTTACTTCTCAGTGCCCGGTTTTAAAGATGTTATCATTTCGGAAATATTTGCAGACCCTTTGCCTGTTGTAGGTTTGCCGGAAACAGAATTCATAGAAGTGTACAACAAAAGACAAAAACCTTTTCAACTCGCCGGTTGGAGTTTTACAGACGGAACAACAACTGGAGAATTGCCTGCCAAAGAGCTTTTCCCTGGCGAATACATGATACTTTGCCACGAAGAAGACACCGCTTTGTTCTCTTCATATGGTGAAGTGGCCGGGATGGAATCCTTCCCTTCTTTAAATAACTCGGGAGAAACCATTACATTGCTTGATGACCAAGAAAATCTCATCGATACAGTAGCTTACGATATTTCATGGTACAATGACCCGGAAAAGGACGATGGCGGCTGGACATTGGAGCTTATCAATCCCGAACCCACTGCCGGCTGCCCGGCCTACACCAATTGGACTGCCTCGGAAAATCCGCAAGGTGGAACTCCGGCAACACAAAACAGCGTTTATTCTACTGAACCGGATACGATTGCACCCGAAGTTGTATCTGTTTTCGCCCTCAGTGATACCTCCCTCATTATCCGTTTTAACGAAGCCATGGATAATTTGAGCATAACCAATACAGTCAATTATTCAGTAGATCATAACATGGGAAACCCAACCATCATTCATGAAAATGAAACGTTGAATAGGGCAACCTTATATTTCAATACCCATTTCCAAGAAGGAGTCGTTTATCATATCACCATTTCCGGCCAGTATGATTGCAGTGGGAATGCCATGCCCCAAACAACAGAACAATTCTTTTATTCGATTCCCCAATACAAGGATATTATTGTAAACGAGATATTTGCCGACCCAATTCCCCAAGTTGCCTTGCCCGAATCCGAATTTGTTGAACTGTACAACAATACCGGGAAACCTTTTAACTTAGAGGGTTTTGAACTTGGATTCAACACCTCCACAAAAGAATTGCATGGTTTTATCCTGCAACCGGATAATTATGTAATCATTTGTGACGAAGAAGACTCCGCCGCTTTTGCCGAATTTGGCGATGTTACTTGCTTGGAATCATTCCCTTCGCTCACCAATAGCGGCGGAACGGTTTATCTTTACGATAACAACCAAGTCATGATCGATTCGGTGAGCTATGAAGAAACTTGGTACAAAGATGATGAAAAAGAAGATGGCGGCTGGACTTTAGAATTAATAAATCCCAATCCTAACCCTAACTGCCCGGATATGAATAATTGGGCAGCCTCTGTGAATGAAAACGGAGGTACTCCCGGCATGATCAATAGTATCTATTCTACAGCCCCGGATACCATTCAACCTACTATTACAAATATCAAGATATTGAATGAACTCCAACTTGAAGTGGCCTTTTCTGAACCCTTAGATGAGGCAACTGCAACAGAAACAACAAACTTCAGTATCAATAATGATATCGGGAATCCTGCAGCTATAGAAACTTTTAACAGTTTTACGAGACTGGTACTTGCTTTATCCCAACCTCTTGAGCAGGAGGTTTTTTATACACTATCTACTCAAAATCTTTCGGATTGCAGTGGCAATATGCTTTCACCTACTGAGATGGAATTCGTGTTTTATCTACCCCACATGTATGATGTTGTGATTAACGAGATTATGGCCGACCCCAAACCAGCGGTAGAACTGCCCGAAGCCGATTACTTGGAACTTTATAACACCACCGGCTTCCCCATCAATTTAGAAAATTGGAGTGTTACTATTGGAGGAACTAGAAAAACCATCGAAGAAAAGATCACCATTTTTCCCAATGATTATGTATTGCTGTGTGATGATGACGATGCTGCAATGTTTACAAGCTTCACAGACCGTTTATACGCTTTTTCCTCTTTTTCCTTAACCGATGCCGGTACAACGGTTGTCATAGAGGACGCAGGAAGTAAGATTATTCATTTTGTTGATTATTCAGAAGATTGGTATCATGTTGAAGGCAAAAAGGAGGGTGGATGGTCATTAGAGCAGGTAGACCCGTTGAATCCTTGTGGCGCAGAGAACAACTGGCAAGGCGCCAACGATCCTTCAGGGGGGACACCGGGAAAAGAGAATTCAGTGTATGGGGATAATATAGATATGGCCGCGCCTATACTAACGAGGGTAAGTTACATAGATACCAATACCATTATCGCTTATTTTGACGAAATTTTGGACACGACCCACGTGAGATCACTAAATTCTTATTATGTAGACCAAGGCATCGGCAATCCCATCGATGCTGATCCCATTTTCCCGGATTACAGCAGTGTATCCCTGGAATTTGTTACCCCGTTTGAAAAAGATGTAATCTACACTTTAACCGTCTCCGACTCAATAAGAGATTGCGTGGGCAATCTTATCCCTGGCAATTCTTCTGTAAAATTTGCTGTTCCTGATAAAGCAGACGAAAACGACCTCATCATTAACGAAATACTATTTGAACCCAAAGACAATGGTGTTGATTTTGTTGAATTCTATAACAACTCCGGAAAAGTCCTGGATATGAGATCGCTAAGAATATCCTCTTGGGATAACATAGAACAAAAGCCTGAGGATATGGAAATTATAGCGCCCAAAGGCTGGCTTCTATTTCCCAAGGAATATCTAGTGCTTACGGAAAATCCCATCATCATCAAGAAGCAATACATTGCCAAAAACCCGGAAGCAATCTTAGAAGTGCAAAGTTTACCATCTTTCCCGAATAGTGAAGGCGATGTAGTAATTGCTAAGATAGATTCCACTGTAATAGACCGGTTACATTATACCAGTGATATGCATTTTGCATTGATCAATAATACAGAAGGCATCTCCCTGGAAAGGATCAATTTTGACACCCCGACACAAGAGGCAACCAACTGGATATCAGCATCTGAAGAAGCAGGTTTTGCTACACCCGGCTATCTTAATTCACAATACAGCAATACAGAAGCATTTAGCGGGAAAGTAAGCGTAGAACCGGAGATCTTTTCTCCAGACAATGATGGATACAATGATGTGTTAAAAGTGAGCTACCAGTTCAAGGAACCGGGATTTACGGCCAATATCAGCATTTATGATTCAAAAGGGAGGCAGGTAAAGCAGCTCACCCGCAACAAGCTCCTTGGCACCCGTGAAGGAAGCATTTACTGGGATGGCACAAAAGATAACGGCGAAAAAGCAAATATTGGAATTTATATCGTGTATGTAGAAATTTTCAATATGGATGGAGATGTGAAGCATTATAAGAAAACGGCAGTTTTGGGAAGCAAATTGTAGGTTGTTTTTGGAGGATTAGCAGGTTAATCCATTAAAAGCATAATCATGAATAAGTGAAAGCAAACCGCAAAGCGCTAAAAATTATGATTTCCCATGTTGGAATTTTTTGTAGTTTGATCGTCAAATAACGGCCAAACTTAATAACCCAGCATGGCAAAAAATATTCAAGAAGGTAATACATGAAAAAAATTATGTTTTGAAGGCTAACAGGCTCCCTGGCATGATGAAGGCCCGTGTATAAAACCTCGGGTTCATCTTCATTAATATCGGGGTTATCAGAAATTTTAACGGAAGTTTTATAATTTGACGGCCCGATTTTTAATTTAAATTACTATTTATCATTGCGTTATGATTATTTTGGCATAATATTTGTAGTCAAGAAAATTCTTTAATTTTTTTGACAAAAAGTTTGTATATTAATAATTATATTTGTAGTCAAGTATGTTTATACAGAGATTATATAAGAAAACGAAAAACAAGACCTATACCTCCACAGTTTTGATGGAGAGCTATAGAGCTGATGGGAAAGTTAAGCACCGGATTATTTCTAACCTTTCGAAGTGGCCACAACAACTAATTGACCAATTAGATGATTTTCTTAAAGGTAAATCAGTGACTGATTTGAATGAATTAAATTTCACCCAGGGCAAAAGCTGCGGGGGATTAATTGTAGTGCAAGAAGTGGCCAAAAGGTTGGGCATAATAAAAGCTTTGGGCAATTCCCACCAGGCAAAATTAGCATTAACACAAATTGCCGGAAGAGTTTTCACTCAAAGTTCCAGGTTGCATATATCACAAGTTTGGTCAAAAGATCATGCTTTAAATGAAGTTTTCGGTGTTCCTGGGTTTGACGAAAAAGATCTTTATGAGAACCTTGATTGGTTAGCCCAGAATCAAGATTCAATAGAAAAAAAACTATTTAATTTCCGTCATAAAACAGGCACCTTACCTGAAATATATTTATATGATGTAACCTCTTCGTATTTGGAAGGAGAACAAAATGAACTTGCCAGGTACGGCTATAACAGGGACAACAAGAAAGGGAAGAAACAAATTGTAATCGGGCTTTTATGTGATGGGGACGGTTACCCCGTTTGCGTTGAAGTATTTGAGGGGAATACAAATGATACAAAAACGGTTAAAAATCAGCTGGAAAAATTAAAAAGGCTTTATGGAATTGAAAGGCTTATTTTCGTTGGAGACAAAGGAATGCTGGGCAAAACACAAATAGAACAAATAACTTCCCAGGAATATAAGTGGAATTACATCACCTCTATATCAAAAGCCCAAATTAATAAACTTCTAAAGGAAGGCGTTTTCCAGTTGAGCTTGTTCGACGATAAAATAGCGGAGATTGAACATGAAGGTATTCGCTATATTCTTAGGCGAAACCCAATTCGGGAGCAGGAAATGGAAAACAACCGAAAATTCAAAATTGCTAAAGTAAAGGAAAAAATTGATGAGAAAAATAAGTACCTTAAGGAACATAAAAAAGCAAAAGAAGAGGTCGCTTTAAAAAATTTAAATCAATATATACAAAAGCTTAAGCTGTCAAAAATCCTTTCATTAAAGCTTTCAGAGAGGACAATTTCAATTGAGCAAAACGAGGAAGCAATGGATGAAGCTAAAAAATTAGACGGTTGTTATGTGATAATACAATACATTGCCAGCCAAAAAAAGGGAACCTTTATTCAAGGCTCCCTACAAGAAAACACTTCAAACCAAATTATTGTATAACGGTAGTTACCAGTTTATAGCTATAGGCATTAAAAAACCCCATAGCGCCGTTGGAGACGTTACTGTGTGGGTTTGCCGGTGGGCCGCCAAATTGCCCTGAGTTCCACGCGGTTTCTTCCATCACACCAATAACAAATTGATAGTATTCTTTTGTAATTCCCCGCGATTCCACTGTAAGAGTGTCACCGCTTTTTGCCGGAACATCCCACCACATTTCCAATCCAGGGATAGGTTGCCCATTTACCATGTCATCATCTGTAAATAGGGTTTCGTTTAAAGTATCAGTTTCCAATATTCCATTTTTATGATATAGCCAGTGGTAATAATCATCCGTTGTTTCTCCCGGTTCTCTACCCCAGCCACGTATCACATAGATATCCATGCCTTTCTCCCAGCCATAGACATTTTCGGCCATTTCTTCATCGAGTTTAAAATTGTTATCATAGTCATAGAAGTATGGACTTTTTTGATACGTGATAGAATCCATCTGGATTGGAATCTTCATCAAACAAGAGGCAGTATAAAAATCATTCTCATCTTCGCCTTTAATTCCTGTATTGGTAATGGTAATTTCATAGGTAGCACCAACAACACCCTTGAACTTTGGAGTTACATATACTCCGGGTTTTCCAGGATGTTCATCTAAAGTATAGTCATCTCCAGCATCGCTGGTTAAAGTTATGGTAGCTCCTGTAATAGGAGCTGGGTCAGTAGTTTCTAAGTATGGGCCTGTTTTTGTGAGTTTGATTTCGTGAATGGTGTCTTTGTCCGTAATCTCACCTTCCACAACAAGCACAGGGCCAGTTGTGCTAAGATCAATATCATCGGTTATATCTTCTGTGCAGCTTAATAAAAAGCTTGTTATCAATACTAATAGAAATAATTTGTTTATAATTTTCATGGTATGCAATTTTTACTCGTTTGACAAATTAAAAATTAAAATTATAGGTTACAGCCGGGATAACAGGGAACAAGTATGTTTTTATAGCTTTCCTGTCGCCATTGTCCTGCTCTTCAAATTCTATGCTAAAGGCATTGTGCCTGTTATAAGCGTTATAAATAGAAAACACGAGGTTGTGGTGCCAGAATTTTTCTTCCCTAATTTTGCCAAGCTCCCAGGTGCAAGAAAGGTCTAACCTATGGTAATCAGGCATCCTGTATGTATTTCTTTTAGTAAAATAAGGAATCCATTGGTTGTTGTATTTATATCCTCCTGCAGGAAAAGTAACGGGTGTACCGGTTGAATAAACCCAAGTGGCTGCAAGGTCAAGTTTTTTGCTTAATTCATAGCTTGCTATAACCGAAACTTCGTGCGGTTTATTGTAAGGAGGAGTATAAGGTTTCCCTTTATTGATAGCATCCACTTCCCTTTCGGCAAATGAATATGTATAGCTTAGGAATCCCGTCAATTTTCCTTGTTGCTTTCTCAATAAGAATTCTAAGCCGTAAGCTGTTGCATCTCCAAACCTCATTTCTCCTTCAATTTTCGGATTCCCAGTAATCCAGGCATGGTCTTTAAAATCAATTTGATTCCTCATATCCTTGTAATACAATTCAATAGAGCCTTCCAGCATGTTATCCATAAAGTTCCTAAAATATCCAATGGCATATTGGTCGGCTTCTTGCGGTTTGATATTTGGGCTTGAAGGAAGCCATACATCCAACGGCGTACCCACATTGGCATTGGAAGCAAGATGAACATATTGGTATGTTCTGGCATAACTGGCTTTGATAGAGGAAAACTCGTTAAGTTTGTAAGTTAATCCAACGCGGGGTTCAAAACCTGTGTAAGTATTATAGACATCACCTTTATCATAATTCATGGTATCTGTTACTTCATATTCAAACGGGTCAGACTTGTCGAATCCATATACCGTAGATTTACCCATACTTTGGAATATTGAGAATCGAAGGCCGTAGTCAATGGTAAGCAAAGGGCCGATTTTTTGTTCGTTTGATGCATAGAAGCTGTATGATAACGCCTTGGATTCAGGGATGTCTATATCAATAAATATGGATTGTTGATCGTCCGGCTTAAAAGCACCCGGTTCAAAGTCATGTAATGTTGCCGAACCACCAAAGCGGATGGTGTTGTTGGGGTTGAGGAAATACCCGAAATCGGC
Organism: uncultured Bacteroidales bacterium; assembly: GCA_964544705.1. Classification (GTDB taxonomy): domain Bacteria; phylum Bacteroidota; class Bacteroidia; order Bacteroidales; family CAZJDA01; genus CAZJDA01. Next base: position 15,251 of record CAZJDA010000042.1, read on the forward strand.
TTTCAAAGAATTTTCTCTCATATCAGAGGCCCAGTCAAAACCAACCAATCCTTCCGGGTCATCCAAGTCAAAAAGGTAATCATAATGGCTTCTCACGTAAGTGTAATTGGAGAATAGCTTATCATTAAAAAGATGGTTCCACCTAAGGGTAATGGTTGTGTTTCCAAAACTAAGGCCAACATCGGGTTCTTCTTCTTCCTGTCCTTCAATGCCCATTACATCACGTCCTTCATATCTTGAAAGGAACAGGCGGTTATTATCGTTAATCTTATAGTTTATCTTGCCATTCAAATCCCAGAAATACAATTGATTATTATGAAGGTCTTCGTTATTGGAAAAGGGCAAAAACAGGTCGGCATAAGATCGTCTTCCGGCTAAGATAATAGAAGCCTTATCCTTAACAATTGGGGTTTCTAACGTTAGCCTGCTCGAAATAGTTCCTATACCTCCTTTGCCTGAAAATCTTTTCATATTTCCTTCCTTTTGCCTGATGTCGAGTAATGAAGATAGCCTTCCACCAAAACGTGCAGGAATATCTCCTTTGTAGAGTTTTACATCTTTAACGATATCGTGGTTAAAAACCGAAAAGAATCCCATCAGGTGCGAACCATTATAAACGGTTGCTTCGTCAAGAAGAATGAGGTTTTGGTCTGTTCCACCACCTCTAACACTGAAACCTGTAGAGCCTTCGCCTGCTGATGAAACTCCGGGTAGTAATTGAATAGCCTTGATCACGTCAACCTCACCCATCAGGGCAGGAATTTTTTCTATGGTTTCAACATTCATTTTCACCACGCTCATCTCGTTTTTTGAAACATTCTCATCAGCAGCTTTTCCCTTAATAACCACTGTTTGCATGGTAACATGCTTAGGGGCAAGTTCAAGATTTATTTTTTGGTTGCTTTTTTCCAAATTTACTGTTTTCTCAATACTTTCATAACCCATGTATGAATATACTATTGAGTACGTACCGGGCTTTAAGCTAATGGAATAAAACCCATAAACATTCGTTGTGGTTCCTGATTTTATTTCTTTCACATATACCGTTGCCCCGATCAATTCCTCGCCAGTTTCAGAATCAGTGATATGCCCACTAAGTGTGTTCCTGTCTACAGCATCATCTTCGCCTTCTGCATGGCTAACGATTGGCAAGAAGCCTAGCATTAAAACCATTAAATGTACAATTCTTTTTTTCATTTGATGTTTAAATTTTGTTGTTTATGTTTAAATATTTTACCTGTTTCCAAAACCTCCAAATATAAAGCTAATCATAGCAAAAGGGCCGTTAAAGTCTCTTTCGTCATAAATCGAGCTTTTGTCAATTCCCGATACAAGTTTGTATCCTATGCCCGTATTAAGTTTAAACCATTTTGTAAAGTTGATCTCCACCTCGGCTTGCGGAGTAACAACAAAAACCAATTCTTTAGCTATTGAATTATCGTAATTGTTTTTTTCATATAAGAACATTTTACCCCATCCCATTTTGCTGCTAATACCCCAATGAATAAGTTTGTAAGGCTTGTTGATATAACCAATCCAAAACCCGCCGTGGCCATAATCAACTTGATTTCTTATTGAGTCAATTTCGGTAGCATATTCATGTTCAGTGGTCATCCCTATGCCGTATCCTCCAAAATAAAACTGTTGGTTAATTAGAATTCCTCCACCTGTGCCGGTAAAAACCGCTACCTCATCTTTGAGTTCTGCAAATTGGATCATTAATCCACCAAAACCAGAAACATTGGAGAAGCTTACGCTATTAAACAAATTTTCTTCCTCTTGCTCTTGCTTATCTTGTGCAAAAACGGGGAAGGAAAAAAGGACGCCAACTATAAATAAAAAAACATTTTTGGTTTTCATCGTGTTATACATTTTAATTGTTTTTCATGAACAAACTTGCACAAAAGTATTGTAATAAACTTTTTCATAAAACCAAAATTGAATGAGTTGATGGTTTTTTAGCATGAGATTAAGAAATGCCTTTATGAAAAGACAAACCATCACAAGAATTATTTTACCGTGCAAAAACCTCAATTGACCGATAGATTCAAATTTAGTGACGCGTTACATTTATTATTGAGAATCTATATTGTTGTAATTGAGCAAATTGCCAAACAGTTGATGCGTCATTTCTTTGTTGACTTAACATTAGAACAAATATTTTTTTTGTGTGTAAATTTTCATTAACTTTGTTGTCTAAATCATAATTTAACACAACTTTGGAAGACCTCAATGCCGAACCGTATTCGGGTTTTTTGTTTATAATCAATACGCTTCTTAGGCCATTTTCTTTTGAGATTATTATTGGCATTGCCATTGTGGCATTACTATTATTTTTTTCAGCAATGGTTTCTGGTTCTGAAATTGCTTTTTTCTCGATCAATCCACAGCAAATCAAAGAGTTGTTAAATTCCAAATCAAAAAAATCAAATACTGTTGTGTATTTACTGGAAAAACCCAAAAGGTTGCTTGCTACCATTTTAATAACCAACAATTTCATAAATGTTGGGATTGTTATTTTATCTACATACCTCACATACCGGATATTCAATTTTGAAAATTATCCTGTTGTGGCCTTTGTAATTGAGATCCTTGTGGTGAGTTTTCTTTTGCTACTTTTTGGCGAGATTATTCCAAAGGTTTATGCCACGCAGGTTCCCACAAAGTTTGCTAAGAGAATGTCTTTGCCATTGTTTTTTTTAAAGAAGTTTTTTCGGCCATTAAGTTCGATTCTTATATATTCTACTTCAATGATAGATAAAAGGATTACTAAGAAAGGGCATAATATTTCCATACACGAATTATCGGATGCTTTAGAACTCACAGCAGACAGCGGCCAACCCGAGGAAGAACAAAAGATACTAAAAGGCATTGTAAAATTTGGGGATAAGGATGTGAAAGAGATTATGCGCTCAAGAATCGATGTAACTGCCGTTGAATACAACACCCACTTTGACGAACTGATTGATAAAATACAAAAGTCAGGTTTCTCACGGATTCCTGTTTACAGGGAAAATTTTGACAATGTAGCCGGAATTCTTTATATCAAAGATTTACTTCAACACCTTAAACAGGATAGGGACTATCCCTGGCAATCATTGCTTAGGCCGCCGTTTTTTGTGCCGGAAAGTAAAATGATTAATGACCTGCTAAAAGAATTCCAAGAGAAAAAGATCCACATGGCGGTAGTAGTAGATGAATATGGCGGCACCGCTGGAATTGTTACGCTTGAAGACGTAATTGAAGAAATCGTTGGAGAGATCAATGACGAATTTGATGCCGAAGAAAACAATTACACCCAGGTAGACGATAACAATTACATTTTTGAAGGCAAAACTTTGCTCAATGATTTTTGCAGAATTATAGGCGTTGAAAGCGAATTGTTTGAAAGCGCAAAAGGCGAATCGGATACCCTTGCAGGGCTTATTCTTGAGCTAAAAGGCGAAATACCAGGAAAAAACGAAGTAATCCACTATAGAAATTTTGAATTTAAGATACTTACTGTTGATAACAGGAGAATAAAAAAGATTAAAGTGACAATAAAATAGGAAAAATTAATGGGAAACAGGAAAAATTCTTTATTAGTTGTATTATTGATAATCTTCTTTGGATTTGTATCATGCGAAAATGATACCGTACCTAAACCAAGAGGGTATCCGAGGATTTACCTCCCGGAAAAAGAATACCAGGTTTTTGACACTACTTATCCATACAAGTTTGAATACCCTGTTTATTCAAAGATTACTATAGACACAAGTTATAACCCAGAGCCATATTGGATCAATATAGATTATCCAACCTACGGGGGGAGAGTGCATTTAAGTTATAAAAGCTTAAATAACAATCTCTACAAATACACAGAAGATGCAAGAAATTTTGTTATGAAACATATTCCAAAAGCATCGGGGATCGACAACATAGCTTTTTCTGATACGGTTGATAATGTATATGGGTTGATATACAATATTGAAGGCACAGGCGCTGCCTCTCCATACCAATTTTATGTTACTGACAGCAATAAACACTTTTTGAGAGGGGCATTATATTTTAATACAATTCCAAACAATGACTCTCTATCTCCTGTTATTGATTTCATCAAAAAAGATATGAAGCATTTAATTGAGACCTTAAAATGGGCTGAATAAAAACTATTTACAAATTTAAAAAAGTAAGAAGCATGAAAACAAAAATTTTAACACTGGCTCTTTCACTTTTGTTTATACTCCCTGTTTTTACACAAAACATGAAGTATTCAAGGGTGGAAATTGATGCCAAAAAAGATGTGATAACCCAACTACAACAATTGGGCATACCAATGGACGCAGGCCATCTCCAGGAAAACAAAGTTGTTGTTGAACTCTCTTCGTATGACCTTCAAAAGGTGGAAAACGCTGGGATCAATTATAATACGTTGATCCAGGATGTTACAGCTTTTTATCAAAAACGCAATAAAGAAATACTTGCTAAAGGTGTTGATTTGTTGCAAAGAGATGTAAAAGATGATTACCCAACACCCGATAACTTTGAACTTGGCTCAATGGGTGGTTGCTATACGCATGATGAAGTGCTGGCCGAATTGGACGAGATGCAACAACTGTTCCCTGACCTAATCTCTTCAAAACAACCGATCAGTGATTTTACAACGCACGAAGGAAGATCATTATATTGGGTAAGACTCTCGGATAACCCGAATCAAAATGAAGACGAACCGGAGGTGCTTTATACAGGCTTGCACCACGCAAGAGAACCGCTTAGCATGCAAAATCTTGTTTTCTATATGTATTATCTCATGGAAAACTATGACTCGGATGATAATATCAAACAACTTGTTGATAATACAGAAATGTATTTTGTCCTGGTTGTTAATCCAGACGGGTATATCTATAATGAAACCAACAGCCCAAGTGGCGGTGGTATGTGGAGAAAGAACAGGAGAGATAATGGAAGTGGCGAATTCGGTGTTGACCTCAATAGAAATTACGGTTATATGTGGGGTCACGACAATAGCGGCTCTTCTCCCGATCCATGGTCAGAAACCTACAGGGGCCCCAGCGCTTTTTCAGAACCTGCTACACAAGCCATAAAATGGTTTTGCGAGCAGCACGAATTCCTTATTGCCAACAACTATCACACATACAGCAACCTCCTATTATATCCCTGGGGTTACGAAGATGACCTTTACACACCGGATTCAGCGCTTTTTGTTGAATATGCAAAAGTTATGACCATGGAAAATGGTTATACTTATGGCACAGCGCCACAAATACTTTATTCGACCAATGGCGATGCCAACGATTGGATGTATGGCGAACAAGATACCAAACCAAAGATTATGTCGTTTACATCGGAAGTGGGAAGTGGTTCAGATGGCTTTTGGCCTTCTATTGACCGTGTTGTTCCCCTTTGTAAAGAAAACATGTGGGCTAACCTCTCACTTGCAAGATTTGCTGGTGCTTATGCACAAGTAACTGACATGACACCAGACCCGATTAGCACCATTACCCCTTATATCAAGTATAACATAAAAAGGCTTGGTATGAAAGATGACGCTGAATACAAAGTATTTATCCAACCACTCGGGAATAATATTATAGATGATGGTGACACCATCATTTATAACAGCCTTGTTCAAATGCAAGAATACTCCGATTCCATACAAATAAACCTTAATCCCAATATCCAGGTTGGAGATTCTTTTCAATTTGTTTTATCTGTTGACAATGGCGCATATACGGTCAATGACACCATTACGAAATCTTATGGTTTCTCAACCGTGATATTTAATGATGAAGGCAATAATATGAATAACTGGACAACTGCCCAGTGGAATACAACCACGAGCGCTTATGTTTCTGATCCTACTTCTATTACAGATTCTCCATCAGGAAATTATGGTGATGATGAGAATAATCCAATTACCCTATCCTCACCATTAGATTTATCATCAGCCGATTATGCAGAGTTGTCCTTTTGGGCTAAATGGGACATTGAAAATAACTGGGATTATGTACAGGTGATGGTTTCTAGTGATAATGGCGTAACCTGGATACCTTTACAAGGCGAATATACCAACGATGGCACAGGTTCCTTCCAACCTGCAGGTGAGCCTGTTTACGACGGAACATCGGATTGGGTGTTAGAAAATATTGATATCTCCAATTATACATCTGATCAAGTATTGATTAAATTTGTTTTAATGAGTGATGGATCGATCAATGATGATGGCTTTTATTTTGATGACCTCCAAGTATTCTCTGTTGACCAAGGAACTGATTACCCTGTAGTTGTCGCTTACCCAATGGAAGATGTTGATGCCGAACAAGGAGATCCGAATATGGATATCGACCTTTCTTTGGTATTTCATGACCCCAATGGCGACAATATAACTTATTCTGTAGCAAATAATACCAACCCTGGTATTGCAGAAACAACCCTATCAGGTGAAATACTTACCCTTGATTTTAGTGATAATATAAACGGGCAAACAGATATTGAGATTAATGCAGAAGCCAACGGAACAGAAGCTTCTGATATGTTTACCGTTTTTGTTGGGCCACAAGGAATTATTGACGCTATTAGCAATGAAATTAAGGTTCAACCCAATCCTTTTTCAGAATATATTAGGATCAATAATCTTGAAAAAAATACGGCCTACCAGGTAATTATATCGGATATGAAAGGAAAGGCTATTCTTAAAACTGAATTATTGAACAATAACCAGGTAAACACTTCACAGTTGGCAGGAGGTATTTATTTTCTAAAACTCTCTGGTAACGGGCACACAACGATTAAAAAGATCATAAAACTATAAAATTACCCAAAGAATAAAGTAGAAAGAGCCGCTTAATAATAAAACTAAGTGGCTCTTTTTTTTTATCAAATCATATTAAAAACCAGGGACTTTTAAAAAACAGGTATTTTAACGCTTTTTTCGCATTGAAATATTGCTTATATTAGCATTTTACGAATTTTTTTGAGTATGATCAAACATATAACTTTTGTATTTTCAATACTTTTTGCTACTTTTTTTTGTAATGGGCAAAATATAATGCAAAATATCAACCCTGGAAGAATAGGCGCCCCTTGGATTTGGAATTATACTACCGATGATTACAAAGCCAATCCGCAAAATTGGGCAATTATCCAGGATGATAGGGGAGTTATGCACTTTGGAAATACGGATGGGGTGCTAAGTTATAATACGACCAATTGGGACAAAATTGGCACTCCTAATGGCTCTTTAATAAGGGCGATGGATAAAAAGGACGGTATTATTTACCTTGGAGCAAAAAAGGAATTCGGTATTCTCGGGTGCGACACCACCGGCAAAAATGAGTATGTTTCCTTTATTGATAAAGTTCCCGAAAAACACATGGATTTTACTGACATCCATAAAATAATCCATTCGGATAAAGCCGTCTACTTTGTTGCATTTGACCGGATATTCATTTATGAAAATGACACCATAGATGTTGTTTATACTAAACTCAATTCAAGATTTGCAGCATCCATCAATAATAAACCTTATTTTTTCTTGAAGGATGGAGGAATTGCAGCCTTAATTAATAAAAAACTTGTGGTTTTGCCTCACACGGATTTATTTGATGCAAAAAATGGCAGGGTGATGGTAATGGAGTATCCAAACGAAAAAATGCTGATCTGTTCCGAAAAATTCGGGTTCTTTATTTATGATATAAAAAAAGCACTGGAAAGGAATTTTAGGAATATTCCCCGTTCAGAATTGATATCTACATTAAAATCGAATGTAGCCGAGTATATCCACAACAATAAAATTTATTCAAACGCAAGGATCAATGATACAACCTATGCCATTGGTACGGTGAGAGGTGGAATTGTAATTATAAACCACAAAGGCCAATTGTTGCAAGTTATTAATGAAAACCGGGGGCTGTATTTTAATACGGTTTTAGGCCTTTACCAGGATAATTTCGGCAACCTATGGGCCGGCCTTAATCGTGGAATCTCATATATTGAATATAATTCGCCCATATCAATTTTCGATAAATCTTCAGGTATTGATGGTTCTGTTTACGTTATTAAAGAGTTCGATAGCACCTTATATATCGGTACAACAACAGGAGTTTATTATCTTCCCGAGTATAATCTCCAGGTATCAAACGACAAAAACGAGTTTAAACGTACATCAGATTATAAAAACGCTTGTTGGGCTTTAGAAATAACTAACGGCCACCTGATAGCCGGAACTGTAGATGGCATTTTTACCGTTAATAATGATACCATTGAATTCATATCAAAATTTCATAAGGGATCACATGGCGTTTTTTCACTGGGCTCTCATCCTCAATTTCCTAATTATTTATTTGTAGGTCTACGAGATGGGTTTGCTGCTTTAAAGATCAAAGAAAATGGGAAGCTACGCAAAAATATCCCGCAAGAAGAATTCATCCATTTTAAAGAACTCACAGAACCCGTGCGGGGAATTACTTTAGACTCCAACAATAATTTTTGGCTTTCTACTGTTTATAGTGGCGTTGGGTTTTTATCCTTTAAATCCAATAGCCTTAATGATTATAAATTTGTTAAATACGATACTGCTGCAGGATTGCCATTTATTGATAACAATAACATAAAAAAATTCAAAAATTCAATAAAAATACTAACGCGCAAAGGTATATACAAGCCTATATACAATAAAAAAGCACGAAGCCATCGCTTTGTTTTAGATTCAGCTTTTAATTTTTTGAACTTGGATACAATTACTACCATTGATTTAGAAATGGATTCAAAAAATAATCTTTGGTTGGCCAATATTAACGGGCTTATTAAATCATTCAAAACAGACGAAATAAGAAATTACAAATACATCGAGAATTTTAAACTAATCAGCAATTTTATTTATGATACCTATATAGACCAAAACGATTTTGTATGGTTAGGTACCTCCGGTGGGATGATAAAGTATAACCCGGCATTTCATAAAGACATTAACGTTTCTTATAATACTGTGATAACAAAAGCCACATTGAACATGGATTCCGTAATATTCCATGGGAACTATTATAATGACAGTTTGAAAGACAATAACCACTTTATTCAATTCAAAACCAAACAAAATGAGGGTTTGAAACCCATCATTCATTATGAAAACAATAATATTACGTTTGAATATGCATCCTTGTATTATGAGCAACCTTATGCCAATGATTACTCCTTTAAATTGGAAGGTTTTGATCATGAATGGAGTAAGTGGTCAAAAAACACAAAAAAGGAATACACCAACCTGCCCGAAGGAAGATACACGTTTAAGGTAAGATCAAAAAATATTTTTGAAAAAAAGAGCAGTATAGCCGAATATTCCTTCAGGATACTTCCTCCCTGGCATAGAACGTGGTGGGCCTATGCAGTTTATATCGTATTGTCTGTATTGTTTATTCTGCTGATAATTTATCTTAATAATATCCGTCAGCGCCATGTTAAGAAACGGTTAGAAAGGATTATTAAAGAACGAACAAAAGAGATTGTACAGAAAAATAGGGAAATAACAGGGCAATACGAAGAAATACAGCTTCAAAAAGAAGAAATTTTAGTTAGTAATGAAGCCATAAAAAAGCAGAACGAAGAGATTCAATCCCAGTCAGAAACTTTACAACAAGCTTATAATGAGCTTGATGCAAAGAACAGGCTCATCTCAGCACAAGCAGCCAACTTGGAAAAAGCCAACAAAGAGCTGCAAAAATTGTCGATCGTGGCTAGTGAAACCGACAACCTGGTGCTTATCATGGACAAGGATGGAGAATTTGAATGGGCTAATCCCGCTTTTGAAAGATTTTATGGCGATACATTAAATGCTTATATTATTAGGCATGGCGGTGATATTTTAAGCACCAGCACGAACCCAAATATTAAAAAGATCATCAATTATGTACTTGAATATAAGAAAACAAGGGTTTACCAATCCAGTATAAAAAGGAAAGATGGAAAAATTATCTGGTTACAAACAACCTTAACACCAATTATAGATAAAGAAACCGGTGAGATCAATAAAATTATTGCTGTTGATGCTGATATCACCAGGATGAGGGAAGCACAACAAAAGATCAATAAGCAAAACAAGTTAATTACGGATAGCATTGTTTACGCGCAAACTATACAAGAAGCTATTTTGCCTATCAAATCGGATATTGACCGTTTATTCCATTCTTTTATTGTTTTTAAACCCAAAGATATTGTTTCTGGCGATTTTTACTGGTTCACCGATTTCCCGAGAGATAATGAAGCGCTGGTTTCAATGATTGATTGCACCGGGCATGGTGTGCCGGGAGCTTTCATGTCTATGATCGGGAATAATATTTTGCACGAGGTTGTGAAGCAGAGAGGAATTAGAAAACCTTCCCAAATTGTGCAAGAAATGGACAGGGGAATTATAAAAAGATTGAAACAAGACCACACAGATAACATGGATGGGATGGATATGGTGATGTGCAGGATAAAATTTGAAGGCAATAAAAGAACGGTTCACTATTGTGGGGCAAGTAGGCCGCTCATTTACTATTCACAAAAGAAAAAGGAGCTTTTTGTTGATAAAGGCTGGTGCAAAACTGTAGGTGGTATTTTACATTTTCAAAGAGATTTCCAATATACAGAAAAAACCATTGAATTAGAAAAAGGCGATATCATCTATCTCACTTCTGATGGTTATGTTAGCCAAATGGGTATCCATATGAAAAAATATGGAAGCAAGCGTTTTTACAAACTTTTGCAAGATATAGCCCCACTTGAATTAGAAAAACAAAAAGAAATCCTGGAAAAAGAATTTGCCGAGTACAAATTAAAAACCAATCAATACGATGATGTGACTATTTGGGGAATTAGGCTTTAAAAATATGCATAATAAATGCCATATCAAACGCCCCATAAAAAATAATATTGTACCTTTATAACGACCCATATAACCTTTAATAAATATAAAAATGATTAAACGTACTCCATTATATGTGCTTCTCCTGCTAAGTTTTTTGAATTTAAACTTCAGCCTCATAGCCAATGGTAAAAGCGAGGCAGACAGCCTTCTGCAAATTATTGACACAACTAAAGAAGATACCATAAAAGCCAAGCTCTACCTAAAAATTGGGAAAAGCCTCGCTGAAACTGACCTTGATTCAACCATTTATTATTGTAATAGGGCGCTTAACCTTGCCACAGAAGCTAGCTCCAAAAAATACATAGCGCATTCAAATAGTTATATAGGATATTATTGTAGAAGAAAAACAGACTATGACAAAGCGCTTGAACATTATTTCAAAGCGCTTGAACATTTTAAAGAATTGAAAAACGATAACTATATCAGCAAAACCTACCACAATATTGCCAATGTATATTTGCAAAGGAGCCAATATGATAAATCCATAGAGTATTTGCTAAAGTCTATTGCGTTGAAAGAAAAAATTAATGATAGTGTTGGAATAGCAAATAGCCAAGTGGGTGTGGGCAACATTTATTTTAAACAAAAAAACTATGATAAAGCCATTGAATATTACAAAAATGCCCTTGAGTTTTTTAAAGAAACGGGTAAAAAACTTAAAATGGCCATGTGCTATAACAACATAGGCTCTGTTCACCTTACGCACAATAGGTATGAAGAAGCTAAAGACCATTTTTTAAAAACCATAGAAATCTCAAAAGAGGTAGGCTATAAACAATTTCTTGGTGATGCATATTCCAATATTGGACTATGTTATAAAGAGTTGGGCAATAAAAACAAAACAAAACAATATTTTAACAAAGCCCTAAGCCAGCACAAAGAGATTGGCGATAAAAGAGGGTTGGCCAGCGTTTATAACAATTTTGCCGGTTTTTATAATGAAAACAAGCAATATAAAAAAGCTATAGAATATGCAAACATGAGCCAAGACTTGGCAAATAGGCTTAAGATCATCGAAATACAAAGCTCTAATTCGGAGATCTTATACGAGCTCTATGAAGAATTGGGAGATTTTAAAAAAGCGTTGGAATACCATAAAAAGTTCAAAGAATTTAATGATAGTATCTTCAACGTAGAAAGCGAAGATATCATCCAAGAGATGCAAGCCAAGTACGAGGTTGAGCAAAAAGAAAACGAGATCAAGCTCCAACAAAAAGAATTAAAAATAAAAGCCATAGAGCTTAAAAGAAAGAATACCATCAATTATATTATTTCTATTTCGCTTGTTGTAGCAATTATTTTTATCATACTGATAATCAAGCTATTTTTTGATAAGCGCAAGAAAAACAAACTCCTTGTGCTTAAAAACCGCCAAATTGGTGAAAAGAACCAAGTTATACAAAAAGTGAATAAGCAAATGTTTGAGAGCATCCATTATGCAAAACAAATACAACAAGCCGTTTTCTTAGCAGAGGACGAAATCAAAAAATATTTTAAGGATGCTTTTATTCTCAATCTTCCCAGGGATATTGTAAGTGGGGATTTTTTCTGGATATACCAAAAAGGTAATACCATTATTTTTGCCTTGGTAGATTGTACAGGGCACGGAGTACCAGGGGCTTTTATGTCTTTTATCGGGAATTCTCTGCTCAACGAGATCGTGAAAGAAAAAGGTATTACTCAACCGGCAAAAGTTCTTACTGAAATTCATAAAGGGGTGCAAACTGCACTAAGGCAAGAATCAAAATTCACCAGTTCTGATGATGGAATGGATATGGTATTATGCAATTTTGATACCGGCAGCTATGAATTGCAATTTGCCGGGGCAAGAAATACAGCTTACATCATCAATAATGATTCATTTGAAGTTCTAACGGGCAACCCGTTTTCTATTGGTGAAAATACCGAAAGCCTTAAACATGACGTAGAATTTACCAACAAAACCATAAAAATAAAGGAAGGCAGTGTGCTTTACCTTACTACCGACGGTTATATGAGTCAATTTGGCGGCGCCGATGAAATAAAGCTGAACCTTCATAAATTTGAAAGCTTACTTAAAAATATTCACCCATTAAATATGACTAGGCAAAAAGAGCTGATGTTTAACGAATTTACTTCCTGGAAAGGCGACCAAAGACAAATCGATGATGTGATGGTAGTTGGGGCTAAGCTGTAAAATTGTGCCTATTGCTTGTATCCAATTGCTACCAGGAATCTTTCGTTTTTTGTAGCCAGGATTCTATCTATTAGAATGTTTCTTCATTCAATAAAAAAATGGCCATGCAAATAGGTGAAAGGTTTCAGCCTGGGGCAGGCATTGGGCAATTTGTGCTAAGGGTTTATGAATTTCTGTTAAGCATAAAAAATCGGGAAGCTTGGATTTGTCTTTTTGTTAAAAGCGTCTGCAAAACTGTGGATAAGGATGAAACGGTTCGTGGGTTTTGATTGATATGTTGCTGTGTGGGTTTCTGCTGTGGTAGAATAGGTGTTACAGGGGCTTATATTTCTATGTATTGATAGCTGGTATTATTTTGTCCTTTTCATTTTGATAGGATTTTGTCTTGTATCAAAGAACTGCTTTTAAATCTATTATTACGAAAATCAGATTCAGCTTGGTCAATTCTTTTATTTAATTCTTCTTTTGTCATGGGTGTATACAAATGATCATCAGAAGATTTTTGTTCCTTTTTCAACAATTTCTCTAATTTGGATATAACCTCCTCATTTTGTAGGCTTAAAAATTCTTGTATAAACTTAATTTTTCGTGTTTCTATATTCATTGTTTTGTTTTTTTTTCAAAGGTACTAAACAATAAAAATACGCTTAAATACTTTCAAATTTACAAAATTTCAGTGTCTTTAACAATTTTAGAGTTCTTTTGTTTCGGAATGTAATTACATTAATAGGGCGCTAACCAAAGATTCAAATAACAAGCGCGCCAACACAGGGATAATCTCAGTAAAGTCCCCCGGATCATAATGTGATTGATCCTTAATTATTTATTACGGCCCATACTTCATTTTTTCGTAAGTTTATTGAGTCGTGTTTGATAAGACTGAAAATAATTTCTTTGTATTTTTTCATCCAGGAAAGAAGAAAAAGTTAATTTTTTAACTAAGTCAGTATGTTTAAGCATTGAATTTAGTATGTCATCATAAATTTTTCCATTAACCCCTGCTTTTTCTGATAAAATTCTAAATTGTGAAAAGACTTTACCTTGTGCCAAGTTTTTTGGTAAAAGTCCATCTTCTAAAGCGAAATCTTTGTCCTCCATATGTATTCTACTATTTAACAAATCATAAGCAGGGCTTAATTTAAAATCCCCCATCGAGGTTTCGATTAATGAAAAATTCTTAACATGAGCATCACCATTAGAAAATAAATAATTAAAGATTAATATTTTCAAGAGCTTTTGGGCTTCTAAGAGATATGCAGGAACGAACTTTTTCATTATTTCAAATAATTCAAGATAATTTCCTGAATACTTGTATTGCTCCCCATGAGTTTGCGGTGTTCTTCCTAAAAGCGAAGCAAAATCTTCTTGTGCTAATTTCCCAGCCTGTCCGGCCGGCAGGGAACCGTCTTCTATTAAATCAAATCTCTTTGTAATATATGCCGGCGAACCATCCTTGAAAAAAATTAGTGCGTTTTCAGCGGCTTCTATTCTAAAAACTTGTTTTGCAATTTGCATGGTTAAATGTTCATTAGCAGGCATGCACTCTGGCCTTTTTCCTGCACTCGGAATAGGTTTAAGAATATATTCTCCTTGCTCTCCTTCATTGATGAGTCGTAATTTGTTTTTGTCAAGCAACACTGAAAATTTCTCTTGCACACCTGAAATTGACATTCGTTTACGATTGTTATCAAATAGTTCATCAGTTACTGAATTTGAAGATGGTGAATCGTACGGCAATATGTGATTCACTTTTCTTCCTTTAAATACTTTTGACAGACATGCTCTGCTATAAGTTGTATGACCTTCAGCTAATGTACCTGGACAATATTTAATATCATTTAAAATCATACAATTATTCTATTTTAATAACTTTAATTGCACCGATATTGTCATTCTTTGCTGTTGTAAGAAGCAAACCGAAATAATCGTTTAAGTCCAACCTATTTAGCTTACAAACTATCTGTTTATTTGACCCTTCTGGTAGCATATTATAAAAAAAAGGGAATAAAAAATCTGAATGATATTCTTGTTGAGATTTTGGCAATGTTAAACTAATAGCAGGTTTGGTTTTATCAGTAATCCATGAATTATTATATTTAAAGGTAAAAAAACCATTATCATGCTGGATTAACATGCCTGCTTCTTGGTTCTTATATAGTATTTTTGCCTTCCTCATTTGTTATTTCCTTAACCTTTAAACAAACTTCCAACCCTAATACATCTGCTATTTTCTGAATAGTTTGTAAAGTAGGGTTCCCTTTACCACTTTCAAATTGCTTTAATGTTCTTAACCCAACTCCTGAAAGTTTTGCCAAATTTTCTTGGTTGACCTTCAGGTTTTCTCTGCGTTGTTTTATTGTATTAATTAAATTTTCAAAGTGCATAATATTGCTCTTTTATTTGTAAAAATATAAAATATTCTGACTCTAACCAAAAATTGAGCAATTAATTGCACTAATAAGTGAAATTTCAGTATGATTATTAATAAATCTATATCAAAAGAGCATTACACTGCACTATTTTTATATTGGCGGTAACGGTTGGCAATAAAAAACGTAGGGCATTTCGAAGCTCTTACTTATCAAGTTACCAAGTTGTTTATTAACATATTAAAGGAAATTGTCAAAATCAAACCAAATTTGCCCTTGACCTGAAGGGGCCGAGCTAATTTTTCGGGCAGGAGTAAAAAGACGAAAAATCAAATCTTTGCTTAACCTGTCAAAGTAGAACCAAATGCAAGTCCTTTGATTGCAATATCTTAAAACGAAATCCTTTTCCTGTGTAATAATTCAATACCACCGGCAATATTTTAAAAAGCGAAGCGGCGGCTTTTTCGCTGTCATGAAAAACAATAATGCTCCCTTTCTTGCCTTTCGTTTTTACCTGTTTTATACTTTCTCCAGGATCAACCTTTTTATCGAAATCACGGCTCAAAATCGTCCACATCACAATATTATATCCCATTTTCTTTATATGCTTTTTTTGCTGCTTGCTCATTTTTCCGTAGGGCGGCCTGAATAAGTTCCCTTCCACCAAATGACGGCATTTTCTTACATCCTCAATATATTCTGTATTGGATGTTTTCCATCCATTCAAATGAGAATAGGTATGGTTGCCGGTAGCGTGTCCTTTTTCAAGAATTTGCTTGTATATTCCGGGATGCTTGCTTATGTTTTTTCCAACACAAAAGAATGTTGCTTTGGCTTTGTATTCATCAAGCAAATCGAGGACTTTTTGTGTAATTACAGGTGTTGGGCCGTCATCAAAAGTAAGATAAACGGCTTTTTCATTGTCTTTTACCCGCCAAAGGCCTCCTTGGTAAGCTCTAACCAAGCGGGGAACAGTAAAGCGAAACATGTTCATGGCCTGTTTTGTGTTACACCAAAGCTTTAAAAGCCTTTCTTACCCAATCAAAAACTGGTAATAACGGTCGAAAATCTCTTTGGCTCTTTTATTTAAGTCCTCTTGTTCAAAGCGTTTGGTCATTTGGTTGATCCTGTGCAAAACACCCAATGATTCTTTAATTTTATTATTTACAGCCGGGAGCATATCATTATCAAAAGAAGTAAAATATTCTAATTCTTCACCGGCATAGTCAATAAGTTTATCAAATATCTTGTTTCCTTTTTCTAATGCCCCGGCCTGGTAATATGCTTCGGCAATACGGATATTAAACCTGTCGTAAGGAATAGTCTCATCTGGGATTTTTTCAACACACTTATCGCAAACGGCAATGGCAGAATCTTTTTTCCCTTCATGAAGTAAAGCATGGGCAAGCCTTCCGAAATTATTTTTTAAGTTCCTGGCCATACGCGAACTGGATTCATCAAGAAAAATTCCAGGGTCTTCCATATTTCCGTAATAGAATTTATTCATCATATTATCATACATAATATCGGTGTTGATCTCCCCGCGTTGGCCGTCAATACTATGTGCCCTGTAAGGAACCAACCTGTAGGCGAGGCCTTCAAGCCTAAAATAATTCCCTAACCCAACATAGCTGTCGCTTCCTGTTGTGATAACGAAATGCAAAGGCCTTTTCCATTCGTTGGTAGCGATAATATCCAATAGCGCCAAATGGTTTCTCATTACTCCACTCCTGTTAAGCTTCCAATTAATAGCCGGAAGTATAGAATCTCTCCTATTCTCGGGCACAATGCCATATTCAACAACTTTAGCCGAATCAATAGGCAAGCTGAATCGTTTTGTTGGGAAATAATTGAGCAATTCTCCACCGGCATTAAATTTTGTTTTAGGGTCGTCGCTGCCAACAAACTCTATGAGTTTTTTAAGGTCGGTATAGCCTTTTAATTTTTGATTGTCGAAGAAATATGTCCAGTTAAAATCTCCTTGCCTGTATTTTTCGTAAGGAATGGTAGCGGGAACAGGGTCAGAGTTGTATGCTTTCCTGAGCATCATTTCCACGTACCATGAACTGGTAAGCAGGCTAAGGTTCACCACCCTCACATCGGTCCTGATTCCTTCTACTTCTTGTGCATACCAGAGCGGAAACGTGTCATTATCTCCATTGGCAAATATCAGGGCGTTGGGAGCACATGAATTCAGGTAATTAATACCACCGGCTAAAGCCGTATATCTATTAGAGCGGTCATGGTCGTCCCAGCCTTGTTGAGCCATAATTCCCGGCACAAGCACCAAGCAAGCAAGGGTAACTATAGGCGCTGTCAACTTAGGTTTTAGCCGTTTCCTAAGCCTCTCGTAAAGCGCAAAAACACCCAACCCAATCCAAATGGCAAAAGCATAAAACGAGGCTGCATAAGCGTAATCCCTTTCCCTGGGCTCGTTAGGCGGTTGATTCAGGTAGATCACGATAGCGATTCCTGTAAAGAAAAACAATAACAGCACTACAAAGGCGTCTTTTTTCTTCCTGTTGAAATGAAACAACATGCCGATCAACCCAAGGATCAGCGGGAGGAAGTAGTAAGTGTTCCTGGCCTTGCTTTGCAAACTTGTTGGGATATTATCTTGAGGTCCCAGGCGCATCTCATCAATAAAATTAATGCCGCTAAGCCAATTGCCATCCAGTGTACCTCCAAAACCTTGGATATTGTTTTGCCTCCCAACAAAATTCCACATAAAATACCTTACATACATGTAGCCAACCTGGTACTTGAAAAAATACTGTAAATTCTCTCCAAAAGTGGGAATGGTGCGGGTTTCTCTTTCGCCACGGTTGTTCACATAACTTACTTTTCTACCATCTATGTTCACCCATTCGTTATAGGCTTTAAATCCACCCCTGGGAGCCCTGTCGCTGTGCATACGTGGGAATATGGTACAAAATTTATCATTATAATTGGGATTCTGGGCGCTTTCTTCCCTGGAATCCACAATAATATATTTGCCATTTTCGTGGTCTTTTGCGTAAATGGGGCTTAAACTACCATAAGGGTCTTCGTTGTCGAGGGGTGCATTGTAATAATGCCCGTAAATTAAAGGTGTTGAGCCGTATTGTTCCCTATTGAGGTAGGATAATAAACTCACCGCATCTTCAGGGTTGTTTTCATCAATGGGTGGGTCGGCCAAGGAGCGGATAGGCAGCATGAAAAAAGCAGCATAACCTATCAATAAAAATGTTAAACTCAATAACACGGTATTCATTATCACTTTTCGTTTCACGTGGGTGTAATAAATACCCCAAACGATCAATCCCGTAATAAAAAGTAGGTAAATAACCGTTCCTGTATGGAAAGGCATGCCAAGCGTATTCACAAAAAATAATTCAAACGTACCGGCAAGTTTTACTACCAAAGGAATGATGATGTACAAGATAAGGTATAGCAAAACTACAGAAAATAAAAAAGTAAGAATTACGCCTTTCCTGGTGGCTTTTTTCTTTTTGAAATAATAAACAAAAACCACGGCAGGGATTGCTAGTAAGTTAAGCAAGTGAACACCGATGGATATCCCGATTAAAAAAGCGATAAGAATAAGCCAGCGAAGGTTGTGCTCCTTATCTGCAGCGCGTTCCCATTTTAGGATTGCCCAAAATGTAACTGCCGTAAAGAATGATGATGTAGCATAAACTTCACCTTCAACGGCAGAGAACCAAAAAGAATCGGAAAATGTATAAGCCAAAGCGCCAACCATTCCACTACCCAATACAGCTATCATGTTTCCACCTTTAAGCCCGCCTTCTTTTTCAACAAGTTTTCTTGCCAAGGCGGTAATACTCCAAAAAAGGAATAAGATGGTAAATGCACTTGCCAGGGCCGACATGGAGTTGACCATCCTTGCTACCAATGAATTATCTCCAAAAGCAAAGAGTGAAAAGAACCTTCCTAAGATTTGAAAAAATGGCGCCCCCGGTGGGTGGCCCACTTGCAGTTTAAACGCTGTAGCAATATATTCTCCACAATCCCAAAAACTGGTAGTAGGTTCGGCAGTTAAAAGATACACCATAGCGGCAATAGCGAAAATTACCCATCCAATTATGTTGTTAAGCTTTTTAAATTCCATTGTTGTAATTTTATATTTTGGTTCAACATTTTATCAACTGCGAAAATATAAAAAAACACGTAAAACAACTTTAAAAACTTTATTTACCTTTATTTTTGCAATACGATTTATGAACAAAGTATTTAAAAATGAATAACAAAGTCACTTTTGTCGAGATAATGTCGCCTGTAGGCTCTTACGAATCTCTTGCTGCTGCTTTCCAGGGTGGCGCCAATTCCGTGTATTTCGGTATCGAACAATTGAATATGCGGTCTCGCTCCTCCAATAATTTCACCATCAAAGATCTACAAAATATCGCAACACTTTGTAAAGAAAAAGGGGTTAAAACCTATATTACACTCAACACCATCATTTATGACGATGAACTTGTGTTGATGAAACAAATTGTTGATGCAGCCAAAAACCATGAGATTGATGCGATTATTGCTTCTGACATGGCTGTTTTTGAATACGCCCACCAAAAAGGGGTAGAAATCCATGCCTCAACCCAGTGCAATATTAGCAATACCCATGCTGTGAAGTTCTTTGCCAGGTATGCAGATGTTATGGTGACGGCCCGTGAGCTTTCTCTAAAACAAGTGGCCAATATCACCCAAAACATTGAAGAAGAAAACATTACCGGCCCTTCGGGGGATAAGGTGAAAATAGAGGTTTTTGCGCATGGCGCTTTATGCATGGCTGTTTCTGGAAAATGTTATTTAAGCTTGGACAACATGAATTATTCGGCCAACCGTGGCGCTTGTTTGCAACTTTGCCGCAGAAAATACTTGGTAAAAGACAAAGACGAAGGTTATGAACTGGAAGTTGACAATGAATACATTATGTCGCCCAAAGACCTTTGTACCATAGGATTTTTGGATAAGATTATAAAGGCAGGTGTGAAAGTATTGAAAATTGAAGGTAGGGGAAGGCCGCCAGAGTATGTTAAAACCGTTACTGCCACCTATAAAGAAGCTATAGAAGCCATTAATTGTGGGCGGTACACCCAAGAAAACATCAATAGGTGGGAAACCAGGCTCAGAAGCGTCTTTAACCGTGATTTTTGGGATGGCTATTATTTGGGCAGGAAACTTGGCGAATGGACAAAAAGATACGGTTCGCAAGCTTCAAAGCGAAAAACTTACGTGGGTAAGGTCACCAATTATTTTTCAAAAATTGGTGTGGCTGAGTTGAAAATAGAGACCCACGACATCAATGTAGGCGATGAATATTATATCATTGGCTCTACTACCGGTGTTTTGGAAGGAGAAGTCAACGAGTTACGCTCAGGAGATGGCGTTGATATCCAAACAGCCGGTAAAGGAAACATTTGTTCTATTCCTGTAAAAGAGGTAGTTAGGCGTGGAGATAAACTTTATCGTGTGCAAGTTGTTGAAGAAAATTTTTAAGGTTTTTGCAATAAGCCTGGAATTTGTATATTTGCGAAAATAATTTTTATATGCTTATCATTGGAATTGCCGGGGGCTCCGGCTCTGGAAAAACTACCGTTGTAAAACGTATTAAGTGCAGCCTGCCTGAGAATTCCGTTAATGTGATGCCACAGGATGCTTATTACAAAGACCAAGGGCACCTGTCTGACGAAGAGCGCAAACTCATCAACTTTGACCACCCTTCGGCCATAGAATTTGAACTTCTTGTTGACCATGTAAAGCAACTCAAGAAAGGGCAAAATGTTGGAATGCCCATTTACTCCTATGTAACTTGCGCAAGGGCCAAGGAAACCATTCCCGTTACCCCAACAGACGTGATCATTTTGGAAGGAATATTGATCTTGACCAACAAGGAAGTACGGGATTTGATGGATATAAAGGTTTATGTTGATGCCGAAGCAGATGAAAGGCTTATGCGTATCATTTATCGTGATATTGAAGAACGAGGGCGTTCTTTTAAAGAAGTCCTTGACCACTATAACAAATGGGTGAAACCCATGCACATGCAGTTTATTGAACCCACCAAAAAGTTTGCTGATATTATTGTACCCCAAGGAGGAAAAAACAAGGTAGCTATAGATTTGCTTGCTTCCCGCATAAGGATGAACTTAGGCAAGAAATTGTTTTCTGACGGGATGTAATACCGAATCCATTATAGATACATGCTTCTTGAAAACTTCATACAAAAAAAGTGAACTTCTCTCATGAAATATTTGGCGAGAAAAAATGAAATATTTACATTTGAACCATGGGTTTTATTATCAAATACCCATTTTTTACCAGGTGATAAAGAAATATACCGGCTCAAAATCAAAAAAGATATATGTGACTGAGGGAGCGGAGCTGTGGAAAAGTTGAATAGAAGCATGTTGACACTTAAGGTAAGTATATTAAAATGTGATTGTGTTTAATAAGGTTTGATGCAAAGGTGAGTTGGGTTGGAAAAATGGCGGGGAAAGGGGAGGCATTGGGAATGGAAGCTTCACCTAACTTGTTTGGAAATAACCAGGATTTTTTGATCTTCCAATTCCAAATAGCCATAATCATAGCAAAATGTATAGGTGTTCCCATTTTTTGTCGTATAGTGATGTGTATAATATTTAAATTGAAAACCCTGGGTTATAAGAAAAGATTTTCGAACAGTAGTTTTTCCCTGCGGACTTACAAATTTAAGTACTGATCGGTTTTTTCGCAATATTTTATTTATCTTTTGAATTACTGCTTCTTTCTCGTTTTTTCGGGAATTATGATAGGTTGTTCGGCAATTTGTATCGCAAAATTTTTTATCAGTACGCCCGAATAGTTCTTTTCCGCAATATTTACAATGTGGTTTCATTTGTTGCTCCATGTTTGTTGTTCGTTGCTTGCTCCTTATAACACAGCACAAGGAACATATTGCAACGGGGTTTGGTATTAAGTTGTTTTATAATAAATGGTTAATAAAAAAAAGGCACATACCAGATTTTAAGTGGTTTTTCCCATTTTGGTGATTTAACTATCACCAGATTATGTATTTAAAAAACATTTATATACGAATATATACGTTTTTTAAACGGTTTTCAAGCTTTGGGTATATTATTTTTATATCATGAATGAAAAACAATTACCTATTCTTTATCTGAATAAGGCAGAAAAGGGAAAAAACCCTTTGATCAAGCTTTATTATAAGTATGATGAGAAAATACAAAAGGTTATAGAGAATAACGACTGGCTGGGTTATAATTCTAATTTACGAGCCTATTGCTGTTCTTATTCTGATCAAAACATTAAGTTAATCAAAGATTTATTTGATGGTATTGCCATTGTCAGCACTCATTATATACATGCAAGGCCAAAGATTAAAGCCAATGAAGTTCAATTCAACAAGGAGACTATTTTTAATGACGTTCTGGAAAAAGCGGGCAAAAAGGGTAGTGTATTATTGATCCCGCAAGATAGTGGAAGTCAAAAGCAATTATTAATCAAATTTAAATATAACAATGAGATTTACAAAGCGTTAAAATCAGATGCATCTTGTAATTGGAACCAGGAAATGAGATGCTTTTATATACCGGCTACAATTTCAGGTTTAAAGAAATTCATTAAAAACCACCAGTGCAGCTTAAAGATAGCCCTTCATCACCGCATAACTATTAATGATGTTGCACTACAAAAATTATTATATGAGCAACATTACAAAAAAACAAATTATTTTAAATCCTGCCCGGATATTTATATCAGGAAAATGACATTGGAAAATAAAAGCATAAACACCATAAAGACCTATCATAATTATTTTCTGCGGTATATCAATACATTTCGCAATAGCAGCATTGAACAAATCAATAATTTTGGGATACAAACCATTAATGATTATCATTATCATTTAAAACAAGAGCATGGATATTCAACTATTACCTTAAACCAATCGATCAATGCTGTATTGTACTATTATAAAATTGTATTAAGAAAAGATCTTGCTTACCAGGAAATCATACGCGGCAAAAAAGGACGCACGAAGCCCAATTTTTATTCAGCAGGGGAGATGCAGGTTATATTGAATGCCACTGAAAACCTAAAACATAAAGCGATGCTGTGTACGCTGTTTTCGGCAGGATTGCGCATTAGCGAGTTGTTGAGATTGAAACCGAACGATATATTATCTGACCGCGGGCAGATTTTTGTAAAAGGCGGAAAAGGACAAGTTGACCGATACACGATTTTATCGGATACCACATTAGCTATTCTAAGGCAGTATTACATTGAACATAAGCCCCAGGAGTATTTATTTGAAGGACAGTTTGGGGGAAAATATTCAGAGAGCAGTGTACGTAACATTTTTGCCAAGTCCCTAAAAAAGGCAGGCATTAAAAGCCGGGGATCGGTGCATACCTTACGTCACTCATTTGCCACTCAACTCATAGAAAACGGTGTTGATGTAACAATTGTCCAGGCATTATTAGGCCATCGCTCTCTCAAAACTACAGAAATTTATCTTCATGTAACCAACAAGCAATTAAGAAAGATTAAAAGTCCGATAGACAATTTGGAAATAGATATAAAATGATTATTTTTGACAAGAATTTAAGAATTTTTTCATCAGGGGAAAAGGAAAAGTGTTTTATTGTACTGGTTATCTGCGTTTTACAATCATTCAAATTCAAAAGGGATAAGCGGAATATACACAATATAACAGTTAATATTAACGAGTTGTACATAATGCTAACGCATAGCACGCGAGGGCTACAGATAATTGAATTAATA
>CAZJDA010000043.1:0-30462 GCA_964544705.1 uncultured Bacteroidales bacterium
ATAGGCTTTTTAATGAAATCGATTGATTATCATAAACAATTGCCAAAAAACAACCCGTTCACTTTAAGTAAACAAAACGACCAATATTATTACATTGCCAGGTCTTATACGATGATGTCTGACTGGCCTTCTGCCATAAAATATTTTGATACGACTTTAATGATCAGCAAAAGAAGCCATGATACAATAGCACAAATTCATTTACTTATTGACCTTGGATACAGCAAAACAGATATAGGCCAAACATCGGAGGGATTGGCTGATTTTTTTAAAGCGCATAGCTTGGCAAAAGCAATAGGCAACCCGCTTTTTATTGCCAGGATCTATTTGGCCATCGGGTACAACTACCACATTTCAGAAAACTATAGCAAGGCATTGCACTATTATAAGAAAGCCCTGGCAAAAGCAAAGGAATTAAAGAACTACCAAGGAATTTCTGTTTCTTGTATTAATATAGGGGGTGTGTTTGAAAAATACAAAAATCAAGATTCAGCCGAGTATTATTATAACAAAGCGCTTACCATCCAAAAGCAATTTGTTCATGATAGTATTACCACTGCAAGCCTTTATAATAATTTATGCGAATTGGCCTTAGGAAAAGAAAATTATCAAAAAGCCGGGCAATATTTGCAAAAAGCCAAAGAAATTTACGAACAACTCAATTACCCTTATGGCAAGGCCATCAATTTACATTATTTTGGCAGGTTATTTTTACAGCGCAAACAATACGATAAGGCAGAAGAACATCTTTTAAACGCCTTACAAATCGTTGAACAGTATAATTTTAAACAGGTAAACCTATCTTTGTATGAATATCTATTTAAATTATACCAAGAAAAAGGCAATAGTGATAAAGCATTGGAATACCATCTACTTTTTAGTAGTTTAAAAGATAGCCTTCGGTCAAAAGAAGTTAAAAAACAAATAGCCAACTTAGAAAGTAAGCACGAATTGGAAAAAACGCACAAGGAACTGGAACTTGCCAACAAGGAAAATAAACTACACAAAAGCAAATTGCAAAAACAACAACAATTTCAATATTTTATTATCGGTATACTCTTCCTATTATTGGTAGTTATAGCGCTTATTTACAGGACATTAAGAATAAAAAGCAGTGCAAATAAGCAATTGCAGTTCCAAAAAACACAAATAGAGGAAAAAAATGAGGAATTACAACAACAGAAAGAGGAAATTCTTACCCAACGCGATGAAATTCAAAACCAGAAGACTCAAATAGAGGAAAAAAACAATCATATTACACAAAGTATCAATTATGCCTTAAGAATACAAACCGCTATTTTACCCTCGGTGGATTACATGAAAAACAGCGGGCTTGAATGCTTTGTTCTTAATATCCCCAAAGATATTGTAAGTGGCGATTTTTACTGGTTCCATAAACAAGAAAACCTCTACTTTTTTTCTGTTATTGATTGCACTGGGCATGGAGTACCCGGGGCTTTTATGACCTTTGTTGCCAACAATCTTCTTAACCGGGCTGTGAAAGAATTGAAATTGACCCAACCCCACGAAATATTAAACTTTGCCAGCCAACAAATGAATCTAACATTTCAACAAGGTGGGTCAGATAGTGTTTTAAAAACCGGTATGGACATAGCGTTTTGTACTTTTAACAGTACTACCCAAGAAATAGCGTTTGCAGGGGCTTATAATCCTTTGTATATAATTCGTAACCAAGAACATTATGAACTAAAACCGGATAGTTATCCTATAGGCTTGCCAATGGATAAAGATTACCAGTCTTATAGTTTGAAAAAAATCCAAGCTGAAAAAGGCGACATGCTGTACCTTTTCTCAGATGGTTATGCCGACCAGTTTGGTGGCAAAAAGAACAGGAAATTCATGATGAAACGCTTCAGGGAACTTCTAATTGATATCCATTCTTTACATTTAGGAAAGCAAAAACAGGTGTTGCAAGATACATTCACAAAATGGAAAGGAAATAACGAGCAGATTGATGATGTGTTGCTACTTGGTATAAGAGTATAGCCTTTTTTCCAACAGTTTTAAACAGGCCTTGAATTCATTTAGATTTTATATCTTTGCAAATTCCTTGTTAATTATACATACGAAAACAACAAGAAATATGGATAAGCCCAAGTATATCACCCATTATTTTGCAGAGCAACGCAAAGAATTGGAAAAACATTTCCCTAAAGCAAGGGATGAACATGATGAAGATGCTATACATGATATGCGTGTAGCCATAAAAAGGCTTAGGGCTTTATTTTTGTTGCTTGAGTATCTTTCTGAGCATTCTTTTAGCAGCAGGAAAAATTATAAGTTTTTTAAAAAAATGTTTAAACCTAGTGGGAAGATAAGGGATATCCAATTGCAAAAAAAAATTATCAAAGAAGCAGGGCAAAAGATTGGAATTTCATTTGATGAATATCTTGATCACCTCACTACCAAACAAGAACAATCCGAAGAAAATTTCATTAACGAGATGTATAATCTTGAACTTGAAAAAATAGGAAAAATTGAAAAGCGTGTAAATAAAACCGTTAAAAAACTTAGCGGTATGAACATCAAGAAAAAAGCTTTTACATACTTGGAGAATAAATTTGGTTATATTGTTTTTTTGAGCAAGAAACCTGCTGATAACGAAAAATGGCATGAGATCAGGACCCATGTGAAACAAGCACTTTATATCACTGAATTGATGATCACGTTTTTTGAACCGGATGAAAAGTTGAAAGGACTAAAGAAACAATTGAAAAATTTTGGAACTACGCTGGGCGATTGGCATGATTACGATGTAGCCCATGAAAACCTCAAAGCATATATTCATAACAACAATATTCCTTACGAACAACGTCTACGATACAGGCTATTACTTAACCAAATTTTGGAAGAAGGACAAGCTGAAATTAAAGAATAGGTTTTATGACCAATAGCCCATTAATCCGGGAATAGATAGTTTTATATATATTATTTGCTTTGGAATTATTATCCTATTAACCATCCTATTTAAATTCTTGCATTATTAAAAACTTCTATTTTTGCCAAATGATTCAAGATTATCCGTGGAACCATCAACGCAGGTTTAATGCCTATGCCAGTTATTTTAAGTCAGTATTTGGGCAACGTGTGCAAAAAGTATCAGTAAATGCCGGGTTTACTTGCCCCAACCGTGACGGTGCAATTGCCACAGGCGGATGCACTTTTTGTAATAACCTAGCATTCAATCCTTCTTATTGTGAAGCAGAAAAATCTATAACGCAGCAATTAAAAGAAGGCATTGAATTTCTTGATAAACGATATAAAAACCCAGGCAAATACCTTGCTTATTTCCAAGCTTTTTCCAATACTTATGGAAACATCAATATACTTAAAGAAAAGTTTGGTGAAGCATTGAAATTCCCAAAAATTGCTGGGCTTGTAATTGGTACCCGCCCCGATTGTATTGATGATGAGAAGTTAGCCTATTTCAAGGAATTATCTCAAAAATATTACGTGATCATAGAATATGGCATAGAGTCTTGTTATGATAAAACCTTAAAAAAGATTAATCGTGGCCATGATTTTGAAACATCAGCAAAAGTTATAAAAAAAACTGCCCAAAAAGGCTTGAAAACCGGCGCTCACATAATTTTTGGTTTGCCGGGAGAGTCAAGAGAAGATATGCTAAAAGAAGCAGGAATACTTTCCAGCTTGCCACTCAACAATCTAAAATTTCATCAATTGCAAATTTTTAAAGATACACCAATTGAAAAGGAATATAAGGAACACCCCGAACACTTTCAATTATTTGGCTTGGAAGAGTATATTGAATTTATCGTGAAATTCTTGGAAAGATTAAATCCCAATATCGTAATAGAACGTTTTTATAGCGAAGCGCCACCAAGATTCCATGCCGGCCCGCGCTGGGGCTTATTGCGAAATGACCAAATACTCAATATGATAGAGAAACGCTTGGAAGAAGAAGATACGTGGCAAGGAAAATATTACAAAGGATAGGTGTTTTAAAGCTACCTTGAAAGTCATTTCGGTATTAATTGCTATATTCAACATCCAAAATCAAGCCATCATAGGCAAATTCTACATTGGTAGGCAATTTTTTATGAACTTTTGAAACAGTGCCCATCATGTGGCTGATATGCGTTAGGTAGGCTTTTTTTGGTGCAATTTCTTCAATAAATTGAAGCGCCTCTTCCAAATTAAAATGGGCATAGTGCTTTTTTTCTCTTAC
The DNA here is from genome assembly GCA_964544705.1 of uncultured Bacteroidales bacterium. GTDB lineage: Bacteria > Bacteroidota > Bacteroidia > Bacteroidales > CAZJDA01 > CAZJDA01. The sequence goes on from CAZJDA010000043.1 coordinate 4,211, forward strand.
GGCATTAATGACCAAAATTTTTGTACCTTTTACCTTTTCCTTTTCTAACTGGCTTATTTCACTGGCATCAGTAATATAAGTAAAATCCCCGATTCTAAAACCAAAAATCTCCATCTTGCTATGCATTACTTTAATGGGGATAAATTTTGTTTCATGAACCACAAAAGGATCACCGTTAAGAGGCAAAAGGTTTATTTGGGGAACGCCTGGGTACCTTACCTTTTCAAAAGCATAAAAGAACTCTTTTTGTATAGCTTTTATGAATTCCTTTTTGATATAGACGTCCATAGGTTTTTTTTGCAAAAAATTGTAAGCCCTCACATCATCCATACCTCCAATGTGATCTTTATGAGGATGGGTAATGATAATGGCGTCAAGTGTATCTACTTCTTCCCTCAACATTTGCTGCCTAAAGTCGGGGCCCGGGTCAATCACGTATTGGTATTTCCCGGTTCTTATCAATATAGAACTCCTTAGTCTTTTGTCTTTGCTGTCTTTAGAAGTACATGCTTCACATTTACAACCAATAACAGGAACTCCTTGTGATGTTCCTGTCCCTAAAAATATAATTTGCATGAAATTTGTTTTTTTAAGCAAAAGTCACAAAATTTGTGGATTCAAAAAAAAAGATTGATAAATTATTTACCAAATTTTTTACTTATGTATAACAAATTCACCATCATTCAACCGGAAAACATAACTAAGAATTTCATACAACTCATTGGCAACGAATGGATGCTTATTACATCAGGGCCAATGGAAAACTTTAACACCATGACAGCCAGTTGGGGAGCTATGGGTGTTTTATGGCACAAGCCGGTAGCGATAATTTTTATTAGGCCGCAAAGGCATACCTACGAGTTTGTTGAAAAGAACACGGAATTTACACTAACGTTTTTCCCTGGTGAACACAAGGAAAAACTTAAATATTGTGGAACCCATTCGGGAAGGGATACTGATAAAATAAAAAATACCGGTTTAGTTCCTGTAATAACAGAAAGAGGAAATGTAATCTTTGAACAAGCAAAACTTGCTATTGAATGCAAAAAAATATTTTATACAGATATAAAACCTGGTAATATATTGTATGATGAATTCATAGACCTTTATCCTACCAAAGATTTTCATCGAATTTTTGTAGGTGAGATACTTCAATGTTTGAAGCGGTAGTTTAATTGATTTCGGAGCCGGGTTTAGCGCCTATATCCTCCAAGTAGTTTTCTATAACAGGGATGAGCCTGGCATAATCCATGGCGCTGCGTCCATCTTTATCTTTTCTTTGCAGGTCAGCGCCAAGTTCTACGATAAACTTGGTCAATTGTAAGTTTCCTGTTCTTACTGCATGTAGAAGAGGGTTCATTCCCTCGTTGTTTTGTATATTGATATCTGCTCCCAGGTTTTTAAGATACTTGATCATTTCCTTATCTTCATTTATTGTAGCAAGCATAATAGCTGTATTACCGTTATGGGCTTTAGCATCAATATCCGCGTCATGTTCAATCAAAAAATTAAGAATATTATATCTTTGGCCATACATCACGGCTTTCATTAAAGGGGTAATACCGTCTTCATTTTTGGCATTCACGTCAGCCCCTAAGGCCACAAGGCTTCTCGCCATCGTGAGCTTTCCATGAAGGAGAGCATTCATAAGCGCGGTATTGCCTTTTATTCCCCTTGCATCTATATCTGCTCCTTTTTCTAAAAGGAATTTTACCATAGCTAATTGGTTGTTTTCTTCGGCAACAATAAGGGGAGGCCTTCCAAACCCATCCCTTACATTGAGATTAGCACCTTTATCAACAAGCAATTCCAGGAGCTCGTTGTTTCGGCTTTCTATGGCTCCTATTAAAGGAACAAAATCATTGCTTTCAAAATGATTTACATCGGCGTTTTTCTTTTTTATGAGCCATTTTACTTTGTCAATATCTCCTGCAGAAGCAGCTTCATAAAGTTTGGTTTGTGCAACAACTTTATTGGAGACAATGAAGGCTATAAATAGAAAAAAATATAACGGTAGAATTTTCAATGTACGTTTTTTCATGGCTTTAAATTTTTTCGGGTTTATTCTTAAAATTGCTTTTTTTATTCACTTTATATTTTCAGAAGTTTTATTTAGTTTCTTTAAGATAAATTAATATATATTTTCGTCAAAATTAATCAAAATTTATTGAATATGACGTAATGAAGCTGACAATGTCTGAGATAATTATCAAGACACACACGTAGGCTGATTATATAGAGAATGCCAAATCGAAACATTGTTAATAAATTTAAATAAATAAAAAAATGATTAATTCGTTACTTCAATAAACTTTGTTTTTTTGTCATAAGGATAAAGACAACCTAACTCTTCTATGTACAAGTTGTATTGGCTGCAGAAATCAACAAACTTATTGGTATAGTTTTCCTCAACAGCAATAAGGAGTCCTCCACTGGTTTGTGGGTCACACAGGATCATTTTTTCTGCCTCAGTTATATCTTTAATCTTATGCCCGTAGCTTTTCCAATTGCGAAATGTACCTCCCGGAATAGCTTTTTTTTCCAAGTAATTGAAAACACCATCAATGATTGGTACTTTTTTAAAATTAATTTTGGCCATTACATTGCTTGCTTCGCATATTTCTAACAAATGGCCAAGAAAACCAAAACCGGTAACATCAGTCATAGCTTTAACATAAGACAGTTTAGAAATATTTTCTCCTATGCTGTTCAAGGTTGTCATGAGTCCAATAGCCTTTTCCAGGTCTTGTTTTTTTACTATTCCTTTTTTCTCGGCAGTAGTGATAATACCAATACCTAAAGGTTTTGTAAGAAAAAGTTTACATCCTGGTATAGCTTTATTATTTTGCTTAATCTCGCTTTTCTTCATTATTCCAGTAACAGCCAAGCCAAAAACAGGGTCGCTGATATCAATGCTATGCCCGCCGGCAAGCGTAATACCAGCTTTGTTGCACATTTCCCTGGCACCTTCTATCACTTTTTGTGCTGTTTCTGTGGTAAGCTTATCCAAAGGCCAGCCCAAAATAGAAATACCCATGATAGGTTTGCCACCCATAGCATAAATATCGCTTAATGCATTGGTAGCTGCAATACGTCCAAAATCAAACGGATCATCAACGATAGGGGTGAAAAAATCCGTTGTACTAATTACTGCTTGGTTATTCCCTATATCATAAACAGCAGCGTCATCTTTACATTCATTGCCTACCAGCAAATTGGGTGAAGAATTATAGGATATAGAAGATTTGAGTATATTTTCAAGGTCCTTTGGTGCAATTTTGCATCCACACCCTGCGCCAGGACTAAATTGTGTTAATTTAATTTCATTCATCATTTATGTTTTCCCAGAATTTTATGAGTTTATACGTATTTGTTTCAATATCGTTATTATTGAATTTCAAATAGTGTATTGTTTTTGGATTTCTTTTAGAAAGCCCATAATTATAGGCCTTGTCATAATATTTAAGAACAATCGCGATAGCCTCCCCTGTTCTGTTTTCATCAATAGCCTTTATAGCTGCAATAGCATTTTGCCCCCCAAGCCTTTTTGTAATTTTTTGTATATCATTTTTTAATTCTTCTTTGTTAGAATTGACATATTCACTATTTAACCTTTCAATCCTGAATTTTTTAGGCACATCTATTTTAATTACAGGGCTAGTGCGCATTTTAGAAAAGATTTCATCCGGGATATAGTTGCTTCCAATATTGCGCCCTTCGTCTTCAATCCATATTGTTTTATCCTTGTTTAGCCGGATCCATTCCTCTCCCAAGAGGTTTTCAAAATGTTCGTTTGGATATTGTTTGTCTTTCCCAATGCACCCAAATGCAGAGCCTTTATGATTAGCAAGTCCTTCAAGGTCAATAACCTGATGCCCGGATGTTTTTAGCATCTTAAGCATTTCGGTTTTCCCACATCCTGTCATACCGCTTAATATGTATATTTTCGCTTCCCTATCCATAGCGCTTTTTAAATATCTCCTGTATGATTTATATCCACCTCTCAATACTTTGTTCCGTAATCCATACAATTGCAGCAGCCAACCCATAGTATAGCTCCTTAGGCCACCGCGCCAACAGTACAGGTAAGCTTCTTTTCTGCCTATTCGTTTTTCTGCTGATTCAAGGATTTCTGTAATTTTTGGCCCTACCAATTCAAACCCCTTTTTCAGTGCTGCCTGCCTGCCTTTTTGTTTGTATAAGGTACCAACTTTAACCCTGTCGTCATTATTGAATAAATGCAAGTTTATTGCACCGGGCACATGGCCTTTTTGAAATTCTGCTGGGGTGCGTATATCCACAACAAGGGCGTTATTCCTTGTTTTAATAAAGCTATCTATATTTATGTAGTTTATTGTTACCACTTTACAAAATTAGGTAAATTATAGAAGTATATCTAATTAAACATTAACCGGGTTTTTTTGTTATTATTTTAAAACATGGAGATGAAAACAATTCTATTAACCATATTATTTCCTGTAATAACAATTTTTTTTTCTTGTGCACAGGAACAAAAAACGAATACAAAAGCTATGACAACAAATAATTTAGAAACTGCAATTTTTGGCGGAGGCTGTTTTTGGTGTACAGAAGCCGTTTTTCAAAATACAGAAGGTGTAAAAAAGGTTGCATCGGGATATTCTGGTGGAAAGGTTAAAAACCCAAGTTATGACCAAGTATGCTCCGGAACAACAGGGCATGCCGAAGTGGTAAAGATTGAATACAATCCACAAAAAGTAAGCTATACAGACTTATTATTCATTTTTTTCAAAACTCATAATCCCACTACCTTAAACCGGCAAGGCGCTGATATTGGCACCCAATACAGGTCGGCTATATTTTACATGAATGAGGAACAGAAACAATTGGCCGAAAAAATGATAAGAGAATTAGAAAAAAAGAACATATGGGAAAAGCCGATTGTGACAGAGATTTCTGCTTACAGCAATTTTTATGAAGCAGAAGATTACCATCAAAACTTTTATAGGAACAATAAAGCGCACCCATATTGCAACTTCATAATTAGCCCTAAGCTTGAGAAATTTAAAAAAGAATTTAAAGAAAAGGCGAAATAAGCTAGTGTCATGTCACATATGAAATAGTAAGGAGACTCCTTTGTCGTACATCCTCGGAGTGACGTCATTGCGAGCCGACAGCAGTCGGCGAAGCAATCTCCAAGCGTCATTTTAGAATTGACATGACACTAGCAAAAAAATAACACCCCTCTTTCTTTTAGTAGCTATATATACTTGGATCCATTTAGGGCAAGTTCTATATAAGTTGGCAAAACAATAAGCTGATCATAACAGGGATTTTCTACAAAACATTCTTCTCTTTTCTACGTAAAAATCCTTAAAGGTCATAAAACAGGCTTATGTTTATTCAGTTTCACATAATAAGTACCAAGATAAAGCATTATCGTTTGCTCAAATAAAAAAATCCAGTTTATGTGACCCTTGATAGTTTTTTAGAAATTATAAGCAAAAAAAATGAAAAACCCAATATCCTTGTATCGTTTGCAATTCAATAAAAGCTTTACTTTTAGGGATTTCAAAACGCAATTAGAGTACTTTAAAACACTGGGTGTAGGCGCTATTTATGCCAATCCAATTTTTAAGGCATCACCTGGGAGCCTCCATGGTTATGATGTTGTAAATCCATTGGAATTTAATGCAAGCATTACAAGTTATTATGAGTTCAAGAACCTAGTGAATGAATTAAAAGACCATGACATAGGTTGGATCCAGGATTTTGTGCCCAACCACATGGCATTTTATCATCAAAACAAATGGCTTTGGGATTTGCAAGAAAAAGGTGAAAAATCAAGATATTCGGGCTTTTTTGATATAGATTACAATCATCCTGTATTAGGAAAAAAACTCATGGCTCCATTCCTGGGAAACAGCCTGGGCGAGTGTATAAACAACCAAGAAATCAAGGCCAAGTGGTTAAACGGAAGTTTTATTATTACCTATTACGAGCAACAATACCCGGTAAGCTTTGATACTGTAAAATTTCTGTTTAATCATTACACCAGGGCCAAGCCCGGGAGCTTGTTAAAAGTTATGAATGAAAATGCATGGGATGAAGCAAGCGAAACTGCATCGTTTCTTAATAATAGGTGGGAAAATATCAAACCTGTATTTGATAGCCTTTATGCAAAAGATGAATCCTTTCAATCCTACATCAATTATATTATTGATGAGATAAATAATGATGATGAAATTCTTTTGGAAATACTGGAAAACCAACATTACAAGCTTACGCTTTGGAGAAAAACCGGGGAACATATTAATTATCGCCGTTTTTTTACTATAAGTGAGCTTATTTGCTTGGCGATGGATAAAAAAGAGGTATTTGAAGAATACCATAAATTCCTTCATGAACTAATACGCGATAATTTAATTGATGGGATTCGTATTGACCATATTGACGGGTTGATGAACCCAGTAGAATATATAAGCCGCTTACGCACTTTGGCAGGAAAAGAGAAGTATATCGTAGCCGAAAAGATCCTGGAACAAGGGGAAAATCTACCCTTAGAATTTGAACTACAAGGCACTACCGGGTATGATTTTCTTACTTTGGTAAACAATCTTTTTACTTGCCAGGAGAATATGCGAGACTTGCATTCTTTTTACCACCAATTAACCGGTAATGATAAAAATACTCGGCAAGTAATTCTGCAAAAGAAAAAATTCATCCTAAAAACCCGGATGAGCGCTGAATGGGATAATCTTACGCGGATGTTTACCCAAAGCAGTTTTGCTAACGTAAAACCAATAACTAGTGTTCCCGGTGAAAAGATCAAAGAAGCTATTGGCGAATTTCTTTGTGGATGCCCCATTTATAGGCTTTACTCTAATACACTTCCTTTAAGCGCTAATGATAAGAAATTGGTGATTCAAGTTTTAAAGGATGCTTGCAAGCGATATCCTGCTATAACCCCTGCCCTAAAAGCTTTAGAACAGGTATTTACTACCCAGCAAGGATTCAATAAAACTCAACAAGAAGAGGCTTTAAGGTTTTTCAGCCGTTGTATGCAGTTTACAGGGCCACTCACGGCAAAAGGATTGGAAGATACTGCCATGTATACTTATAATGCATTCATCGCCCATAACGAGGTAGGCGATTCACCCGGCGCAGAAGGCATCAGTAAAAATGAATTTCATCAATCCATGCAACTGAGAAGCAAGAACTGGCCACTAACCATGAATACAACTTCTACACACGACACCAAAAGAGGTGAAGACGTAAGGGCTCGGCTAAACGTGATTAGCGAGATGCCTGGTGAATGGACAAAGAAAGTGGAAGAATGGCGAAAAATCAATAAAAAGCTGAAGATCAAGGAAAAAAACATAGAAATACCTTCTGTAAATGAAGAATTTTTTCTTTACCAAACTTTGGTTGGTTTTATTCCCCATGACGGTGTAATTGATGATTCCATCATTAAACGGTTTAAAGAATATGTTGTAAAAGCCTTAAGAGAAGCAAAAACAAACACGAGCTGGATCAACACAAACCCAATGTACGAGAAACATGTACTTGAGTTTGTTGATAAACTGTTATCTCCACGGCATGAGTTTAGGGATTCTTTAACTTCTTTCGTGGGAAAAATCGCTGATCATGGTATGATCAATTCATTATCCCAGTTATTGTTGAAACATACTTGCCCCGGTATCCCAGACACATACCAGGGAAGCGAATTGTGGGACCTTAGCCTTGTAGACCCAGATAACAGGAGAGAAGTAGATTTTGTATCAAGGTTTTCTATCCTAAAAAACCTTTTAGAAAAAAATGCAAAAGAACCCGGGAAACAAATAGAAAATTTGCTTAAAAATAGGAATAACGGGGAAATTAAGCTTTGGTTAACACATCAATTGCTGAAACTAGGTAAGGAAATGAGCTTGCTATTTTCAAAGGGAGAATATATTCCTTTAGAAACAAAAGGAAAATATAAGGAACATATACTTGGATTTGCCCGTAAATATCAAGATTTATGGACAGTGACCGTTGTGCCGCTGTTTTCATATAAATTAAATAAATACAAGCCTTTCCAAAACTTTAATTGGGAAGATACAAGAATACAATTACCTTTTCCATCGCCTTCAAATTGGAAAAATATCATTGAAAATACTGAAATTACATGCAAAAACGAAATATATATGAATGATGTATCTGGTCAATTGCCATTGTGCTTGCTAAAAGGAGAATTTGAACAAACCAAACGGGGCGCAGGCGTTTTACTTCATATTTCTTCCTTGCCGGGAAAATATGGAACAGGAGATTTTGGAAAACAAGCCTTTGAATTTATTGATTTTCTGAAAGCATCCGGCTTTAAATATTGGCAAATATTGCCTTTAACAGCAACAACGAAAGAAGCCGGGTGGTCTCCCTACAGTTCGCCCTCTGCTTTTGCGGGAAATAAACTGTTTATCAGTCCTAAATGGCTTAAAGACAAGGGGTTGATTGATGACAAGCACCTGCAAAATGACAAAACCTTGAAAAAAGATAAGGCACATTTTGATTATGCTGAAAAATTAAGAGATAAAATCCTTAACAGGGCTTTTAAAAATTTTTTAAAAAATGGAGATAACAGCTTGCAGAAAGCATTTGAAGATTTTTGCAACAATGAAAAATACTGGTTAGAAGATTATACGCTTTTTGAAGTATTGAAAACACAATATGCTAATAAACCATGGAACCAATGGCCAAAGGAAGTTAGGGAAAGATATGGTTCTACGTTGGATGCTTATAGAGAAAAATTCAAGAATGAGATCATCAAGGAAAAATTCATACAATTCATATTCCTGGAACAATGGAAAGAATTAAAGGCTTATGCCAATAGATCTGGTATAAAGATCATTGGCGATATACCCATCTATGTTAGCTTTGATAATGCCGATGTATGGGCTAACACAAAACTTTTTAAGCTTACAGACGATAAAAAGATGAAATTCATTGCCGGTGTGCCACCTGACTACTTCAGTAAAACCGGGCAAAAGTGGGATATGCCTGTTTATGATTGGGAAGAGCACCTTAAGAGCAATTATGATTGGTGGATAAGAAGAATTAAAAAAAATCTTGAGCTTTATGACTTGCTTAGGATAGATCATTTCAGGGGCTTTTCGGCTTATTGGGAGATTCCTGGCAATGACAAAACAGCCGTTAACGGAAAATGGGCCAAAGCCCCTGGCGAAGGCCTGCTTAGATTCCTGGAGAAAGAATTCCCTACCATGCCTTTTATTGCAGAAGACCTTGGCGATATTGACCAGCCGGTTTATGACCTGCGGGATCAATACAATTTGCCCGGGATGCAAGTATTGCAATTTGCTTTTGGTGATGATATGCCAAAATCTATCCATATACCCCACAATCACATTGAGAATAGTATTGCATACACAGGCACCCACGACAATAACACTACCAAAGGTTGGTTTAAAGAAGAAGTAAACAAACCGATGAAAAAACGGATGAAAAAATATTTTGATAAGAAAGTAAAAACTAAAAACTGCAATCATAAGATGATACGTGCTACTTTGGCCTCATGTGCCAAAATAGCCATCATACCAATGCAAGATCTTTTAGACTTGGATAGCTGGGCGCGTATGAACAATCCCGGCGGTTCAAAGAATAACTGGGTTTGGAAAGTGCGCAAAAAAGACCTCAACAAAAAATTCATAAAAAATACCAGGAAATTATTGTTGTTGTTCAATAGGATTTGATGAAATCCATGAGCTATATTTTGAAACAATTTAATCTAATGTCATGTCAATTCTAATGTGACGCTTGGAGATTGCTTCGCCAGCTGCTGTCGGCTCGCAATGACGTCACTCCGAGGAGGCACAGCCTGTTCCGCTGTGAGCGGGAACGAAGGAGTCTCCTTACTATTTCATATATGACATGACACTAAATTTATTTACGCATGAAATACCAATAACGGTGTATTAGCATGAAACACCATTTTTTTGGTAAAACTTGGGTTAAACAACCTCCTGAAAATATTTCTTTTGTGCGAATTAATAGTGATAAGCCCAATGTCATTTTTCTGCACAAAGTCTTCAATACCTTCTTCTTTGTCTTTGCATTCAATTAAAGTACATTCAACATTATATTGGGGATATCTTTTAAGAATATGCTCGTTAAGATTTTGAAGTTTCGCTTTTGACCATGGGTCGTCTTTGCTTTCTGATAAATGCACGCAATAAATTTTGGGATAAAGGTAAGCTACTATACCCAGTAGTTTTTTTATGGATATGAAATCGGATTTGTCCAGGTCAGTAGCATATAGAATGTTTTTTATTTGGTCAATGCTTTTATATTTTGTTTCTTCAGGAATAGCAAGCACCGGCATATCGGTGTTCCTAATCACTTTGTTGGCAATGCTACCTATAATTTCGTTAGGACTCCCGGCCTCACCTTTCATGCCAATGATAATGAGATCAGGTGAATAGATCTTGCTCATATTGATGATCTCCCGGTCGGCGTTGCCGCAAACCAAGGTTTTATATATGCTCACACCCTTGATTTTTTCTTCTTCCAAATGTTTTTTGAGCGAATTGGCAAATTTGGTAAGGTTTTCTTCCGCTTCTGTTTCAATATCGCGCAAGTATTTAGAAATATTTAATTGATAGGCATATCCTTCAGTAAATGGCTCTGCGTAAATGGCCGGGTTATAATAGGAATGAAAGAGTTGTATCTCCGACTTGTATTTCTCGGCAATTTTTATTGCGTATTTTGCCGCCCTCACAGAATACTCTGAAAAATCTACAGGAACAAGTATTTTCTTGATATCCTTCAGTTTTTCAGGTTTTTCCTCAATTTCAGGCTTATCCTCGTATTCCTTGTTCAGTTGTATGACAATGGGCAATGCTTTATCAATATCACTTTCGTGAACCCTTACTTTAACGCCACCTGCAACATCGGGTTGGATAAGGTTTACATTTTTTAAAAAACACTCAACACCTTCCACCTCGAGGCGTGATTTGAGTATTTGTGCCCTGGTGAAATTCATTGTTGCAATCGTAACAATATTGTCGCTTTTCTCTTCCTTTTCTTCGGTTTCTTCTACTTCTTCTTCCTCCTCCAGCACTTGGTCATCAACATCCTTGAGTATAGGCATTGCTTTTTCAACATCATGGCTGCTAACCATCACTTTTACTCCTTTTGCTACGTCAGGTTGTAATAAATTTACATTCCTTAAATAACATTCTATTCCATTGGCTTCCAACTTGCTTTTCAGTATCTCAGCCCGAATATAGGAATAAGTGGCAATCGTAACGAGTTTTTCTTCCATTGAATGATTTTTTTAAGTTAGGATTAGGTTATTAAAGTTACAAAAATATTATTACATATCCAAATAAACAAGGTTTTTTTAGATTAATTTGATTTTTTTTCTTAGGAATCAAAAAGACTTAACTGGTTATGGAATGCTTTTTTTCTCTTTCGTTCTTGTTGTTCTGTTTCTAATAGTTCTTTTTCTATCTTATCAATAAAAGAACTCCTCGTATAATTGAATTCCTTTCCTTTAATGTAGCGTTTGGAGGCATGCGTTAGGTAAAGAAGCTTTTCTGCCCTTGTCATACCAACATAAAACAAGCGTTTTTCTTCTTCAAGGTCGGTTTTGCTGTTAGAAAATAACTTGTATGGAATTAGCCCTTCTTCGCATCCCGCAACAAACACACATTTAAACTCCAATCCCTTTGAGGCATGAATGGTCATTATGGGAACACTTTCGTTGGTTTCATCCAGCGTATCGGTTTCTTTTCCCAACGTAACAAAAGTAATTAAGCTGCTTAATGATTTATGAGATTCAGCAAGAGCTTTTATTTTTTTGAATTCTAAGGGATTTTGCTCAAACTCTTCTTTCATTAAGTGTTTCTCAACAAATTCTATGATGCTGATAGCTTGTTGTTCTTGTAATGATAGAATATTTTCTTCAATCTTGTTGACAACAGAAGAGTCAATTTTTTCTTTGATGAGCGAATTTTCGGGATTGTGAATGATTCTAAGAATATCAATTAGCTCTTTTACCGGCGATCGTTTAAAGAATGGGGTTTCCCCGATGACCTGGTAAGGTATGCTGTGGTCATTAAAAGCTTTTTCTATTACGGCGAATTGTGATTTGGTGCGGCAAAGAACGGCAAAATCGCCTAAAGATTCTATCCCTGCTGTCTTTTCTCCATTTGCTACACTGCTATCCATAGAAAAAAACCTTAGTCCACCGATCATTTCTTCTATTTTCCTGGCAATAAATTCTGCTTCGCTTTTTTCTGTCTTTGCCGGGACAATTTTAATCTTCACTCCTTTATTCAGTCCCTTTAAAAAGCTTTTTGTATTCCTATGGTAAACAACATTCCCGGAGGCTTCCAATATCCTATCGGAACAACGGTAACTTTTTCCAAGCTTATAGACCTTTGCATCAAGGAAATCATCGGTAAAACGTTTAATAAAACCAATATCAGCTCCTCTAAAACCATAAATAGCTTGGTTGGGATCACCAATAATGAATAGGTTAGAGGAGGCGGCATCATCAAGAAAACAGTTGATTAATTGGTATTGTGCATAATTTATGTCTTGGTATTCATCAACCAAGATATACCGGAATTGTTTTTGGTATTGTTTCCTTATTTCATCATGGTTCTTCAAAAGCCAATATGCTTCATATATCATATCATCCAGGTCATGAAGCTCATTCCTTTCCAAGTAACCTTGGTAACTCCTGAATAACTCTCTTTGTTCCGGGTCTTCAATGTTATCTATGATTTCCAAAGATTGTTTAAGGCTCGTGATGGTTTTAATGGCTTTTTTGATCTTATTTTTGGGAATACCATAGTGATGGTAAAGGATGTTTTTTTTATCAGCATCATCAATAATTGAAATTTTATGGCTTGGGTTTTCAGAATAATATTTTTTCAGCATATTCAAACCCAGTGAATGAAAAGTATGGATATGGACTTTGTTGAATGTTGATTTGTTTTCCAACAGCTTCTTTAGCCTTTCTTTCATTTCTCCTGAGGCTTTTTGGGTAAATGTGACAGCAAGAATATTCTCCGGCTTGATATTTTGGTTGTTTACAAGATTGGCAATACGTGTAGTAAGCACCCTTGTTTTCCCTGTTCCCGGCCCGGCAAGGATCATTGCAGGGCCGTCAAGGTGCGAAGCGGCCTTGGTTTGTTCACTATTCAACCCATAAATAGTAGAAGTCTTTTTTTGTGGTTCTTCTTTTATTAAAGAATGGGTTTTGGATAGTTCATGGTATTTTTGCAAGCTGAAATTAAATAAAGGGCGAGGTTTTAATGTTCTTTGGTATTCAACAGCCGGTTCATGAAAGAGGCTTTTATCTTGTGAGATATTTTTGAGTTCTTGTTCATCAAAAACTTTAATTACACCATATTCACCATCAAAACCTTCCTTAATAATAACCTCTTTTTCTCTCATTCTTCTTATTGCTTCATCCAGCATGGGTAATGGAGGTTCTTTCAATATATCCAACGGGAGATTTAATAATACATCAAACTCGGAGCCATATTTTTCCAATACTTGGTAGTAGGCCTTATTCACTTTTTTTGAATTCACCCCAACCCCGGTTATTTCCGCTATCATCTCTTTAAGTGGTATCAAAGAATAGAAAGGCATTTTATTCTTGCTTTCTTCTATATTTTTCCTGTCAGACAATTGCACGATCCTGTTGGTAACACCAATGGTAACCTTCCTGTTACAAACCGGGCAAATGCCTTTATTTTCTAGCGTTTCAACGGGATTCCAGCAGACTCCGCACTTCCTGTGCCCATCATAATGATATTTGCCTTCTTGTGGGTACATATCGATAGTACCGAGAAAATTATTGGGATTCCTGCTTTTTATGGCTTCTATGATGGATTTATACGATAATTCAGTATTAAAGATGTTGGCGTTACGCCCGAGTTTTTCTGGTGAATGTGCATCGGAGTTGGCAAGAAGGGTGTATTTGTCTAAAGAGCTGCACATCCAATTGAGTGGCGGGTCGGAAGAAAGCCCAGTTTCTACGGCATGGATATGGTGAGATAAGTCGTCAAAACATTCTTCTACAGTATCAAAGCCCGATTTTGCACCAAGCACCGAGAACCATGGCGTCCAAATATGAGCCGGAACAAAAAAGATGTCTTCATCTATCTCTAAGGTAATTTCCAGCAAGTTCCTTGAATCCAAACCCAGGATTGGCCTGCCATCGGAAGTGATGTTAAAGTTCATGCCTGATAATTTTTGCTGTATCCGGTCAACAGTTTCAAAACATGGTGCAAACAGCACATTATGCACTTTCCTAACCTTGCCGCCTTTCTTGTAAATGCTGCTAATCTCAGCCGTTAGCATGAATCTTACATCATCATTTTTTTCATTACTGGGAATAAACAGGTTTTCCAATTTATACTCGTTTTTTAATCTAAACAATCCTTCTTCGGCCGGTTCCAGTTTTTCTTTGAGCTCGGCAGTCCAACCGGGATGGGTGAAATCGCCCGTACCGATAACTTTTATGCCTTTAAGTTTCCCCCAATAATCCAGGTATTCAGGAGTTAATTGTTTGCTTGTAGCCATAGAGTAATGGGAATGGATATGAAAATCAGCAATAAACCTCATAATATTAAGCTTTTCTACAAAATTAAGAAAGGCTTGGTAAATGGATGATTTGGAGGATGTAAGTTATTAACATAAAATCAACAAATTGAGAAGCCATTAAATGTTTAACTGCTTAATATTTCCTTCAAATCCCCAAAAAATTTGTACTTTCACCCCTTAAAAATAAGATTGAGCATGAACATGGATTCGTTTGAACAACTGAAAGAGAGAGCCAAAGAACTGCAATGTATTTACAGGGTTACTGAAGCGCTCAAAGACACAAAAAGGAGCACCGGAAGGGTTGTTTATGACATTTTAAACATTATTCCCGATGGATGGCAATACCCGGGTATTTGTTCGGTAAAGATATACCTGGAAAACAAAACATACACCCTGCCAACATTTGCAGAATCAAAATGGTTTCAATCGGCAGATATTATCGTGGATAACAATATCATCGGCGAGATAAAAGTGTATTACCAGGATAATTTGGGTTTAAGCAATCCTTTTCTACCGGAAGAGCAACAATTGCTTAATACTATTGCGCACCGGCTGGGAGATTATATCTTCCAAAAAAGACTGGAAAAAACATTGCACTTCATCAGCGAAGAACAAAACGGGCAGGTAAATGATATCCCGCATTTAAAAGCTTCATCCGATGAACACTGGAAATGGCGGATGAAAATGGCAGGGAAGATGGCTGAAAAAGCCAACCTTGAACTTTTTGGCATAGAAGCCATTTATATTATTGGCAGTGTTAAAGAAGCTACTGCGGGGCCCGGTAGCGATATTGACTTATTGGTGCATTTTAAAGGAGATGAAACCCAAAAGCAAGAATTCTTATCATGGGTGGATGGATGGAGCCTTGCTTTGGGTGAAATGAACCACCAAAAAACTGGGTATATTCACCAAAACGGCCTTATTGACGTTCATTTGGTTACGGATAAAGATATTGAAAACAAAACTTGCTACGCGGTAATGATCAATAGTTTGCATAATTCTGCCCGCTTACTCAGGAAAAAAGAATAGCTATGGAATGTTTTTTTGTTTCAGACCTGCACGGTATTATGAGCAGGTATAAAAAATTGTTTAAGCAAATAAAAGAAGAAAAGCCAGGAGCACTTTTTATCGGTGGTGATATTTTTCCCAATTTTTTTGCCGTAAGCAATGAGGGGTATGAAGATTTTACCTTAGATTTCTTAATTCCTTCTTTTAAAAAGCTTAAAGCCGAATTGCAGGATGATTATCCACACGTGTTCCTCATTCTTGGCAATGATGATCCCAAGGTAGAAGAACCAAAAATCCTTGAAGGACAGGAATTAGGATTGTGGAATTATATCCATGAGAAAAAAGTTGAATTGGGGCAATACAGCGTTTTTGGTTATTCCAATGTACCTCCTACACCTTTTTTGTTTAAAGACTGGGAGCGCTATGATGTGTCGCGCTTTGTTGACCCGGGTTGTGTTCATCCTACTGAAGGTAGTCGCTCCGTTGACCCGGGTACTGATATTGAGTTTACCACCATTGCAAAGGAATTAGAAATTTTAATCAATGACCAAGATTTGAGTAAGTCCATCTTTTTATTTCATTCACCGCCCTATAAAACTTATTTGGACAGGGCAGCCCTTGACGGCAAAACTTTTGAGTATGTTCCCTTAGACGTGCATGTTGGAAGTATTGCCATACAGAGGTTTATAGAAGAGCGTCAACCCATGTTGACCTTGCACGGGCATATTCATGAATCTTCGCGTATCACCGGGCATTGGAAAGAGCAAAAAGGAAAGACCTGGATGTTTTCTGCAGCTTATGAATTTCCAGACCTAGCCATTATAAAGTTTGATCCTGGCAAATTGGAAGACGCTACCCGCGTGGTGTTGTGAAAGTGTAAATGTTTTTTTATTGCTTTTGCAGAAACTTTATAAACTTAATAAATTTTTGACCGTTTTAATGTAAAATAAAACCAAAATTATTTTATGGAAGAAAAAACAAATATCGAAATACTAGAAGAATTTGCCAAGAATACAAATCGCGAGATTTTCTATACCGAAGAAGAATACCCGGTTTCCTTCATAAGAAAAATACCAAAGTATAAAAGGACCGTTTATATACCCATGAACAAAGAAGAATCCATTTATTTTATCCTATATGGCGACCCGTTTAGTAAAATTGGTGTAGACACTTTTTTCTGTGGGATGTATTTTCCTATTAATGTGCCACTTACAACCAAATTAAACTTCAGGAAAAAAGATGTATTGGATAAAGTCAATCCATTCACAAGAAAGGAAATTGTAAAAACCGGGAATAGGAATTTTGATTCCAAAGTTGCAACAAGAGGAAATGACTTTAAACTCATTCATAGTATGCTGGTTGACAAGCAATTTCAAAAAGCGATTATTGATTCTTTTAAGATGAAAGAATTGTTTTATTTTTCAATCAACGAAACCAATGTAGATTTCGTTGAGAAATTTAAGGGAAAATCACATTTCTGTATTTACAATCCTCAAAATTGGGTTCTTGACTTTTCCATCGTAGAAAAGTGGTATAAAATGATAAAAGAAATAAGAACGATATTGATTAGCAAAAATCCTGGACGATATGACGGGGTTTAAAAAAATGCTACCCAGTTAAGCGTAGCATCCGATACACTTTTTATTTGGTAGCTTCTGACAGTTGTCGGACACATTCAGCTACACTTGTACAATTATGCTCTCGTTAAGAGTAGCATCCGATACACTTTCCGGCTCCGCGAAGTCTGTGACTTCGACATAAAATTCAAGACAAAAAGTAAATTAAATAAAACCAGTATTTACCATTGTAGATAGATAAATTCCTAATAAAACCATAGAAGGGATAGGCACTGCATAAAAAAAACACCTACTAAAGTTAAATAAAACCCTTCAAGCGGTTGGTTTAGATGAACAGGAACGAAAAACGATGGAGCGATTGAGTGAGTGGATGAATGTGTTGATTGGTTGAGTGGTTGAGTGGTTAATTGGTTGATTGGGGTTAAGCGGAAGAACGATTGAACGATTGAACGATTGAGTGAGTGGATTGGTTGATTGGTTGATTGGGGTTAAGCGGAAGAACGATTGAACGATGGAACGATTGAGTGCTTTGTTACTTTGTTAATGAATGATTGAATGATTGAATTTGAAGATGGTAGAGGCCAGAATTCAGAAGCTTAGTAGGGACTTTATCCGGCATCCGGGATCCTCTCACAAAAAACAAAATTTTATCAAAATACGCCATTCAACCCCAAAATCCATTCATACACCCCAAAAAAACCTCACTTCTTCTAGTTCGTTAAGCCTTTAGTTTTGTAGTTCTATAAATTTAATTAATTTTAGCTGCGAATTAAAAAAAAATGCAAAAAAAATATAAAAACATACTTCCTTTAACAATCCTTGCCATATTTGCCTTGGCTGCGCTGGTTTATTGGTTGTCTTACAACCCTGTCCGCAGTTTCCAAACCAGTAAACCTGGCATGGACAACAGGCCTACTGCCGATGCCGCTTCTGCCGACAAGGTGCGCATTGGCGAGCATTTTATGAGATATGCCAAAGATACACTCGAAGAATTCACAGGAACATGGAGCAGGTTCAGGGGCAGCGATTTTGACAATATCAAGAAAAACACCATACCACTAATTGACAACTGGGGCAAAGGCCCAAAAATTACCTGGAAAAAAGAACTGGGCGAAGGCCATGCGGCGCCGGCAATTTATAAAGGGAAAGTCTATATCCTTGATTATGATGAAAAAATAAAAGCTGACGCCTTACGCTGTTTCTCGCTAGAAACCGGGGAAGAACTTTGGAAAAGATGGTATAACGTGCACGTAAAAAGAAACCACGGGATGTCTCGGACAGTCCCGGCAGTAAACGAAAAATACATCATCACCATTGGCCCCAAATGCCATGTTATGTGCTCCGAAAGGGAAACAGGCGACTTGTTATGGGGCATTGACCTCGTTAAAGATTACAACACAGAAATTCCACACTGGTACACCGGGCAATGCCCAATTATTGATAACGATACTGCCGTTATTGCACCCGGAGGTACTGCATTGCTCATCGGTATTGACTGCAAAACTGGTGAAAGAGCCTGGCAAACACCCAATTCCTTGAACTGGAAAATGTCGCATTCATCTATTATGCCAATGACATTCAAAGGGAAAAAAATGTACGTGTATGCGGGAATTGGCGGTATATGCGGCATATCAGCAAAAGGAGAAGACATTGGCAAAATATTGTGGACAACCACGGAGTTCGCACCTTCTGTTGTAGCTCCATCACCGTTAATATTGGACAATGGTTTAATACTTATGACAGCAGGCTATGGCGCCGGTGGAATGCTTTTTAAATTGGTTGAAAAGGCAGAAGGTTTTGATGTTCAAGTACTTCAAAAATACAAACCTAAAGATGGTATTGCATCCGAACAACAAACCCCGATTTTTTGGCAGAACAGGGTCTTTGCCATCCTACCAAAAGATGCGGGCGGGTCGCGCAACCAATTTGTGTGCAGCAAGCCCACCGACTGCATGAACATCTTATGGACAAGCGGCAAAACAAAACGATACGGACTTGGCCCATACATCATTGCTGATGGGAAATTCTTCATCCTCAATGATGACGGAACCCTTACCATTGCTAAAGCAAGCACTGAAAAGTTTATTGAATTGGATAAAGCAAAAATAATTGACGGCCAAGATGCTTGGGGGCCCATTGCTATTGCCGATGGAAGGCTGATAATGAGAGACTCCAAAGAAATGGTTTGTATTGATATAAGGAAAAAATAATCTTAATTATATGACAAAAAATAAAATCATACTTTACCTGGCATTGTTACTATTGGTTGTAGTTATTTTCTTCATGGCTCGTGATTTCTTTCATAAAGAAACAGAACCTATTGACAATCCCTATAAATATGACATCCAAAAACTCAAGGAAATTGACGATTCTTTAGTCGACTACAAGGAAATTAAACAAATTCCTTTTGAAATGGATATCCCACATGGCATTTCAGTAGATAATGAAGACAATATTTACATTGCAGGAAAAGGGAAGGTGCTACAATTCACCAAACATGGCGAACCATTGAATGCTTTCGAGATAGGTAATGAAGCATACTGTATTCATGTTTCTGATAATAATAAAATATACCTGGGCGTTAAAAATCATATAGAAGTATGGAGCCCTGGCGGCAATCAAGAAGCTGTTTGGAAAGCTTACAATGATACATCCATTATTACCAGTATAACCACAAAAGATACATCTGTTTTTGTGGCTGATGCAGGTTGTAAGCTTATCCATCATTATGATAATCAAGGAAATTACATCAAAAGCATTGGGGAAAAAGACACAGCCAAAAGAATTCTGGGTTTTATTATTCCCAGCCCTTATTTTGACGTGGATATTGGCCGTGAAGGGAAACTTTGGGCTGCCAACACGGGGAAGCACAAATTTGAAGCCTATGACGAAAATGGCAACCTGGTAACAACTTGGGCTAAAACCTCCATGCATTTAGATGGTTTTAGCGGTTGTTGCAACCCAACGCATTTCGCAATATTGGATGATGGAGCATTTGTAACCAGTGAAAAAGGCATTGAAAGGGTTAAAATCCATGAACCTACCGGGGAATTCAGGTGCGTGGTAGCCAAACCAAACGATTTTGAAGAAGGTACTAAAGGACTCGATTTAGACGTTGATTCTAAACAGAGAATTTTAATCCTTGACCCGGTTAAAAAGATGGTTAAGATTTTCGTTAAAAGTAAACACTAATTGGTTATGTCTAAGAAAAAACTGAGGATCAGGGTAAGTAGAACAAACTAAATGAATTATGAACAGGCGGGGTTTCTTTAAAAAATTGGCACGTAATACAGCAGTTGCTGCTATTGGTGTTGCAGGCGGGGTGCTGGCAATTAGAAATAACAAGCAAGATTGCAATAATAGTTTTATCTGTAAAAACTGTAGCAAACTGGACGATTGCGAACATCCCGAGGCAGATTTCTACAGGAAACGCAAGGGAATAAAAATTAAAAAATGACCGAAAAAAACAAACATATAGGCCGCCGTGATTTTCTTGGCAGTATTGCCAGGGTTGGTGTTGCAATTGGCATTGGAGGCTTGGGTGGTTACCTGGTAGGCCGGGCTTCTAAAGAAGATATGGTATGGCAAATAGACCCTTCATTATGCATACAATGCGGCAGATGCGCCGACCATTGTGTGCTGTCGCCTTCGGCTGTTAAATGCGTGCATGTGTATGATATGTGTGGCTATTGCGACCTTTGCGGAGGATATTTTAGGCCGGAAACAAAAAAACTTACCACAGCCGCTGAAAATCAACTTTGCCCTACCAATGCAATTAAAAGAACCTTTGTAGAAGAACCATTCTTTGAATACGAAATTGATGAAGGCCTTTGTATTGGCTGCGGAAAATGTGTTAAAGGCTGTAGCGCCTTTGGAAATGGTTCTTTACAATTGCAGGTGCGCCACAATATATGCGTTAATTGCAATGAGTGTTCAATAGCCAGGGCTTGTCCCTCAAACGCTTTTAAAAGGGTGCCTGCAAGCAATCCTTATCTCTTGGTGGGGTTTGAAGATAAAAAGGGAAACAAAATGGAGGATAGCCAATGAAGAAAAAATGGTTACAAGCAAGTGTTTTGTTTGCTTCCCTTATGGTTGGTTTCGTAGCTTATGGTGTCCAAAGGTTTCCAAAACCGGAGTTTGAATCTGGATACTTAACACCTCAAACCTCCACACCAGGAGCAAGAGCCGAAATATTCAATTATATTGATGTGCTGGTGCTATTCCTGGCGCTTTCCATTATTACTTGGCTCATACTTAAAAAACGTTCCAGGAAAGGTGTTTTTTGGATGTCGATTTTTTCTCTTGGGTATTTTGGTTTTTATAAAGCAGGTTGTGTATGTGCTATTGGTTCTGTCCAGAACGTGACTTTGGGTTTGTTTGATTCTACCTATCACATTCCCCTCATGGTAATAGCTTTTTTCGCCTTACCTCTATTATTCGCCTTGTTTTTCGGAAGGGTATTTTGTGCTGGTGTCTGTCCTCTTGGGGCTTTACAAGACATCTTTGCGTTTAAACCCATGAAAGTAAAACCTTGGATACAAAAAGCTTTGGGATTGATACCTTTTATATATCTTGGGTTGGCAATATTGTATGCAGCTACTGCTACAGATTTTATTATTTGCCGCTATGATCCCTTTGTAGGCTTTTTCCGGATGGATGCTACTTTTGCCATGTTCCTGGCGGGTGGGATCCTTCTACTTGTAGGGGTTCTAGTTGCGAGGCCCTATTGCCGGTTTTTATGTCCTTACGCAGTTCTACTTAATTGGTGCAGCAGGGTATCGAAAAAACACATCTCAATCACACCTACGGAATGCATTCAATGTAAATTATGTGAAGATTCATGCCCGTTTGATGCCATTGAAAAGCCTATTGAAGCAAAAGAAACAGAAACCAAGGCTAAAGCCAAAAGAAGAATTATTTTATTAAGCTTGCTATTACCGGTTTTAATTTTTGTGGGAGGATGGACTGGAGCACAGTTTCACGAAAACCTTGCAATGGTCAACCCTACGGTGAGGTTGGCAGAAAAAGTCCAAGATCCCCAATTAGATGAAGAAACCCTGCCCGATGAAGTGGTTGCTTTTAAATCGGCTGGAAAAACTAAAGAGCAATTGCTTTCGGAAGCCGATAGCATCATCAATAAATTTTATACGGGGGGTTGGTTGTTGGGAGGCTTCCTGGGGCTGGTTTTTGGACTTACTTTATGGAATTTATCGGTGTACAAACATAGAACAGATTATACGCCAAACAGGGGCACTTGCCTGAGCTGTGCCCGGTGTGTAGATTATTGCCCGGTGATGCCGGACAACAAAAACAATTCTTATGGAGAATAAAAAACAAGAAAATAAAATCAATAGGACATTGTGGAAAAATATTGCATACATTGCAGGCGCTTTTTCACTCATTATCTGCATATTACTCATTGTTAATTACATACAGATCAACAGGGCTGATCCTGTAAACACGGAAGTAATCAACAAGCTTGTTGAACGCCTTAGCGACAATCCCGAGGATGCAGAACTCCGCCAGGAAATACGCCAACTTGACCTTCTTGCAAGGAAAGCTTATTTCACCAACCAATGGCAAATCAGGATGGGCGGTTACCTGCTTCTGGCAGGAATAGCTGTATTGATCATTGCCTTGCAGGTATTAGAAAAGTCAAAAAAAATATCCCCGGAAGTTACAGGAGGAAGTGGCGAGACGCTCATCACGGAAAGAAAAAAAGCGCGGCAATGGATAAGTATTGGAGGAACACTGGTTATTGTAGCTGCATTGGTAGCTGCTTTCCTGTCTCATAATGAACTTAAAACAACAATTGCCGGTACACCAACAGGGACAGACTCCACAAAGACAGGAAAAACCTCTCCACCCGAAGCCGATGAAACTGCTGAAACGCCTGTTCCCCAAGAAACAGAACCAGTAGATACCATTCAAACCAAATCAGGCACAACTACAATAGCTGTAGCTCAAGCACAAGACACAACTACCGGGAAAGAAACAAAAGAAACAATAAGCGAAATCCCTACTTATAAAGAAATCATCGAAAACTTTCCATGCTTCAGGGGGCCGGGAGGAAATGGCATTGCGTCTCACAAAAATGTCCCTCTTAGCTGGAATGGTAATACCGGGAAAAACATTCAATGGAAAGTAAAGATTCCTTTAAAAGGTTTTAATTCTCCTATTGTTTGGGGCGACAAAGTTTTCCTAACGGGATCGAATGGGCAAAAACAACAAGTTTACTGCTATGACAGGCACAATGGTAAAAACCTCTGGACTAAAACAGTAGAGAATGTTCCCGGCGCACCGGCAAAAAAACCTGAGGTAACAAACAACACAGGCCATGCCGCCCCAACAATGGCTACCGATGGGAGAAGGGTTTATGCGATATTTTCCAACGGCAACTTGATTTGCTACGATATGGACGGCAAAAGAATCTGGGCAAAAAATATTGGATTACCAGAAAACCATTATGGACATTCTTCATCATTAATGGTCCATCAAAATATCCTTATCGTCCAATTGGATGAAAGAGAATCACCCAGGGTGATGGGAATGGACGTAAAAACCGGGAAAACCCTTTGGACAACCAAGCGCGATGTTAAAATTTCCTGGGCGTCTCCGGTTGTGGCATATACCGGCAAACAAACAGAAGTATTCCTTATTGCCGATCCTTACGTGGCTTCCTACAACCCTTATACAGGAAAGGAAAACTGGAAAATCGATTGCACTTACGGCGAGGTGGGGCCTTCGATTGCTTATGCCGACAGCATTGTTTTTGCATGCAACGAATATGCTAAACTGGTTGCCATTAAAATTGGAGACAAACCCGAAATTATTTGGGAAAACGATGAATTACTTTCTGATGTCCCAAGCCCTGTTGCAACAGACAAGTTGATGTTTCTTGCAACAAGCTACGGGGTCGTGGCTTGTTATGATGCCAAAACAGGCGAAAAATACTGGGAAAAGGAATTCAACAATGGGTTCTACTCTTCGCCCATGTTGGTAAACGGGAAAATTTTCCTTACGGACAGGCAAGGAATTACGCATATTTTTGCTGCAGACAAGCAATACAAAGCCTTCGGGAGCAATCCTCTTGGAGAAAAATCAGATTGTACGCCAGCTTTTGTTGATAGCAACATTTATATCCGGGGAACAGACCATTTATTCTGCATAGGGAAATAATAAAGCATAAATGACAGAAAAAGAAATACATACAAAAATAGATAGCATCGTCCAAAGTATAGGTAAAGAAAAAAACAAGGCAATCCCTTTGTTGCAAGCCATACAGGATACATTCAACTATTTGCCGGAAGAAGCGATCAAAAGGCTTTGCAATACTACGGAAGTTACTCCATCCCAGGCTTATGGAATTTCTACTTTCTATTCACAATTCAGGCACGAACCCGTTGGGAAACATATTATCAAGGTGTGTGTTGGCACAGCCTGCCACGTTAAAGGAGCAGAAAGGGTTTACGATGCCTTTAAAAGGACTCTGGATTTAAAAGACGGTAATGATACGGACGCAGATGGCTTATTTACTGTTGACCAGGTGGCTTGCCTCGGCTGTTGTACCATAGCCCCGGTTGTCCAAATCGATGATATAACTTATGGACATGTTACCACGGAAGACACCTCTCAAATACTCAAGGATTTTCTTGCCAACAAGGATAAGAAAAAAGGTGAGAAAAAAGAAGCATTATCCACCAAAAGGGTTTCTCAAGGAGAGATAAGAATTGGCCTTGGCTCTTGCTGCGTGGCAAGTGGAAGCGCAGGAGTAAAAGAAGAGCTAGAACAAACTTTGAATGAAAAAAATATCCGGGTGGATGTTAAACATGTAGGGTGCGTCGGAGTCTGCAACCAAGTACCGCTTATGGAAATCCATAAAGAAGGAGAAATGCCGGTGTTTTATGCTAAGGTTAAGCCAGGAGAGGTGAGAGAGATCGTATTCAGGCATTTTAAACCCAACAGGCTTATTGACAGGCTCTCTGGGAATTTTGGGCTTATGCTTGATAATATCGTGAGTAGCGGTTTCCCAAAATCCTATAAAAAATATGATAAAGACAAGCGGGATACGCCTTTGGATAATTTTTTAAAAGAACAACTGAATATAGCCACTGAATATCATGGTATTCTTAAACCTATTGATATAGAGGAGTACAAGAAACTACACGGTTTTGAGGCGCTACACAAATGTATAAAAAACTTCTCCGGTGAAGATATTATTGACGTCATAAAAAAAAGCGGGCTAAAAGGGCGCGGTGGCGCAGGTTTCCTTTCCGGGATAAAATGGGAGTTTGTGAAAAAAGCGCCACCTGGAGAAAAATATATCATCTGCAATGGCGATGAAGGCGACCCGGGCGCTTTTATGGACAGGATGCTACTTGAATCATATCCTTTCCGAATCTTGGAAGGAATTATCATTGCAGCTTTTGCAGTGGGTGCAAACGAAGGATTGCTTTACATTCGTGCTGAATATCCCTTGGCAGTTATCCGCATTAAAGAAGCTATAAAAAAATGCGAAGAAGAAGGTTACCTTGGGGAAAACATCATGGGGGCAGGGTTCTCTTTTCGTTTAAAGGTTTTTGAAGGCGCTGGAGCTTTTGTTTGTGGTGAAGAAACCGCACTTATTGCCTCTGTTGAAGGAAAACGGGGGCTACCTGTTCTCCGCCCGCCTTATCCATCACAAAAAGGGCTTTATGGAAAACCCACTTTGATCAGCAATACGGAAACATATTCACTTGTGCCATGGATATTAAACCAAGGCGCTGAAGAATTTGAGAAAATCGGTACGGAAAGAAGCAAAGGAACAAAAGTGTTTGCCCTTGCCGGGAAAATAAAACGCGGTGGTTTAATAGAAGTTCCCATGGGCATTACCATCAGGAAAATCGTGGAAGAAATTGGAGGCGGAATTGCCGGTGGCAAAAATTTTAAAGCAGTGCAGATTGGCGGCCCTTCCGGCGGATGCATCCCGGCGTATTTAGCCGACACACCTGTGGATTTTGAATCGCTTAAAGAAGTTGGCGCTATGATGGGCTCGGGCGGACTTGTTGTGCTTGATGACAGCGATTGCATGGT
>CAZJDA010000043.1:30562-39472 GCA_964544705.1 uncultured Bacteroidales bacterium
GAAAAATGTGTTAAATGCGATTTATGCAGGCAGGTATGCCCTGTTGATGCTGTGATTACCAAATAATATGATAGAAATAAAGATCAACGACAAAAGGATTCAAGTGCCGGAAGGCTCCACACTGCTGGAGGCAGCAAATAAAGCGGGTGTGGTAATTCCCACCATGTGCCACAAGCAGGGATATAGCAATCATCCTTCCTGCATGGTTTGCATGGTAAAAGAAAAAGGCACGGGCGACCTGCTCCCTGCATGCGCTTATCCCGCTTTTGACGGCATGGAAATTATCACCGATGATGAAGAGGTACACATGGCAAGAAAAGAAGCCCTTGAGCTTTTGCTCAGCGACCATGTAGGTGATTGCGAAGCGCCATGCAGGATTGCTTGCCCCGCAGGAATGAACATCCCCCTTATGAATAGGCTTATAGCTGAAAAAAAAATTGATGAAGCCATTAAGATCGTAAAAAACGATATTGCTTTGCCCCTGGTGTTGGGATATGTATGCCCTGCGCCATGCGAAAAAGCTTGCAGGCGGGCACAAGTTGACCGAAGCATCAGCATTTGCCTTCTAAAGAGATTTGTGGCTGAAAAAGACATTGAAGCTGAAAAAGCTTGGATACCTGAAGCACCTATTCCTTCCGGGAAAAAAGTAGCTGTGATAGGTGCCGGCCCTGCCGGATTAGCAAGTGCTTTTCATCTTACCATCTTAGGTCATAAATGCAACGTGTTTGATAAAAACCAAAAGATTGGTGGTAGTTTACTTCAAGTTAAAGAAAAAGAGCTCCCGGCCACTATCCTGGAAAGAGAAATGGCCATTTTAAAAGAAATGGGGATTCAATTTGAATTGGGAGAGGCGGTGGATCAAATCAAATTTGAAGAAATCCATAAAAGCTTTGATGCTGTAGTCATTGCTACCGGGAGTGAAATCAATGAAAATCTTGATAGCGTTTTAAAAGAATTACATCTTGATAGCATTAATATTACCGGGAAAAACTATAAAACAGGCCGTCCCAAGGTTTTTGCTTGCGGAAGCGTGGTAAAGAAACAAAAAATGGCTGTAAAATCCTTGAATCAAGGGAAAGAAGCAGCACATTGCGCGCATTTTTATCTATCGGGAAAAAAGTATTGCACACCAGAAAAGCCATTTAACTCCAAGTTTGGAAAGCTTTTGCCCGAAGAGGTTGGCGAATATCTTAAAGAAACTGGTGAAGAGAACCTAAACCGGGCAAATGTGGATTTCATGAACGGTTTTAATAACGACCAAGCCGTCACAGAAGCAAAACTTTGCATGCATTGCGACTGCCGCAAGCCCGATTCATGCAAATTACGTATCTACGCCAAAGAATACCATGCTGACAGGCGCAAGTATTGGCCGGAGGAGCGTTCAAAACTCAAGAAATACGTTCAGCATGACCTGGTGGTTTATGAACCGGAAAAATGCATCAGGTGCGGGCTGTGCATAGAGATTGCCAAAAAGCGTGAAGATTTGGTAGGCTTAACATTTATTGGCCGTGGTTTTGACGTAAGGGTGCAAGTACCGTTTAATGAAACGTTGCAGGTAGCGCTTGAAGAAACCGCCATAGAATGCGCCGAGGCATGTCCTACTGGGGCTATTGCAATGAAGTAAAATCAAACATTAATTGAAAACAAACTAAATAGTTCATAACTAAAAAAACTGGAATCATATGAAACAAAACCTTTTCACTATTTTACTACTACTTTTTACTTTCAATGCTTTTCCCCAATCAGCCGATTGCTGGCCGCTTTCCAGGGGCAGCGCCGGGCTGAAAGGTTATACTAATGCTGGCCTGCCCACTTCGCTAAATTTAGCTTGGTCATACAAAACAGGCGATGCCATTAAATCCTCCCCCATAATTTGTGATGATAACATCTATGTTGGTTCAAACGACGGGTACCTATACTCCATTAGTACCAAGGGGCAACTGAATTGGAAATTTAAAACCGAAACTTCTATAGAAGCCGCACCAATATTTTATGATAACACGGTTTATGCAGGCAACCTGGAAGGAATATTATTTGCAATTGGGGCAAAATCCGGGCAATTAAAATGGAAATACACCACAGAAGGGCGTATTAACGGGGGCGCTAACATTGTTAGTCCTAATAGCCAAGAAACTTATGTTATCGTGGGCAGCTATGATTATTTCCTTCATGCTGTGAACAATAAATCGGGGAAAGCTGTTTGGAAATATGAGGCAGATAATTATATAAACGGCACGCCGGCTGTTTTCAACAATATAGCTTTATTTGGAGGATGCGACGGTTTTCTTCATTTGGTGAATACCTTCAATGGCAAGGAAAAGAGCAAGATTGATATTGGAACGTATATTGCCTCCTCTGCTGCTATTGAAAACAACAGAGCCTATTTTGGCAATTATGATGGAATTTTCTTTGCTGTTGATTTGGAAAAAGGAAACATCATATGGAAACACACCGGGAGCCAACCCTTTATCGGTTCGCCGGCTGTTAAAGGAAACAAGGTAGTTATCGGTTCCAACGACAGGTATGTTTATTGTTTTAACAGCGATAAAGGCGATATTCTATGGAAATTTAAAACCCTTGGCAAGATTGATGGTTCCCCGGTTATTGCAAAAAACAAAGTTATTATAGGTTCTGGAGACGGGCGCCTCTATATGTTGAACTTGGAAAACGGGGAAAAAATATGGTCTTTCGAGATTGGCAGCCCTATTGTTTCCACTCCTGCCGTTATTGAGAACCTTATTGTGATTGGCGCTAGCGATGGCAGGGTGTATGCATTTAGAAAATAAATTAAATTCTCAAAAAATTAAATCAGAAATGAAGATAATCAACATAGTACCTGGTTTTGGAGGAACTTTTTACTGTGGCAATTGCTTGCGCGACAGGGTTTATTCAAGGACACTGAAATCTATGGGGCATGAAGCGGTGTCCCTCCCTATTTATTTGCCGTTATCTATGAAAGAATATGATGTTAATAGCGAAATCCCTGTATTTTATGGGGCTGTTAACATTTATTTAAAACAAAAATTCAGTTGGCTCAGGAACATGCCTTCGTGGATGGAGAATTTTTTCAACTCCCCTCCTATCCTTAGGTTCGCAGCAAAAAAAGCCGGTTCTACCAGGGCATCGGGACTTGAAGAAATGACCATCTCTATGCTTAAAGGCAATGAAGGCTTCCAGCAAAAAGAATTGATGCAGTTGATAGATTTCCTCAAGCACCACGAGAAGCCTGACGTAGTCCACCTTTCTAACGCTCTTCTAATGGGGCTTGCAAAAAAAATAAAAGAAGAGCTGAAAATTCCTGTTGTTTGCTCATTACAGGATGAAGATGTCTGGATTGATGCCATGTCCAGCCAATACCAAAAAAAGCTCTGGAACCTGCTTTCAGAAAAAGCAAAAGATGTGGATGCTTTTGTTGCTGTTAGTGATTTCTTTGGTAGTTTGATGAAAGAAAAACTGAATATCCCAACCGAAAAATTATTTACGGTTCATATTGGCGTTGACCCAAGCGCTTACAAAATGCACAAACCCCAAACGGATACTCCTGTTATTGGCTATTTATCAAGAATTTACAAAGAAAATGGCATTGGTGTCCTGGTAGATGCTTTTATCAAGCTAAAAGAAAACCAAGCATTCTCCCATGCCAAACTGAGGATATCAGGCGGAATGACCGGTGATGATAAAATATTCGTCCGTAAACAAGTAAAAAAAATAAAGAAAAAAGGTTTTTATAATGATGTTGAATTCATAGAAGATTTTAGGTTGGAAGCATTAGATAGCTTTTTTTCAGGCATGACGCTGTTATCAGTCCCGGTACTGAAAGGAGAGGCTTTTGGGCCTTACCTGCTGGAGTCTCTTGCATCAGGTATTCCGATAGTACAGCCTGCATTGGGCGCTTTTCCTGAAATCGTTAAAACAACAGGCGGTGGAGCAACGTATTCACCAAATACCGCTACTGCATTGGCCGGTAAAATAGAGGAATTGCTTTCTGAACCGAAAAGAATACTTGCCATGAGCGAGAATGGGAGAAAATCAGTTACTGAAACCTTTAACAATAAAGTGCTTACTGAAAAAATGGTTAAGGTTTATGAAACCGTTTCGCAACATGCAATGAAAGCCTTACGTGTTTAAATTGTAAATGGCAAACTTTTCAATAGATGTTTTTTTTAGTAAATTTGTAAAAAAGAGAATTATGAAAAACCTGGTTATTGAAAATGAAGGGAGTCAAATTATTTTAAAAATCAATAAAAAAGGATTTGATGAAAATTACTTGATTTCATTATTAAAAAGGCTTCAGGTTGAGGAACTTGCTCAAAAATCAGGTTTCAGCCCCGATATTTTAAGTATTGCCGAACAAATCAATCAAGAATGGTGGGATAAAAACGGGAAGGATTTTCTTAAAGGGGTTAAAAAATGATTTCAAATTCCGCTATTATTGATACCAATCTAATATTTTCTGCTTTAATTCCAAAAGCATCAAAAATTAGAGAATTATTATTTGAGGAAACAATAGCTTTTTTTGCTCCAAACTTCTTGATAACAGAAATCTATAAGCATAAGGAGAAGTTAATAAAAAACTCAAAACTTAGTGAGTCTGAATTTTATCTATATTTCACCCAGATTATTGAAAAAATTCAATTTGTCCCAATTGAAATTATTAGCCTTGAAAGTAGACAAATAGCTTATGATTTTTGCAAGGATATTGACATCAAAGATACTCCATTTATTGCTTTGGCAATAGAACTAAATTTACCAGTTTGGACAGGCGATAAGAGATTAAAAGATGGATTGAAGTTAAAGGGATTTAACAACTTTTTTTCAGAATAAAAATCAATATCTTTCAAAACAAAAGTTTCATGATACAACTCCAAGATGTTAAAAAATATTATGCTACCAATGAAAGTGGCATACAGCGCAGTGTGCTTAATGGCATCACGCTTGACGTAAAAAAAGGCGACAGCATTGCAATTGTAGGCCCGTCTGGTTCGGGAAAAAGCACCTTGTTAAATATTGCAGGCACATTAGATATTCCTTCTTCTGGTAACGTGAGCATTGATGGAGAAGAAATCAACAGGTTGAAAGAAGCTGCTTTGGCTGAAATAAGAAACCAAAAAATCGGGTTTGTTTTCCAGATGCATTATCTATTGCCGCAATTGAGTTTACTTGAAAATATCCTCCTTCCTTCTATCCCACGAAATCAAAAAAAACGTCAAAAAGAGCTTAAAGATCGGGCTTTCAGCTTATTAAAAACAGTAGGTTTAGAAGACCATGTTCACAAGCACCCGGGCCAACTTTCAGGTGGAGAATGCCAAAGAGCAGCCGTTGTTAGGTCGCTCATCAACAACCCCAGCTACATCCTTGCTGACGAACCCACAGGCTCACTTGACGAAGAAGCGGCAGACAACTTAGGCAATCTTCTTGTTGAAATGAACAAAAAACACGATGTTGCAATGGTTGTGGTAACTCATGCCTTGAGTTTGGCCAATAAAATGGATGTTAAATACAATCTTACAAAAGGAATCTTAAAAAAAGAATAATGTCGTTGTTAAAATACATCCTCAGGAGCATTTATTATTTCAGGAAAAAGAACATAGCTATCATGGCGGGTACGGCACTAAGTACTGCTGTTTTAACCGGCGCCTTAATTATTGGCGACTCTGTTAACCAAAGCCTTAAAAAGCTTGTAGATATTAGGCTTGGAGAAGTAAGATATGCTTTATCTTCCGGCGATAGATTTTTCAGGACAGAACTTGCAGGACAAATGCAACAGGATATCAAAACTCCTGTTATTGCAATCCTGCAAAGCAGAGGCATAGCCATCAACCAAGAAAAACAAACCAGGATTAACCAGGTGAACATCCTTGGTATAAGCCAATCCTTTCAAAAAGTATCTGAAGCTCCCATACCCATTCCAGGTAAAGAAGAAGCCGTTATTAATGAGTATGTTGCCCAAAAACTCAATCTAAGTCAAGGCGATAATATTTTGGTTAGGATAAATGCCTTGGATAAAATCCCTGTGAATGCCCCTTTTGCCAAAGACAAAAACCCATCAATAGCATTAAGGCTAACTATTAAAGCCATAGCAAGCAATGCAGAAATGGGCAGGTTTAGCCTTAAAAGCAACCAATCGGCCACAGCCAATATTTTTGTGAACCATAATCTGCTTGGCGAAAAGCTTGACATCAATGGATTTTCAAATGTAATGCTCGTTTGTAAGGCAAATAGCCCAATAGACACAGCCTCACTCCAAAACTCGCTTGGTCAAAACTGGAGCATTGATGATATTGCCCTGGAAATAAACAATTTACAGGATAGAAATGTTTGGGAAGTTTCTTCAAAACGAATCTTTATTGATGATCAAATTGCAAATAACCTTGAAAACATCAAGGGAGAAAAGGAAAAAGTGTTGACCTACCTGGTCAATGCTTTCCGATTTCAAGATAAAGAAACGCCCTATTCTTTCGCCACTTCTGCTTCTCCCCCACTTGTGCCAAGTGATTTGAAAAAAAACGAGGCTGTCATCAACCGCTGGCTTGCTGATGACTTAGGCGCATCAATAGGCGATACCATTACGTTTGAATATTTTAGCATCGGGCCTTTGAAGAAGTTGGTAGAGGAGTCAAATTCTTTTATTGTTCGTGATATCATTCCTACCAACGACAGTATAATCAATTCATCGTTGATGCCGGAATATCCCGGGCTAGCTGATGCCGGAAGTTGCAGCGAATGGGATGCAGGCGTGCCAATCGACCTTGAAAAAATCCGGGATAAAGATGAAGCTTATTGGGACACATATCGCGGTACACCAAAAGCTTTGATATCCATTGAAGCAGGTGAAGAAATCTGGGAAAACCGCTATGGGTCTGCTACTGCTTTCCGTTTTATGGATAAGGATCTTTCTGATGAAGAGTTAGAAGCATTAATCATGGAAAAAATGAAACCTGGTGATGTAAAATTTATTTTTTTCCCGGTTTATGAGCAAGGAGCATTGGCAGCAAAAAACTCGATTGACTTTGGTGGTCTGTTCCTCAGCCTGAGCTTTTTCGTGATAGCAGCCGGGATTCTGCTCACCATATTGCTCCATGCTTTAAATATTGAATCCAGGAAACAAGAAAACGGCATCTTGGCCGGTTTAGGATTTACAAAGAAACAAATCACCATAACCCGTATCGGAGAATCTGCTTTTATTACGGCTGCAGGGGCTATATTAGGAGTTTTTATGGGAATAGCATACAATTATGCTTTAATGGCAGGGATCAACCAAGTATGGAACGAAATTGTCAGGACACAAATGATCGAAGTCTACATAAAACCTACCACCCTGTTAATTGGCGCATTAGCAGGAATGTTTATTTCTTTGGCTTCTATTTACTGGGTTACAAGAAGAAAACTTAGGGAGCCTGTAATAAGCCAAATTAGAGGACTCGGTTTTTTCAGGGTACAATTAACAAAATACAAACCTGCCAGGAGCTATATGATTGTTATACTAAGCCTGGCTATATCAGTATTTTTAACGGTTTATTCTATTATTACTAATGTGGATAAAAACGCTGCCCTTTTCTTAGCTGCCGGGGCTTTTATGCTTATAGCGCTTGTAGCTATCATGAACATCTTCTTGGTAAACAAGATAAAACGATCCAAAAATGCTTTGCCCGGGATATTTTCACTTGCCCAAAAAAATGCTGCAAGGAATAAATCCAGGAGCATCACTATTATTCTATTGCTTGCATTGGGCACATTTAGTGTCATCATAACAGGCGCCAACAGGAAAACGTTTCATGGCGCTGACAACCGGCGGAATTCCGGCGCTGGTGGTTTTCTTTACTGGGCAGAAACAACCATTCCGCTTCCTTATGACTTAAATACACAAGAAGGAAAAGAAAAGCTTGCATTACAAGATGAACAAATCCTTAAAGATGTGAGTTTTGTGCACCTTTATGCTAAAGAAGGAGATGATGCCAGTTGCCTTAACCTAAACCAAGTAAGCAACCCACAAGTATTAGGTATAGACCCAGCGGCTTTTGACAGTGTAAGCGCTTTTGCCTTTAAAAAGTTGCACAAGGCAATAGACAGCCAGCATCCATGGCTTTCATTGAATAAAGCATATGGCAAAAACATCATCCCGGCCATTGCCGATCAAACCGTATTAACGTGGGGATTAAAAAAATCTGTTGGAGACACCCTCCATTATATTAACGAAAAAGGAGAAAACCTAAAATTGCTCTTGGTAGGTGGTTTGAGCAGTTCTGTATTTCAAGGGAACGTGCTAATTTCTGACAGCCTGTTCTTGGAACATTTCCCCTCCGAAGCCGGCTCTGACTTCATGCTCATCAACGGCAAACAATCAAAACAAGATGAAATTGCAGATGTACTGCGTTTTAATTTAACGGATTATGGTATAGAACTTACACCTGCCATTCAAAGGTTAAGAGAGTTTTACTCAGTAACCAATACCTATTTAAGCGTATTTATGCTGCTTGGCGGGCTAGGAGTTGTTATAGCTACCATTGGCCTTGGCATCGTGTTATTGAGAAATATCCTTGACAGGAAAAAAGAATTTGCCGTTTTATTGGCTCATGGTTTTAAAAAACAGCAAGTATTCCTGGTCACTTTTATAGAAAATATGTTTTTGCTATTAACAGGTTTAGCTGTTGGAATAATTTCAGCATTTATAGGAATACTGCCATCCTTATTATCGCCGGCTTTTAATATGCCATGGGGATTTATGCTAACCATTATAGCAGCAATTATTGCAAGCGGTATTTTGTGCATTTATTTCCCTGCACGGAGTTCTATGACTGGGAATATTGTTGAAGAATTGAGAAATGAATAGAAGCTACAAAATAACACCTAAGTTAAGCGGTTTGAACGTAGTGAAAAAGCGCTTTCCGCCAGCTGGCGGATAATCCCGAT
>CAZJDA010000044.1:0-39133 GCA_964544705.1 uncultured Bacteroidales bacterium
CTGGCCTTGCGCGTGGAAGCTTCATTTTTCCTTGGCTTTTTTGTTTCTTTTGTGCTGTGTCCGACTTTCGGCGGAGCAAGACAAAAAGAAAATTATAAAAAGGAACCATTTTACAATTTCCGCCGATGCAGACTACCTGCAAGAAAAACAAACCACCGGATCAGCGGGGATAATATTTTGACACTTTTGTCCTTGGGCGCTGCCCAGGGCTATGATATTTAACCCTTACAGGGTTTTTGGCAAAATTTAAAAATTCAGCAGAAAAAAAATATTTTTGGAATGACGAAAACCTATTGCAACCTGGCTAATACGCTGGACTGCCTGCTATTACCCCGGCCTTCAAACATTATCACTGCCTTTACATTGATCAATTTTCCTTCATGATATGCTCATCGTATTCTAATTCAAAGCGGAGCTTATGCTTGGCTTCTTCCTGGGCCAGGCTGTAGAAAATGTTTTTAAGGTTTTCGTCTTCTACACGGTTGGCAAGGTCGTTATACAACTTGTAAGCCTTTTTTTCTTTCTTCATGGCAATGATCAATACATCCTGGTAAGACATATTGGGAGATGGCTTTTTGTCTACCAGGTAATCGGCCATTTTTAAATCTGCCACTTCCTTGTTTTTAATTCCTTCTGATTTATCGGTTAAAACAATCACTTCCTGCAAGCGGGTTTTATGATTTAACTCTTCCTTGGCAAATTGCATCAAGGTGTTATGCATTTCCGAGGATTTAACGGTTTTTGCCAGGTCAAAATAAAACTCGTAAGCCTCTTGTTCCGAGTTGATGGCAAATTCTATTATTTCTTTGGGACTATTAAATTCTTCCATATTCTATTTATTTTTTAATATTTACAACGTTAACCTATATAAAAGTACATTATTGGATACAAAATAAAAAATAATCGTTCGTAATTAATCCATTCCAAGCATCCTGTCTATTCCTTTTGCAGCTCTATGCCCATCGGCTATGGCGCTGATAGCGTCTGCTGTCCTGTTAACAGCATCACCACCTGCAAAAATTTTGGGGATGGTTGTCCTGTTGAATTGATCCACTTGCATCCTGCCTCTTTTTATTTCCATTTTTTCAGCCAGGTCTTCGGGTAAGAAGGTATAATCTGCTTCCTGACCAATAGCGCCTATAACATTGTCTACGTCTAATGTTTCTTCGCTGCCTTCGATAGGTACCGGCCTTGGCCTTCTTCCGCCTTCTTGTTTAATGAGCTTGGCTTTTAAATATTTAATACTGGCGATTTTTCCATCCTGCCCTGCAATAATCTCAACGGGAATGGTTTGTGGTACAATATTCACGCCTTCCTCCTCCGCGCCGGTTATTTCTTCTTCATCAGCAGGCATATCCTGCACTCTTCTCCTGTAAAGGATTGTAACTTCGCAACCAAATCTCCTGGCTACCCTTGCAGCATCCATAGCCACGTTTCCTCCACCAATAATAGCTATTCTCTTGCCAATATCCGGTTTTTCTCCCTTGTTTGCTTGCTCCAAGAAATCTATTGCTTGAAGGGAACCGGGCAAATTTTCTCCTTCAATGCTCATAGTGTAAGGCACTTCAAAACCAATTCCAATAAATACAGCCTCATATTGATCCATCATTTCCTTAAAAGCTATATCTTCACCAACGCGGGTTTCATAGATGAACTTCACGCCAATGTCTTCAATAAATCCTATTTCTGAATCAAGCATATCCTGTGGCAACCTGTATTTGGGTATCCCATACATGGTCATACCACCACCTTTTGATTTTGCTTCGTAGATGGTAACCTCAAAGCCTCTCAACCTGAGGTAATATGCTGCGGCAAGCCCTGAAGGCCCGGCGCCAATGATGCCGACTTTTTTGCCATTGCTTTCTATTTTTTCTACACCTAAAATACGTTTGTATTCTTCAAAGGGGACATTATCAGCAATATATCTTTTCAGCCACCTAATGGCAAGTGGGTCGCCTTCGTGTCCCACGGCGCAAACGTTTTCGCAGCGGTGGGTGCAAACGCGCCCGCAGATTTCCGGCAGTGGATTGGTATCATAAAGCAATTGAAGCCCTTTTTCCATGTTTCCTTCACGCACCGCCCTTATATAGCCGGGGATGTCCATGTGTGCCGGGCAAGTAGCTACGCAAAGCCCGCATTCTACGCACCTGTCAGCTTCTTTTTCAGCTTGTGCTTTGGAATATCCCCTTACCATTTCTAAGAACGATGCTTTCCTTTCATCCGGCTCCATTTCTTCCATGTTTTCTCGTTTCATTCCATAAAAATCGTAATCCGGTTTTTTCCAACCATATTCGTTTTTATCCCAGTGCTTTTTATCTACTCCGGGTACAAACCTGAACACTTCCGGGTCTTCATCCACCCAAATGTATTCATTAGACATGGTGAGTGATTTTGTGGTACAGACATCCACGCAGAGTGCGCACCAGCAGCAACGGCCATAGTCAACAAGGGGACGTAGCCCGCTATCGCCGTCAGTGGTTTCTATGCCAGCCACTTCAACAAGGTCGATGGCTTCGTTCTCGCAAATTTCTTCACAAGAGCCACAACCAATGCATTTCTCCATATCATTTTGATGAAACCCCCTGTATCGTTCAGCTCCTGGCCTGTCCTTAATAGGATCACGGACTGTAACCGGGTCTTTTACGATGTTTTTCCATGCAGAAAACGGAGTTAATATGTCTTTTAAGCGCATGCGTTTTAATTTATTATTTATTAATTATTATTTATTATTTGCTTGGCAGTAGTTCACTTTTGCCTGATTCTTTAACATTTACAATTTGAGATGTTTTTCGAGAAGCTATAAATATCGCTGTTAATTCTTTTGCTTCATTAATTAGTGAACTAACCAAATTTTCCTTTATTAACTTTTCATCTACTATAAATTGAAGCCAAAAAAAGCTTTCATCACATTCTTCAATAACAATACTGAGTTTTGCAAAAAAAGATTTTTTGCTTTGAGCAATGCAAGCAGCCCTGTAATTAGCAGCAACTGAAGTTGAACATCTAATTAATTGATTGCTTAAATGTCTTTCCAATCTACCACCATTCAAAGAAAGTGCAAGTTTTACACACCTATGTGCAAAGTCTTTTGTTCTATCTTTCAATTCTTCTTTGGTCATTTTATAATTCTCAAATGTTAAATATTTGGTCTTGTAGCTTGCTATTATCTTTAAATAATCAATAGTCAATAATCAATAATAAATCGTAAATTGCATCATCTTTCAATCTCCGGCGGGCATGTTGCCAAAGATACCATGATTGCTGCTATGTCGGAAATATTGGCGTTGATGAGCAGCCTTTCCAGCAGCGCAATGGCATGTGTATAGCTTGGCCCGCGCAGGTTGATCCTTCTTGGGTATTTACTCCCGTCTGAGACGATGTAGAACCCGTATTCACCTCTTGAAGATTCTGATTTGATATATGTTTCCCCTTTGGGGACTTTCCAATGCAGCACATTCGGCGTTTCTGCCCTGATCACACCTTTGTTGGGCATTTTTGCCATGATTTGCCTGATAAGATCTACTGTGGTTTTAATATCATTCCATCGTATCCATGTCCTGGTATAAACATCCGAATCGTTAGCAATAACAGGGTTTAAGTTCAATTGATCGTATTTAAGGTATGGATTATCGAGCCTTACATCCCTGTCAAAGCTGGCAGCCCTGGCGTTGGGACCGACAATCCCGTATTTATCGATCCATTCCGGTGGAATATAACCAATACCTACGGTACGTTTTTTAAATATTGCATTGTCCAGCACAAGCCTTTTTATGTTCACCAAGAACTCGTCTGTCTTTTGTAAAACTTCTTCCATTCTTTTCTTGAATCCATCGGGCAGAAGCCCCCTAACACCGCCGGGCAGGATGTACATGTGGTAAATCCTTCCGCCTGTAAGCTCTTCAAACCTGTCCAAAACCAGGTCGCGTAAGTATGTCCCCCATTGCACACCGAGTCCAAGTCCTGTTGTGCCGCCTTGTGCAGGCATGATCCTAAGGAGAGAACCAAGCCGTGCCATTTCCAATACCAAAGTCCGAAGCCATTGGGCTGTTTCCGGTACTTCTATTCCTGCTAGTTCTTCTATTCCTGCTGCAAGATTGTATTCGTTTGAATCCGGCTCAGGTACACACATTCTTACTACCGTAGGGAAACATTGGATCCATGTCCGTCTTTCGTAAAGTTTTTCAAACCCTCTATGCAAGTATCCTACATGTGTTTTGGCTTCCATCACCTCATCACCGCTAATGGTGAGCTCTAATGACATGTTTCCCGTAATACCCGGATGGTTGGGCCCATGCCAGATTTTCACGTATTTCTTTGACGACAGGTCAAGATCGGGCTTCCCCTCTTCATTTAATTGAGGGAAAGCGCTGCGGTCGGGTTGCCAGTATATTTGTTTATTGTTTTTCATCTGTTCCAGATTTTTTGGTGATCTTTGGATTTTTCATTCTGTTTTACAAAGAATTGTATTGAACATGCTTTACAAACCTTCACCAGGATATAGTTTTTTCTTCATGTGTCCTGCCGGGTCATTGGTTTTTCTTCCCGGCCTTGGGAAAAAGGTTTCTTCCGAATATTTTTTTGTATCAAATTCCCGTCTCATAGGAGGAATGTTATCCCATCCTTCCAGCAGCAATGGGTCTTCTAACCTTGGACTGCCCGGGAAAACAATGCCGTACATCTCAAATATCTCTCTTTGGTAAGTAGCAATCTGTTCCCATAAATGATGAGCAGATTCCATTTCAGGTTTTTCCCTGGAAATAAAGCACTTGACAGCAATATCCGTTTTTATCTCGTGATTATGTAATATATATGTTAGTTGAAACTGTGAATTTTCTAACCAATCAACAGCAGAAAGCAAGACAAAATGAGAAAAATCTTCATAATCCCGCAAATAAGTGATTGCAGGAATTGTTTGTTCTTTTGAAAGCGTAAGAAAAACCAAGGTGTTGGTCTGCTTTTTTACTTCACTTACGTCAAATCTCTTTTTTATATTATCAATAATATTTTCCATGATCAAGGCAAAAGTTTAAATATTGGTTTCGTTCATTACCAGTTGTAATCCGGCATATTCCAATCTTTGATGATCTTTTTCTGGTTGGCTTTGTACCAATCAAAATTCTTGGCGTATTCGTTGGCGCCTTCGGCCCGGCCTTCTTTAATCCTTTTTTTGAGCTTGTTAAAACCTTCCAATATGGCCTCCGGGCGTGGCATGCAACCGGCCACATATACATCTACTGGCATATAATAATCCAGGCGGTTAATGGTGTTATAACTATCGAAATACATGCCTCCGTTTATTGTGCAGCTACCAAGTCCCATCACAAATTTGGGGCTTGGCATTTGTTCATAGCTCCTAATGGCTCTCTTTAATGTCTTGATACTTAAGTAACCTGAAATAATGATCAGGTTGGATTGCCGTGGGGTAGGCCTTTGTTGCACTCCAAACCTGTATGCATCAAAACGGGGTGTCATGAGCGGGTAGATTTCAATGCTCCCGCAACCTGTACCATAACCAAGTACCCAAATTGATTCTGCCCTTGCCCAGTTAAGGAATTTCTCGATAACTTTGGAATACGATTTTTTATGTTCCTTTGGCCTGGCGTTACAGAAATAGTCCTCCAAAGGGTCAACTTCAAAAGTAACTCCATCCGGGCCTTTTACCGTTCGTTTTTCGTTTTCCGGATGTAGGAATTGATCTTTATGTTGGTCTTCATTCATATTCTATTGTTTTTTTTAAACAGTAAGTATTGCAGCTAATATCCCTATCACGGTTGGTATTCCTATAAACCACCTGATAGACTGGTCAACCCTGAACCTTGGGAAGACCGTTCCAATAACAATTGCAGGGAAGTATACGATAAATGCTTTTAGCAGGAGCTCTAACCAGTTTGTAGCGCCACCAAAAAACAGGTTCACGATGAGTATTGATTCCACAACGCTCAAAATAGCCCTGTTGGTTTGTAACATCCCCAGGAATGTTGACTGGAATTCTGTTGGAGGGCCAATGGGATTTTCCTGGGGTGCATTCACCACGTTAAAAGGCGAATACATCATCATTCCAAGAAATGAAAAATAAGCTGCTAAAGTGGCTAATGGGTTTGTTACCATTGTCCAATTCTGTATCCCGCCTTGTTGGGCGGCTACTATATCGGAAACGGATAAACTGCCATACTGACCTGCAATCACTAATATTGCTAATGTTATGGGTATTTCAACGGTAGTGAATTGTGCCAATCCCCTGCTAATTCCAATGATGGAATAAGGATGCCCTGCTTCTCCCGATCCCAGCGCCATACCAAGCATACCAAAAAACATGAAGTAGAGGATCAATACCACATCGCCAGCAAAGGAGAAATTACTGAAGTGAGGAGAACCAAAAATAAGCGGCATAAAAAGAAAAATCCCCACACCCCCAGAAAGCCTGAACACAGGTCCTAAGTAGAACATGATACCATGGGTTACTTGCGAACGAAGTCCATAGTTTTTCACAAGGTCAATATAAGGCTGGTAAAACGGCACACCGATCCTTTTTCCAATCCTCGCGGTTATCCGTCTAATAATCCCAAATTTTATCAAACCGTAATTCATGATGATAAAAAAACCAAGCAGGACGTATAATATTTTTACCAGAATATCCATTTAAAACCCTCCTGTAATTAAGAAAAACGCGATAACAAAATATAGCATAAGGTGCAATGCATAAGCCTGACCATTGCCAGAATATATTTTTCTTATATGATTACCAGTTGAATAAAGGTATTCGGAAACCATTTTCCAAAACTTTGTAACCCTTGGTGCCACTAAAAATCCTAATGCTTTGTTGTAATGGGCATACATGTTATAAGCAACATGGGTTGTTTCCGGCCTTGATGGCCTTTCAGCCTGGAAGACCATATCAAATTGACCGATCTTTTGTGGCTTTCGGCTCAAGAACATCAAAAATCCAAGCAGAACGGCGAACATACCCATCACGATATACATGATTTTGGTTGCATCCCAATACCCAATACTGGTATAAGCCTTTGTTCCATCCCATTGCAGGATTTCGCCAGGTATCATTTGGGTGAGGTATTCACCGATAGGCTCTAAAATTATTCTTGGATAAACCGAGATCACCATAATGGCCATGATAAGTATTGCTTGGGGTATGATCCACCAAATTGTTGTTTCCCTGATCTTCCTGTGTTCATCCTTTATAGGCCCTAAAAATACGTTATGGATGAGCTTGAAGCAGTACAAGAAAGCAATGATTCCTGCAAAGAAAACCATAGCCCCTTGAATGTACCATCCTTTGATAATAACAGCGTTATAAAGCAGCCATTTACCGGCAAAACCCGCTAAAGGTGGCATTCCTGCAAGTGTGATTATCCCGATCAGCACAGCAATAAAGGAAATCGGCATTTTCTTTATCAACCCGCCCATCTCGTAAAGGTTTCTTGTTCGTGTCCTGTAAATAACACCGGCTATGGCAACAAAAAGCAGCGCTTTGTACAAAAAGTGCACGATTGCATAGGTGACGGCAGTGAGCCATCCCAGGTGCGACATCATTGAAACGGAAAATAGAATATAGCCCATCACACCGATACTGGAATAAGCGATGAGTTTTTTTGCATCCTCTTGGAAGATGGCTATCATATTGCCGATTATGGCTGTTATGGCACCAATCCATCCTAGAATATAGGGTATGTTTACAGGCATTTGTGATATTACTGTAGATGAAGCAAAGAAGATAAGTAAGCCGAACACCCCTGATTTTATGAGGATGGAAGAAATTATGGGTGTAACATCATTTTCTGCTTCGGCGTAAGAACCCGGCAGCCAAATATGCAAGCCCAAGGAAGCAATTTTTACCATCAATCCAATAGCAAGAAGTATTGCGATCCATACACTCCATTCGGAAAAAGTGGCGAGTACATCCAATGTTAACCCACCGTTGGTTTTAAATGCCATAGCAAAAGCCATAAGCATAAAATAAGCTCCTCCAACTGAGAAAACGATGTATTTAAAAGCAGGTTTCATAGCTTTTCTACCTCTTATGATGAGCAAGTAAGAGGCGATGGTCATGATCTCCCAGGAGAAAAAGAATTGGAGGGTGTTTTTTGACTCAATAAGCCCGGCAAGTCCTGTAAACATTAAGAAAAATAATGGATAAAGCCCCATCCGCTTGCCTTTATGGTTGAACCCCGGGATCAGCAATACAAAACCACCCACGATGAATATAGAAGCAAAGACTAGCCTAAGGATGTCGCCACTTTGCATTAGATCCATGTAAATAAGGTCGTAAGCGTAAAAGCCGAGGCCTGCAATGGCAATAATATTTTTGATAACCGTGGGGAAATAATCCAAGAAGAAAAGGGCTGCTACTATTACAAACGGGATATACCAACGGATAATCTCCACTTCAAGCCATTGTATGGCATAATAGCTAATCCCTAGCAATGCAAGTCCAAAGATGATAACAGGCGCCAGCTTCTTGGCTGTAACAAAAATATGGTTATGGATTACCATTTTTCTTTCATCATTGTTGAAAACGTAGCCGAACCAGCGGAATAAGTAAATGGCTTCCAACAGTGAGCCGGCAAGGATGGCGAGTATCCAAACAAATTTACCTTCTGAGGCCAGGCTCATAACCAGTTCCCATTTACCAAAGAAAGAAGGAAATGGTGGAAGGCCAAGCAAGGCAAGGATAAAAATCCCCATAAGGAAAACAAGGATAGGTTCCCTATGGAGCACAGCCCAACTTTTTATGTCGTTCTTTTCCATCATTCCTGAAATCCAAAATAAACCTGCTTTGGCAAGGAAATGGCTTATCAGGATGGTGAAAGCAACAAATTCAAACTCTTCACCAAGAATATGCGAAAACCCAATAACCATGGTAAGCAGCCCAACTTGGCCAACCGATGAATAGCCCAATAGCCTTTTGGCATTATTTTGGTTCAGGCCAACCAGGTTGGAGCCTAAGAACGTGATGGCGCCAATCATGGCAACATAATAGTACCAATCACCTCCCCCAATATTGATGGTTTTGTATAGAATGAACAATCCTGCAGTAGCTACTCCCGATGATATCATGGCTGCAATGCCTGATGGCGCGCCTTCGTAA
Organism: uncultured Bacteroidales bacterium; assembly: GCA_964544705.1. Lineage (GTDB taxonomy): Bacteria > Bacteroidota > Bacteroidia > Bacteroidales > CAZJDA01 > CAZJDA01. The sequence continues at coordinate 9,104 of CAZJDA010000044.1, forward strand.
ACATCAAGAGCCCAACCGTTGGCAGGGAATGGTTTTAATTCAAAAATTACAGCTATAATGATAAGGAATGCAGCCACTATTCCGCCTTTTACTGCCGGAAGCCCTGCGTTGGCAATATCATCAATATTTAAGGAACCTGCAAATTTGTAAGCAAAAATGGTTCCCAGCAAAAGCAATCCCGCGATAATGCCTGTAGCGATCATGTATTTAAATCCTGCAGTAAGCCCTTTAATGGATTTATCTTTATCCAAGAGAATCAGTCCGGCAGTTGCTATACTTACAATTTCGAGGAAAACGAACAAGTTGAACAAGTCCCTCGTCATGATCACCACATTTAGGCCCATGATAAACACCAGGAAGATAATAATGGTATTGATGCCTTGTTTTTTGAATTTTTCCCACAAGTACACGCCCCCGGCAAATCCAAGCAAATTGATCAATCCTGTTAACACCGCTTCGTACCTTCCCATTAATAGGTTGATAGAGAAAGGTGGTTTAAAACCTGCTGTGAAAACATAATGAGCTTGTTGACCATCAAAAAACAGCGCCCAAAGCCACTGGGCAGAGACAAATCCCATGAAGGCTAAAGTAAGTAGCATGATAATCCAAGGTATCTTAATATTTACCCGTTTTATCAATCCAAGTAAAAAAGCTACACCAAGTGAAGCTGCTATAATATAAACCGGTCCTACCATTTCAGATCATTATATTTATTAATTTCCAATGATTTACGTTTCTTATAAAGTTTAAGAGCATAAGCCAGCATCAGGGCAGTTATTCCCAATCCTATAACAATAGCTGTTAGCACCAAGGCTTGCGGAACAGGGTCAACAATTTGTTCTGAAGCCTTTTCAAGATCAACTGCTTTGTCAAGAATAGGAGCTGTTTTTCCTTTCACGTAGCCTATGCTAACCATTACAATATGAGTTCCTGTGTCAAATAGGGCAAATCCTAAGATGATCTTGATGATATTCCTTTTGGTGAGGATCCCCCAAAGCCCGATAAGGACGAGAAGTATCCCAGTAATAAACGATATATTTGCAAGATTCAAATGTTCCATTATTCTGTTTTCTGTGTTTCGTTAAGATTGGCAATTATTCCAGACAATTCGGAACCTACTTTAAGTCCCACGAAAATATATATAACAGGTATAGCGCCGGCGCTAATAATGTCCCCGAAATTTCCTATGGGTAGGAAGTCATTATCCAAGAAACCACCTGCAAGGAAAATACCGGCAACTCCCAGTAATACAAAAGAAAAACCAGATATTGATTCAATGATGCTTATTAATTTATGGTTTACGTTCATGTCGGGTTTTGCAAGGAGCATTAAGACCAGCCCTGAGGCAATAATAGCTCCACCCTGGAAGCCTCCGCCTGGAGTAAGGTGGCCATTGATAAAAACGTATATACCCAGGATAAAAATTACGGGAGTCAATACTTTTGACGCCGTAACCATGATCTCGCTGCTTTTGCGGAAACTGCGCTCTTTAGCATGATGTGTCTTCAAAAAGAACCCGATTATAGCCGCGGTAAGAAACAGTATGGTAACTTCACCCAGGGTATCGAGCCCCCTGTAAGTAACGATAACTGCTGTAACGAGGTTGGCAGCGCCAACTTCTTCGGGGCCTTTATCCGCATACCTGGCAGATAATTCGTTGAGCGACTCACTGGCCTGGTAGCCTTGGTAAAAGCCGTAGAAGATAAAACCGGCAGCAATCAGCAATGCCAACACAAATAGGTTTTTATACATTGTCTTTATCGTAATTTTTTATTTTATTCAATACATAAAAGAAAATTATGGTTGATAATCCGCTGCCTATAGCAGCTTCTGTCATAGCAACATCTGGTGCAGCCAATATAAGGTAAAGCACTGATGCAAAAAGGCTAACGGCGCCAACGGCAATGATAGCCGGGACTATTTTTTCCTGTTGCAGCGCTACAATAGCCATAGCAAGTATTGCTATACAAAGTAATATGGTTAATATATTTATTATCATAATGATGGATTTTCTTTAGTTTTTGGTTTTTGATTTTTGTCTGATTGATCTTTCCTGCTTTTTTTACTTGTCATTGGTATCTTAATATATACCGCTGCCCTCGCCAACACATGAGATGAAACCGGGTTAGTGATGATAATAAAAATAATGAGTATGAACATTTTCCCCCACCAAGTGGGTTCTAAGAAAAGTATCCCCAGGAATGTAAGTATGGTACCTAAAGTGGAAGCTTTTGTCCCGGCCTGGATACGGTTAAAGGAATCGGGCATCCTGATAATTCCCAAGGAGCCAAGGAAAAGGAAGATAGACCCGATCAACGTAATAATTGCCCCTATATATTCTAATATTTCCATTTTTACAGCCCTTTCTCCAAGTATTTTGCAACAATAAGCACACCCAGGAAGCTCAACAATCCATAAACTATCGCGATGTCCAAATAAATTACCCTTCCTGACAAATATGATATAACAGCAATAACTGCCAATGATGAAATGGTCATTACATCAAAAGATATGATGCGGTCAGTAACTCTTGGGCCAATGATAAAGCGAATAATGGCAAATAATATTGCCAGCATCATGAAACCCAGTGCAATATAGAGAATAGTATTAACCATAAATCACCTCCAAGTATTTTTCAAATTTCCTGGTAATTTTTTCGGTAGCTTTGTCAATGTCTTCGGTTTCCACGTCTATCCAATGGATATAAAAAGTATCTTCCTGCACATCAACGGTGAGAGTTCCGGGAGTTAGCGTGATGGAGTTGGCAAGGATCATCCGTCCCATCTTTGATTTTAACTTGGTCTTTACTTTCACTATGCCCGGGTTAATAGGCAATGAAGGCATAAGCACCCTTCTTACCACATCCAAGTTGGATTTAATCAATTCAAATAGGAATACGAAAATGTATAATATCGTGAAAAGGAAAGCCTTGGGTGTAATCCTGATCTCGGAAAACACATCACAGCGGTAGCAAAACAATAAAGCAAGGAGCGCTGATAACCCAATGCCAATAAGAATAATGGTTAGATCCAAAGTATTGTTAAGCAAAAACCAAAACAACACCAGGATAATAAAGCCTATTAAAAAGTTTTTCCATTTCATACAAGTATCTATATATATACAAATTTACATTTAACAAATATAAAGTGAAATTTTAATTTTGTGCTAATTTTTAAAAAATAAACGTGATGGCAAAATTTATTTTTAGTTTCAACAAAACAAATATAGGATTAGTAAATAGAAATATCTAATTTGAAGGATACTCTGTATGTAATTTAAAATAATTCTAAATAATATAGTGCTACATACTTAACATAAGAATAAGAGAGAGGATTGAATATCCTATGATTGACTTGGTAAAAATAGAATTGTAAAGGTTAATTAATAGTCCTCTTCCATTACCTCTTTTAGTTTATCTACCAATAGGTTAACAAAATTTTGAAGAGGTTTTTCAGCCATCATCTTAAGCATAGGATTCAGCTTGGCATTAAAAATGATCTGGGCAATACAATTTCCATTATCATTCTCAATTAATTTACTTTCCAGGAAATAATCAAATGGATTTTTTCCTTCGGCAGTATATTTAATATACTCACTTTCCTTTTTCTCAGCAATTCTCATATTCAGGTCAGCCATACCTTGTATGGTGAATGAGCAAGTATCTTTAGTAGATTGCCAATTGTTAATTTGCTCAGGCATAAGCTTTTCAAAATTATTGAAATCGCTTAAAAATGAATAAACATTTTCTTTTGAATTGTTTATGGATTGTTTCTTGCTTTCAATTACTGTCATATAAAATTAGGTTATAAAGTTTCTTTGCCCCATTCTTGGGGATTATCACGCCATCTTTCCAATATTTCTACATCCGATTCTTTGATATATCCATTTTGCAGGGCTACTTTAATTAAGCTATTATAATCGGATAAAGTAATAAGACGGCAATTATGGTCTTCAAAATTTTCTTTTGCTTTCATGAAGTTATAGGTGAAGATTGCAGCCATCCCAATAACCATACAACCGGCCTCTCTGAGGGCTTCAACAGCATTAAGGCTACTCTTACCGGTAGATACCAGGTCTTCAATAACTACAACTCTTTGCCCTTTTTCTATTTCACCTTCTATTTGATTGCCAAGTCCATGAGATTTTTTGCCCGGTCTAACATAAACAAAAGGCAATCCAAGTCGCTCTGCAACAAGTACGCCATGGGGAATGCCACCAGTAGCCACTCCCGCAACCACGTCAGGCGCTATAAATTCATCTCTTACAAGTTTCACAAATTCCTGTCGAATATAATTTCTAATTGGTGGAAACGACAGTGTTCTACGATTATCGCAATATATAGGAGATTTCCATCCCGAGGCCCAGGTATAAGGATTGGAAATATTCAATTTTATTGCTTTAATTTGCATTAAAAATTCAGGAACTTTTAATGCAGATTCTAATCTTAATTCCATAATACAAATGTATAAAGTTTTTATTAACGACAAAACGATTTATTTAGTCAAAAAGACTACCTACACCGAATCTCCCACTATGATGATGCACCAATACCAATCAAAACAGCTACTTTGGGAGGTGTTTAAAAACTTCAAAGATAATAATCAATTGCATGACCTGGTAATTTATGGGATGAAAAAAAAGAAACTATTAAAAAAATTCATTTCTTTATTCAAATTTATTGAAGCCGGTGGAGGGCTTGTGAAGAACAAAAACGGCCAATATCTTTTTATTTTTAGAAGAGGTAGATGGGATCTGCCGAAAGGAAAAACCGAATCTTTTGAAAGCATGAAAAAAACAGCTTTGCGCGAAGTACAGGAAGAATGCGGTATTAATGAATTGCAGATCGTTAAAAAAATCTTCGATACCTATCATATCTATGAAAGAAAAGGCCAGTGGATCATAAAAAAAACCTATTGGTATGAGATGTTTCATCATGGCAATGAACAACCTGTCCCGGAAACTACTGAAGATATAACAAAAGCCGTGTGGGTTGAAAAAGAAGAAATTGAAAAACTAATGGAAAACACGTTTAAATCTGTGGATGAACTTGTTGACCGGTATTTCAATATAAATATTGCATAAAAGTTGTTTATAAAGAAATTCAATAGACAGATATTTTTATATCTTTGCGCTTTATAAACGAAGAATACAATGGATGTAGATATTTTTATCCCATGTTTTATTGACCAGGTATTCCCTGAAACCGGGATGAACATGGTTAAAGTGCTTGAAAAGGCAGGAGCAAAAGCCCATTACAATCCCAATCAAACCTGTTGTGGGCAAATGGCTTTTAACAGTGGATATTGGGATGAAGCACAAGCTATGGGAGAAAAATTCATGAAGGATTTTGCCGATAAAAACTATATTGTTGCCCCTTCAGCTTCTTGTGTGGGGATGGTTAGAAATTACTACACCGAGTTGTTCAAAAACACTTCTTTTCATGTTGAACTAAGAAAACTCCAAAAACGTATTTTCGAGTTTTCTGATTTTATGGTCAATATTTTGAAGGTTACACAACTTAATGCATCCTTTAAAGCCAAGATTACCTACCACGATGCTTGCGCGGCGCTCAGGGAATATGGAATTAAGGATGAACCACGCCAATTGCTTAATAATGTTAAAGGCCTTGAAATGATAGAAATGAATGATAGTGATGTTTGTTGCGGATTTGGCGGAACTTTTTCAGTAAAGAACGAACCCATTTCAACGGCTATGGCACAGCAAAAGGTTGAAAATGCAATTAAAACCGGGGCAGAATACATTGTTTCAACAGAGGCTTCTTGCCTGATGCATATTGATGGTTATGCAAAAAAGCATAAAATGCCTATTAAAACTATGCATATTGCTGATATTCTTGCAAAAAACTAAAATATCTATAGTTTGGAAGTATTTCTTACACTCCTTTATACAATAATCTTTGCACTAATCATTACTAAACTTCCTTTTTTCAAAGTAGAAGGATTGTCAAGGATTCAACTTGTTGTATTGTTCTTGATGAAAATATTTGCGGGCTCGTTATTGTATTTTATCTATTCAAATTTCGCTAATTATAACAAAGAGGCCGATATTTTCAAGTATTTTGCCGATAGTGAAGTAATGTATAATGCCCTCTGGGAAAACCCTCCTGATTTTTTTAAAATGCTTTTTGGCATCAATAACCAAGGTGCTTATTTTGATGAGAATTACTATAATGTGATGAATAACTGGTACAGGGTTTATCAAGATAATATGTACAATGACACCAGAACGGTTATCAGGTTCAATGCTTTGGTAAGGATATTCTCTTTTGGATATTATCACATTCATACCGTTTTTATTTGCTTTTTTTCTTTTATTGGTTTAACAGGCATTTACAAGTTCTTTATACGAAAAATCCACGATAAGAAACCACTTATTATTATAGCCGTTTTCTTAACGCCCTCTCTCTTATTTTGGGGCTCCGGCGTGCTTAAGGAAGGAATATTGGTGTTTGCTATGGGAGTTATGCTTTACTACCTGGATACAATCATAAAAAGAAAATTCACAATACTGTATTTGATCTTGATTCTATTCGCTATATTTATCCTATTGCATGTTAAAGTTTATTTTATTGCGGTATTAGCGCCTTTATTAATTGCTTATTATTGGGTTGAAACAACAAGTAAAAGGTTTATATTACTAAAATATTTGGTGGTTTTAGTAGTAATATTATTCGTTGGCTTAAATATTCATCTTATTTTTCCCGGTATAAACATTATGGATATGATAGCAAGGAAGCAGCATGAATTCATTGCTTTTTCAAATGCTACCGACCCCGGCAGTATGATCTATGTAAAACCTGTTGAAAGCAATATATGGAGCTTTATTTCATTGATTCCTTTAGCATTTTTCAATACATTTTTCCGGCCGCACTTCCTGGATATCAATAACCTCTTGGTCTTTTTTGCTTTTTTAGAAAATTTGTTATTGTTTGCTTTTGTTGTTTTTGCCCTGGTTTTTAAGAAGAAACAGGTTAATGAAAAGAATTTGATTTATTTTTGTATTCTTTTTGTTTTTGCAAGTTATATTCTCATTGGACTTATCTCCCCGGTTCTTGGTGCAACTGTTAGGTATAAAGCTCCTTTGCTGCCTTTTTTTATCGTCGTTTTTATCATTATATTTGATGAAAAGAAATTTCTTAATAAATTCCCGAAATTAAAACGTAAAAAAATATGAGAAAAAACATCCTTATCACTGGCGCAACAAGCGGCATAGGCAAAGCTGCCGCTTATAAATTTGCTGAGCATGACAATAATATTATCATAAGCGGCAGACGAAAAGAAAAGCTTGAAGAAATCGCCAAAGAAATAAAAGAAAACTATCCAATAGAAGTATTGATTCTTGACCTTGATGTAAGAGACAAAAACGCCGTGCAACAAGCTATAAGCAATCTTGACGGCGCATGGAGAACGATTGATGTTCTTGTTAATAATGCCGGTTTGGCCGTAGGATTAAATACAATTGATGAAGGAGAATATGATGATTGGGAAAGAATGATAGATACCAACATCAAAGGATTGCTTTATGTTTCTCGTTGTGTCATGCCATTGATGAGGGATAGAAAGAATGGCCATATCATCAATATAGGTTCAATTGCAGGAAAAGAAACCTATTCTAAAGGCAATGTTTACTGTGCCACCAAACATGCTGTTGATTCCCTTACCAAAGCCATGCGCATTGATTTGGTAGAGCATAATATTAAAGTAACTGCTATAAATCCCGGCGCTGTTGAAACTGAATTTTCTATTGTAAGGTTCAAAGGAGACAAAGAAAAAGCCGGTAATGTTTACAAAGGTTTCCAGCCTTTAACCGGCGATGACGTAGCAGCAGCAATCTATTGGGTTACTACTTTGCCCCCGCATGTTAATATCAATGATTTGTTAATAATGCCAACAGACCAAGCAAATTCTTCTGTAATCTATAAAAGCAATGTATAAATATTTGCTTATATTTGTTTATTCAAGTTGCGATCAAAACATAACATTACATAGCAGATTTACTATTTCAAAAGGATAACTGATTGTTTTTTTATTGAAACATAATTCTATCCTGCAAAAAAATGGTACATTCATGTTTTGGTTTTAGGCTAATAATAGTTCATCAACTAAAATTGTGCTTATGGATGCGGTGACAAGAATCTTTGACCTCCTGCCTTATGCCAAAGAAAAATATAATCTACATAATGCAGTAGCCGGGAAAGAAGGAAGCGATTGGATAGAATATTCAATAGATGAATATATAGAAAAGGCCAATAACATTAGTTATGGATTGATTCAATTAGGCATAGAAAAAGGAGATAAAATTGCTTCTATCACCAATAACCGTCCCGAATGGAATTTTCTTGACATGGGCGTATTACAAGCCGGCGCCATACATATCCCCATATATCCTACAATCAGTGATAAAGACTACCGGTTTATTCTTGCCCATGCAGAAGTGAAGTATATTTTTGTTGCAGGAGAAGAGATGTTTCGCAGGATTCGTCATATCATTCCTGGAATACCTTCATTAAAGGCCATCTATACTTTCAAAAACCTGTATGGCTATCAACACCTTAATGAGCTTATAGAACTTGGACAAAGCCATCCAAAACCCGCTGAATTGGAAGAGAGAAAAAAAAATATTACTTCCGAAGATTTAGCCACTATAATTTATACTTCTGGCACAATGGGGCAGCCCAAGGGCGTTATGCTTAAGCACAGCAATCTTATCAGCAATTTTAAAGCCGTATCCTATATTCCTCCTTATGGTAAAGGCCACAGAACGCTCAGTTATTTGCCTTTATGCCATATATATGAAAGGATGATGAACTATATGTTCCAATACAAGGGAATTGCCGTTTACTATGCAGAAAGTATTGGAAAAATACAAGAAAACCTCCAAGAAGTAAAACCCCAAATCATGACTACAGTGCCAAGACTCTTGGAAAAAATTTACGATAAGATCATTCTTAAAGGAAGAAAGCTAAAAGGCTTGAAAAAGCAATTGTTTTTCTGGTCAATCAATGTTGGGCTAAAATATGAAATCAATAACGGCAATGGTTGGTTCTATAACTTAAAACTGGCTATTGCCAGGCAAATTGTTTTTAAAAAATGGAAAAAGGCATTGGGAGATAATCTTGATATCATTGTTTCGGGAGGTGCTGCTTTGCAAATTAGGTTGAACAAGATATTCTGGGCAGCCGGTTTTAGAGTGCTTGAAGGTTATGGACTCACAGAGACTTCCCCGGTTATTGCCGTTAGCACCCTCGACCCTGGGGAAGTGATGTTTGGAACTGTTGGCCCCATACTACGAGGCGTTGAAGCAAAAATTGCGGATGACGGCGAAATACTTTGCAAAGGGCCTAATATTATGATGGGCTATCATAAAGAAGATAAAATTTCCCAGGAAGTTATTGATGATGACGGGTGGTTACATACTGGTGATGTAGGTGAAATTATTGATGGGAAAATTCTTAAAATTACTGATAGGAAAAAACTGATCTTTAAAACTTCTTTTGGGAAATATATTGCCCCACAGCCTATTGAGAACAAGTTTAAGGAATCTCCTTTTATTGATAGCATCATGGTTGTAGGTGAAAACCAGAAATTTGCCGCTGCATTGATCGTACCTGATTTCAACCATCTCAAATCATACTGCCAGGTAAAAGGTATTGAATATACTACCAACGAAGAAATGGTAAAAATACCAAGAATAAGAAAACGATATCAAAAAGAAGTAGCCATTTATAATCAATATTTTGGTGATACAGAAAAAATAAAAAAGTTTGAACTCATTGGCCATGAATGGGCTGTAATTACAAACGAACTTAGCGCTACCCTTAAGTTAAGAAGAACTCACTTAGCGAAAAAATACAGGGATGTAATAGACAGGATTTATTCAACCGGGAACGGATTAAAGGTATAAAATGGGAAAAATGTATTTTTAAACGAAAAATACTGTAGATAATTTTGAATTGTTATCTTTGAGAAATATTTAATAAGAAAACTGTTTCCATGCACTTACGCCTTTTTTGTTTTAGTGTATTATTAACCCTTTTATTGCCTTATAAGCATAATTTTGCACAATCTGTTGAATTCCCGGGCGCTCCTTTTATTCAACATTATTTAGCAGATAGAGACTACAAAGGCCATACACAAGTTTGGTTTGCTTTACAAGATAAAAGAGGCATCATGTATTTTGGCACATCCGACAATCTTCTTATTTATGATGGCTCACAATGGCGCAGCTTTGTCCTAAAAAGCAAATCAATTATCCGTTGTGCCGATATGGATGAAAACGGCAGGATATACCTGGGCGGATTATCAGAGTTTGGGTATATTTATTATGACAGCATTGGGAGAATAAAATTTAAAACCCTTATTCATAAGATCCCAAAAAGATATAAATCATTTAATGATATATGGAATGTATATTGTACTAAAGATGGAGCCTATTTTGAAACGGAAGCATATTTTTATAAATACGCCAACGATACTATTCAAATCGTAAACAAAGGTAGCGGTTTTGTTTGTTGCGAGGCCTATAACGAAATATACCAAGTGCATAACAATGATGCGCTAAAAATTTTAAGAAATGAGCGTTTCTATAAAATGCCCAAAACTGCTAATTTAGGTTTAAGCAATGTTGGGTCAAAAACCCTTATATCACCTTACGGGAAAAATGACCTGCTTTTAATCACCAAAAAAGGTTTATATGTATACAAGAGAAGCCTTCTCCTTGAAAATGACACGGTTAATTACAAAAAAAACGTTAATGAAGAAATAATTTACTCTTTGGATAACCAAAATATCCTAAGATTTCTTAATAAAAATTATGCCTATATGGCAGCGCAAATTAATGATTCTACCTATGCTATTGCAACTGCTAAAGGTGGCTTGATATTAATGGATGAAAAAGCCAACTTGATCAATAAACTCAACAAAAATAAAGGGCTTACTTCCAATATGCTCTTTTATGCATTTAAAGATAACAAAAGCAATCTATGGTTAACGAGCCAAAAAGGAATTAACCATGTGTTTCTTAATACCCCTATTTATACTTACGGGCAAGAAATGGGCATTAATGAATACGTGCTTTCTCTAACCAAAAAGAACAATAGATTATTTGCAGGTTGTTATGATGGATGTTATTACTTAGAAAAATTTGATTTTGATGACCATTCTAAAGAATATGGTTTTAAAAAATTAAGCAACTCATATTTTCCTGCATGGGATTTTATCCATTATAAAAATTCTTTGATTTCTACCTCTGAAGGCGTTGCTCAAATTAAGAACAATAATATGCTTCGCTTTTCTACCCATCATGTTTATTCTTTTCATTACAATCCTAATTTCCCGGAATACTTATTTTTTTGTACAACAGAAGGTTTTATTGGGATAAAAATGAAAAGCACCCCAAGTCAAGGCCCAAATGGCGCTGATTGGAGTATAGTAGACACCTGCAATTTCGGGAGAATAGAAAGTTCTACTAGGGATGCAGTATTAGATACCAATAACGATTTTTGGATTACTTCGGAAGCTAACGGGATTTATAAAGTGGAGTTTAAAGGGGACAATATTGATAATCATAAAATTTATCATATTGATACTTCAGATGGCTTGCCACACATGCATATACCTTACACCAAACGTATAGATGATAACATTCTTACACTTACAGATTCAGGAGTATATAAAATATCTGAAGTCATTGAACCGGGCAATCAAAAAAAATTCCTCCTTAAACCCTATGGCTTTTTCAATAACCTTATTGGAAAAAGGTCTATTTATAACATTAAAAAGGATAAATACGGCAACTACTACACCATATTGCGCAATGGTTTTTTAATGTTAAGGAATAACGGCAACAATTATAGCGTTGACAGTAACAGGTTTCAAAACATAACGTATATTGAAAAGATTCACCTCACCGATAATGACCATACTGTTTGGTTGCACGGCAAAGATGGAATATACAGGTTCGATAATCGGGAAAAGCAAAATATAAAGACCCCCTATGAAACAATCATTAGGAAAGTTGTGATAAACAATGATAGTTTGATTTGCGATGGAAATCATCCATCAATACCATCAAAGAAAAATGAAGATAAGGAAAAAGATTTTGACCACCCGGATTGCAAGTGGCCTACAATTAGCTTTGAAAATAATGCCATAACATTTACTTTTGCTGCTATTTGGTACGAATACCCGGAAAAAACAAAATACGCTTTTAAATTGCAAGGCTTTGAGGAAAATTGGAGCAAATGGGAAAAAAATTCCAAAAAGGAATATACTTACCTTAAAGAAGGTGAATATACCTTTAAAGTAAAAGCAAAGAACATTTATAACAATGAAAGCGAAGTCGCTGTTTATAAATTTAGGATATTACCTCCTTGGTATAGAACCAATACGGCTTATATTATTTATGTGCTTCTGTTTATATTTTTATTTTGGCTGGCGCTTAGACTAAATTCTTTGCGATTGAAAAAAGCCAAAAGAAAACTGGAAACCATCGTTGACCAACGAACCATAGAATTAAAAAACAAGAACCAGGAAATAGAATCCATCAACAAGGAGGTAATGCAGCAATATAGCGAGATACAACAACAAAACGCTGAAATCATTCAACAAAAAGAGCAATTGGAGTTCGTAAACCAAGAGCTCGAAAAGCTTTCTATCGTTGCTAAAGAAACAACTAACGCTGTTGTAATTGCTGATACGCAAGGTAACTTTGAATGGGTAAATAATGGCTTTGAAATCCTTTATAATACAACGCTTAAAAAATTAAAATCTAATGAGCTAGCAAATGTTTTCAAATTCTACCAACAACACAAAGGGCAAATTGCCGAGCATATTCAAAAGCATCGTTCTATTACTTTTCAATCTAAAAGAGTAAGTAAAAAGAATACGGATATTTTTGTGCAAACTACCATTACTCCTGTAGTAGATACAGGGAATAAGCTTTATAGGATTGTTGCCATTGATATTGACATTACAAGCCTTTATGAAGCTCGCCGCCTTAAGAGGGATTTGGCTGTTTCTAATGAATTCAGCGAGCTAAGAAGGCGTTTTCTTGCCAATATGGGCCATGAAATGCGTACACCCATGAATGGAATCATTGGGATGTCTGAAATTCTTACAGATACTTGTATCTCAACCGACCAAAAAGAAATGGCGACCATTATCAACTCTTCTGCCAAAAGTTTAATGCACATCATTAATGATATCTTGGAAATATCCAAAATTGAAGCCGGCAAAATGAAACTGCATTCAAAGCATTTTAAATTACCAGAACTCATTGAGCAAGCAAGGATACTTTTTGATGCCACTGCACGTTCCAAAAAACTCAAACTTAAGGTAGAAAAACCCGCTTCCTTCCCGGTTTCAATTGTAGGAGACAAACTTAGAATCATGCAAGTGCTTTCATATTTGCTTTCTAATGCTGTTAAATTCACAGAAAAGGGTGAAATAATTATGAGTTATGGTGTAATTGACGAGAAAGATGACATACTCACAATAAAAATTGAAGTTGTCGACACTGGCATTGGCCTCACAGAAGAGCAAAAGAATATTATTTTTGAGAAATTCCTTCAAGGTGACACTTCCGATACCAGGAAATATGAAGGTATTGGACTTGGCCTTTCAATAGCCAAAGATTTGGTTAAGATTATGGAAGGAGAAATAGACGTTACCAGTAAGCAAGGGCAAGGAAGCAATTTTTGGTTTACTTTCAAAGTAAGAAAAGCAGGAGAAAAGGAAAATAAAGAAATGGAAGCGCCAGTGTTGAACATGAAATTCCTTGTATTAGACCCGTCACAAACCAATAGGAAAATTTTAGACATGATTTTAAAACGTACCCACAGCCGGGTGTATACTGCTACCTCCATATTGCAAGCCATTAGGCTAATGAAAAACCATAAGTTCAATCACATATTCCTCGGGTATAATTTATATGGCTTTAATTACAAAAAACTGGTGGCCCTTGCATTAAAATATTCAGACTCAATCCCGGTCATTTGGCAAATCCTTGAAAACCACCAAGAAAAAAATGTAGTTATAAGCAAGTATATCAGCGAGTATATCAGCCCACCTTTTGAATCAGCAGTCATTTATGAAAAATTACTGAAATATTAAAGAATTGGATAACAAACAGGTATTTATTAAATTTTACAACTTGTTCTGTACTGTAAATAATTGAAAGAACCTTTATTAGCCACTTTCCTTTAAAATATTATTTTTTCCCTTCATAAATTATCCTTATCTTAACAACGCAAAATTGAAGCTTATGAACAGTAAAATATTCATTATCATATCTTTTCTTCTTCTTTCAAAAGTTTCTTTCCCCCAAGATTACGGGCTTCCATTCATAAAAAACTATTCCCCGGATGAATACAAAAGCAATCCACAAGTTTGGTGCATTGAGCAAGACAACAGGGGAATTATGTATTTTGGAACCACGAATGGAGTCTCTATTTTTGATGGGGAAACATGGAGGCATCTTGTGCTGGCCAATAATTCTATTGTTCGCTCTATGGATAACAACGAGAAGAATGGAATAATCTACGTTGGTGGGGTTAATACTTTTGGTTACCTAATGCCCGGAGAATCAGGAAAAATGGAATACGTCCCATTAACTAATTTGCTCGACAGCGCTGGAAATTTGTTTTCCAATGTTTGGGAAACCGTTGCCACTCCTAATGGTAATGTTTTTTTTAGGAGCCAAGAAAAATTGTTTTGCTATATTCCTAATAAAGACTCTATAAAAATATGGAAACCTAAGAATAATTTTAATCCCATGTTCTACATGCCCGGGTATGGATTAATTATTAGGGAAGGTATGCAGTATAAACAACTTAAGGATGATTCGCTTTTTGATTTGCCCAAATCTGCAATACTTGAAAAATTCTTTATTTATAAGATGTACCCTTACGAAAAGCATAAATTTTTGGGCGTTGGAAAAAACAAACTTTTTGTTTATGATTTAAAACCCGAATCTAACGAAGAGCCTGTTAATATACTCCACACCAATATGGACAAAGAATTTAAAACAACCAATTTATATATGGGCTGTCAGTTTGATAGAAACAAGTTTGCTTTGGGCTCTTTTACAAAAGGGCTTTATATTATTGATAAAGAAGGGAATTTAATAAAAAAAATCAACAAAGAACACGGGCTTCTAGCCGATCATGTTTGGAATGCTTATTATACCCCTAATAACATCCTCTGGATTTCATTGGATAAAGGAATATCCAAGGTTAATTTTAATGCCCCTGTAAGGACTTGGGGCAAAAATAGTGGTTTTGATGAATCTATCAACGATATCATTGATTACAAAGGGAAAATGTATTTTGGCGGTATGACCGGTGCTTTCAGCATAGACCTTGATACAAGCAATCATAATGATGATGATCCCAAAATACAAAAAATCAACTCTAAAGTGAATTCATTTTGGAGGTTCAAAGTCATACAAATCCCAGGACAAGAAAATACGAGCCTTTTTGCGGCTACTTCCAATGGAATTAGCAAAATTGAAAACGGCACAATAAATGATATAGCTTCTATTTCCTATAATTTTGATATCTATCAAAACAAAAACCACCCTGAAGTGATATTTGCAGCAGCTTTAAATAAAATTGTTGCTTACGATTATAAAAATTTCAATGAAATTGCACGTATACCTATTGATGCCCAAGCCCGGTATTTTGAAATGGATAAACATAACAACCTTTGGATTGGTACCAATTATAAAGGGGTTTACAAGGTAAAAGTTGATTTCAATAAAGATGATGTTTTTGTGAAGAATTCCCTTCAATTGTATGATACAGCCCAAGGAATAAAAAATTTGGTTCAGAATAAACCTGTTTATATTGATGGTGAGCTTTTAGTTGCTACGCCGGAAGGTATGTTCAGTTATGATGAACAAAAAGATGTTTTTCGCCCTTTTGGAAGGTGGGATAAAGATTTTGCCGAGAAAAATATTGGTATCGCAGATATTGCCCAATATAAAAACCAATATTTTTTACTTTCTACTAATGGAATCCAAAAAATAACCAAGCTAAAAAATAATCAATATTCCATAGATAGCACAAAATATAAAATATTGAGCGGTTTATCTTTTATTAACCTTCACATAGATAGTAATAATATTTTATGGTGTGGAGGTGCAGATGGCATTACAGTATTCAATAACAACCAAAATTTTAACATCGTAGATAAATACCATGCGCTTATTCGTAAGGTGGTAGTTAATGATGATTCTATTATTTTTAACGGTAATTTTTATAAAAAGGAAGGGCATTTAAAAAAAACCGTATTAAATCAACCGGCTTTTATGCAGCCGGAACTCAAATACAAGGATAACTCCCTATTTTTTGAGTATTCCACCACGTTTTACGAGCGAATGGAAAAAACCAAATACAGTTATAAGCTGCACGGCTTTGACAAAACTTGGTCTGGTTGGACTAAAGAAACAAAAAAGGAATACACTAACCTGGGGGAAGGGGATTATATTTTTAAGGTAAAAGCAAAAAACATTTATGGCATAGAAAGTCTTATCGCAGAATATCATTTTACTATTTTGCCACCTTGGCAAAGAACTATTTGGGCATTTATTGCTTATTTCTTAATATGTGTACTTTTGGTCTATTGGTTTTTAAAATTTTATACGCGAAGGCTAAAAAAGCAAAACATTAAACTTGAAAACATGGTTTTTGAAAGAACGCGCCAAATTAGAGAACAGAAGGAAGATATTGAAAAGAAAAATGAAGAACTCACAATTAGCAAAGAAGAAATTGAGCAACGAAATGAAGAAATCATGCAACAAAGCGAAGAGATAACAGCCCAGAGAGATGAGATCGTAAAGCAAAACGAAGAATTGGAGAAATTGACTGTTGCAGTAAGGCAAACTGATAATGCAGTTATTATTGCCAACATTGAAGGCGATATAGAATGGTTTAACAATGGTTTCCAAAAACTCTATAAATATTCAATGAATGATTTGAAAGACGCCAAAATCGCCAATATCTTTAAATTTTACCACTCAGATAAGGCTAAAATAGAACAAACAATTACTACAAGGAAACCTGTTCATTTTCAAAGCAAAAGAAAATCAGCAAGAGGAGATAAGTTGATTATCCAAACCTCCATTACTCCAATTATAGGGCAAAATAACCATGTGAACAGGCTTGTTATTATCGATGTAGATATTAGCAAAGCCTATGAAGCCGACTTTCTAAAACGCGACCTTATCGCTACCCAAGAAATAGACAATGTGAAACGGCAGTTTCTTGCCAATATGGGCCACGAGATGAGAACGCCAATGAATGGTATTATTGGTATGTCAGAAATATTGATTAACAGTTCGCTTACCAAAGAACAAAAAGAAATGGCCACAACCATCCATTCTTCCTCAAAAAGCCTTATGCGCATTATCAATGATATTCTCGAAATTTCAAGGATTGAAGCGGGAAAGGTAAAATTGAGAAATCAAACCTTTAATATAGAGAAAATCATTGAACAAACCCGTATTCTTTTTGCAGCAACAGCTTCCAATAAAAATCTTTCTGTCCAGAAAAACAAACAGGGTTATGTTCCTGGTTCTTTAATTGCAGATAAACAGAGAGTGATGCAAATATTAACTTACTTGTTATCCAATGCCATTAAATTTACCAATGAAGGCAAAATAAACATACAGTATTCATGCAAAGAGGTTAATGAAGCAACCCTAGAGGTAAAAATAGAGGTAATTGATACAGGTATTGGCCTCTCTCAAGAAGAAAAAGGACGGATATTTGATCATTTTGCACAAGCCGATGAAACCGATACACGAAAGTATGAAGGTGTAGGCCTTGGACTTTCAATTGCTAAAGAACTGGTGGGAATGATGAAAGGGCAAATAGGCGTAGAAAGTGAAAAAGGCAAAGGCAGCAACTTTTGGTTTACTTTTAAAGCTAAAAAACCCGGGGAAGAAGGTCAAAAAAAGCAAAATATCCCCAAGTTGAACATGAGTTTCTTGGTACTTGATGCCCACAAAACAAACCGGAAAATTTTGGAGATCATCCTAAAAAAAACAGGGGCTAAAGTAGAAACCGCCGCTAGTTTACTGGAAGCCCTCCGGCATTTGAGAAAGAGCAAGTATGATATTATTTTTATCGGCTTCGATATTGAACAAATGAATTATGAAAAACTTACCAATTTAATCTTGAAGTATGCAGTAAAAATTCCTTTAATATGGGAGATCGTTGATAGGGATAAACCGGGAAAAGGACAAGTTATACTAAAAGATGTAGTTTCTGAAAACATCCTTTCACCTTTTATTTCGGATGAAATTTACGAGAATCTTATTAAGCATTTTACTTGATATTTGTTTTTATATCAATCCATGAAGATAATTTGCCGTATCTTTTAACCCATTATTTCTAAAAATATCAAGTACATCATATTCATTATATGCTGGTTTCTTTTTGTTCAGAACCAACTTTCTAAAAGCTAGAACCGATAATTTATGGTTCAAATCAATTATATCCGTAAAAAAGTCATCTGGAATTTTTGCTTTTAGCCCAAAACTTGCTAAGTATTTACGTGGAAAATCTTTTAGGTTGTTGGTAATAATCAAATCTGCATTTGTTTTATAAATAACATTGGTATCCAAAACGCATTTAAATTTCACACTATGAATCATACAAACCTGTTTCTTCGTCAGAACGCATTATTTCATTAATTAATCGTTCTTGACGCGCTTTCATTCCTTTTTTGTAGTTTATTACATCCTCATATCTAATTCGGCGATGTTTGCCAACTTTTGTGAATTTTATTTCCCCGGATTCAAGAAGTTTAACTAAATGAGGCCGTGAACAACCAAGAATTTCTGCTGCTGCCTGGGTTGTTAATTCTGTAGCTACCGGCACTATAGAAACAGGGCGGCCACGACTGGTTTCTTTAAGGATTTTTGCAAGTAATTTTAATGCATTCAGTGGTATTCGAATTTTCTCATGAGTTTCTTCAATCTCTATTTCTGGATAAGTATCTTTTAGTTCTTCTAATGCAGAAATTAAAGCGTCATAAGATTTCATAGCAGCCATTTGCTCTTCTTTTGTTGGAGGTGTAATATTTTCTATCGTTTTCATTTTTAATGCCTTTCATTTACACACAAAAATAATCAAAATAAACGAAATATCCAAAATATTCGAAAGGTTTTTATTGGTTTTGTTGGAGGTGGAGCTAAAGGTTAGTAAAAAAAAGTTTGGTGGGGGTTTTCGCATGTTTTGTAATGATAACGTTTGAAGGCCGGGGCGATAGCTGACTGGCCAAAAACCCTGGAAGGGTTTCATGTTTGTAGAATTATGTGAGATAGTAACAGCCCCGCCGATCTGGTAGTTTGTTTTCTTGCAGGTAGTCTGCATCGGCGGAAATTGTGGAATGGTTCTTTTTAATTTCTTTTTGTCATGAATTTTACATCGAAGTCACAGGCTTCAACGAGCTCGAGAAATCATTTCGCTTACTCCCCGTTATGTGGGTCATTATAATTAATAATAAGCTTGTGATATTCTTGGTCATCAGAATACAATACTGTTTGTATCTGCCTTAGAGTAACCCCCTCATTATCATTTGATATAATGCGATATACACTTATTTCCTTCAAGGAACCCTCGTTACCTTTTATGTTTATTATACCCATGCTACGTCTCTTTTTTTTCTTACAGGATTCCATTATTACTACTTCATTCATTGTTGGATAAAAATCTATTTATTCTATATATTATACAATTTTAATAAAAAAAATGGTAATCTGCAAGTGTTATGGAGCTATTAAGATAAACAAATTTATATTTCTTTAATTATTAATGGGTACAATAAAAATTGTTTACTGAATTTTAATATTAGCCTAAAGAATTATTGAAAATATTCATGATTTTAAGGGAAGGTAAAATTTCATTTCAATTTCAATACACAAATGCTTGCCAATTAAAATTTGTTTGTATTTTTGAAGATTAATTTTGCAAACCCTTAAAATAGAATTAATATGGCAAAAAGAACTATTGTAGCCTTACCCGGTGATGGTATAGGTGATGTTGTTTTAAAAGAAGCAATACGAGTAATGGAAGCAGCAGGTTTTGATGCTGAATACAAATGGGCAGATATTGGCTGGGAATTTTGGTGCAAAGAAGGTAATCCTTTACCAGAAAGAACCATCAAAATGATTGAAGAACATAAGATCGCTCTTTTTGGAGCTATTACATCTAAACCCAAAGACGAGGCCAATGATGAACTAGTTCCCGAACTACAAGGAAAAGGACTTGTTTATTCCAGCCCTATTGTAGGTTTACGCCAGCATTTTGACATGGACATTTGTATGCGCCCATGCCACTCTTATAAAGGGAACCCGCTGAACTTCATTAGGCGAGGGAAAGATGGGATTGAAGAGCCAAAAATTGATGCTGTAATCTTTCGCCAAAATACTGAAGGACTCTATGGTGGAGTAGAATGGTCAAACCCACCGGAAGATGTATACAAGGCATTAAAAACGCATCCAAAATTCATGAAGAAGTTTGGTAAAACACCTAAAGAAGAACTTTCTGTTTCTACACGTATCTTTACCAGGAAAGCTACTGAAAGAATTCTTAGGGCTGCTTTCGACTATGCTAAGAAATATGGCTACAAATCGGTTACTGTTTGTGAAAAACCAAATGTTATCCGTGAAACATCTGGAATGATGTATAAGATGGCCCTTGAATTGCAAAAAAATGACTATCCTGACATCGAAATTTGGAATACCAATATTGATGCACAAATGATGTGGTTGACCAAAAACCCTGAAAATTACGGTGTTTTGGTTTCTGGTAATATGTTTGGCGACATCGTTTCAGATGGTTTTGCAGGTCTTATTGGTGGATTAGGATTTGCTTGTAGCGCCCAGTTTAATCCTGATAACGGTGTTGGTGTTTTTGAACCTACTCACGGTTCTGCTCCTAAATATGCAGATTACCCTGTTTCTATCGTTAATCCGATCGCTATGATAGAATCAGCGTGTATGATGCTCGATTTTATTGAAGAGCAAGATATTGCTAAAAAAATCCGTAAAGCTGTTGCTGACGTAATTGCAGAAGGAAAAGTAAGAACTTATGATATGATGAAGATGCCTGGAAAACCTGATGTGGTTGAAAAAGGCGCTGCTTCTACTCAACAAATGGCTGACGCTGTTATAGCGAAATTATAATTCCTTAAAAACTTGCCAGGAATTAATTAATCTGGCAAGTTCTTGTTTTCTTTTCCCTTAAAATCTCCCTTTATGAAAAAAATATTCCTTTTATCTCTATTATGTATTCTATTTACTACCAGTTGCACTATTACCGAAGAAATTCATTTTTCTGATGAAGAATCAGGTAATGTTAAATATACCATTGACCTTTCTATGTTTAAAGAATATGCCAGTGATGAAAGCCTCAACCTTGCCGAAAAAATTGATAGCAACTTTTTATCCACTGACTCTATCATGAAAAAAATTGATGGTATAAAAAACATTTCCCATGATTTCAGCAATGAAGAATATAAAGTTACTTATTCTTATAGTTTTAATAGCCTTGAAGCATTAAATAAATCATTCAATGCGCAAAAGATAATGAAAAAGGAAAAAAGTTTTATGAGCTCCTACCGGTTTAAGAAAAGTTGGGGAAGATTGGTGTTTGAGAAACCGGCTTCACCAAGGAATGACAGTACGATACAGCAACTTGGAGAATTGCAATCCATGTTTAGGTATAAGTTTATTCTTTCTTTTGATGAACCCATTAAAAAGTTCAAGGTGAAAAAAGGAAGCAGGGATATTGTTGAGCAAGCGGGAGAAAATATAATAATTCAATCTGGTAATATGTTTGATGTATTTCCAAGAAACAAAACGAAATGGATTATTAAAACGAAATAGCTTTTTTTTCAAAGAGATTTTATAAATTTGCCTAAAGAACATTTTTCAGTACCCTGGGATAACAAAATTGTTGTTTTGGGGATTTTTAATAACAGATTTTTTTTGAATAAACCTTAAAATCATATGAACATGAACAAAGACGTATTAGAATTATGGCCTGAACTGGAATGGATCCAGGATGAAGACCTAAGAGAAAAAACCGCTAAAACTTGGGAAAAAGCCTTAGAAAAAAGTGTGTTAACAGGTGATGACCTGAAAAAGATACCATTTACCTTGCTTTGTGGGCCTGACCTTAAAGTTACTTTCATGGACCACAAAAGGTCGGTAGTGCATATTGCATGGGATGCTGGTCAAAAGATCAATGATTTTTACCACGGAGAACTTACTTGCAACATGGATGTGCTCATCGCAGGAGCTATCCTTGCTGATGTTGGCAAACTCTTGGAATATGTTAAAGATGATAAGGGTAATGCCGTTCAAGGTACCTATGGCAAATATTTACGCCATCCATTTTCAGGAGTTTCATTGGCTGAAAGTTGTGGCGTTCCCGCAGAAGTATGCCATATTATTGCTGCACACGCCGGCGAAGGAGATAAAGTGAAACGTTCTGTTGAAGCTTATGTTGTGCATCATGCAGACTTCATGACTTTCTTGCCTTTTAAAGAAAGACTTCAAGTTTAAAACCAAGTAATTATTATTAAACAATTTAAGTTATTGAAATTATGGGTAATACAATAATAGAAAAGATCATTATCAATCATTCGGACAGGGACAACGTTGAGCCCGGCGAAATTGTTGATGTAACAATAGACGCACGTGTTGCAAGGGATTTTGGAGGCGCTAACGTGGTGAAAAACCTCGTTAATAATGGACTTAAAGTTGATGATCCTTCAAAAACCTTTTTTACTTTTGATTGCAATCCCGGCGGTTCTGACCAGAAATATGCTGCCAACCAGCATTTCTGTCGGCAATACGCCAGGGAAAACGATATTAAAGTTTACGATATTAACTCCGGTATTGGTACTCATATTGCCCTTGATGAGGCCATTGTATACCCTGGCAGTACATTTGTTTCAACCGATTCGCACGCCAATATCATGGGCGCTGTTGGCGCTTTTGGCCAAGGAATGGGTGATAAGGATATTGCCGCTGCTTGGGCTAACGGCTCAGTATGGTTTAAAGTGCCGAGATCAGTGAAATTAAATTTTAAAGGTGAACGCCCAAGTAATATTACTGCCAAAGACATGGTTTTGAACCTGCTCAATAAATTTGGCGCTAATACGCTACTTGGTTATTCTGTAGAAATGTATGGAGAGGCCATCGATAACCTCAGTCTTGACGAAAGAATAACCATATCGTCTATGGGTACGGAAATGGGCGCAATAATCATTATGTTTCCTCCTAATAATAAGATTATTGATGAGATTGAGCAACGCTCTGGCAAACGTTTTGACATAATTAAAGCTGACGAAGATGCACAGTATGACCAAGAAATTGATATTGATATTACCAAGTTTGTTCCTATGGTGGCTAATCCCGGGCATCCACACAATGATTCGGCAATAGGAGAATTGGAAAAAATAAAGATTGATTCTGCATTTATTGGTAGTTGCACCAATGGTAGGATTGATGATTTAAGGGTTGCTGCGAAAATACTCGAAAACAGGAAAGTAGCCCCTGGTGTGGTTTTAAAGATCGTTCCTGCTACAGATGATATATGGCAAAAAGCTTTGGATGAAGGTTTGGTTAACATTTTCAAAAAAGCAGGCGCGCTTTTATCCAATGCAGGCTGTGCCGGTTGTGCCGCCGGGCAAGTTGGGCAAAACGGCCCGGAAGAAATTACCATTAGCACTGGGAATCGTAATTTTGCAGGAAAACAAGGAAAAGGATATGTATACCTGGCTTCTCCTTCAACTGTGGCTGCTTCTGCAGTAGCAGGATATATTACCACTGAAGACAATATCCCGGAAAAACCGGAAGAATTCGAGAAAAAGAACCTTGAAAAATTTGCTTCTAAAGAAAAAGCATCTAAAGGTAAACTGGATAAACCTACAGTTGTTGAAGGAAGGGTGTGGTATATCAAAGAAGATGACATTGATACCGATATGATATTCCATAACAAATATCTTCATATAACCGATATCAACGAGATGGGGCAATATGCTTTTGATAACTTAAAAGGGTATGAAGATTTTGCCAAAAAAGCTCAAAAGGGAGATATTATTGTTACAGCCAAGAACTTTGGTGCTGGCAGCTCCCGTCAACAAGCTGTTGATTGTTTTAAAGACCTTGGCATAAATTGCATCCTAGCAGAATCTTACGGGGCCATTTACGAGAGAAATGCCATTAACGCGGCTTTCCCTATTCTTACTTATAACGAAGGGCAGATGGAAGAAATTGATTTGCAAGAAGGGGATACCATTGAAGTGGATTTCTTAAAAGGCACGGTAAAAAATAAAACCAAGAACAAATCTGTTACCATCAACCCGTTTTATGATGCTCAATACGAGATATACCAGAAAGATGGGTTATTAGGGTAGTGTTAGGTTTCATGGTGCAATCCTAAATGATTAAGGACCTTTGACAGGCTCTATTGCTCACGTTTTTGCGTGAGGCTGCATGGCTCATATAAAACAATTTGAGAGGGACAAAAGAAGACAATAGGAAAGTGAGATTAATGATGCCATTCCTTACAAATGCAATGTTAGATTTTAAAAGATAGTGAAATGGGATTAATCATTAGGAAAAAAAACATTACCTCACGCGCTTTCCAGTTTGGTTAGCGATAATTCTTTTTTGTGCACTTTCACCTGCTATAATAGGGCTTGTTGGTGGTTGGTTAACAGAAATTTCAACAGGTGAGCCATGTCACGAAGGAAATTGTACCTGGATGGTACTTCCTTGGTTGACTATTATTACATTGCCAGTTGGTGGAGCAATACTCATTGCTTACATGGTAATCATTCTTATTGATTCTATAAAATTGTTTAGTGAAAACAAAACAACACGGCAATAAATAGTGGCTGCACGAAAACTCCACTTTTTTCAGTCTTTGATAAGAAAACGTCAAAGACAAGGCTTTCGAAGTTTTTGAAACCAAGGAGTCCCGACAGAATTGTTCGGGATGACTGTTTCAAAAACGAGTATAACGCAGTATTTGGCGTTTTCTTGCAAAGACTAAATAGGAATATGAGCGGTCTGCAATGCCAGTTCCACCACAGCAGAAACCCATTAAGCGTAGCATTCGCTACGCTTTTTGTTTGGCAGCTACAAGCCCTTCGTTAAGCGTAGCATCCGCTACGCTTTCCATGATGGTTGGCGAAAACATCATCTTGTTTTTATCATACGATTTTCAAAGATTTATGAGAAATGTTAAAAAAATCCAAAAACTTGTAGGCACTAACATTGAAAATATTGTAAATTTGGTTGGAAAAAATAATGCGAAATAGATAACCCTATATAGCAAAAAAATATGTATTGTAGTTATCACGGGCATTAGCAAGCCAAAAACAGTTGTGCTATAATGGATATAAACACAATGTTGTTATGGATGAAATAACTTGGTATAAATACAATGTGTTTATGGGGATGTTGTAGGGCATACTGACAAAAGACATTACATAACATAAAAACATATAAACCATGAGTGAAGTAATAACCGCAATCAATGCTAAACCCGAGACTATTAGAACTTTTTTAGGGAATAATGAATATGTCATACCTGATTACCAAAGACCGTATTCGTGGGGTAAAGATGAATGTGTTAGATTATGGGAGGATATAACTACATATTTTGAAGAAGGAATTATTACTAATTCTGGCTCCCCCTATTTTTTAGGTAATGTGGTAATCTATAATGAAGCTAAAAAAAGATATGTTGTTGACGGACAACAGAGATTAATAACGTTGAATTTATTAATACGTGCTTTGTTTACAAAATGTAATAATTATACCGTTTTGGAAAGGATTTTATATAAAAATGACCCTTTAACTGGAGAAGTAAACTCTCCTTATGAGATTAAGTTAGAGCATAATGTATTAGGTGAAGATGAAAACACTAAACTTAGAAATGCAATTTTAAACAAAGGTATCGAGTCGAATTATAATACAAACTATGAGCTTTTTTTAGATAAAATAGACACCTATTTTAAAGATAAAGAATTTAGCTCCAAGCAAATTGAAAAATTTGTATTAATACTTATTGACCAGGTTGTTGTCCTTCCAATTGAATGTACTGATTTTGAGAGTGCATTGACAATTTTTGAAACGATTAATAATAGGGGGATGGATTTAAGTGATTCGGATATTTTTAAATCCAAACTCTACAAATATTCTGGAGAAGAGAAGGATGAATTTGTTTTGAGATGGAATGAATTAGTTCAAAATGTCAATAAATATGAACTTGAATTAAAAGATGTTTTTTCTCATTATATGCATGTCTTAAGAGGGGATGAAAAGATTGTTGACAGTGTTGTAGGATTAAGAAAATTCTATGACCAAAAAAGTAGCTTTAGACTAAAAGATTGGAAAAACGTAATGGATTCATTGGATAAATTAACTTGGGGTTGGTATTATATAACCAATGAGAATAGCAAAGCCCCCCTTGATGTTTTAAACTGGTGCCGAGTATTATCTATGTATCCAAATTCATATTGGGAGTATCCGATAATGACCTTTTTACATAAAAATATTTACAAAGAAAATGAGGATTTCAGTTTTGATAGCGATACAGAACTCATCGAACTGGTTAAGGAAACTGCCAAATATTGTTATTGGAAATGGTTGAAATTTCGTGGAGTAAATGCGATTAAGGATACAATATTTAAAATAGTACGAGAAGTTGCTAACGATGGAGATTATAAAGCTGTTTATTCTGACGATATTATGCACGACTTAAAAGGGCATGATAAGAAAGGCATGCAAAATGCTTTAAAAAACATACTATCTAATGATTTAGGACGAGGATTAAAAGGGGTTTGCCTTCTAAGTGCTGTATTAAATGAACATCAAGAAAGGTTAATACCCAATGACTTTCAGATAGAACATATCTTACCTCAAAAATGGGATTATTATAAATATAGTGGCTGGAATAATTCATCTTACAATCAGCACTATGATACACTTGGTAATTTAGTTCCATTAGAGAAAAGTTTGAATATAAAAGGTAGTCATAGATTTTTTGCAGAGAAAAAGATTTATTACAATCAATCTGTAGTCCGTGACGTCAGGGATTTAGGTAATTATAATGATTGGACACCATCTGAGTATAAAGAAAGACATTCTATAATCTTGAATAGATTGACGGATTTTTTAACAAATTGAGAAGTACGTCCTACAACACGCGGTCATAAAACATTGCGCGGATAGTGCTATATTTGAACGAAATAACGTTTAATCAGCGGCTTAGTGGGCTGATAAGTTTGTGCTTCGAAATGCGCAACGTTTCATACCGCCATCCGTTTGACAACAAGTGTAAAGACAGACGACCAGACAGATACAATAGTGATAATTAAAAACGAAAGAAAGAATTTAGCTTTATGACAGGACAGTGCAAATTTGATGGAAATTTATTTTGTTTTTTTTCTTCCCCCCGCAAAAAAAATGAAGTAGACCCCACCCACATTACACACATTGCCAAAGCCCCTCGAGCCGACGTAAAACCAAAGCTTTGTCAAAGAGTGCAATCTTGCCGACACACGGTGCTAAATTAAAGTGATATCTGTATTTTTATAAAAATTTTAAATTAAGAACGAGGAAAAACATAATATGTCAGAAGACCAAAAAAAAATATTAGAATCCCAACTTTGGGGAATTGCTAACCTACTTAGAGGAAAAATTAGTGCAGACGATTACCGGGACTATATACTCGGTTTTATCTTTTATAAGTACCTGAGCGAAAAGCAGTATTTATATGCTAATACATTGCTTAAAGGCGAAGAAATAAAAGACTACAAAGAGGTTACAGATAAGGGAACGCTTGAAGCTATAAAAGAAGAATCGCTCTTAAAATTAGGCTATTTTCTGCAACCACAAGAATTGTTTTCTGCATTGGCAAAAAAAGGAAATGCCGACACCGAGAGCGAAAGCAACTACATAATTGAAGATTTGCAAGCCGTGATGAACCACATTGAGCAAAGCACAATGGGAACAGAATCGGAGGAAGATTTTAATGCGTTGTTTGAGGACTTGGATTTGACTTCTACAAAGATTGGCAGAACGGTGGGAGCAAGAAACGCAGTGATTGTGAAAATCTTAAATCATCTCGATAAAATTGATTTTAAGCTTGAAGAAATTGATTCTGATGTATTAGGCGATGCTTACGAATACTTGATTGCGAAGTTTGCCGCAGGAGCAGGAAAATCGGCAGGAGAATTTTATACGCCACAGCAGGTTTCTAAAATCTTAGCAAAAATTGTAACTACAGGAAAAACAAAACTAAAATCGGTTTATGACCCCACTTGTGGTTCTGGTTCTTTGCTTTTGCGTGTGGCAAAAGAGGTAAAAGATGTAAGCGAGTTTTACGGTCAAGAACTCAACCGCACTACTTACAACCTGGCTCGTATGAATATGATTTTGCACGACAAGCATTTTCGTGAATTTGACATACAGCAAGAGGACACGTTAGAAAACCCGCAACATTTAGACAAACGATTTGAAGCAGTTGTTGCTAATCCGCCATTTTCGGCACATTGGAAAAGCGATGCAAACCCACTAAACAGCACAGATGAGCGTTTTAGCCAATACGGAAAACTTGCACCAAAAACAAAAGCCGATTACGCATTTGCACTACATATGATACACCAGTTGGCAGAAAACGGAACAATGGCAACCGTGCTTCCGCACGGTGTTTTGTTTAGAGGTGCTGCCGAAGGTGTTATCCGTAAATATTTAATTAGCGAACTTAATTATTTGGATGCGGTAATTGGTTTGCCTGCCAATATCTTTTACGGAACAAGTATTCCTACTTGTATTTTGGTATTTAAAAAATGCCGTGAGGTTGATGACAATGTAGTTTTTATTGATGCCAGTGGAGACGGACATTTTATTAAAAACGGAAACCAAAACGTCTTGCGAGATGAAGATGTGCAAGAAATAATTGACACTTACCGAGCAAGAGAAACCAAAGACAAATACAGTTATGTAGCTACTTTGGAAGAAATAGCCGAAAACGACTACAACCTGAATATTCCACGTTATGTTGACACTTTTGAAGAAGAAGCTGAAATTGTTTTAGAAGAAGTTTCTGAACGCTTGATTGGATTTGATAATGAACTTGAAAATGTAAATGCTGAAATTATTGGCTTTTGCAACGAATTAGGTATTGTTCCACCTTTTAAAGTTAAAGAGGATGGAAAATAATATGATACCAGAATTAAGGTTTTCTGAGTTTCAAGGTGAAGATTATATCCGAGATGTATTAAATTCATTTTGTGATATCAATCCAAATACTGGTGAATTACCAAATAATTTCTTTTACATTGATTTGGAAAGTGTAAGTGATGGACAATTAGAACAAAAAAAAGAAATTTTAAAAGTTGATGCACCAAGTCGAGCACAAAGAGTTTTAGAAAGGGGAGATATTTTATTTCAAACAGTGCGACCTTATCAGAAAAACAACTACTATTTTGATATTGAAGGAGATTATGTTGCTTCAACTGGCTATGCTCAAATTCGTACTAAACAAGACAAGAGATATTTCTTTCAGTATATCCATACAACAAGATTCGTTAACAATGTATTAAAAAGATGTACTGGGACAAGTTATCCAGCAATAGGAACTTCAGATTTAAGAACAGTCCCTGTTTCTATCCCCACCCTCCCCGAACAAACCAAAATAGCCACTTTCCTCACCGCAGTTGACAAACGCATCAACCTACTGCAAAAAAAGAAAGCCGAATTGGAGCTGTATAAAAAAGGCGTAATGCAAAAGTTATTTTCTCAAACCATTCGCTTTAAAGATGAAAACGGCAATGACTTCCCTGATTGGGAAGAGAAGAGGTTGGGGGAGGTAGGAAATACTTACAATGGTTTAACTGGCAAAACAAAGGTGGATTTTGGAGAAGGAAAACCATATATCCAGTATATGCAGATTTTCAGGGATTCAAAAATAGATAC
>CAZJDA010000045.1:0-7241 GCA_964544705.1 uncultured Bacteroidales bacterium
CAATTCATAAAAACAGGATATGAGGAGCCGGCAGAGTTAACAACATCGTTATAAACGCCACCACCATCGTTTCCGGCATTATTGCCCCGGATGATGCAGTTTGTAAATACAGGGTTTGTTTCCCTGGCATAGGCATAGTTGTAGATGCCACCACCCCAATCATCAGCGTTATTGTTGGTGATGATACAATTGTTTATTTGGGGATTACTTACAGTACCAATATTTTGTGCAACGATATAAATACCTCCTCCTTTTGTAGTTGCTCCATCGGCATTTCCAGAGGTAACGGTAAATCCATCAAGCATGGTTTGGCTGTTCACTTCATTAAAGGTAACAACTTTATTGGCATTGTCAGTGATTCCTGTGGTTTCATCATCCTGGTTAAGGTCACCGCTAAGTATCGTAATGTTCTTGTTCCAATCTCTTTCACTTAGTCCGGTTTCGTTGCCTTCAAACCCGCCATAAACTGCAACCCCGTTTGTTATTCTAAAAGTAGAAGTTTCATCCCCATCGGTTTCTGAGCTTCCTTCATCGGGATAATATGTACCGGCAGCCACCCATATAGCATCACCTTCAACAATTGTTGCGTCCTTTAAGGCATCTTGCAATTTGTTGTAGGCAGTAGCCCATGAAGTGCCGTCTCCACCGCCAGAAGCATCTGCATCAACATAAAAAATATGCGGTATAGCGCCTTCATAAGCGCCCATATCGATAATATCGTATTGAACCCTGTCGTTTCCTTCAATGTCAGTTGTCTCAGTATTAGCGCTGTTATCCCCGGTATTTAAGCTTGGAGAACCGGCATATAAGTGACAATCGCCTTCTGTTGTAGGAGCATTGTTATAATCCGGTGGAGTTACAAAAATAGGATCTGAATCTATGTTGTTGCCGTTGTCTGTTCCCAGTCCGGTATCCCAAGAACCGCTTCCACCGCTGCCTTGGATATTGCAGTACGAATAACTGGGGTTAGAGCTATTATTGTTTACCTGGTTATCCTGTGTAGCTGCATAATTATTCCAAATAATGGCATTTTGAAATGCAGGATTGCAAGTACCACTTCCAAAAGATAGCATGCTGCTCATTCCCCCTCCAATATCGGCATAATTCCCGGTTATTGTCGTATTAATGATGTCGGGGTTTACTTGCCCGTCTCCAAAAACATTCATGATGCCCCCACCATTGTTTGCAGCTTTGTTACCACTGATCAAACAATTAATGATTTGAATATTGCAAGAACTGTTTAGTTGCTGAACATCATTGTAGATACCGCCACCATAAGTACCCCGATTACCGCTAATAACGCAATTCTTCAACACCATTCCCGAAATATTGTTTTCAGCTACCAAATTGCTAATGCCACCACCACAGTCATTACCATAGTTATCAATAATTTTACAATGATAGATATGGGGGCTGCTACTACCGTTAGTATAAGCATCATTGCAAATGCCGGCTCCATAATATGAAGACGCGGCATTACCGGCTGTAATTGTTAGTCCGTCAATCAAGGTTTGGTCACTAATATTATCGAATGTAACCACGTTGTATGCGTTTTCAGTATTACCTGTAGTTTCGTCATCCTGGTTGAGGTCGCCGCTTAATATTGTTACATTGTTTTTATAATCACGTTGGCTTAATTCTGCTTCATCACCAGCAAAGCCGCCATAAATCTCAACGCTGTCCGGGATGTTGAAAGTTGAAGCGCGGTCGCCATCCGTTTGTCCTGTGCCTTCATCAGGATAATAAGTGCCTGCTGCTACCCATATTTGGTCGCCGCCAAGAGCGTTGTTTAAGCCATCTTGCAGGGAGTTGTAGGCATTCCCCCAGGAAATTCCATTGTTGCTTCCACTTGCATCCGAATCAACATAAATGATGTTGGGGATAAAGCCTTCATAAGGCCCCAAGTCGATGGTCGTGTTTTGGATACGGGAATTTCCTTCCAGGTCTTCAGTTTCGGTATTGGCAGAATTATCTCCTGCATTTAAACAAGGCGACCCATTGTATATATGGAAGTTGCCTGAGGTTGTTGGAGCAGCAACATAGTGAGGGGCATACACGAAAAGAGGGTCTGCATCTATGTTGTTTCCACCATCATTTCCATAAGATGCATTCCAAGATGCACTACCGCCGCTGCCCTTAATATCTGAATAAGAGAATGTTGGATTAGCACTTGAATTGTATACTTGGTTTCCTGATGAGGTAGCATTATTATTCCAGATGATTGAGTTTGTTATTGTTGGGGTAGCATCGGCTCCATCAAAGTATATTCCCCCACCATTGGCGGCTTCATTTCCACTAATAACACAGTTAATTAATTCACAATTATTGGTTCCATCTAATCTGGCATTAATATAAAGCCCTCCTCCATAATAATTTGTTGCATTATTACCGGTTATGGCACAATTTACAAATTTGGCAGTACAAGTTCCCCCGGTACTTTGTCCTTTAACCTGGGCTGCTCCTCCATAGTTACCTGCCGTGTTTCCTGATATAATACAATGAATGAATTCAGGTGCGCAGCCTCCTTGAATACCATATACGAAAATTGCCCCTGCTCGTTCCGATGCATAATTATCATTGAATGTGCAATTTGTAAAAACAGGATCTACAGCGCCACTTAGGGCTCCAACACCAAAAAGGGCACCTCCTTGCGTGGCTTCGTTATTATTAAGTTCACAATTTGTGATTACAGAACTAGTATTACCTCCGTCTGTGGCATCGGAATATAATGCACCACCATAATCAGCGTAATTGTTATTGATTTTGCAATCTATTATTTGTGGGCTGCTACTATTGCCCGAACCTGAGCCATCATTTAATATGCCACCGCCATTGCTTCTTGGGTCTGAACCATTGGCATTGCCTTCTGTGATGGTAAAACCATCCAAAATGGTTTCGCTGCTTGCATTCCTGAAATACACCACATGGTAGGCATTATCTGTATTGCCTGTAGTCTCGTCATCTTGGTTAAGGTCGCCGCTCAGTGTAACAATGTTTTCGCTAGGATCTCTTTCGCCAAAAGATGCTTCATAGGTTGAAAAACCGCCATAAACTTTCACATCGGAAGGTATTTGAAATTGAGAGTTGCGATCACCATCCGTTTGAGAAGCGCCTTCATCAGGATAGTAAGTACCTTCGGCAACCCATATTTCATCTCCTGATGCTGCAATTACAAGCGCATCTTGGAGTGTTGTGAAAGCATCATCCCATGAGCTTCCGTCATCATTGCCTGTTGCATCCATATCAACATAATAGGTGTTTGCAATGCCTCCTTCGTAGGCGCCTATGTCGATGGTAGAATTTTGTACACGGTCATTGCCTTCTAGGTCATACGTTTCTGGATTTGCTGAATTATCGCCAACATCAAGGCAAGGAGAACCGTTATAAACATGCAAATCGCCTGATGTGGTAGGAGCGTTGGAATAATTAGTTTCCAGGACAAAATTAGGCTCGGAATCGATGTTATTGCCATCATCTGATCCTAAGTTAGAATCCCATGAAGCGCCACTCCCGCCGCTTCCTTCAATATCTGAAAAAGAACAATGAGGGGTAGCAGAGCTATTGCTTATTTGATTACCTGTGCCATCAGCATAATTATTCCAGATAATACAATTACTTATCGTTGGTTGACATGTGCCTCCACCTTGAGATTCATTATATAATCCACCTCCATTGGCAGTACCTCCACCTGTTGATGCATTATTACCAACAATATTGCAATTTATAAGTATAGGGTTTGCTGTTCCCATCAAGCCGTAATTTCTCATTCCACCACCTTTAGGATAAGCCCTATTCCCAGTAATAATACAATTTGTTAGTTCTGCTCCTGCATAACCTTCTATAGCTTCATTATTAATTCCTCCACCGTTATAGTTGGCCATATTACCACGGATTATGCAATTAGTAATCTTTGGCGTGCAATCAGCGCTTGCACCATAAGCATAATTCTGTATACCTCCTCCATCATTAGCTTCATTATTTTCGATAATGCAGTTGTAAATGTGTGGATAACATATGGTGGATTCGGAATAAATAAAGATACCACCGCCTACATCATTGTTTCCACTACCATCAGCGCATCCATCGGTAATAATAAATCCGTCTAAAACAGGTTCTGTGTCTGATTCATAGAAATAGACTACGTGATAGGCATTGTTAGCAGTTGTGCCATCCTGATCCAGGTCGCCGCTAAGGATAGTTTCATTATTCATCCAATCACGTTGGTCAAAGGAAGTTTCCGTACCGACAAAGCCACCTGCCACAACTACCTTCTGGTTAGTAATAGAGAAGGTAGATGTTCTGTCGTTATTGGTTTGCCCGGAACCTTCATCAGGATAATAGGTTCCTTCTGCAACCCAGATGGTGTCTTGCAAGCCTGCAACAGTTAATGCATCTTGAAGGCTAACATAGGCATCATCCCAGGAAGAGCCGTTATTGGCCCCGGTTGCATCTGTATCTACGTATATCTGTCCTTTTACGAACAGCATACTGCATAGTACTAAAACGAGGGTTAAGAATTGTTTTTTCATAAGGGTTTGTTTTTGGTTAAAGAATAAAAATGGCTTATAAGTTTTAAAAATCTTCAATATATTAAACAAAGCACAATAATTCACACACAAATATACAAAAAAATCATACAAAACAAAATTACTTGTTTTGCTAAATGAATAGAATATGATTGGGGTCAAAATTGGTTATAATTATGGTTGTATTCAATAGGGAAATTGCATGAAAAAGCAGTAAGGGAAATTCCTTTTTACAAGGAATACCAAAGAGTGCCACTAAAATTTGTTGGTTTTAAGTTAATTATTGATAATTTAGCAGTATATTACTTTTTATGGATACTATAGTCATTTTTAGAATATTTACCATCGTTATCTTCACCTTCTGCATTGATTTACTGGTATATTCCGGGTTAAAATTTATATTCAGATCTCCCAAGCAAAAAAAAATTGCCACTTATGTTCATTGGAGTATACCTGTAATGTTTTTCATCTATTCTATTTTTTATATTGCCCATATTTCAAGTATAAGACCAGAGTATGTGATGTATAGAAAATTTTTTAACATTTTTGGTTTGTACATGGTCATCTATTTTCCTAAAGCTTTGTTTTGTGTGTTTGTGTTTTTCTTTCATCTATTAAGGCTTGTAAAGGCCATTTGCAAAAAGAAAGCTACCAATTTCTCATGTAATATAACTTCCAAGAAAAAAAGAAAACCCATATTACTAACTATAGGTACGATTGTTTCTACGCTTTTAATGTTTGGGCTTGTTTATGGAATTATTTACGGAAGGTATGATTATAAAGTAGAAAAACATATTATAAAGCATGATCAATTGCCTTCTTCTTTTGATGGATTGCGGGTTGTACAAATTTCAGACCTTCATTTGGGAAGTTTTCCCAGTACAAAAAAACTCATCAAAGCATTTCTCAAGATCAACGAATTGCAACCCGATTTAATTGTTCTTACGGGCGACTTGGTAAACAATAGCGCTGTTGAGGCTTTTCCCTATATTCAACAATTCAGGGCATTAAAAGCCGATTATGGGAAATATGCTGTATTAGGTAACCATGATATGGGAGACTACAGGAAATGGTATAGCGAAAAACACAAATACATTAATTTACTTAGGCTTGATTCGGCATACCAAGAAATGGGCTTTGAATTGTTGAACAATGAACATGAATACATAAAAATAGGTAAAGACTCCATAGCAATTATTGGTGTGAAAAACTGGGGTTTGCCACCATTTAAATCTTATGGAGATCTTGACCAAGCCATGAAGGGAGTGAGTAAAAGGGATTTTAAAATCTTTCTTTCCCACGATCCAACCCATTGGGCCGAAAAAATACTGGGTAAAACCAATATACAGGTAACGCTTTCAGGCCATACACATGGTATGCAGATGGGAATAAATTTACCTTCTTTAAAATGGAGCCCTATAAGCTTAAAATATAAACATTGGAACGGCTTGTATAAGGAAACTGGCCAATTTCTTTATGTTAACAGGGGGCTTGGTTTTCTTGGTTACCCGGGAAGATTGGGTATGACTCCTGAAATAACTTTATTAATTCTAAAAAAATCATAATATATTTGCGCTAAAACAAATGCAGTTTTATGAATATTACACTTTTTATCATCATTATAACGTCTTTGATATCAATTACCGCTTTTAGTAATAACGAACTTTTTAACAAGCTGAAATTCAATGCTTACGTAATTCACAACCATAAGCAATGGTTTCGTTTTATTACTTATGGGCTGGTTCATGCGGGTTGGGCACATCTTGCTATTAACATGTTGGTACTGTATTCATTTGGCGACTTGGTAGAGCAGTATTTTAGTTATTACTTTGCTGCAAAAGGCATGCTTTTTTATATATTGCTTTATGTTGGAGGTATCATATTATCTACGGTTTATGCTTACGAAAAGCACAAAAGCGATGCATATTATAACGCGGTTGGGGCGTCAGGAGCCGTTTCTGCTGTGCTCTTTGCAAGCATTATCTTGCACCCAACAGGAAAGATCATGATGTTGTTTTTTCCAATACCTATCCCAGCCCCTGTGTTCGGTATTTTATACCTAATATTTTCAGCCTATATGGCACGAAAAGGTGATGACAATATTGGACACGATGCTCACTTTTTTGGCGCTATATTCGGGATATTGTTTCTTGCGGTTATTAAACCCGAACTTTTTATCATATTTTTGGAACAGGTTAAAAATATCTTTTAAATATTACCTATGATTAATTATAATGGAGACCTTTACCCGGCAGATAAGCCCTTGTTTACTTCCAAAAATAGGGCGTTTCTTTATGGAGATTGTATTTTTGAGACCATAAGGATTTATAACGGCAATCCTTTATTCTTTAATAAACATCGTGAACGCTTACTTAAAGGGATGAAAAAGCTTGGTATGGACCCACCGGAATGGTTCAAGAAATTTTTCTTATTTTTCGAGATAAAAAAGACCATAGAGGCCAATAGCATTACCAAAGGCGGTAGGGTAAGGCTTACAGTATTCAGGGAAGAAGGAGGTTTTTATACACCAGAAAATAATGGCATCAATTTCTTGATAGAAGCTATGGAGATTGATCACAACAAATATATGTTGAATAATGTGGGATTGAAAATTGGCACCTATACAGAGCTTAAAAAACCTTGTACCGATTTTGGAAGATTTAAAACCGGTAATTCATTATTATACGTCTTGGCTGGAATTTTTAAAAAAGAACA
>CAZJDA010000045.1:7341-37824 GCA_964544705.1 uncultured Bacteroidales bacterium
TATCCGGTATGCTCGTAGAAAAGCTTAATGAATCTATTCAGCATTAGTTCAATACAGGATCAGCAGGATAATTAGCCCAAATAGCATATTCTTTTCCAAGATTGCGCATAAGCTCTGGCCACATGGCATCGGGACGCTTTTTCAAGACCTCTTGAATATTTGGGATGGCTACAAACCAAGAATTCTCTTTCAGTTCGTCATCCAATTGCTTTTCTCCCCAACCTGAATATCCTACATAAAATCTTATCCTGGAAGGGTCAATTTTATCATTGGCTGCTAATTCCATTATGGTATCCATGTTTCCGCCCCAGTATAATCCTTTCATGATCTCCATGCTGTTTTCAATAACCTCTCCCAGGGTATGTAAAACAAACAGGCTATCGGTTTTTACCGGGCCGCCTAAATAAACTTTTGCTTCGAGCCCGGGGAAATCTTTAATGATCTTATTGAGCTTCACATCTACGGGTTTATTTAGTATAAGGCCAAAAGAACCTTCTTTGTTATGGTCGGCTAATAAAACCACCGAACGCTTAAAATAAAGGTCCCTTAATGAAGGTTCTGATATGAGTAGCCTGCCTTGCCTTGGTTCTAATTCTGTTGGTTTCATTTTTTATCCTCCCATCTAATAATTAATAAATATAGCAATTCTATATAGGAAAACCAAAAAATTGCGACTTTTGTTCAATCATTGCTTATAACGAATAAGTTTTGTTTAAATTCTGCGCTATTTAGTGTAAATTTGTCATTACAAACATGAAAAGTTGTAAATTTGTGCCTTATTTAGCTCGTTTTGCGTTATATCCAGTTTTAAAACGTTATGAATGAACAAAAATATTTGAATTAAAATTACAAAAACAATACCATTCAATTCAATGTTATTACAAAACAATATGCTGAAATTTTTGAGTTTGCGAGAAGAGCATCCATATTTTGTTTACGAAGGCTTCCAAGTGCATGAAAATAAAGATTTTCTTCATATTGAATTTCATTTTAACCTTTCCGGAAAATACCATTTTTACCCGGAGTTGAAACTTCCAATAAGCCAGGTGAATGACAAGGACATATTGTCAGACAAGGGGATTATGAATATTATTTTCCAGGTTGGAATGGTTGAGTTAATAAGCTACTGGAAAGCAGCATGCCCACCAAAGGTTATTATAAAACCCTACCAACTTGACAAATTCCAGGTGAAATGGTGGAAAAAATTATATTTTAATGGGTTGGGTGAGTTTTTTTACCTAAACAACATCAATACAAGTATAAATGATTTTATGCAAATAGAATGCAAGGCCACGAAAAAAACCGTTAAGTCAAGCATTCACCCAAACAATAACACAACATTGATACCTGTTGGAGGCGGTAAAGACTCTATTGTCACACTAGAGGTAATGAAGGATAGTGCAATGGAAAGTGCTTGCATGATTGTGAACCCACGGCCTGCGAGCCTTAATTCTGCAATAATTGCAGGGTTTAACAACGAGGACATCATCCAAATCAAACGTACAATACACCCTCAACTGCTAGAACTAAACAAAAATGGCTTTTTAAACGGGCATACACCCTTTTCTGCCCTGCTTGCCTTTATTTCACTTCTAACAGCCATGCTTACCAAGAGAAAATACATCTTATTGTCTAATGAATCAAGCGCTAACGAAGCCACCGTTAATAACAGCAACATAAACCACCAATACTCAAAATCTTTTGAGTTTGAGCAAGATTTTAGGGATTATGTAAAAAAATATATTTCAAAAGAATACGAGTATCTTAGCCTTTTACGCCCATTGAGCGAAATCCAGATCGGTAAAATATTCTCCAACTATAACAGTCATTTTAGTACGTTTAGAAGTTGTAATGCAGGTAGTAAAACCAATAAGTGGTGTGGTGAATGCCCAAAATGTTTATTCACCTTCATCATTTTATCCCCATTTATACACCCTGTAGTTTTAGAAAATATTTTTGGAACCAATCTTTTTGAAAATGAAAAACTTTTGCAGACATTAAAGGAATTGATAGGAGTTTTGGAAGTAAAGCCTTTTGAATGTGTTGGAACGAAAGAAGAAATTTCAACAGCGCTTAATTTGGCCATAAAAAAATACTACAATATGGAGTCCTTACCGCCATTGCTTCATTATTTTGTACAAACTTCTTTTTACCAAAAAAATATTCACGATATTTCTAAAGAAATAGAAAGAGAACACAACCTGGATGAGCATTTGCTACAGTTGATAAAAAGACATTTATAATAGTGTAACATGTTAAAAAAGAAAATATTAGAATTAACAAATCATAAAAAAGTATTGATTTTAGGTTTTGGCAGGGAAGGCCAATCCACATCCAGGTACTTGAGAAGTATATTCCCCCAAATAGATTTAACCATAGCCGACCGCGATGAATCCATAGCGAAAAAAATGCAACAGTTTGAACTGGACAACAATATGCATTTGCAACTTGGCGAAAATTACCTTGAAGGCATCAATAGTTTTGATATTATTTTTAAAACCCCGGGCATTTCATTAAAAAACCATGAAGTTGATACAGCCAAATTAACGTCACAATCGGATATTATGTTATCGGTATATGCTGATCAAATAATTGGTATTACCGGAACAAAAGGTAAAAGTACAACAGCAAGCTTATTATATCATATCTTCAATGCCCATGGTGATGATGTTGTTTTAACGGGCAACATTGGAATACCTGCTTTTGATGCAGTAAGCCAAATATCTCATGATACCAAGATCGTATATGAGCTGTCTTCCCACCAATTGGAATACGTGAAACATTCGCCACATATAGCTATTTTGCTGAATTTTTTCCAAGAGCATTTAGATCATTACAATTCTTACGAGCTATACCAGGCAGCAAAAATGAAAATTGCCGCTTGGCAAAGAAAAGGCGACTATTTTATTTACAACTATGAAGACCCAATAATAAAAAGGTACCTAGAGAATATAAAAGCCGCGAAGATCCCTTTTTCCATCCAACATACCTTAGAAAACGGTTGTTTTTTTGACGGCAAAAACCTTATTTACAAAAACATTGATAGTGGGATAGAAGAAAAAATCCGTTTAAAGCCGGCTATAAAAGGCCAGCATAACATGTGTAATATTCTTGCTGCCTGTTCGGCTGCTATGCTCAAAAATACTCCACCCCAAGTTATTCAAAAAACTGTGGAAAACTTTCAAGGGCTGGAACACCGTTTAGAATATATTGGGCAATATCAAGGTATTCATTATTACAACGACTCTATTGCAACCATTCCAGAAGCAACAATTGCAGCGTTGCAGGCATTGAAAAATATTGATACCATTATTCTTGGTGGTTATGACAGGGGTGTGGATTATTCTGCCTTAGCCAAGTTTATTGCGGAAACACGTGTCAACAACTGCATTTTCTTAGGAAACGCAGGGGAACGGATAAAGATTGAAATTGAAAGGCAAAACAAATCCAAAAACCTTGTATTTGCAAAGCATTTTGATGAAGCCATAGAGTTGTCCAAACAAATAACCCACAAAGGTAAGGCTTGCCTACTTTCCCCGGCTGCTGCAAGTTATGATATGTTCAGGGATTTTATTGAAAGAGGGGAGAAATTTAAAAGCCTGGTAAAAAGTTAGTCTACCAGGCTTTTATATTATTCTTTCTTTGGTTCTTCTTTGGGCTTTTCTGCCGTTTTATCTTCTTTTTTCTTTTCTTCTTTTTTCTTTGGTTCTGCCTTTTCTTCCTTATTTTCTACAGCTTTTCCTGCTTTTTCCTGCTTTTCAGTAGCTGCCTTGTTTTCCTTCTTATCAGTTGCAGGCTTGGGCTCCTTCTTCTCCGCTACAGGCTTGGACTCTTTCTTCTCAGTTACAGGCTTGGATTCTTTCTTCTCAGCTACTGGTTTGGTTTCCTTCTTTACTGTTGCTTTCTTCTTTTCTCCAGGTTTTGGGGCTTCGGCCTTTTCAGCTTGCTTTTTTACCGGTTTTTCAGCTACTTCTTTTGATAAACCAGGATTGGTTACCGGTTTGTTGGCATTCCTTCTTCTCCTTCTTACTCCGTAAGTTCCTTTAATAATTTTTCCTCTTTTCGTTTTTTTATCACCTTTTCCCATAATGTATTATATTTTAATATGTTTTTGCTTGTAATCTAATTATTTTTTATCCTATTCTTTGTAAATATTTGTTAGTTAAGATTTTGTGAAAAATGACAATCATTAATCTTAATCATTCTATATTAATCCGCTAAATTATAAATTTTTTTTTATATAACCATTTTATTCTTTACGAGCTATTTTTTGGTAAAATCATGAGCATGATTCAAAAAAAATTATATCGTAGAATTATAGCCAATATTATTTAAAAATTAGTGGTTTGGATTAAGAAAATGATGAAAAAATATTTTTACAAATTTTTGTTACTTAAATAAAAAGTACTACTTTTGCAGTCCTAAAATTAAAAACATAGGGACATGAAGAAAAAGATTCATCCAAAAGATTATAGATTTGTTGTGTTCAAAGACATGTCTAACGAGTATGCGTTTCTGACAAAATCAACAGCAAAAACCAAAGATACAATAAAATGGGAAGACGGGAAGGAATACCCATTGATAAAATTAGAAATTTCTCATACTTCTCATCCATTTTATACCGGTAAGATCAAACTTGTTGACTCGGCAGGACGTGTTGACAAATTCAGGAACAAATACAAAAAGCACATTGATAAAAAAACCCCTTAGAACAGTAAACCTTTTCCTCAAGCCCTTTAAAGGGCTTTTTTTTCATCATTAAATACTTTACAAATGAACTACATACTATTTGATGATACCTCAAGAAATAACTTGCTTCCTTTAACATTTTTAAAACCCATAGCCGATTTAAGAATTGGTGTCCTTTCTATTAGAGAAAAGTGGGAAAAATATCTCAAGGCTAAAACGTCAAGTCTAACGGAAGAGTATCTTAGCGCTAAATACCCCATAAAAAAGGCAAAGAAGAACATGCTTATCAATGGAAGTATTTGCCCGAATGAAACGCTTATTAAAGAGATATTGAGCCTAAAGCCAAATCAAGCTTTGGTTAACGAAGATAGCATTATTGCTTATAACATTGTGGTAGACAATGATATTGAGAACTTTAACTTTGAGTTAACCACTGGGATAGAACATGTTGAAACCAAAACCTCCTTCATCAAACTAAACAATGTTTGGGACATTTTTAAAAAGAATGATGTTGCCATTGAAGAAGATTTTAAATTGCTTAGTAAAGATAGGAAATCAGCACCTGTTGATTCTTCGGTGAAAATAATTGGAGACATCAACAAATTATTTATTGAGGAAGGAGCTAAAGTATACCATTCTATAATTAATACCAGCACTGGCCCTGTTTATATTGGTAAAAATGCCGAGATCATGGAAAATGCTTCCATACGTGGGCCTTTTGCACTGTGTGAAAATAGCACCATAAAAATGGGCGCTAAAATATACGGGGCCACAACCATTGGCCCACATTCAAAAGCCGGTGGGGAGATCAATAACTCGGTTATTACCGGATATTCAAACAAGGCTCATGACGGATTTCTGGGTAATTCGGTTATAGGTGAATGGTGCAACCTGGGCGCCGACACAAACAATTCCAATCTTAAAAACAACTACGACAATATTAAGCTTTGGAATTACAACCACAAACGTTTTATTGATACCGGCTTGCAATTTTGTGGGCTCTTTATGGGAGACCACTCCAAATGTGGAATCAATACAATGTTTAACACGGGAACGGTTATTGGAGTTAACTGTAACATATACGGCGCTGGTTTTCACAGGAATTTTATCTCTTCATTTTCTTGGGGTGGAGTAGCAGGGTTTGCTGTGTATAAGCTTGAAAAAGCAATAGAAACGGCAGAAAGAGTTTATAAAAGAAGAAATAAAGAATTTAACGAAGTAGAAAAAGATATTTTTACCAGTGTTTTTAACCAAACTTTTGAATACAGGAAATTGTAAGCAATTAGCCTTTAAAAGTAAATTCCTTGAGTTGAAACGGTAAGAGAAACGGCGGGGATTTTATCATTTCCAGCCTTTAAAAGTAAATTCCTTGAGTTGAAACCGATTTTTATTCATGTTGTTTGCCCGGGAGTTATTTTGCCTTTATAGCGCTTGTGCCATCAACAAAGTTATACTTTCAATGGCCTATCGCATAGAAATCATCAAACAAAATGTGTTTATATGTGTTTAACAAATGCCGAGGATGACAATATGACAATTCTAAAAACGGCATGTTTTTTGATTATTGTCCTCACCATTAGAAAAGACAATACATAAAGAAAAAATATATTTTAAAACAAAAACGATATGACTGTTTTTGTTGAATAAATAAACGTTGAACAGTACATGAAAAAATGGCAGTAATTTATGCAATTATGTTTTTTATTTCTGCCAAAATATTAAACACGGAAAAGGAGAAATTAATAAATGAGTATATTTGATTCAGAAAGAACAGGATTTTCAGATATGATGGAAGCCGATACAGAATTTATCCCTTTACTTTCGTCTGATGAAGAAGAACAAATGCAAAATGAAGAATTGCCTGAAATATTACCAATACTTCCATTACGGAATACAGTACTTTTCCCTGGGGTGGTAATACCTATTACCGTTAGTAGGGATAAATCTATAAACCTTGTTAAGGATTCTTACAAAGGTGATAAAACAATAGGTATTATAGCCCAAAAATCATCTTCAACAGAAGAACCACAATTTGAAGACCTTTATAAGACGGGAACCGTAGCACGAATCATCAAATTGCTAAAAATGCCTGATGGCAACACTACTATTATTATTCAAGGGAAAAAGCTTTTTGAACTAAGGGAAATGGTAGAAACTGAGCCTTATTTTAAGGCAAAGGTGCAATCAAAGAAGCAACCAGTTCAGATACCCGAAGGAAACAAAAAGTTTGAAGCGCTGATATCTTCTTTAAAGGATATGTCGTTGCAGATTATTAAAAATTCTCCCAACATACCTTCGGAGGCGGGCTTTGCTATCAAAAATATAGAGAGTTCTTCTTTTTTAGTTAACTTTATATCGTCAAACCTAAATACAGAGGTAAAAGATAAGCAAGCGCTTTTAGAAAACAACGACCTTTTTAAGAGGGCAGAGAAAGTACTTGAGTATCTTTCTAAGGAAATACAAATGCTGGAGATTAAAAACCAGATACAATCCAAGGTAAAAGGTGATATTGACAAGCAACAAAGAGATTATTTGCTGAACCAACAGTTGAAAACCATCCAAGAAGAGCTTGGCGATGAACCTGGAAAACAGGAAGTAGAAGAGTTCCAGGAAAAAGCAAAAAAGAAAAAATGGCCAGTAGAAGTAAAGAAGGTTTTTGAAAAAGAACTTCAAAAATTTCAAAGGATGAATCCTGCAGCCCCGGAATATTCCATTCAGCATAATTACTTGGATACTATGCTTGAGTTGCCCTGGGATACATTTACCAAGGATAACCTTGACTTAAATAAGGCGCAACAGGTGCTTGACGAAGACCATTACGGCCTTGAGAAAGTTAAAGAACGCATTATTGAGTATTTAGCTGTTTTGAAACTTAAAAAAGACATGAAATCGCCTATTTTATGCCTAGTA
The DNA here is from genome assembly GCA_964544705.1 of uncultured Bacteroidales bacterium. Taxonomy (GTDB): domain Bacteria; phylum Bacteroidota; class Bacteroidia; order Bacteroidales; family CAZJDA01; genus CAZJDA01. Next base: position 14,941 of record CAZJDA010000045.1, read on the forward strand.
GGGCCTCCCGGCGTTGGAAAAACATCTTTAGGTAAATCTGTTGCAAGGGCTATTGGGCGAAATTATTTTAGAATGTCGTTAGGTGGGTTACGTGACGAGGCAGAAATAAGAGGACACAGGAAAACATACATAGGTGCTATGCCTGGTAGAATCATTAAAAACCTGAAAAAATCCAAATCATCGAACCCGGTTTTTGTCCTTGATGAAATTGATAAAGTTGGCCACCAAAGCATTCAAGGCGACCCGGCGTCTGCACTATTGGAAGTGCTTGACCCTGAGCAAAACAAAACGTTTTATGATAATTTCCTCGAGGTGGAATATGACCTTTCTAACATTATGTTTATTGCTACAGCCAATACGGTAAGTAGTATACACCCTGCCTTAATAGACAGGATGGAGATTATCAATATAAGTGGATATATTGTTGAGGAAAAAATCGAGATCGCTAAGCAGCATCTTATTCCTAAACAACTAAAAGAACATGGTGTTAAAAAAACGCAACTAAAATTTTCCAAGAAAATATTGGAGAAAATTATTGAAGAATATACCCGTGAATCAGGTGTAAGAAACCTTGATAAGAATATTGCCAAGATCATAAGAAACAGGGCAAAATATATTGCTAAGGGTGATGATTACAATATATCTCTTACTGCTGATGACTTAGTAGAAATTCTTGGAGCACCAAAGATCAAGAAAGATATTGAAGATAATATTACCATGCCGGGTATTATTACAGGCCTTGCATGGACAATGGCAGGTGGCCAGATAATATACATAGAAGTCAGCCTTAGTAAAGGAAAAGGCAGCCTCTCCCTTACAGGAAATCTTGGCGATGTAATGAAAGAATCGGCGAGGATAGCTTATGAATTTCTAAAAGCCAATAGTCATGAATTTGACATAGATGATGAGCTGTTCAAGAAATGGAACGTACACATGCACATCCCAGAAGGAGCAACACCCAAAGACGGGCCTTCAGCGGGAATTACTATGTTTACTGCATTGGTATCAGCTTTTTCGCAAAGAAAAGTACGGACAAGAATAGCCATGACAGGAGAAATTACTTTACGAGGAAGGGTACTTCCAGTTGGGGGTATTAAAGAAAAAATCTTAGCAGCAAAAAGATCAAATATAAAAGAAATCATCCTTTCTGAAGATAACAGGAGCGATGTGGAAGAAATCAAGGATATATATATAAAAGGAATTCAATTCCATTATATTAAAAATATGAAAGAAGCGCCCCATATTGCATTACGAAAAGATAAGACAAAAAATGGAGCAGAACTGGATTATGCTGTTGAGAAAAAGATTTAAATTTCATTGGTAGAATTTTATGGTAATTTAAAATAATCCATTATCTTTGCACCTCCATTTTAACAAAGCCCTAAATAACGATTAAATTTAGAAGCAATGAACAAGACAGAATTAATGCAATACGCAGAAGGAAAGTTGGTTGAAAAAAAGAAATTACCCGAATTTAAAGGGGGAGATACTATAGCAGTTGATTATAAAATCAAAGAAGGAAATAAAGAGAGAATACAAACTTTCCAGGGCGCTGTACTTCAAAGGTCAGGCGAAGGAATTAATGAAACCTTCACCGTAAGGAAAATGTCTGGAAGTACTGGTGTTGAAAGAATTATACCCCTTAACTCTCCTTTCATAGAAAACATCCGCGTTGTTAAACGTGGCTCGGTAAGAAGAGCAAGAATATTCTACCTCAGGGGATTAACTGGTAAGAAAGCAAGGATCAAAGAAAAAAGATTTTAAGGATTACCCAATAAATACAATGAAAGCTTCCGTTTTATATGGAAGCTTTTTTTATTTTTGGAGTTTATGTATACTTTAATCATATCATTTGAAAATATTGTGAATGCTATCTTCTTCATAAAACCGTCATAAACCCATAGAAATGAGTTCGAAAACTCAACCTCATAATAAGAATTTAAAGGATAAGCATACTGTAAAACAGATGTTTGACAACATATCTGGCAGTTATGATTTTCTTAACAGGTTTCTTTCGTTGAATATTGATAGATTTTGGAGAAGAAAGCTTGTAGGAAACTTATCAAAAAGAAAAAACACAAAGATTTTAGATGTAGCCACCGGTACTGCCGACCTGGCTATTGAAGCATCAAAAACAGGCGCTAAAAAGATTATAGGAATTGACCTGTCTGCAAAAATGCTTAATATTGGGCAGAAAAAATTGGTTAAAAAAAAGCTGGATCATGCTATAGAATTGGTTCAAGCTGATGTGGAAAACCTTCCTTTCCCAAGTGAAGAGTTTGATACGGTTATGTGTGCTTTTGGCGTTAGGAATTTTTATGACCTAGAAAAGGGGCTTTCAGAGATATACAGGGTTTTAAAACCCGGCGGGGATTTAGCTATTTTAGAGTTTTCAATCCCCAAAAACAAAATTATCAAAGCATTATACTTCTTCTATTTTACAAAATTATTACCCATCATAGGACGAATGGTTTCCAGGCATAAAACAGCTTATGAATATTTGCCAATCACGGTGAAAACCTTCCCCCAACGCGAAGAATTTATCACAATCCTCAATAAATACAACTTTACTGAAGCCATCTACAATACACTTACTTTTGGGGTTGTATCTATTTATTGTTGTAAGAAATAATAGGGCACGTTTTAAATTATTTTCTATATTTGCAAGCTAACTGATTTTGTGTAAAGAATTTACAACACAAAATATGGGTTTAAATAACTTTTTGCAAACAAAATAAATCAACATACAAAACGTTTTACAATCAAAATTCAAACTATTGAAACAGGTCAATAATAAATATTTTCCACTGGTTTTATTATTCATTTTATGCGCTTCTACGGTTTTTCCTCAAAGGAAAATACCTAACAATCGTAATTACGACCGTAAGCCATACCATTTTGGCTTTAGCCTTGGAATTAATGAGATGGACTTTACCCTTAACAGGAAAGAGAATTTTCTTTCCGATTTCTCGGAAGAGGGAATTAGGGAGCTCATATCTGTTGAAGCCATTCCCGAAAAAGGATTTAATGTTGGTATTGTTACCAATTTGAGGTTAAATGAAAATTCCGACCTCAGGTTTGTTCCAAACCTTGCCTTTGGCGATAGGCGCATAGCATACCTTTATAGAGACTCGGCCGGAGTTCTTTTAAGTGAAGAAAAAAAGATCGAATCTACTTACGTGGAATTCCCATTTTTATTTAAATACAAAGGTATTAGGTTGCTGAATTACAGGCCATACATTATTGGTGGATTAAAATATACTATGGACTTGGCATCACAAGCTAAGAAAAAGGACAAAGATGATAATGTTAAGGACTTAGTAAAAATAAAACGTGATGATATTGCCTGCGAAGTGGGGTTTGGGTCAGACTTTTATCTCACCTATTTCAAATTTGCCGTGGAATTGAAAATGTCTTACGGTCTTTCCAATATTTTAAAACAAGAACCGAGTTTGTACTCCAATTCTATTGACAGGCTTCACTCTAAGATATTCATGATTACATTTTTGTTTGAATAAAAAAGGGCTCACAGCTATAATACAAAATTTTATGATTATTCATGATAGCAGTTTGTTATCAACAATTATATTGAAAGTCATACCGCTATTAAGCCTGAAGAAGCGGCTATTTTTATTAATTCGGCAGTACTTTTTAGATTGTTTTGCTTGAGCATGTTTTTGCGATGATCTCTCACTGTAGCTTCTGAAATAGAGAGTTTTTTGCCTATATCCCCATTTGTGGCTCCACTGGCTATCAGCCCCAATATTTCTGTTTGACGGGGTGTTAAAATGAAATTAGTATTTTTATAAATAATTTTGCTTTCTTTGGTAATATATGACTTTGTTTTGGGATTGTATTTTGATATGGTGCTTATCAACTCTGTAGTTTTCTTTATTTGGCTGATATCTGTAGCTATATTAAAACAAAACAAGGGTTGGCCGTCATCATCAAATAAAAGAAAAACTGCATGGTTCAATATCCTTATGTGATGACCATTGGCATGCTTTAGCCTAATATCGAATGTATACCTATAGTTTGATTTTTCTTTTAAAGGTATTTTTTTGCTGTGGGCAAAATATTCTTTGTGTATGGGTTTTAAGCTTGCACCGTCATCGGGGTGCATGACCTTGAAAGTATGCTCAAAACCTTCTCTTTTCCATTCTCCTGGGGAATAACCAGTTACTGACTTTACATTTTCGCTTATAAAAGGTATGGAAAAATCCCTGAAATCAAGCATATAATGAAAAGAATTGCCAAGTGTAAGAATTCCTCTATTCAATGGATTTTTGAGCAATTGTTTCCAAAGGTTTTTTTCTTTTGTTATGGCTTTACACTTAGATAATTTTCTTAGGTCATTTATTTCGTATCTTTTAAGAGAATTGCTGTTTTGTTTTTCTTGTCCCATATCCAAAAAGTTATATCAATCCTGTAACAACAGCTTCCTTGATCAACTCAGCAGTGGTTTTTAGGTTGTTTTGCCTCAGCATTTTTTTTCTTTGGTCTTTCACTGTTTCTATTTTTATAGAAAGAAGTTGTGCGATATCTTTATTATTATAACCTTTGCCTATTAAATAAGCAACCTGTTTTTGTCGAGGCGTTAATACAAGATTTTGTTGTGAAGAAAAGTTTTCCGTATATTCTACCTTGTAGGTTTGAGTTAAAGGATCGTATTTTGAAATGGAATAATTTATACTTGGCGTTTTCTTTATTTTGCTAATATCCATCATTACACAAAAAGTATACAAAGGCATTCCATCATCATCAAATTCTATATGAACGGCATTTTGTAATAGCCTGATCCAATAGCCTTTCTTATGCTTAATCCTGAAATCGTAAGTATACCTGTATTGGTGTTTTTGCTCAAATGGTTTTGATAAATTGTGTTTTAGGGAATGTTCGTTAATGTATTGTAAAATTGGCTTATCTTTTGGATGAGTAGTATCAAAATGTAATTGTAGGCCTTTTTTTAAAGCATATTCTTTTTCATATCCTGTAATGCTTGAAAAACTTGGACTATAATCAATGATATCAAAATTATAAAAATCAATAATGAAATAAAATGTATCTCCAATGGTTAGCAATGTGTTATGCAATGGGTTGTTCTTTATCGCTTCCCAGGGGTTATTTTTTTCTATAGCCATTGGGTTACACTTGTGTAACTGCTGTAAATCATCCGGTTTATAAGTATTCATTGAATAATTAATAGAACGTTTAGGCAAATATATAAAATTATCAGTCTAAAAATAAAAAATAAATTGACTTTTATATCTTTTTACAATTATTGTATGATCAATTTTTCATAGTAATTTGAATCGTTCCCTTGAATTTGCAAATAATACATACCTGCAGGTAGTTCGTTTATATAAAGTTTAAAAGGTTTTTGACCAAGTTGATCAATGGTTTTCTCAAAAATAGGCTTTCCATCCAAATTGAACACCTTGATTGAAAGACGATCAGCTTGTTTGAATTTGTCTCCCAGCAAAATGGTTATATAATCATTCGTTGGATTAGGATAAATAGAGATATTGTTTGTATTGATACTTTTAATATGAGCAAACGCAAACAAATATACCGTCCAATCTTGGTTGATACCGTTTTCAGAAGTGATGGTATAAGTAACCATTCCATCTCCTGAAAAATCAACCGGGGTTTCACCGCTTACTTGTTGTATTCCATTAATGTGTATTGACGCACTATCGGAAATCTCAAAATTTGACACTACATGGCTAGAATCGAAACCATTTAAAGGCAAGAAAATAGAAACCTCATGTTGCGTTGTATCTATTTCGGTTTCTGCAATTTGGTAGGGTACTGAATAAGATATAAAATCGTTTCCCGATAATCCTTCCCTGGCAGTAAATCCAAGTGTGTCAATGTTGGTTTCTCCACTTGTGTAAACGGAAGAAACACCGGCAATATAATCATCGCCCGGGGTTAATCCTTGAAATGCATAAAAAGTATCTGTTGTGTTTGCCACAGGAGTGGTTAAATCGTTAAGATACACGTTGAATGATTCAAATACTTTGGAGTTATTAGGAGCCGGTAAAGTTGGCTTATTGTATTCTTCATCCCATTTCCAATGAAGTTTAGCAGAACCCAATACCATTTCTTGGTCAATGCTCAATTCGTATGGAGGCGCCATAAGCTCTTCAAGTGTAATTACACCCAAGTCAATATTAGAGCTGTCAACATCAATGGTGTCGTGGTATGTTAAATAATCATCGGCAGTAATTTTAACGTCGTATGTATATCCATTCCATACATTATTCAGCGAAAAATTGCCATTTGCACCGGTTACAACCTCAAATGTATCTACCCCATATAGGCTAACTGTGGCTCCTTCAATGCCCGTGCCGGGGTTATCAATACCTTCAACACATCCTGAAACCGAATACGTGGGTATGGGTGTTAAGGTTATCGGCAAAATAGTGGTGTCATTTTCATTGATTTGAATTCCAGTGATCGTTTTTTTTGTATAGGGGAACTTTTCAATGGTAAGTGAATAAGTATCTTTAGGGAGGTAAGGAAATTTATAATTCCCATTTCCGTCCGACATGGCAGAGCATTTAATATTGCTTGAGTCAGCAATCAGTGTTAGTTCTGCTTCGGCAATTGGATTTATACTATCATTGATTGTTCCTTTTAGGGTTCCAAGGTTTCTATTGTAAAGGAAAATATGGATGTCAGGATGTTCACCTGTGCAGGATTCAGGTTCTGGAGGGTTTGAAGGATTAAGATAATATGCGTCAGAATTATTCGCTACTGTTCTTCCTGGGTGAGCTGGAGTAGAGGTAGTATAAAAATCGATCTCGAATATGCAATATACAGTATTAAACATTTTGTTGTTAAGAATTACAAGGTTTTTGTCACCTGAGTAGATAAAAGGTTCATCCAAAACGAGGTCTAATTCCTGGATTCCCGGGTTGGGAGGCAAAATCTCTTGAAATAGCAAGGTCGTTATAGTATTTACAACTTGTTTGAAGCTTTAAACTGAATGTTGTTCCAGCATAATCAGAAAGGTCATAAGTAAGGGTTTGGAACTGATGATAATGATTGACAGGGTGTATGCTTGTATCACCGTTAATGTTGGGTATCGGTTCATTGTTTACCATTAATCGAAACCATGAATATGTTTGCTGATAGCTATAATCTTGCTTGATTGATAATGTTAAAACCAACATTTCAGTTGGGCCAATAGAGCTTGCATCAATATTGGCAACAGCACTAGCATGATGCTCGGTATATCCCTATGCTTCACTGGCGGTTGTTGTACCAACGGGCCAATTGCCTGAACTCTTACCGGTAAATATTAATGCATATGAATCTCCAACCCCTATGCCACTGGTTATTAATGCTGTAGATTGGGCATTTTCGTTTAGTAAAAAGTAATCATTTCCTGTTTCAAAATTTTCGTTAAATGGCAGTGTTGTGGTGTCCATGTCTTTTGATAGCCTAAGTACATTTTTTCCAGGAATATCTTGGACGGGCGCTTTGTCAAGATGTGCATTGGTTTCGTGGTTTCTTTCTTGCTTTTCTTTATAATTTGGATCACTGCCTTTTTGTGCTAAGCTGTTTACGTTGATGGCGACCAACAATGCAAGGAAAATTGAATATAAATGCTTCATTTTTCTTAGGATTTTATTGATTTTTTTGGTATTTATAGACGTATTGAGATACTTTTTATTTTTTATTTTAAAGAATTCTTACACCTCAAATTTATAAAAAACATCACTAATTTTCAAACTATTGATGTTTTTTTTTGAGAATATTTTTTTTAAATTATCCCTCCTTTTTGGTTGTCCCTGGAATAATTTCTTTATTTTTGATTCATTATGGATCATAAGTTTAAAAATGCAATAACGGCTAATAACTTGCAATTGCTCAAACAATTGCCAAAGACTGACCTGCATAATCACGGTGGGCTTGGTTGCCGGGTAAAATCACTAGAGGAAGCCCTTGGGCTCAAAATTGAAAGTCCCCAGGGAACGATCAGTAGCCTTACCGACATGAAAAAATACATCAATAAAATATTAAAACCCATTTACCAAACCAAAGCCGGTTTTGAATTTGCTATTTCTGCTGCAATATTCCAGGCAGCAGATGATGGTGTAGCCATATTGGAAATGAGCATTGATTTGAATTTTCTAAAATTCTATGAATCGCAACACGAATTGGTTGCATTTCTCCGGGAAGCACATTGGAAACAAGCGCCTGGCATGGATTTTAGGCCAGAAATCGGTATTGACAGGGAGGCTGACCTGGATTTTATTTATAATAACGCAGAAAAGCTGATCGAAACCAATTATTTTGAAAGCATTGATATTTATGGCAAAGAAGATGCAAGGCCGGTAAAGGATTTTAAAAAACTCTTCAAAAAAGCCAAAAATGCCAGGCTCAAACTCAAGGCACATGCCGGTGAGTATGGTAGCGCTCATGATGTTAAAACATCTATAGAAGAACTGGAACTTGATGCAGTGCAGCACGGTATCAATATAATAGAATCAAAAGAGATTATGCGTTGGGTAAGGGATCATGAAATACCTTTGAATATTTGCCCTACCAGCAATGTTGTTTTAAAAAGGGTTGAAAGCCTTGAAAAGCATCCCATTAAAGCTTTTTATGATCATGGCATTAAAGTAACCATCAATACCGACGATATCTTAATCTTAGACCAGTCTGTGTCGCAGGAATACTTAAACCTTTTTAATGCCGGTGTATTCAATGAAGAAGAATTGAACCAGATAAGGAATTTTAGCTTGAAGTGTTAAAAATGCTCCTATATTATGTCTGCAAGAAAAGCCCAACTTCTGCGTTATGCTCGTCTGAAAAATCCTCATTTACAACAGTAAATTCCGGTATTTTCAGACTTCGCAAGCCTTGAATTTGGACTTTTCTTATCAGACACTTTGGTTTTCTTGCAAGCATTATATAGTTGTTTTTGGCAGTATGTTTTACTTAAACTTATATTTGGTTAAACTTTTCTCCCCTGTTTTTCTTTCTTAATTCATAAGGCGGTTTTGTAAGCCTTGCGGATTTTATTTCTCCTATCAGTTCAGCTATTGAAGATATTCATTTCAGAATATTACCGGTTATGTTGTATGGAGGTTTCATAATTTGTTTATGATAGTATCATTTGATCGTATCAAAGATAGAAAAACCCATTTAGTTAACAGCCATTCCAAGAAAAGAATATATAATACCAGGCATATCTGTTTCACCTCTTGCGCAATAGGTGTTGCTTGGAAAAATCTCTCCATCCTGCTTGCGATTCGTATTCCACGAAATAGATCTTCAGGTCGGCTTGAGATTCATATTCTTCAAAATAAATAGATAGATCAGCCTGGGATTCGTATTCCTCAAAATACCAAAGGCCGTCTTCATCAGCTTTTGATTCATATTGTACAACATAAACTTTTAGGTCGCACTGCGATTCATATTCTTCCACATAAACACTAATATCGGCTTGGGATTCATATTCTTCAACATAGATTTTTTGTGAATAAGTAGTAACGCTCAATACAATCATCACGATTACTATCAATAAGGCTTTAATAAAGGATTTCATGGCAATATATTTTGTTAATAATTTGTTAAAAAGAACCATTTTTTCGTGTTTGTCTATAAAATTTATCAAATAATCCTGTTTTACTAACAACCTTTTGTTGATTAATTGTTATGGAATTAAAAAACAGCCTATTCAAATATTGTTAATTTTATCCCCAAAATTAATAAGCAAATATAGTACCAGTTATGAACAATATTTTTGCTTCCACCCGTTTAATAAAAAAAATACAACACATGAATATAAAAGCCCTGTTAACAGCAATATTATTGAGTGTTTGCATCACAAGCGCCAATGCTCAAAAAACGGAAGTGTTCCAGAGCCCGGAGGCAGAATATTTAAAGGCCAACGAGCTTTTTGCTAAAGAAAAATACGGCCCGGCACAGCATTGTTTCCAAGAAGTGATTAATGCGATTCCCGATAAACATTCCGAAATGCGCATCAATGCCGAGTATTACGTTGCTCTTTGCGCTATAGAATTGTTTCATGACGACGCGGGTTACCTCATGAAGCAATTTATTCAGCAGCACCCTGCCAACCTTAAAGTCCGGTTTGCCTATTTCCAGCTTGGAAGACATCTTTATTACAAAAGAAACTATAACAAAGCCCTTACATGGTTCGACATGGTAGATGTTTACGACCTTACCGTTGAGGAAAAAAACGAGTTTTATTTTAAAATGGGATATTGCGCTTTTAAAATGGAAGATTACGAAAAAGCAAAAAAGGCTTTCTACGAAATCATTAATATTCCTAACAAATACAAGGCACCAGCCAATTATTATTATGCGCATATTGCATACTTGGATAAAAACTACGAAACTGCCTTAGAAAATTTCAAAGAGATATCCAATAACGAAATCTTTGCGCCCATTGCGCCCTATTACATCACCCAAATCTATTATCAACAAGGAAAATATGATAAAGTGATAGAATATTCACCAAATTTCCTTGATAAAGCCACAACAAAACGTGCCCCAGAAATTGCTAAGATTATTGGAATTGCTTATTTTGAAGACCGCCAATACGAAGAAGCCATTCCTTACTTGGAGAAATACCAAGAAAAGACCAAGTCGCAACTCACTAGGGATGACTTTTACCAGTTAGGTTATGCTTATTACATGACAGGAAATTATGAAAGATCGATATTAGAATTTGAAAGGCTTACCGGCGCTGAAGACTCATTGTCGCAAAATGCTTATTACCACCTTGCCGATTGCTATTTAAAAACAGGCAAGAAGAAATTTGCCCGTAATACTTTTTATTCAGCCTATAAAATGGATTTTAGCAAAAGAATAAAAGAAAACTCATTGTTTAATTATGCAAAACTTTCTTATGAACTTGCTTACGATCCTTATAACGAGGCTATAGCATCTTTCCAAAAATATATCAATGATTACCCCGAGTCTCCAAAAGTAACGGAAGCCAGGCAATACCTGGTGAATATGTTTCTCACCACCAAAAATTTTAAAGCCGCCTACCAGGCCATTGAAAAAATTGAAGATAAAGACATAAAGTTCAAAACTGCTTACCAAAAGATTACTTATTTTAGAGGCGTAGAATTCTTTATTGGCGCTGAATACGACTCTGCTATCAGTTTATTCAATAAATCATTGAAATACCCGGAAGATGAATCAATCCTTGCAAGAGCGCTATACTGGAAAGGCGAAAGCTACTACAGGAAAGGAAATTATGATGAAGCCATCAAGTTTTATAATGCTTTCTTGCTTTCTCCCGGTTCTTTTTCTTTGCCGGTTTATTACAAAGCCCATTATAACTCGGGTTATGCACATTTCAAGAAAAAGGAATACGATGATGCTATCGTTTCGTTCAGGAAATTCTTGAACAATAAAAATGATGAAAAGCCCAAAATGGCCAATGATGCCTACTTGCGCGTTGGTGACTGCTATTTCATCACCAAAAAATATGAAGATGCCATTGATTATTACGAAGAAGCTTATAAAATGGACGTGATTGATGGGGATTACGCCTTATTCCAAAGGGCATTGGCTTTTGGTGTGCTGGGGCGCTTTAACGAAAAGGTTATGTCTTTATCCCAACTTATCAAGAAATATCCCAAATCAGCTTATAAAGACGATGCCAAATACGAATTGGGAACTACCTACATGGTTTTGGATGAGAATGAGAAAGCCCTAAAACAATTCAACCAAGTCATTGCCAATTATCCATTAAGTTCTTATGCCAAAAAATCGTTGCTTAAAACCGGTTTGATCCACTACAATAGCGATAACAACCAAGAAGCACTCACAAGCTTGAAAAAGGTGGTGAATGATTTTCCGGGTACACCCGAATCCAAAGAAGCGCTAATTACCATCAGGAATATTTATGTTGATATGAACAAGGCGGAAAATTTCTTTGAATATGCCAAAACCATTCCATTCGCCAACGTTTCTAATGCAGAACAAGACTCCATCACCTATATTGCTTTAGAAAACCGCTTTATGGATGGCGATTGTGAAAGCACGTTAACAGGTTTTGAAAACTATATTGAGAAATTCCCCAAGGGTGCTTTCGTGCTAAATGCACATTATTACAAAGCCGAATGCCACAGGAAAAATGAAGATATGAAGAAAGCTTTGGATGATTATGAATACGTGATACAGCAACCACGCTCCAAGTTCGCGGAAAATGCTTTGCTTTATGCGGCAGAGATCAATTTCGACATGAAAAACTATAAAAACGCCCTGGATCATTACTCTCAATTGCATGAATCTGCTGAGTTCCCCAAGAATATTAAGAAATCCGAGATTGGGATCATGCATAGCCTCTATAAGCTAACAAAATACAAGGAGGCCATAGAGGCTTGTGATGTGGTGCTAGCTAATGAAAAGAAATCAGAAAAAACCCGCAACGAAGCGTATTTAATCAAAGGCAATGCTGCTTTACAAACCGGCAATATAGCCCTTGCCCAAACAGCTTTTGGAAAAACCGCCGACAATTCACAGGGTGAAGCAGGAGCAGAAGCCAACTACAAACTCGCGGAAATATACTTCAACTTGGAAGAATATGAAAAATCTCAAAAGTATATTTATGATGTGATCGATAACTACTCTTCGTACAATTATTGGTTTGCAAAAAGCTATATACTGCTGGCCGACATCTATGTGAAAACAGGCAACCTCTTCCAGGCAAGGCATACACTGCAAAGTATAATTGACAACTACCAAGGTGATGAATTGCTTGAGCTGGCGCATAAAAAGCTCAACAAGATAAGGAAAGAAGAAAAGAAAAGCGACGAAAGCAAGGAACAAGAAGAAATTGAATTGGAATTTGACAAAAAAACCGGGGAAACCAAGAAAAAAGAAGAACTATTTAAAGAATTTTAATATAAAACACCAGGTATGAATTCTATGTTTAGAAAAGCATTTATAATCGCATCAACAGTAATTTGCTTGCCTTTTATTATGAAAGGGCAAGTGGGTTCTGAGGAAGTAAAAGTTGTTGCACCTTACCAACCAACCATCTCAGATGCATACAAGATCAATGAAAACCCGCAAATACTGGAAACAGGCCAGATCGATATTCCTGACCTGGATTATACCATACGGCCCAGGCTGTTGGAAACCAAGTTTGAACTGGAACCCATAAGGCCTGCTCGCATGATTGGTGAACCGCTTTCCAAACTGTATAAAAGTTACGCGAAAATAGGGTATGGAAATTATAAAACGCCTTTCGCTGAGTTCTTCTACCATAACCTGCGGTCTAAAAGGCATTCTTACGGGGTGCACCTAAAACATTTATCTAGTGCCGGCAATATAAAAGATAAAGAAAAAGATATTGAATATGCAGGAGCAACCGGGAAAACAGGAGTTAGTGTTTTTGGTAAGAAATTCATAGAAGGCCACACCCTGTCAGGAAACCTGGATTTTGATCATAAAACCGTGCATTTCTATGGTTACGACCCCAACCGGTTTCCACAATTGGAAACCATGAAGAAAGATAGCATAAAGCAGCATTTCATGAATATTGGTTTTGATGCACAGCTTTTATCTACCTATGCCGATAAAAGTAAATTGAAACACCAACTCAACCTCAAATATTACAACCTAACCGATAATTATAACGCCGGGGAAAACCATGTTGGGATTTCTGCAAAACTTGCAAAAGATATCAGCATAATTGCTTACGACCTTGAACAGCTTAGGCTGAATGCAGGTATTCAATATTACAACAACAGCAATGATATCTTTTCTCATGATAATGCCCTGGTAAGAATTAACCCCCATTATACGGCCATATTCAAGGATTTTACCTTTACTGTTGGAACCAATGCTTTTGTAACTGCCGACACGGTTTCTGACCTCTATTTTTTCCCGGATATAGACCTGGATGTTGCCCTCGTGGAAAAAGTGCTTGTTTTGTACGCCGGTTTAAATGGTGATGCAACACGCAATAGTTTTAAAAGCTTTTCTGACGAGAATCCTTTTATCGTCTCTAATATTCCGGTTGAGTATACTTTGGACAAATTGTCCTTTGCAGCGGGCATTAAAGGTTCTTTCAGTTCCATACTTTCTTATGACCTGGGTATTGAAAAAGCAGATTTTGAGCAAATGCCCTTTTTCGTAAATGACACCACGTATTATTTAGACAACAGGTTCAACGTGGTTTACGATAATGGTGAAGTATTGAATGTGAAAGCTCATTTTGCTTCGCAGGTAAAAGAAAAAGTAAAGATGCTGTTAAAAGTAGATTTCTACGAGTATACTTTAGAGAACGAGCTCGAACCCTGGCATAGGCCAACATTGACACTGGATTTTGGTTTGCTTTACAATATCAGCGATAAGTTCCTCCTTAATTTTGATCTGTTGACCTATAATGAAAGGTATGCAAGGATGTATAACCCCCAGGGTGACATCGTGAAGAAAAAACTGCTTGGCGCTGTTGACATGAATTTTGGCATTGATTACCGCTACTCAAAAGTGCTTTCTGTATTCCTGAAGCTCAACAACATTGAGGGTGTAAGCCATTATAAGTGGAATTATTACCCAACGCAAAAATTCAATCTGTTGGGTGGAATTTCTTATGCTTTTTAGGAATAATTTTCTTCCAGGCAACCTTCTTCCTCCTGGAAACATTGACTTTTGTCCCATTGATGAGCTTGATAAATTTTTGGCCATTGTCTTTACAGCTTATTTTGTTGGTATTGACCAAGAAGGATCGGTTGCAACGCATAAAATACTTTTTGGGCAAGGTTTGTTGCACATGTTTAAGGCATGCCGAAACCGTGATCCTGGTTTGATCTTTAAGGTAGATGTTCGTATAACAATCATCAGCCCGGCAGTAGATGATATCTGCCGGGTTGATATTGTGCTTTTCCATCAAAGACTTTTTCTTTCCCCGCCGGGAGTTTTTCTTTTTTGAGGGCATTGTTTTGTGGTTGTTGGTTGTGGCATTAAAGTTACGAAATTTTTTTTTACATGTGAAAAATTGTTTGTGGGTTTTTGTGATTTTTTTGGTTAGTTTTTGATAAGGATATTGAAAACTCACCTTGGTTTATTCCTTTATAAATAATGTTTCTGCATTGTTTCCAGGTATATTGGGAAATAGATTCCAAATGGTTAATTCATCTTTTTTCTTATTCAGCAAAATTCTGTGATGGCTTTCACCTGTAGTAGAAGGATGAGATAAATAAATTTTTTCTTGATCTTCCTCAAGCCAATAATTTAATGTATCTGTTTTTGTTGATTTAACAAAGTAAAGTTTTTCGTATTCAAAAATTAATTTATGCTTAAATGCACCTTCTGTTTTTTCAACCCAAACACCAATTAGATCTTTTTTACCGGGAAATATTTCCTTTTTACATCCTGTAAGTGTCAATAATGTAAAAAGAAAAAGAATTATATTGTTTTTCATTTTTGTTTATTTTGCTTTTATAAGTTCAATGGTTTTTATATGTTTTTCTGTTTGTAGCGTACAATAATAAATTCCTGGTTTAAGCTCGAAATCTTCAAGTTTTAATTTGTATGTGCCTGCTGCATGGACTGATTTATTGTTGAGTTTGTACAAGAGTCTTCCGCAATTATCATAAATCGAAATTGTAACTATTTCTGTATTTCCAATTTCATATTCAATGGTTGTATTTTTACAAAACGGATTAGGATAGTTTTTTAATTTAACCGAGGATTCCTGGAATAATTTTTTAGTATTTGATGATTCTTTTTCTGTGTTTGCATTATCATTAAGTTTTGTAACCTTATAATTTTTAATTACATAGTGAAAATTTCTACCTTTATTTGCTTTTATACCTGCAGGAAATTGAGAACATGTAAAAAAGGGGTCTGATTTAATTTGAATACTTCCATTTGATCCTGGTTTAAAAATTGTTCCCGGGTGTAAGTTAATTTTATTTCCTCCGTGCAACGTAACATTCGCATCTCCTTCAATAATATAATCACCTTCGGGAACATTATTTGTTACATTGCTTCCTGCTTCAATCTTGTTCATAGCATTATGAGCTTCTACTCCATTTGAAACAGTTTGGTTTTGTAAGAAGATATTTTTTTCTAAAGTACTTAGAACAGTAAAATTAAACTTTACATTTGATGGAGAAACTGGAACCCATGAGTATGATTGCCCTGATATTGTACTTTTTACTTCATATACCCATGTTCTGACTGTAGCTGAAGTTTCTGAAACACTAACAATATCCATATAATAATTACCACTATTTGGATTTGCAATGGAAAAACCATTAGCACTTCCATGTAATATCGGGGCTTGGGTATAAGGATATGAGACGTTGGCAGTTATTTCATGACGTTTTACCACATAAGTTCCGGCTGCCAATTGAGAACATCCTCCATTTGAAAGAATCCATTTATAATCAGCAGTAGCTCCTTGGTCAGTTCCAGCTAGATTAAAAAAAGGATTAGTTTCTACACTGAAGGCATATTGAACTGCTTTGAAAGCATTAATTTTACCATAACCCATTTGGTTGTTCCATAGACCATTGGGTTTTCCTGGATTATAACAATATTGTCCACTTTTGTCACAACTTAATTCAAGTATACTTCTAGCCTCTTGCTGAGTAAGACAACGGTTTACAGATAAAATCAAAGCCATAACTCCAGCAGCATGAGGGCAGGCACTTGATGTCCCATTAAAATCAGCATCATAATCTCCTAATTCATATCCTGCTTCACCTGAAATATCGGTAGTGTAGATTTTTACACCGGGAGCTGAAACATCTAACTCATTCCCGTAATTGCTACCCCAACCATCTTCGCCATCACAAGAATTAGGATTTTTTCTCTCGTTGCACATACTTAATGCACCAACAGCTATTACGTTATCAAGATTTGCAGGGTATAGTACCTCTCCATTATTATTCCCTGAAGCGAAAAGTACTGGACATCCTAGTCCATTTCTACCATTATTAATAGCATTGTTGATTGCACCTGTAACCTGATTTGATACACTTCCACCTCCCCATGAATTACTTAGGATATCTGCTCCATTTTGCCAAGAACAGTTAATTGCATCAGATATCCATGTATCATTTGTGATGAAATTACCATTATCATCATTATAAGCTATCCTTACTGGGATTATTTTACTTGAATAGGCTATTCCAGTCACACCTTGCAAATTATTGCCAGAAGCAGCTATAATTCCTGCGCATGCAGTGCCATGGGCATCGTTACCTTGTGGGGCTCCTTCGCTGTTATTTCCAGTTGCGTCATATCCAGATAAAATGTTATTAACTAAATCAGGATGGTTTAAGTCAACCCCTACATCTATAACCGCAACCAATATTAAACCTCGACCTGTTGATATTCCCCAGGCAGAACATGCGTCTATATCTGCTCCTGCAATTCCTCCATGCTGGCCTGTGTTCTTAAGAGCCCATTGGCTAGGAAAATTGGGATCATTAACGCAATTTGTTTCTAATATTCTAAAAAATTCAGGCTCCGCATATTCAAAAATTGCAGTTTCAAAATAAAAATTGGCCATTTCAATTGCATTACCTTTGGAGGTTTTATCTGCACTTAGGACATATTTACTTCTATCAAATTGATTTTGTTCTATAATGGTTGTATTAGTTTTAGATGCAAGAGTTTGTAAATCGTAGTAGTCTGAAGGAGATTTAAGTTTAACAATAAACCTATCTGTAATCCCCTGTATTACACTATCCTTTTCGTTTATAAAGCAAATTTGTGCACTCACTACATTTTTGTTACGCTTAATTTGTTTCATTATTTCTTTTAGACCATTTTTATTTACTTTTATCCTCATATCAGCAAGCACAATATTCTTTGTTATAAAGTTGGTTTTAGAAATGCTTTCCATTGCAGGATTAACTTCTATTGCTTTTTTCTTTTCATATAAAGAAATCTCAGTTTTGAATTTTACAAGTATTTTTTTTGATAAAATCTTTAATGAGACCCTTTCTCCTTGATAGTAATAATAATTTTGAGATATGGAGTAAACACTTATCAAGAATGTTATTAATAATAATGTAATTTTTTTCTTCATCACCTACCTCCTCAAATTTTCAACTTCCTGCTTCAGTTCATTGATGAGCTTTTCTTGGGATGCTATTTGCTTGTTTTGCTGTATGTTATAAAGCATGAGCTCTTCTATCTTTTGTAGCAATAATGCATCCATTTCACCCAGGTTCAGACCGTTTTCCTCAATTTCTTTAGCCGGGGGTAAACCAGGCAAATGCTTATGCTCATTTATATAATGCTCTACATCCTCTAAGCTTTGGAGGCTATAATCTTTTTCAAACACAAAGTCGGGCCAGAGATCATATTACTTCTACTTCTTTTACCATGATTTTGCCATTATTCTGTAACCTGAACAATACTTTTTCTTTTATTTGGCTATCAGAAAATGTCCTGTCGTTCCCACTACCATCAGATTCTAATGATGCAATCCTATAATCTCCTGTATTTGTTGTGTACATTACAATAGCTCCGTTAGCGTGAGTGGCGCCCTTGTTATGCCATACCCCATTATTATCCCTTGCAGCATTAAAACCAATATATCCAAAAGACCACTCCAAGTCCTCTGTTCTAGCATTGCCAAAACTAATGCTGTTATAGCTGTTGTTTACCTGGAAATTGGCTTGAGGGTTGTTGTTATTGATGCCAACATTCCCATCATTTGTGTTGTATATATCAGGATATGGATTTGCAACAACATCTGCAAGCTTTGTTTCTGCATTATTTGCATCCTTAAAGATCAAATCCCCATTATCATTTACGTCAATGTATGTTTGGTCATTCTTTAAGCCGAGCAAGCCACCGGGGTTGGTTGTGCCTATCCCTGCCTTGTCTTCAACCATTAAGGTTCCCTGTGAGAAACTATTAGGAGAAATATCTCCAATGGCAATATGGTGAAAACTTGCTCCTCCACCACCATTTTGTTCCAGTTGACCGTTGATGTAAAGGTCGTTTCCATCCAGGTTAATAAAATCCGGTGATTTTCCACCAATATAAAGGTTGTCAGTTAGATAACCGGTTCCGTTAACTTGCAGTTTTTCTGTTGGGTTGGTCGTATTAATACCGAGGTTGCCATGAACCAGGAGCCCGTTACCAGGAGCTGAGGTGTTGTTTTCATAACCTATGGCAACATTGCCGTTAACCTGCAGAAGGCTGCCGGGTTCTGTTGTACCAATACCTACTTTGCCAAGTCCATCGGGTTCGTTCCATTCATTTTGACCCACAAAAAACGTTGGTACTGTACTATGAAAACCAACCATGAGAGAATTCCCCAAATTGTTGATTAATTCTGAATCTCCATAGCCTACACCAATGGCAACAGCATTTGGGCCAGTGGTTTTGATATATTTTCCTATGGCAATTCCTGCCATGCTTTCAGATTTGGCAAAAAGGCCAAAAGCATGCGAGAATCTGCCATTTGCCTCGCATTTGTATCCAGAAGCAAAGGAAGCCCAATCATTAGCTATTGATTGTTCACCAAAAGCAGAAGAAAACTTCCCCAAAGCTTGAGATTTATAACCTGATGCAAAGCTGGCCTCATTGCCGGATATTGTTCTTATTCCAATTGCACTGGCCCCTTCACCTTTTACTTTTGTTTCGATCCAGTTTACTTGTGCCGTTAAACTTACACAAAACAAGAATGATATTAAAAATAATAGTATTTTTTTCATGGTTTTTGTTTTTATTGTTAAACATTTTCTATCGTTTGATCCATTTACCTTTTAATTGATTGTTTTTTTCATCAATAATTCGATATAGATATAAACCGGTTGGTAAACCGTTAGTTAGTATTTTTTTCTTGTTTCCCAAGGTTCTTAAGTCAATAACTTTAATGCCATTCATATTGTAAAGTTCAAATTTTTTAATGTTATAACATTTGCTAGTTATTGTTATTATATCCCCGCCCGGGTTAGGGAAAAGCTCTACCTCATTCTCATGCTGGTTTCTCGCTGGTACTTTTGAAAAAATACTATCGGGAGGGTATACTTTTTTTATAAAAATATCTTTTTCTTCATCTTGTGTCTGGTAATCATACCTGCAGCCTGCCATGATACATCCGCCATCGTTTGTAGCTTCTATGCTGTATAATTGGTAATATGCATCACCACCAAATTTTTGATACCAAAGCATATTAAGTGAAGTGTCCACGATACCGAGCATTATGTAGGAATCTGTAACGGGATAAAATGAAAAACTTTGCCTGTTTGTTCCACCTACATAAAATATACCTTCCTTTACAGTATCAATACCTTTTACCCAAGCCGGATAATCAACTATATCTTCTTCACCCATGTATAATGTGGATAAGTAGACACCGTTCGTATCCATTATATGTAATCCTACATCATTATCTTGTGGATTAGATGGATAATGGAGAAATTGTTCGGAAATAATCATCCTGTTTTCATCAATCCATGAAGAAGAATAATTGATCGTAGAAAACAAGGGCAAATTAATAGCAGTATCTAATGTAAAATTTGGTTTGAATTTTAACATTTCACCACTAGCGTTAGTGTTATAATTATCAAAAAACATTATTATTCTATTTGAATGTGCATTGTATTGTACATTACCTAAATTTGGTACATGTTCCAAAGGATTAGAAAATTGATGTTTAATGATATTACCATCTTTGCTGAATTCATATAAAAACCATCTTCTTGGATAAGGCAAATCTATACATTCACTAATCCCCCCTGCTATAATATTCCCGCTTGGGGTTAATATAGTTTTTACATCTTCAAAATTATAGGTTTCCGGTGCAAAATAGGAGGTGTCATGAATGATCTCTAAGTTTTTATTGATGTTTAGAACCCAGATTTCTTCAAATTGAGAGCCTTTAAACCCTGTTAAAAAATACGTGGAATCTGGTAGCAAGTTAATGCTATAAAAGCCGGTAGCACTATCTGCATCATTAAAGAAAACTTTATAATCCAGGGTATCACCTAAAGGGCCTATTTTATAAACAAATGCTTTAACATACTCATAATAACAAAATGGCCTCCAAATAGTACCGCAAAGGACATAATTATCTTCATAGTCCTCTATCATGGCACCCAAGTATTCATTTTCTTCTGTACCCAAAACAATGCTAAAATCATTGGGCTGGCAAAGCAAGCAAGGCATATAGGTTAGGAAAAATAAGTATACAATTATGATATTTTTTTTGGTCATATTCATTGGTTTTTCAATTTAAAAAAGGGCTGTCCAAAAAGCCTTTTAATCCGTCATTTCGAATGGAATGAGAAATCTTTTGGCTATGATAATTAGGCAGATATATTTTTACAGATTTCTATATATCATTCGAGATGACCCTTTTTGGACATCCCCTACTATTTTTATCCTTCAGGGTCTGGTAATTCTTGTACTACATTATCGCATGAAACATGGTAATTGCCCCATTCCAATATGAGTTGATGCTGGGTGCTTGTAGTTTTTAAATGATACCCCGTTACATTTAGGGATATGATATTTTTTAAAGAAATATTATTTCCTCCAACCTTGTCTTTGATAAAATCATACATTGAATAGTAATACCAATTCATTTCATCAGGTGATAAACAAGTATGGTGGTTTGCTATTTGTGTATGACTATAATAGAAGAGGAAATCATAATAGTTGCTATTTGGTACAGTATCATTAGGATTGATGTGTTCTTGTGCGAGTTCATAATCAGTGGTAATATTAGTGTAATAGATTTGCCCATTTGGACAAGGTGAAGTAATTGGGATATCTGCTGAAATTTTAATTTGTAATTTGTCTTGGAGCATTTTAGCCGCATCCATTATAAACGTTGTATCATTATACCCATTGCATTTACCCATTTCAAATCCATAATACCACCAATCCGTATCACCAAAAACAGCTGTATCGCTGGTTGTCTCACAATCCCCTGATTCGTAGTATACGATTAATACTTCCGGGTCGTTTTTTGTACCATTTGTAACAAGTTGTAAGTCAACTAAGGTAAGTTTTTTGCTGTCAAAATAATCTGCATAAAAACCCTTGGATAATTCTGATAAAACAACAGGATATAAGCTGCTGGCATTTACAATGTCGAGGGTGTCTAAGTCCAAGGTGATCGAATCCCTCTTTCGCCCAAGATAATTAGGATTGTTGTCTCCATAGGTGTAGTTCAGTGTAGCTTCAATGAGCCAAATTGCTTCTTCCACGTCCAATTGTCCTGTTGTCCGTGCATTTTCATCGCCATCCCTAAAAGCTAATATACGTTCTTCAAGCCGTTGGTCTTCCTCGCTTTGGTAGCATTTTTGGTTTTCATTTTTGTCAATAGTAAGATCTTCTGTGCTTTTTTTGCACCTACTAAAGATCACTGCTGCTATAATTAAGCAACTGCTTAGGCATAAGAGCCTTAAATTTTGCTTTTTCATGGGTATTTTTTTTTGTTAATAATTTCGATACAAAATAAATTGATGAAAATTTATAAAACAAATTTTTTCAGTAAGCGGTAATTTTTATCGATGAAAAAATTTACCTGTGCTTTTAATAGTCACAAAAACATTAAAATGAAATTTTTTGAAGATTGGAAATTTTTAAAAGGATTTTTTGTATAATATTATGACAAATTTCATTTACCCTGGCTATGCATCACAGGATATTTTGGTGGCTTATCCATCAGCCCGGCAGTAAAGGATATCTGCCGGGTTGATATGGTGCTTTTCCATCAAAGACTTTTTCTTTCCCCGCCGGGAGTTTTTCTTTTTTGAGGGCATTGGTTCGTGGTTGTTGGTTGTGGCTTTAAAGTTACGAAATTTTTTTTTACATGTGAAAATTTGTTTGTGGGTTATAAGGGGGCAAACCAAATATACATTTCCTACCATACTTTTCTGAAATAAAGAA
>CAZJDA010000046.1:0-37618 GCA_964544705.1 uncultured Bacteroidales bacterium
GGGCAGACATTCTTGAGTATTCTTTATGCATCGAAAAGTTAATCAATGAATTACTCCCCGTTAACCGTAGCATCCGCTACGCTTTCCATGATGGTTGGCGAAAACATCATCTTGTTTTTATCATACGATTTTCAAAGATTTATGAGAAATGTTAAAAAAATCCAAAAACTTGTAGGCACTAACATTGAAAATATTGTATATTTGGTTGGTAAGAATAAGGCGAAATAGATAACCCTATATAGCAAAAAAATATGTATTGTAGTTATGATAGCCATTTCCGTGCAAAAAACTGTTGTGCTATAATAAATATAAACACAATGTTGTTATGGATAGAATAATTGGGCATAAATGTAATGTGTTTATGGAGATGTGACCATTTATTATGGAAAAAATTGCGAATTAAAAAAAAGTTGTATTTTTGCATTTGATTGAAATTTTTAGTATGACAGAATTTAAAGAGAAGTATATTAATCCATTTACCGACTACGGCTTTAAGAGACTTTTTGGCGAAGAACCAAACAAGGATTTATTATTGGACTTTTTGAATGAACTTTTAAAAGAAAAAGAAGGGATTATTAAGGAGCTGTCATATCTACCTAACGAAAAACTGCCAATATCAGTTGGAGACAGGCGAGCAATTTTTGACATTTATTGTACCAATGAAAAAGGCGAGCAGTTTATTGTGGAAATGCAAAAAGCCGAGCAGAAATTTTTTAAAGACAGAACAATTTATTATTCCACCTTCCCGATTCAGGAACAGGCAAGAAACAAAGACAGGTTTTGGGATTTTGAATTAAAAGCTGTTTATACCATAGGCATTTTAGACTTCGTATTTGAGGAAAGCGAACCTGACAAATATCGCCACGATGTAAAACTGACAGAACAAGAAACCCACAAGGTATTTTATGATAAACTGAATTATATTTACCTGGAAATGCCAAAATTTGAAAAGACCGAGAAAGAATTGGAAACCCACTTTGACAAATGGATGTTTGTCCTAAAAAACCTGCCAAAACTTGATATGATACCAGTTGAATTAAAAGAAAAGATATTTTTAAAACTTTTTGAAACGGCGGAAATTGCAAAACTTAACCCAGACGAATATAAACAATATGAAGCGAGTGTTAATGCTTACAGAGATATTTTTAATATAAAAAACACTTATCTTGAAAAAGGAAAGGTTGAAGGAAAGATTGAAATTGCAAAAGAAATGATAAAAGACAAAGAACCTGTTGAGAAAATTATGAAATACACAGGTTTAACTGAAAATGAAATTAACGAATTAAAATAATAACAAATGGTAACATGCGGTATATTTTATTGCCGAGATAGTGCTGAAATCAACGGCTGTGGCTCGCTTCAAACTTCATCATGGCTTGAGAGTGAGGTGCTCCGAAGTCGGCAACAAAACATACCGCTTTCCGTTTGCCGCCAATATTTGCTGAGGGAGAATTGAATAGTCTTAAAAAAATTGTAATTTGGAATAAAAAATGAAAGTAGAGAGGAAAAATAACGAGATTCTTGTAAGATTTTCACCTGGGACTAAGACTTCCAAAATTCAAAATATTCTTGATTATCTACGATATGAGGAATTGACTTCCAAATCTGAAGCAACAGAAAAGGATGTGGAAAATTTGACCAAAAAAGCAAAAAAAGGTCGTTGGAAGCGGACTAAAAATGAATCAGGGATAGATGAGTAGAACGGAAGAAATATACCGAGACTTTATATCGAAACGTAGTAAGAGGAAAAAATAAAATACTGGCGGCAATAAATTGGAATATGAGCGGTCTGCAATGCCAGTTCCGCTACTGCAGAAACTTCATTAAGCGTAGCATCCGCTACGCTTTCCATGATGGTTGGCGAAAACATCATCTTGTTTTTATCATACGATTTTCAAAGATTTATGAGAAATGTTAAAAAAATCCAAAAACTTGTAGGCACTAACATTGAAAATATTGTAAATTTGGTTGGAAAAAATAATGCGAAATAGATAACCCTATATAGCAAAAAAATATGTATTGTAGTTATCACGGGCATTAAAGCCAAAAACTGTTGTGCTATAATAAATATAAACACAATGTTGTTATGGATGAAATAACTTGGGATAAATACAATGTGTTTATGGGGATTTTACCAGCAAGCAAAAAAGACGACCGTGCAACGATTAATATGCTTATTTAATGCAAATAAAGCAACGATTAATTTTGAATTGCGACGAATAAGACTTATCTTCGTTGCAAATAATGCATTGAATGAAAGCTTTTATACATCAAAAAGACAATTGGCCTGACTTTACTTGGAATAGTAATGAATATCTGAATTTGTTAAGTGAAGCAAGAAATTTACAAGGTCGACTTATTGGAAAAATGGAAACTTTGGGTTTCGATTTGAGAAATGAAGCTTTACTTGACACTTTGACCCTTGATGTAATAAAATCTTCAGAGATTGAAGGAGAATTTCTAAATCCTGACCAAGTTCGTTCCTCCATTGCACGTAGATTAGGAATGGAAATAGCAGGAGCCGTTGAATCCGACAGATATGTTGATGGAGTGGTTGAGATGATGCTCGATGCAACACAAAAATGCTTTGACCCACTGACAGCTGAGAGACTTTTTGATTGGCATGCAGCGTTATTCCCAACAGGTAGAAGTGGAATGTATAAAATTGCAGTTGCAGATTGGAGAAAAGATACCACGGGACCTATGCAAGTTGTATCAGAAGCAATGGGAAAAGAGAAAGTTCATTTTCAAGCGCCTGATTCTGACTTGGTAGAAAAAGAAATGACCAGATTTATAGATTGGTTCAATAATAGTAAAATTGATTTAGTGATAAAAGCTGCAATTGCACATTTGTGGTTTGTGACTATACACCCATTCGAAGATGGGAACGGCAGAATAACTAGAGCGTTGACAGATATGCTTCTTGCACAGTCTGATAAAAGCAATCAACGTTTCTATAGTATGTCAGCACAGATAAGAATAGAGAGAAAGCAATATTATGAAATACTAGAAAAGACCCAAAAAGGAAATTTAGATATAACTGATTGGATTGTTTGGTTTTTAAACTGCTTAAATAATGCTTTGAAATCAACTGATTCAGTATTAGCAAGAGTATTATTTAAAGCTGAGTTTTGGCAAAAACACCTATATACAGCAATAAATGACCGTCAGAGAAAATTATTGAATAAACTAATGGATGGATTTGAAGGAAAATTAACATCTTCAAAATGGGCTAAAATTGCAAAATGCTCTAAAGATTCGGCTGTTAGAGATATTAACGACTTGATTGAGAAAGGGATATTGCAAAAAGAAGCAGCAGGAGGAAGAAGTACAAATTACGAGCTGATAGGATTGCCAGCTGGTAACAACCGGTAAACGTAATTGCCGGGAGACGTGGCTTACAGTGGGATTGATGCACTATTTTGCCTCGCTGCACCTTGATAATTATACGCTTTGAAAACGGGAACTGCGTTTACCGGCGAACGTTTATGCGAAATTTAAAAAACTACGCCCCTGGAGTTAATTTGCGATACAAATATTTGGTATAACCTTGGTTCAGGATTGATTGATTCTTCCGTTATAAAGACAGGTGATAAGCTTGTCACTATATTTAATTCGATTGATGAATTCGCGAGAACTGGGAACCTGCTTGATTGTCCTGATAATACAAGAAAGGCGATACAATGTATGTTTAAGTATTCTTCCAAACATGCGATTTATGAATCGCCATTTATTTATTTGAAAATTAGGAATGATTCTACTTTTCAATATGATATGATCCTACTTTTAATACCAAAAATTCTAAAAAGAAGGCTAATGCTGCAAAAGGAAAAACTGTTCATGTAGTAATGAGTGTTTTTACTTATAAAAATGGATTAAAAAATAAATTTTTGTGAAAATTAGGTATTATCCACCCCTTTGAATTTCATTTAATCAACTATATTTGTAAAAATTAAGATTGTTTTATATATTTAAGCTTTCTATTTTCAGTTTTTCAATTGGTAATCATTTGTTTATGTGAGTATGATTGTTGAATTAAAATTTATGTAATGGCAAAAAACTACAAGATACCCCAACCAACGCTCTTGCTAATATTAATTGTCCTTATCAATTCTATTTACACTTGCAAAAGAGAACGAGCAGAGTCAAAAGATATTTATACGGTACATAGCTATCCTTTACCGGTAAATGTTAGTTCTGAAAATTTTGTTAAAAAGTTACGCAAACAAGAAAATCTTTCTTCTGTAAAAAAAAGAAACAAGGATAAATCTATAAAAAAACTTCCTGGGAATATTTATTTCTTTATGTCTGTTGATAGTATGTCTCGCAAAGATTTTAGTGAAGTGCTCCAATGCAAGCCGGATACGAAAAAATTAGGCAGTAATTTTGAACTTCATAAACACGATGGAAAAATTTACCTCCTTGTTTTTGTTACTTACGAAATTGCCACCAATATAAGTGAGCTAGATGGCGAAGAAATAAAATCCTTAACCGTTTTCTCACGCAAAAGCCAAGAATTCAATCATCTTGCCATGGTTCCTGTTCACCGTATCATCTCAGCACAAAAGCGGAAAATATTCCTTTCAAAAGACCATTTTATCCATGTTATGGATATAACCGTTAAATAATTGGTATTTTGAAATTAAACAGGTTTTATGTTTATGCTTTTGCCCTCTTAGCAATGCTGTTTTGGGGCTTCTCTTATATTTGGGTTAAAATTGCTTACAAATATTATGATCCAATAACGGTAGTATTTTTAAGATTGTTGTTTTCATCATTGATACTCATTTTTGTTGTAAGGTTTTTTAGAAAACGGCGTAGAATTGAAAGAAAAGACCTGAAATATTTCCTTCTTTTATCCTTTTTTGAGCCATTTTGCTATTTTTTGAGCGAAAGCCATGGTATTAAACTTGTATCGCCTACTATTGCTGCTGTTATCATTGCTACTATCCCGGTATTTACGCCGGTAGCTGCACTTCTGTTTTTAAGGGAGAAAATTGAATGGTTAAACGTGGTGGGGTTAATCATCTCTTTTATTGGTGTTTTGTTTATTGTATTGAAAAATGATCTTTCTTTTGGTGCATCACCGGCAGGTGTAGGGTTAATGTTCTTGGCTGTACTATCTACTGTTGGTTTTGTTGTTTATATCAAGAAATTAACCAATAAATACTCTGTTGTAACCATTATAACAGCTCAGAATATTATTGGTGCCATTTATATATTGCCACTTTTTTTAATCTTTGATTTTGAGGATTTCATACAGGTAGCTCCTAATTTTGAGCTAATTACCACCTTAGGCAAGCTTGTGGTTTTTTCTTCTATACTGGCTTTCTTGTTCTTTATTGTTGTGATAAGAGAACTGGGCGCTACGCGTGCCAATATTTTTAGCAATTTCATTCCTGTTGTTACAGCCATTTTCTCATACTTTTTGCTTCAAGAAGAATTTAATACTGGGAAAATAATAGGTACTGCACTTGTAATTGGTGGGGTGCTCTTAACCCAAGTTACTAGGTTAAAAACTTTTAAGAAAGCATTTACACATTATTTTAGGGGATAATAGCAATAAAAATTAAACTCTACAGAATATTATTTGTTATAAAAGTAAAACAAAACCATGACAAGAATATTCGTACTTTTTAGCTTCCTATGGCTCATAACTTTTAGTTGCCAGGGACAAACGAAAGATGAATCAAAAAAAACAGGTATTATGAATAAAAGTAATAAAGAATGGAAAGAAAAATTAACTCCCATACAATATAAGATAACACGGGAAAGTGGCACGGAAAGGCCATTTACAGGCAAATACACCGATCATTTTGAAAAGGGAAAATACGCTTGTGTTTGTTGTGGAACCATATTATTTAAATCAGGAACAAAATTTCATTCCGGTTGTGGATGGCCAAGTTTTAGTGACATTAATAACGCCAAAAACATTAAACTGTTGCCTGATAAGAGTCATGGCATGAATAGGACTGAAGTAAAATGTGCCAATTGCGATGCCCATTTGGGACATGTGTTTAACGATGGCCCGCCTCCAACAGGTTTAAGGTACTGTATTAACTCAGCAGCAATGAGGTTCGTGGAGGAAAGTGAATAATTGGTGGATTATAAACATCATTGCTGTTGAAAGTAAACTCTTTTAAGTTTCCAGGCCCTGTTAAAGTATTTTTTGTAATTTTATAATAATTTTATCATTGAAAATGAAAAACAAAAATTTTCATATATTAATTGCAGAAGATTCTGAATTCACTAAGGTGATAATAGAAGAGACTTTAAAAGAAAAACAATATAATTACGATATTGTTGATAATGGTTTTGAAGTTATGGATCGATTCAGGGAAAATCATTACGACCTAGTTTTGCTTGATATAGAAATGCCCGGCATGGATGGATTTGATACAGCAACCAGGATTAGGAACATCAAGGATTCAGAAAAATCTAATGTTCCTTTAATAGCTTTAACATCACACAAAAAGGATAAAATTCACGAACAGTTAGATGATTCTGGATTTAATAATCATATACATAAACCATTTAAAAGAATAGAATTGCTTAATGTAATTAATGAATTCCGTGGTTTGAGCACTGGAAAACAAATAAGCACAGAAGTCCAGGGAGGAAAACTATACGATCTGTCAAATTTAAATGAATTTACCAATAATGATTCTTCTATGCTTAAAGAATTAATTCATATATTTGTAGAAACTTCTGGTGTTTTTTTAAAAAATGCCAAAACATTATATAATAACCAGCAGTGGGAACAACTGGGTAAGGAAGTTCATAGCTTTGGCGCCCAAGTCCAGATGATAGGCGCTAGCGATGAATTAACAGAAGAAATGGAAAAGCTGGAATATTATGCTTTAGAAAAGAAAAATATTAGCGAGATAGGCATTATTATTGATAATATTGAAGGAGGAATTGATAAGATCATAACAGAAATAAAAAAAGAATTCTCAATTTAAAAAAAATGTCCAATGCATATTCTAATATGTGAAGATAACTCGATGATAATTAGGGCTATAGAATACAAACTCCTTCACGAAGGGTACAAAACCATTCTTGCACATAACGGGGAAGATGCTTACGAAATGATGAAAGACCAAGAAGTTGACTTGGTCATAACAGACCTTATATTGCCCAAACTTTCCGGCATGGAATTATTGAAAAATATAAGGAATGAATTAAAAAGCGAGGTGCCTATTATTGTACTCTCCAAGATTGGTTCGGAAGATACTGTTATGGAAGCATTTGATAATGGTGCTGATGATTATATCGTAAAACCTTTTAGCCCTAATGAACTTGCAATAAGAATTAAACGCCTGTTAAATAAAAGAAAAAAATAAAAGCAATTATCGCCGCTATACCTTATTATTACTCATTACTTAATACATTTATTAAAAATATTTACTACCTTTACCTCTTCTAAATCATAAATATTTCTTATTTTTCCAAATTATTTATCAAAAGAAATACAAAATTCTTATAACGATGCGATACAAACTGCTTATTGTTTTCCTTCTATTGTCATTGATATTACAAGCACAATATAAGAAATATGGCACAGCTTTAATAAAGAATTATAAACCAGAGGATTACAAAGCAGCGCCTGAAGTATTTTCTATCATACAAAACCATAATGGATTAATGTATTTTGGCACTTTTGGCAATATTATTGAATATGATGGTATCAAATGGAGAAAAATTCAAGTAAAACCCGGCAGGGCTGTGTTATCCTTAGCCATAGACAGCCTCGGGACAATATATTGCAGCTCAGGCAATGAATTTGGTTACATCCATCCTGATACCCTGGGGATGTTAACATATTTTTCTTTATCAAAACATTTAGATTCCTTGGATGTACCTGGGGAAAAAAATGGGAAAGTACATGTAAATAGGAAAGGAATATTTTTCCAAACCAAGAATTATATCTATTGGTATAAAAACCTTATTACAAAAAACTCGAAACCCGATAGTATAACTCCGCAGATAATAAAAGCCAAAAATGGTTTTGAAGATTCATACTGTGCAGGCGAGCACATTTTTGTGCTTGAAGAGAAAATAGGATTGACAGAGCTTAAACAAACTCAACTTGAACCCTTTAAATTCAGGAGGTTTATAAGGAGAAGAACCGTTGATATTCTACCTTATACAGGTAATCGCGTTGTTGTATGCACCGAAAAAGGTATTTATTTTTATAAAATGGGCAGAGGTTTTCTTCGTTTTGATGCCGAAACTGATGAGTATTTGCAAGAAATATCAATTCTTGCAGCAGCCAACTTGCCAGATGCTTTTGCTTTTGCCACCATTAACAAGGGTACTCTTGTTTTGAGTAAGGAGTTGGTGAGGAGCAAAAGGAGGATCATTGAGCAATACAGCAAACGTGCAGGATTACCTACAGAGCAGATAACAGATATTTATAATAACCCAAATTTTGACAAAGACCTATTATGGCTGTCATCAATATATGGTATTTCATTAACTAGGCTTAATTCACCTTTAAGAAAAATGTATGAAGCTTCAAATGTTTCAGATATTATACTTGATATGCTTTGGTTTGATGATGAGTTGCATGTTAGAACCTTGGGCGCCATATATTATATGAAAGATACCCTTGGTAAACGCCAATTTTACCGGGTAAAGAATATTAATGCCAATAGCGGCTGGATCAAGTTTACTGTAGAAGAAGAAACTGAATGGAGCAAGAAAAGAAGACGATGGAACAAGAGAAGAAGGCCTGTTACACAAAGTGTTGAAAAAATTATTGCTTCTTCAAGAAAAGGACTGTATCAAATAGACAACCGTAAAGCAAGGTTGTTAAAGCTTGACAAAGTAATATACAAGTGGAAGAGTAGGAGGGGAGGGGCTATTTATAAACTTAGGAATGCACCCCGGAAATACCAGGATTATGACAATATCAATACCATTTACTGCTCAAGGGTCAATCCTCACAGGATATACTTAGGTATGGAAGATGGGGCAGCAGTTATTAGTTACCAACATGGTGAATGGATCAATGAGAGCCGTATTAGGGGCGTTGAAGGAGAAATTACCGATATTAACGAGGATCAACGTGGAAATGTTTGGTTTGTGAAAAAAAACCAGGGTGCTTATAAATTGGTTTTACCCGATACTACAATTGAGTATAAACAACTCGATCCTTATAGCAGAAACTGGCGCGATAGTATAGCTTACGAATTATTTCCTTTTTTTATCGATGTGAAATATTATGGCGATTCTACCGGCTTACCACCTATGCTTGATAATGGAATGTATTCTATTGGGAATAAACTAATCTTTTCTACACAAATGGGATTGTACAAATATAGTGGGGGAAATGATACCATTACAAGCTGCTTAATCTTTGGTGACGAATTTTCAAAAGGAAACTCAAAAGTAATGGACTTTGCTATGGATAATGATAGCAATTGCTGGATGAGTGTTAGGAAAGATTATTTAACAACAATTGAGTATTTTGAAAGGGATTCATCTGGCATCTATAATAGGTTGAGTGATGCTTTTGCTGATTTCCCTAAAATGTCTATAAAGAAAATTTTACCCAGTAAAAATAGCTTGGTATGGATAAGCGGGTCAGAAGGTTTGTTTGTTTATAACCCAAAAGCAAAAGAAGATAGCCTAATAAAGAAAAATACTTTCATAAGAAAGATTACTATTGGTGAAGATTCATTGCTCTTTGGAGGCTCTTCTTTTAAATTGACTGACAATAACTTATCTTGCCTAAGTAATACTTTTCCTGGTGATAGAAAAGTAAAGGTTCATTTTTATTATAACACCATTAAATTTGAATTCTCTGCCCCGTTTTATGAAAACAGTGAATCAGTGAAATTTAGTTATTTATTGAAAAACTTCTCTAATGACTGGTCAGAATGGAGCAGTGAAAGTGAAAAGGAGTTTAATTACCTTTCGCCAGGCAAATATGTTTTTAAAGTTAAAGCTAAAAATGCCAATAAAGAGGTAAGCAGGATAGCAAGTTTTGCTTTCGAGATCAAACCCCCTTGGTATAAAACCTGGTGGGCCTATACACTTTATGGTATCGTTTTTATTGCTTTGGTTTATCTTGTTATTAAATTCTATACCAGGAAGCTCATCCGTGAAAAGGAGAACTTGGAAAGGATTGTTGATGAAAGAACAAGCGAAATTAGGAAACAAAAGGAAGAAATTGAGCTTAAAAACCACCAAATTACGGCCAGCCTTAATTATGCCAGCCGTATTCAAGAAGCTATGCTGCCCCAAGAAAAAACCATCAAGAAATATTTGCCCGAGTCTTTCATTTTATTTCGGCCCCGGGATGTTGTTAGTGGAGATTTTTATTGGTTTGCAATAAAAGAAAACAAAGTTTTTTATACTGCTGTTGATTGTACTGGACATGGAGTTCCTGGAGCGTTTATGTCGATGATAGGTGATTCATTATTAAACCAAATTGTTAATGATAAAAAAGCTAGAGAACCCAAGAAAATATTGGAACTTCTTCACCGGGGTGTTAGAGTTACGCTTAAACAAAGAGAAACGGATAACAGGGATGGCATGGATATGGTTTTTTGCATGTTTGACCCGGAAGCAAAAAAATTGTATTTTGCCGGGGCAAAAAATCCTCTATTATACGTGCAAGATGGAAAAATCCATAAAATAAAGGGAGAAAAGGTAGCCATTGGAGGCTTACAAAAAGAAAGCCACAGGAGATTTATCAATCATGAAATAGACGTTAAGAAACCAACCTGTGTTTATATGTTTTCTGATGGATACCAAGACCAATTTGGTGGCGATATCGGGGATAAATTCATGTCGGGCAACTTTAAAAACATGCTGTTGGAAATTCATCAAAAGCCCATGAACGAACAAAAAGAAATTCTTGCGAAGACTCTTGATGACTGGATGGGAAGTGAATATGACCAAGTAGATGATATTTTGGTAATTGGTTTTAAAGTATAATAGCTAATAGCACCCTATTTTATTGATCTTTTCTTTCTAGTATCAATGAAATGACTAATTTTGTGGGGTTAATCGAATAGTAGTGTTAAGTCAACAAAGAAATGACGCATCAACTGTTTGGCAATTTGCTCAATTACAACAATATAGATACTCAATAATAAATGTGACGCGTCACTAGTAATTTTAAACAAATTGATTTATGGATAAAGAAAACTTAAATAATATCTATCAACAAAACAATAATTGTGTTGCAAGAGAAGTTGATGATGAGATCGTTATTGTACCTGTGCAAGATAACTTGGCAGAGATGGATTACCTTTACACACTTAATGAAACCGCTGCCTTTATTTGGAATCAACTTGACGGGAAAAGAACCTTAGACGAGATAGCCCAAATAATGACCGAAAACTTTGATGTGGATTATGAAACCGCGGCGATCGATGTTCTTAAAACAATAAAAGAAATTCAGGAATTTATTGTTTTGGTTAACAAATAATAGGAAATATTTCGTAATTAATTCTTAAACAATGGATTCTTATGTATTCAAAAAATAAATTTTTCCTCGTTGTTTTATTTTTGCTGATCCATTCCATTTTGATCCAAGCTCAAAACACGATACTTAACCCTCTTGATGTTGTGGGCGATTCCAATATATTCAGGTTGATAGCCAGTAGAAATGGTTATACAGATGAAACTGTTATAGGTTTTTATCAAAATGCTAGCAATGGTTTTGATGTTTATGATTCGGAAAAAATGTTTTCATCTGATCCCAATTATCCTCAAATATATACGGAGGTTGAAGGACATAAACTCGCTATTAATGGTATGGCGCCCTTTACCGTTGATTCAATGATTATTGACCTGGGGTTCAAAGCTATGGTGGCCGACACCTTTTCTCTTACTGCAACAAATCTATATGTTTTTGATCAAAGGCTTGATGTTTACCTTCATGATAAAAACGAGGATGAGATCATTCATCTTAGGGAAGATTCTTCTTATACATTCCTTGTACCATCACCTGTAAACACAACACAGCGGTTTTCGCTTTATTTTGTTATGAGAGATTCTTATACTACATATATTACCACTTCTGGCAATTGGAGTAACCTGGCAGGAGATACGAAATTTTTTTCAAGGGTTTTTGTTACCAATAATGCTGAAGTAACACTTGAAACAACTACAACGGATACTTGCGGTAGCCTTATCATAAAACCTAATTGCGGGATTTCTATCAATGGTGAGTTGACATTGTGGAATGATCTGCGCATTATTTCAGACAGTTCAGGAATGGGGTCATTAATAGATAATGGTACGTTAACGGTATTGGATAGTACACTCACCCAATTATACCTTGGAACTAACAGTACCTTACGAAATTGGCGCTATGTTTCAATACCTGTACCAGCATGTAATAGCAGTATTTTCCAAGCAGCAATTGACACAAATAAGCTTTACTACTGGGATGAACCCTGCCATGATTGGACAGAAATAACAGATAACACTACACCATTGAACGTAATGCAAGGTTATGCTGTTGGTATTCCGCATGATACGACCATCACATTCACAGGTGTAGTTAATACAAGTATTCAATCAAAGGGTTTTACAAGAACTCCAGGAGATTACGAAGGATATAACCTGGCAGGTAATCCTTTTCCTTCTGCCATAGATATTGGAAGCGGGGCATGGGGACTTGGTGTTACTGCGGTTAACTTGGAAACAACTATTTGGTATAGGTCTGATGGTAATTTTGCTATATACAATATTCTTGCAAAATTGGGCAGTAATGGAGGCGGGCGTTATATACCCGCAATGCAGGCATTTTGGGTGAAGGTAGCCGATGGCTATACCAATGGAAGCATTACATTTAAAAACGAGGCAAGGGTTCACGACACTACTGATTTCTACGATAATAAAGCGCATTGCCAGGATGTAATCAGGTTAGAGGCTAAAAGAGAAGGGTATAAGGATGAGGCACTTATTGCTTTTTTTAGCAATGCTTCCTATGGTTTTGATGATTATGATTCCGAAAAGCGTTTTGCTAGCAATGAAAATTATCCACAAATTTACTCAATTGTTAAAGATAAAAAATTAGCCATCAATAGTTTAAGAGAACCAAGTAATGATACGCTCAGGATATCTTTAGGTTTTAAAACATTAAAAACAGGAGAAATAACTATTGAAGCTACAAATATACAGTATTTTAATCCTTTGCTCAATGTATTCCTCGAAGATCGATATAATGGAAAGATTATTTGCTTGGATGAGAATCCACAATATCAGTTTTTTGTGAAAGAACCAATAAATACAACCAATAGGTTTCAATTGCTTATTTGCAATAATTCATCTGTTGGCATAGAAGAACCCTATTCTTTCAATGAAATGTATTTTTATAATGGTATGCTACATATCCCTGGTGAATTACAAAAAAGAAAGGCTAATTTGTTTATTTATAACGTGTACGGGCAGCTTGTTTATAAAAACGAAGCAGGGAATTCATTACCTGGTAAATATAAATTGAACTTGGTAGATGGGATATATATTGCCCAGTTCATCAAAGAGAGCAGGATAATTGCAACAAAAAAGATTTTAGTAAAATAAAGAATAAAAAATGAATCTTGTAAAGGAGCTTAGAATTAAAATTGGAGAATGCATATTTAGAATAAAAGCAAAAGGAGACTACAAATTTCCCATAAGTGAAGAAATAAAAGGATTTGTTATCAATCATGGAGATGATTTTGATATTGATGTTACAGTGATGGAGGGCAAGCCCAAATTCAATAAAATCTATAAAAAACTTACCGAAGCCAGGGATTTAATAGAAGTTGTAGATGGAGAAATTGTATCGCATTATTATACATTGAATAAAAGTCAAGATGAGTTTTTTGTAAAATCCGGGCAAGAAGATGGAAAAGCACCTGAAAAGTACTTAATTTCTGATACAAGTTACCAAAACTGGGAAGTCTATGTTGCTGAGGATAAAAACGGCTGCTTATTAGATCCATTGAGGTTTCCCGTTGGGCCTATTATTTATTATTACGGGCTTTCCTCAAAGAAAAACCTCTTATTGCATGCCTCTGGAATTCATTTTAATGATAAGGGCTTTGTTTTCACAGGTATGTCGGGTGTTGGAAAAACGACTATTTCGCGTCTTTGGATAGATTCCGGTGGCGAGATCATTAATGACGACCGGCTGATTATTGATGTTAATACAAATAATGGAATTGCAATGTATAATTCTCCTATGGCTTATCCACAGGAAAACAAAAGTTCTCCACTACATGCTGCTTTTTTATTGAAACAAGCAAAAACAAATTATTTAAAACAATTGCCCAAAGCATTGGCTTATGCAAAACTGACTTCCCTGTGCATTCAACATGACCATGATAAAATATTGATCAGCAATATGATGGAAAGTCTACAGGTTTTAATTAACAAGATTCCTGTTTATGAATTGGGATTCTTGCCACATAAATCTGCAGTTGAATGTGTATTAAGGCATTTTAATATGAAGTAGGTGTTTTTGTTAAAAAAATTATGTCAATCAAAAAAGTCATTTTAAGCTAACAGGTTTTCACAATTAATCGCGAAACATTTTACATGCAAACTTTCCGCCTTAATACGATTAGCAAAAAACTTCTTGATGAGGGTTATAGTGTTAAGCTTACGGTAGGTGGCATTAGTATGTTCCCATATCTATTAAACCAGGAGCAGGTGAAAGTTGAGCCGGTTTATGGCAAAACTATCCAAGTTGGCGATATTCTTGTTTTCCAATTCGATAGCAAATGGGTAGCACACAGGTTGATAAAGATTAAAGGAAGTTATTACATAACCAAAGGCGATTTTTGTATAAAAAAGGATGCACCTTTGCATGGCGATGATATCATAGGCAGGGTGGCAGCCGTATACCGCAAGAATAAAGAAGTAGGGTTCAATAACCCAAAAAGGAAACGTTTGAATTATGTCCTTGCAAAAATTTCTGTATTTTTGCCACCATTGGTATGGCTTTCATTAAAGCTAAAAAGGCTTAGAAAGCATTTCACCAGTAAATAATACAAATATGAAATGGTTTTGGAAAAGTTCGTTAAACAATCTTAGTAAAACGTTTCGTTTTATTTATTCCAACTCTCCTAAATGGACTATTTTACATATTTGTGCTGCCTCTTTAATGGGGATATTGCCATTAGTATTGATCTATTTTATTAAAATATTGATAGATGTTGTTTCACAGACTATTCAACAGGCTGATACTTCAGGGAATATTGATCATTTAATATGGGTTATTGTTGGAACAGGAATTGTTTTTTTCCTGAATTCTTCTTTTGGATCGTTATTGATGTACATTAGGGAAAAAAACACCCGGGTTATCGAGGATATGATGTACAAAAAAATCCAAGATAAAACTTCTTCCCTTGACTTAGAATACTATGAAAATCCTTATTATCACGATATCATTTTTAGAGCAGAACAGGAATCAAAATATAGGCCACAGCAAATTCTCAATGGCTTAGTAATGATTATCCAAAATGCTATCTCTTTATTGCTGGTGGCAATCTTACTCACCTATTTTCATTACTTGATACTGGTATTACTTATTGTTTCAATACTACCGGCGGTAATCGTGAAATTTCGTTATAATGAAGCCTATTTTAGGCTTAGCAGGAAATATACTCCGGAATTAAGAAAGATCAATTATTTTCATCGAATACTAACCGAAAAAGTTTTTACTAAAGAAATAAGGCTTTTTGGACTGTCGGGCTATTTTAGGGAACAGTTTTCTTTCTTAAGAATAACCATCTGGAAGCTGAAAAATAAACTTTTGATAAACAAGACCGTATGGGAGGTGGCAAGCCATTTTGTGGCTGCTGCTGCAATTTTTGGCGCTTTTGCCTATATGACCAAGTCAGCCCTTAAAGGACATATTTCCATTGGAGACCTGGTGATGTATTTTCTTGTTATTAGAAGAGGATTTAACTTCATAAGGGGAATATTAGAAGGATTTACCAGCCTTTACGAGCAAAACTTGTTTTTGAAAAACTTGTTTGAGTTCCTAAATCTCAAACCTATAGTACAGTCTAAAAACCCTATCCAGAAGCCTTTTAAAGAACCCTTTGAAATTCAAGTAAAAAACCTGTCATTTTCTTATCCCAATACAAACAGGATTGTACTTAAAAACGTGAGTTTTGAAATTCCTAAAGGGAAAACTATAGCTTTTGTTGGCCAAAATGGCGCCGGTAAAACCACTTTAACAAAGATTATCTCAAGGTTTTATGACCCTGACAAAGGAAGCATTTGTTTTAACAACATAGATTTGAAAAATATTGAACAAAAAGCCGTTTTTGCTTCAATTAGTGTACTTTTCCAAGATTTTATATTGTATCATTTAACTGCCGGAAATAATATTTGGTTTGGAAACGTTAATAAACCTTATGATGTAGAGGCTATCCGACAAGCGTCAAGGCAAGCTGGTGTTGATGATGTGATTATGAAATTGCCCAAGAAATATGAGACTTTTCTTGGTAATTTATTTGAAGAAAGTGCAGAGCTAAGTATTGGAGAATGGCAAAAACTAGCGCTGGCAAGGGCCTATTTTAGGGATGCCGGCTTGTATATACTGGACGAACCTACTAGCTCATTAGATCCCAAGACAGAAGCAGAACTCTTTCAACGATTTAAAAGCCTTATCAAGGGTAAAACGGCAATTATTATTAGCCATAGGTTTAATACAATAAAAATGGCCGATTATATTTACGTGTTTGATAACCATACCATCATAGAATCCGGAACCCATAAAGAGTTAATGGCTCTGAACGGGAAATATGCCAAAATGTATTTACAGCAAGCCAAAAACTTTAGAATTGATTAATGTGGGTTAATACATTTAGCTTGCTTCTTTTTAACGGTCCCAGTATATAAAAAAAGACAACCTATCACAATACTTGCATATTAATCTTTTGCAAGCTCTATGATAGGTTGTAAACTATTATATTTTGAAAATTTTTTTTTATAATGGGTTGAACTCTCCGTTATCGCTTCCGGTACTAATAGGAAGTTTTGGTGGTCCCGGAGGTCTGGGGGCGCCTGGAGGATCAGGCGGTGGTGATGACATTTGTATAGAAATTTCATTGTCCAGCCTTATTTTTCTTATTTGAGGCTTGTGATAATCCTTTTTGAAGTTTGCTGTTTTCATAATATGAAGATTTTGGTTACTTTATTAGACAAATATAAAAAAATTGCCCGGGCAATCATTTTTTTTTGCCAATTAATTTACTTTTTTTTATTCTTTTTTTAGCTTGAAATTTTTTATCGCATTCTTGTCATTAATGTATATTGATTCAAACTATTTTAGTAATTCCTTAATGTCTTCTTTAGATAATGTACTCACAAATCCTTTGTCAGTGCTAATGATATCAGATGCGAGTTGTTGTTTCTTTTCTTGGAGTTGTAATATTTTTTCTTCTATGGTTTCTTTGCAAACCATTTTATAGGCGAAAACATGTTTTTCTTGGCCAATCCTGTGCGCCCTGTCAATGGCTTGTGATTCTACAGCAGGATTCCACCAAGGGTCCATGATATATACATAATCTGCCTTAGTAAGGTTAAGTCCAAAACCACCTGCCTTGATACTTAATAAAAAAGCCCGGCAATCATCATTATCCTGGAATTTTTGTACTTGCTGTTTCCTGTCTTTTGTACTCCCGTCAAGATATGCATAAGGTATGCCTTCTTTTTCAAGTTCTTCCCTGATGAGTTTTAGCATTCCCAAAAATTGTGAAAAGATCAATATTTTATGTGTGCCGGTTTTGTTTTTTATATGCCTTTTGAGTTCATCAACTTTAATAGAATCTTTGCCATAGTCTTCTTTGGTGTTGAGCAAAGCCGGGCTATCGCATATTTGCCTCAGTTTTAGCAATCCCTCCAAAACATTAAAACGCGCCTTGTCTAATCCTTTTTCGTCAATTTTTGATAGAAGCATGTTCCTGACCTCATCTTTAAAATACTCATAAACCTTTTTTTGGTGTTCTTCCATGTTGCAATATAATATGTTTTCGGTTTTTTCAGGAAGTTCTTTTGCTACTTCTTCTTTTTTCCTGCGTAAGATAAAAGGGCGTATCATTTTTGATAACTGGCGTGCTTGGTTTTTATCTTTTTGTTTATCAATAGCATTAGAGAATTCTTTCCTGAAAAAGTTCAAAGTTCCCAAGTAACCCGGGTTTAGATATTGCATTTGGGCAAACAATTCAACAGTATTGTTCTCAATAGGAGTTCCTGTAAGCGACAAGCGGAGATTTGATTTTAATAAACACACCGCTTTAAAACGCAAAGAAGAAGGGTTTTTTATAGCTTGTGATTCGTCTAATACTGTTATATTGAACTTGAATTTCCTAATAAAATCTATATCATTGGCTAAAGTCCCGTAGGAAGTAAGAATAATATCGTATTTTTTCCACTCTTTAGTATCCTTGTTTCTTGTAGTTCCCCAGTGTATATAGGTTGTAAGCGATGGGCAAAATTTCTCTATTTCCTGCTGCCAGTTAAAAATCAGTGTAGTAGGAGCCACAACCAGGTTAACATTCTTCTTTCGTTTGTTTTTTTGTTTGATGTAAAGGATTAAAGCCAATACTTGCAGGGTTTTGCCCAGTCCCATATCATCGGCAAGGCAACCACCCCAACCGAAATTATACAAAAAATTTAGCCAATTGAGGCCATCTTCCTGGTATGAACG
Organism: uncultured Bacteroidales bacterium; assembly: GCA_964544705.1. Taxonomy (GTDB): domain Bacteria; phylum Bacteroidota; class Bacteroidia; order Bacteroidales; family CAZJDA01; genus CAZJDA01. The sequence goes on from CAZJDA010000046.1 coordinate 18,674, forward strand.
CAGTTCAGCTTTTAAATCTTTAGGAGGTTGTACTTTTTCAATTTTATTAAAATCTTGAAGTTTTTTTTGTTTTTCAATAATTTCTTTTCGTTGCTTTTCATCATCCAGCTTGCTGTATAAGTCTTCAACAAGTATAAAGTGCAGCCCGGAAAGCTTTATGGTATTCTCATCTTCTAATTTTCCAAATTTCAAAGTTGTAAGCCACTTTTGTATCCATTCTTCAGGCAAAATCCCTATGGAGCCATCGCTCAGCTTTACAACATTATCTTTTTTCATCACTGATTTCCTGATATCTTTTAAGCTAACTTTTTGGTCGCCAAAAGAAACGTCCATGTTTACGTCAAACCAATCAATTTCAGACTTAACACTATAATTTACTGTTGGCTTATTAGGATTATACCTGATTTTTTCCAGCTTATCAAAACCATACACTTCAATACCTTGCTTTTTACAATTTTGGTAAAAATCCAAGAACCAAAAATTTTTCATTACATCATCAGCACCCAGGAAAAAGAAATCTTGGTGGTTAAATGGGCTGAAATTAGTGTGCAAATTAGAAATAAACTCATAAACTTCTTTTTCTTTCTTAGTATCTCTTTTTATTTTTGAAATGCCGTTGTTTTCTTCAAAATAATAATCTTTTTCTCCGTTTAGTACAATCTCTTGTTTTTCATAAACAGCCAAAGGGAAAAATAATAAAAAGTCATCCATTTCCGATAACTTAATACAGAACTTAGGGGTAATGGTATCTTTTTCTTTTATTTCGATATTCTTCATGTTTATTTCAATTTGGTTTTGAAACTGTTGAATAAAACGGGTGAATCGCTTTTTCTCGTTCAAAGGGATATAAATGTTAGCTGACGGGGATTGCAAAACGGTTAAAATAGCAAGCATAAAACTGGCAGGGTTTTCCCAGGCTGCAAACCCACCTGTATCATTCAAGTACACAATCCAAGGGAACTCAATCATTCTAAAATCCGGGTGTACTTTTTTCTTTTCTTGGTAATAATCTATAGTAATAATAAAGCTTGATTCGTCTTGGTTAACAGTAAGTTTTGCCTTTACAGGTTGATTACTAATAGATATTTGAGTTAAGTCTTTGGCAAAAAGGGTAAAAATATGTTCACAGGTTGAATAATAAGTTTCTTTATTAGCAAGTCTCTCGCATAACTCTTTTACTTGGGGAATATATTTATATGCAATTTCACGTAAAAAAGGAATATTGTCCAAAAGCAATGTAATGTTATCGTCCAGGCTGTATTTATTGTTGTCTTTTATTAAGTTTGAGGTTTTAGTATTCAACTTATTAAAGAAAGCATCTGGCGCCATTTCCGAGGAAAACCAAAAATACAGGTCTTTGTTTTCGGTATTTTCATTAGAAAAGAAACTGCCAAAACTGGTAGAATTTTCGAGGATATTGTTTACTTTCCTTATTTTATTGTTCTTTTTGTATTTTGTGGCTGTGAAAAAGAATAAATCAATTAAAGGAATGATTTCAGTATTATTTATCTTAATTGCAATACATTGATGTACTTTGGTTTTATTGTTGTTTATTGGTAAGAACCTGTCATAAGCCGAGGCTGTGATAATGTCGATATGGTCTTTAGGAATCAACCCGTTATTTCTTACATACTGCAATTGAAATCCAAAAAAACTAAAATCCAATAACTCTTGGTAATTATCATCAAGCGTGTAGCCAAATTGCCCTAAGATTTCTTTTTTTTCTTTGGTCCAATCAAAAGATTCTTGTAAAGCATCATTTCCATATTTGTCATATAGGTATAATAATGCCTTGATTTTGTGTGAACATAAAGAAAAAGATTCTTCTTTGCAATTGCATGAGGTATATAGTTCTTGGCTGTGTTTTGTCCCATTAAATTCTACTTTGTATTTTTTGCTTTTTTCAGAAACCAGGAGTTTTATATTCCCGTTTTTTCTTGTTTTTAGCTCTATATTGCCAAGATTTTTGCGGTATTGGCTAACTTTTTCTCTGCCTCCTGCACAGTATTCTATTATTTCATCCAAGCCTCTATCAATTTTGATAGAGAAGTTTGAATTGTCTGCATAAAATTGTATCTCCCCGCTTTTAATCTTATGATTTAAAAAAAACAGGGACGCAACTATATGCTTACACATTCCGCCATAATCGTACATGCAATCACATGAAGCTGTGACTTTATCATTTATTATTTTGATATTTACCTCATACTCTAAATAACTATATTGGCTCTCTACTGTTAATTCAAATACAAACTTATTACCAGGCAATACTTTGTAGGATTCTAGACATACCTTCCTGTTTTGTAATATTAGTATTCCCCTGCGCAGTGAATTGTAATTTATATTTTTGTCTGAAGCAGGTTTGATTACTCGATCCAAGCCATCTTTTTGTGTTATAAATTGCATTGTTTTTTCTTTTGTTTAAAGTTTCAAAATAAATGAATTTATGCCTACCAACGAAACAATGCCTCGTAGAGTTTTTAACAAAAAGTGAACAATGAAGGAAGTTGTTATTGACTATTGTTTTTGATGTTGAAAAATAATGGCATATTGGCAATATAAAGCAGAACATTTTGTATTCGTGTGGAATTTGTGCTGTTAAGTATTGATATTTTTAGTATAATTGTATTTTTAGATAACTTATTTTTGTTGAAAATGGACTATTTTAGAAGATTAAATTTATTAAATAGAAAAAAGCCTGACCCAAGTAAATTTTTTTACACAGGCATACAAACAAAAGAAAAAGTAGACATTCAATTGTTTGAATATTCAAAAGACTTTATTAATGAGAGGCATAATATATTATATACTGATATTGGAGAATTAAGCACTAGTGAAAATTTCCAATGGCTAAATGTTTATGGCTTAAATGAAACAGATATAATAGTTTCTTTATGCAAAAAGCAAAACATTGATAATATTATAATACAGGATATTCTGGATTTAAACCAAAGGCCAAAATTCCAGGAATTTGATGATTATTGCTTTCTAACGATAAAATCAACAGTTCCTTCTAATGATGAAATGATAATTGAGCAAATTAGTTTCGTATTTAGTCATAAATATTTGATATCATTTCAAGAAAAGAAAGCAGATTATTTTGAACACATACGTACCAGGCTTAGGGAAAATAAGGGAATTATAAGAGGAAGAGGCCCTGATTTTTTATTGTATACTATGCTTGAATCAATTCTTGATAATTACTTTAAAACCCTGGATGATATGAAGAAAAAGATTGGAAGGCTGAACTTAGTAAACATCAAAGCCGATCCCTCGCTATCAGTATTAGAAGAAATTGAAAAATATAAGGTTTTTGTAAATTTTATTAAGAACGCAATTCATCCAATAAAAGAATTCGTGCAAATCAATGAAAGGAATACGAATCCATTTGTTGAAAAAAGAAATTTGAAGTTTTTTTATGAAATTAAGGATTTGTGTCTTACACTTATTGATACTTGTGATACAATAATTGCTTCACTTGAAAGCAGTACAAACTTGTTTTTCTCGGTTCAAGGCCACAGAATGAACCAGGTGATGAAAACCCTAACTATTGTAGCAACCATATTTATTCCTTTAACTTTTATTGCCGGTATTTATGGAATGAATTTTAAGTATATGCCTGAATTGGAATGGAAATATGGATATTTTGCTGTATGGATTGCTATTTTAGTTATTCTTGTTGGTATGATTGTGTATTTTAAAAGAAAAAAATGGTTATATTTGTGATTTTACAATTTGTTTTTATACATAAAATAACCAAAGATTATAATATGAGAACACAACTTACCGAGAAAGACATAAAAGAACTAAAATGCCAGTGTAGGATGGGATATGTTCTGCCAGCCATGGTATTTATTCTTGGAACATTGATCGTAGTGGCTATTTATGAATTAAACTTTAATAAACACACAAAGGGCTTAAATTTAGAATTGGATCTATTCATTACCCTGGGATTTCTTATAGTTTCATTTATCATTAGCTACTTGATGAATAGGAAATATTATGCAGATATTCGGAAAGATGAAAAAGTAGCTAAAACTAAAACGGTCCAGGAAAAAACCGGTAAAAAAGACTTTGAAGCGGGTAGCGGCAACGTGACAACGCTTCCTCACAATAGACCTATGAATGAATTTGCCCGGTACGACCTGGTCGTTGAAAATGTAAAATACAGGGTTGATAAAGAACTATATGACAAATGTTCTGCCGGCGATGAAGTTTTGTTCTTCTATGCTCCTAAAAGTAACTATTTATTGAGTATTGAGAAAAAGTGATCAAGGCTGGTTGCTTAATCCTTTTTCCATAGAATTTTTTTAAAACATTGCAAAATCATTATTTCTGGAAAATTATTCTAACGCACAATGATAAAAAGCCGCAACAAAACATCACATACATATAATCAAGAAATAGCCGATGAAATATATTATAAGATATTAAACGAATACCATTCAGCTTTTTTAACTTTTCAACAAATAATGGAAGAAAAAAGGAGTGGGCAACAATAGAAACTATTTGACAAACAACCATGTTTGGATTAACAAATCTTCAGGTAAGCGCCATTCAATCAGTTTTTAAAAAATATCCGGTGGTTCATAAAGCTATTATTTATGGTTCCCGGGCAAAAGGAAATTATAAAAATGGTTCTGACATTGACCTCACCTTAATAGGCAATCATTTGGACTTAACCACTTTAATGAAGATCGAAAATGAGCTTGATGACCTTCTTTTGCCCTACAAAATTGATTTATCGATCTTCTACAAAATCAATAATCCTTGTTTAATAGAGCATATTGAAAGAATTGGGGAGGTGTTTTACGAAAAAAAAATAATCCAACATAACTTGATTGAACACACCTGCAAAGTGACTGCTTCACCTCTTCACACCTCGTTTGAAATGAAGGAATTTTATTGTTAAAGGAGAATTGCTCTTTGTTAAATATTCTATTGGAAAAATTCACTTATAATCGATAACTCAATTGCACGCCCGGGCGGATCAGTGCAGTTTCCTGCCTGTATATCTTATAAATCCCTTCGTAAGGGTCGTAATAATCGAAACGCGGGATGCCATAAAGGAAATCGCCATAAAGGTATATTCTGAACCTGTTGACCAGGTAGGAAAAACCAGCTTCCATCCCGATAACAAGGGCTGAACCTTCTTCACCCTCGCCAAACAATACCACCTTCCTGTTGTTAACGGAATCCTGTTTAAAAGTAATGGACTGCGCCGGGAAGGTCATACTCATAAACCCGCCGTTCACGGCTGCTTGAGCTTCAATATGATGGGATATTTTTGTTTTAGCAATAAACGACCCAAGAAAATTAATCACTTCATAGTCAAAAGAACCAATATCTTCTATTTCTAAGCCTTGCTTAAGGAATTGTTCTTTCATGCTCGCTTCATCCACGGCATTATTTCCGGCGTCAAAGCCAAAACCATATCCAAGATTTTTCTTAAAAAAGTGGGTGAATTTAATTCCTAAAGAGTATCCAGGGTCGGCAAATCCGCCGTTATCAAGGTTTGTCTTACTGCCATAAAGCCCGGTGGGAATGCCATGTATTAATGTTCCGCCAATATATGTTTGTGGTAAAACCTGCATATCCATTCCACAAAACAACAAAAGCAAAAATATGGGATAAAAACGTTTCATTGATTATCATTTTTGTTGTAAATATAATGATAATTAGGGATTTAGTGCAATATTTTTTACAAAAAATTTCGCCTGTCAATAAATATATAATTTTCGTTTGTCGCTTTTTCCCGGTTGCTGGATTTCCAATAAATATAAACCTTTTGATAAATCAGTTTCTAATTTATATGAAAACTTTTTGCCTTTATGAAAATATACCGGGATTTTTCTCATTAAAACTCCTTGCAAGTTATAAATATAGATATGTCCTTTTCCAGTAAAAGAAGGTATCATAGAGATCGTGCACCAATCCTTGCAAGGGTTTGGCCATATTGTTATGGATGCTCCAGGCTCTGTGGTTTCAATGTTTTCATCGGAATATACACGTATAAAATCCTGTAAAAGTAATGTGTCATATTGGTTACTATTAGATGCAATGAGACTTACATCATAAAGCCCGGTTTCTGTAAAAGCAATAATGGGATGTTTTAATGTAGATGCAGATGGCTGTCCTCCTTCAAAATACCATTCATAAGAAGTTGCACCCAAGGAAGAATTGTGAAATGTTATAGAGTTGCCATGAAACACTTTATTGCTACTCACATGAAAACCTGCTGCAAGCGGCCAATTTCCACTTTTTACCCATTTAACAGCATCAAAAGCCACTTCTTGGCTATTTATGCCGGTGTTATCCCCTAAAATGACAGAACACGAGTCAACAAAAGAACCAAAATATCGCCCCAATGGTATCCATTCATTATTTTTAATGGATTGATCGCGGTAAATATGAGAGGTGCCATACCTGTGATTTACTTTATAATGGGCATTTTGAGCGGTTGAATATTGGCTTGGCACGTAAGCATAAACATCGTATAATGCTGTTTCTGAAATTGTAGGAGTCCATGAAACCCAGCATACATCATCATCAGAATCTATGGTGACGGTATACCAAAAATGATCGTTATAACCATCATCCATATCCCTGAAATATCTCATGTGGGCATTGTTCATGGTGTTATTCATATAGAAGCCATGTTCGTAATAAGTATCGTCAATCACCAAATCATTATAGGTTGCTTGATTATACCTGGCTTTGGTAGTCCATGGAACATAGCCATAAGCACCGGTTGCATCAAGGTTTTGGTAACCATTGTTGTAGCCCGGCCAATCGTAATACACGGCCTGCCCGTCATAACTCGGGTATCCCGGTGTATTCTTATCCCCATAAGGATCTTGGAAAATAAGCGTATATTGCCCTTCCACGTATCCAATGGCCAGCGTTACATGTCCCGAAGTGGTTAAATAACTGCATATGGGATGAACATAGCCCTGGTCAATCTCATTTTTGGTATCGTTAAAGGTACAATCGTCAATCCAGAGTTGGTCAGAGCTTACATTGTGGTTTTCGATGTAGCTTTTTTGCGTGGAGCTTGGCGACCCGTTTCCCCACATATAACCATAGCCACCTTGCGCAAGGTCGCCTCCACCAGTAGTAGCGCCGGTAATATAATAATACTCGTTATACCTGTAATCTTCTGATATGTAATTGCCGTATTTGCTGGTATGCATCCCTATTCCATTATCCACTTGGGCCGGCCAAGGTGGCAAAATGTTATAATAAGCAAAAGCTATAAGACACGTGGTAGGGGCACAAGAGCCATAACCATAATGCTCATCGCGTGTGTCATACACTTGGTGAATATAGGGTATTTCTCCAGGAACAAGAATATCACTTTTTTTTTTGAATCCGGAAGTGTTGTGATGCTTAAAAGGTATTTTGTCTTGGGGCTTGTATAAAACAACCGGTATTTTGCCTTCCTTCTTTTTCTTCCCTAAATCTATAGACACTATTGTTTTCTCGAAAAGGGCGCTGTATACAAGTGTGTTCTCATCAATAAAGGAAGGTGACCTTTGCATCGTAGTATTGTTTTGTAAGAGCTCTTGATTGTTTTTATCAATAAAATCGTAAATAAAAATATCCGAATGTTTTAATTTCATAAACTCTCTTTCTTCCTTCACATAACAAACATAACGTGCATCTTTTGACCAGCCTGGGTTTGCTCCTTCAGCTATTACATCAAAAGAATTATTGCTTAAAGAAAAAACAACGATACTTTTCCCGGCTTGCAAAAGAATTTTATTGGTTTTTGGCGACCATTGCGGGTAAACCAAGTGACTACCTTCTAAGAAATACCTGTTTTGCTTTTTTGTAGCGATGTTTAAAATATTCAAAGCGCCTTTATTGTCGCACCAGGCAATGTTTTTTGCATCGGGAGAGATGGGTGTAATATTAATGTAATCATTGATAATGAAATCTTTGTAAAACTGGCCATTCTTTTCAATAAAAATGGTATTATTAACCGTATAAACCGCAAATTCACCGGCTATACTTGGTTGCCCGCATAGCTTTTCTTTAGTATGTAATATTTTGGTCTTTAAAGTTTGTAAATCAAGAATAGCCGGGGCTTGCGAGCCATTTTTATCAATGTACTTGAATCCAACATACCTTCCATTGGGTGAAACTGTATAATATTTACCGCAATTGGGAGTGGACTGAATAATTTTCAACTTCTTATTTTTTAAGCGATACAAGTTGGATGAATAATTATCTGTGAAAACCAGCCCATAAGGGGTTTGGGTAAAGTCATGGAAGTAACCGTCTTGTTCTGCTTTATAAGATCCTTGCGAAAAAGTAGAAAGACTGGACAGTAAAATTATGAAGGTACCAATGAAATATTGAAATGTGTATTGTTTCATAAGGCAAAATTAGTAAGATTTTATGAATTATGCTATTTGATGGTAATATTTAGGATATGACCTAAACTAAGTTGCTTTCAAAGAATACAAAGTAGAATTTGAACGCTCATCGGTATATTAACTAACCTTTATAGGAAAATAAGGATAATTCATTATATTTGCTATCGTATTAAGCTTTAATCCATGTAAAATGAAAACAAAACAATTACACAAATCGCTTCTTTTGGTATTTTTTTTCCTAACCGGCCATATTTATCCCAGTCAAATTGACTCTTTAATTCAAACCGTAAAAACAACAAACAACGATTCCATAAAGATCACTACTTACCTCCAAATTGCTGATATTCTTGAAATGGAACAATACGACAGTGCCAAGATGTATTTTGATGAAGCCATGTTCCTTGCAAAAAAGAATATAAAAAATGCAGGTAGTAAGGCAGGGATTGTAAATTACAAGGCTTTATTGGCTAAAACCCATAATGATTTTGGGGTGTTTTATTCCAACCATGGCGAATTGGACTCTGCGGTAAAATACCTGGAACAGTCGCTTAAAATTCTTTATGAGTTGAAAGATGTTTCAGATTACATTGAAGAAATATATCGCCTAAGACTTATTGCAAATGCTAATAATAACCTCGGAATAGTTTATGACCATAAAGCTCTTTATGACAAATCCATAGAATATTACTTGGATGCATTAAGTATTTTTGATAAACTTTCTTCTGCAAAAGATATTGACACAAGGAATTATGCCATGAAAGGAGCCGGTATCATTTCCAATAATATTGGTTTGCTTTATGAGCGGGCAGAAAATTTTGATAAAGCTTCAGAATACTATTCAGAAGGTAAAAAATACTTCAAACGGATGACTGAACAGCAAGACAGAAGTACAGTATTCATAGGTTATTTGGGACTGGGCAACATCCACAATAACCTTGGTATTTTATTGAAAGAAAAGAAAAATTATAACAAAGCTTTAGAGCATTATAAAAAAGCAATTCAAAATTTTGATACCCTTGATAAACGATTTGGCAGGGATTTTAAAACAAAAAAAGCTATGACTTATGGCAATATGGGGGTATTATATGGTAAACTTAATAAATATGATGAGGCTTTTGAATATTTTCACAAAGCAATGGACATCCATCAAAAAAACCGCGATAAAAGAGGTATCGTTATCGTTTCTAACAACTTGGCAGAAACAAATTTTAAACTGGGTAATTATGCAGAATCAATAAAACATTCAAAAAAATCCATTGAAATTGCACGGGAAGCAGGGCTGAAAGACAAGATAGCCTTGGCTTACAGGAATTTATCAGATGCTTATGAAAAATTGGGCAAAAATTCTTTGGCGTTCAAATATTTTAAAAAATTCTACCATTTAAATGATAGCTTGGCCAATAAAGAAAAAATCAACTACATCAATGAATTGGAAGAAAAGTACCAGTCTGAAAAAAAGGAACAAGAAATAAAACTCCTTAGGAAGGAGCAAGAATTAAAAAACCTACAATTGGCCAAAAAAGAAAGCACCATAAAAACCCGCAATTTGCAGCTCATTATCATCGTGTCTTTGCTTGTTTCGATAGTCCTTGCCGGCTTATTGATTTATACGCGTTCCCGGCACAAACAAAAACAACAACAAAAGGATAGGGAACTTAATGAGAAGCGCTTACGCCTCAAAACAATGATAGAGACGCAAGAAACAGAGCGTGCAAGAATAGCCAAAGACCTCCACGATGGCCTTGGGCAGATGGTTTCTGTAGCTTTCATGTTTTTCAGTAAAACCTTAGAGCATCAGTTAGAGAAAGACAAGGAAGTTGAAAAAATTGCCGAAGTGCTCAAAGAAGCCAACCGCGAAGTAAGGAGCGTGGCCCACCGGATGATGCCTCGTGCACTGGAAGAAAAAGGCTTGGTTCCGGCCATCAGCGACCTGCTTAAAAATTCATTCACCCACCTCAATATTAAGTATCATTTTGACATTTACAAATCAGACATAAAAATCGACCCTAAAAAAGAAATCGGGATTTACAGGATTTGCCAGGAACTCGTGAATAACATCATTAAACATGCTGATGCCAAAGAAGTCAATATTCAACTTTTCAGGTCTGGTAATGACTTAACATTAATTGTAGAAGACGATGGAAAAGGGATCAATAAAGAAGAATTATCGCCAGGTGTAGGGTTACAGAATATTTTGGCACGCGCAGAAGCTATTTCCGGTGAATTTGAAATATACAGTGCTCCAGTTAAAGGTACGGTGGCTTCATTCAATGTGGGTATCAATTAAAACGCTTATGGAAAAAAAGATACAAGTTTTTATTACTGATGACCATCAAATGATTGTTGAAGGAATAACATCATTGCTGCAAGATGAAGAATCCATTGAAATTGCCGGGACTGCCTCCAATGGAAATGAATTGATCGCTGCTTTGAAAGAAATTCATGCCGATGTTATTCTCTTGGATGTGGATATGCCCGGGTTAAACGGTTTAGAAACAGCCAAGAAGCTATTGGATTGGTATCCCGGCTTTAAGATCATTATTTTAACCGTTTACAACGACCTCAACCTTTTTACAACCCTGAAAGAAATTGGATGCAAGGGATACCTGCTAAAAAATTCATCAAAAGAAGAGCTAACACTTGCCATCAAAAATGTTTACAAAGGCAAAACATGCTTTAGCAGCGAAATCACTGAAAGCTTATACCAATCACTCAAAATTTCTTCCATACAAAACCCGGAATTAAAGCAGCTTTCCCACCGTGAAGTTGAAATACTGAAACTCATAGCTAAAGGCCACTCAAACACGGTTATTGCTAGCAAATTGTTCATTAGCCCTAAAACCGTGGATAAACATCGGACTAATATTATGAAAAAAATCAAAGCAAACAATGTAGCTGGAGTGATAAGATTTGCTATAAAATGTGGGCTTGTGGATTAAATAGTGCTTGCCCGAAAAGTCCAATTTCTGCGTTATGCCCTTTCTGAAAACAGTCATTTACGAAAGTAAACTCCTTGATTTTCAGAAAGGCCAAGCCTTGAACTTGAACTTTTCGAATCAAGCACTCAAAAAACAGATGGTTTTCGTGCAGCCACTAAATAGGGGAATCACCCCATAAAAATACTGCGATCACCCCATTGATAAATGATTGAATATCAAGTAATTTAGCAGTATATTTTATCGAACCATTTCTCATAACCCTAAAATAAATAGCCATGAAAAAGATTTTTCTCATTTGCATATTAATTCTCCTATTTCAATGGTTGTATTCACAATCTGGAGATGATTCTTTTAAAGAAAAAGACTATTACAATGATGTTATAATAGGCCCCGAGGCCGGTTACAAATTTGGCATTTATAAAGTTGGAGAATGGTTCGACAGAGATGAGAAAATAAAAACGGGTTATTTATTTGGAGGTATAAATGCCAGGTGGAAATTTGTGCAGGCCGGGGTCTATTATAATAGCGGTGATTTCATAAGCTACCCGGGGTTTAGGGTTGGACTTACCTTCTGAAACTAACAATGCAAATTTATAGCAAAATAACTGGTGTATAAAGAACCTAACAATCGCTAAATAGAAACAAAAATAAAATGTATCACTTAATGATAAAAAAATGAAGTTATATTTTTGAACTGAAAAAAATTACTTATCTTTAAAACCTGGAAAAGTAACCATAAAAACACACTTTTTATTAACAATCTGCATGTTTTAAACGATTTAATGAAACATTAACACAAAAACATACATTATGAAACGTATCATGCTCCTATCGGTTATTATTTTATTGGCATCAAGTTTAACTGCCCAGGTAGATGAAACCGACTACAAAAGATTGATTTTTGGAGAACAGGAGGAAATATTCTCAGGCATAGCGCTTTCACCCGTAGATAATAATAACATTGCTGTGTCTGGAACAAGGAATTGCCCGTTATATATTTACAATTGGAAGGAAGAAAAAGTTGTTAATAAACTTGATGTAGTAGATTGGACTGCCGGCTCAGCAGTTAGCTACTCACCCCACGGGAAATACATTTTATTGGAAAAGCTGTTTTATAATGATTGGAAGCCGAATAAGGATAAAAAGACTGAATTCTATATTTATGATGCCAATTCCGGCAAAGAATTGAGCAAATTTGACGGTTACAATGCCATGAAATTTATGCCGGGTGGAGAAAAAGCACTTGCTCTTACAGGCGAAAAGCTTGAAATTTGGAATATAAACCCAAAAAAGCTGGTAAAATCAGTTAAAGTAGACAATGCAGGGAATTGTGCAGCCATTAGCCCCAATGGTAAATTGATAGCGATTTCTGCAAAGTATGATAAGAAAGCTTTGAAGAAATCCGGTAAGTTCAAAAAGAATAAAGATGGGCTAAAACATACCGTTAAGACCAAGAACAAAGTTGTTGTATATGATGCAAAAAACCTTAAAGAAATCAGGACTGTAGATACTTACTTTGATTTCATTTATGACCTCAATTTTTCCAGGAACGGGAAAGAACTGTTTTGCTTACAAATTCCCCATACAAAAGCGAGTACAGGCGCTGACAGGAGACAAAACTCCATCAGCATCGTAAAAACCAATAATTGGAGCCCAATCAGGAAAGGATTTGTTTCCAGGGCAGTAAGGCAACCTGGATACGAACTAACATCGGACAGGAAATACTTTGGTTTTATTTCAAATTCTGGTGGCGGTGGGCTTGCTGGTTATCCTGAATTGCTCGTGTATGATTACAATGCAGCAAAAATGTATAATAGGTTTACCCTGTCGCACAGGATCGTGGAAACTTCAAAAGGAAGGAAGATGAGAGTTGATGAACGCAGCCGTTTTGTTTTTCTGCCTGATAATGAAACAGCTATCATAACAATGGGGAACTCATTGATCAAATGGAAATTCGTGGAATAATTATGTAACCCAAAATTGTAAAATTTATATTCAAATCGTTAACCAAATAAAATATAATACATGAGAACATTAGCAATATTATTTATCGCCGTTTTTTTAGTGCAATGCACGCATAGGCCTCTTATAGAATCAAAAGAGAAAATCATTGGTACTGCAAAAGGAGAGATCAATCAATCACTAAAAGCGCCTGAAGGCACACTCTATTTATGGAGCCAAGAAAATAATATGAAAGGTGAATATGTGTTTGATATTACCATAGGTGAAAGGGGTAAAGTAACCAACGTTTTTGCCAAGTCGAGAGGAGAAAAGGCCACAGTACAAGGTCAAAACAAGCTAAAAGACAGAATGCTCCTTTTTGGCTTTTCTTTTAAAATGCCCAAAGGTAGAGATTATAAATTTGAATATACCTTCAATTTCAATTAATAACCTTAAAATTAATACAATATGAAAAAAGGATTACTAACATTAGTTATTGCATGCTTTGCTTTTACATTATTCGCACAAGAAAGCATGCCAACTGTATGGTTCACTAAACTCTCCCATAAAATTGATTATAGTGGGACAGCGCTCGAAGAAGACGGCTATGTTTATGCAGCCGACCAAAAAGAACTTTCTATAATTGACAATCAAACTGGGAAAGTAAAATGGTGCAAAAAATTCAAAGAGCTGGCGCCTGACCTGAGAAAAATAGATGAACTTATCCCTTTCTGGAAATCTAACACCATGTTTCTTTTTGATAAGAAAATGGGTAAGGACAAAATTGCTTGTATTGATATTGAAAGTGGAAAATTTTTGTGGGGGACAGAAAAATACCAAAACCTAAGTGAAGATGTAATTCTCTACATCCCTGAGGAAGATGGGTTTATCATCAACCTGAAAAAAGAAATGGTTTTTGTAAAAGCCAGGACAGGTGAAGAGTTATGGTCCAATACTTCGTTTGTAGGCGTTGTTGGCCGATACATTTATAACAAGAATGACAGGACAATGGTGATGGTAAACTTTGTCCCAGGTGGCTTGGCAGCCTTTTTTAGTGGTTTCAAAAATCAAATTGCCAAGATCAACATGAAAAATGGCGAAGTAATATGGGAGAGCGAATATACTGGTAGGGCAAGAAGAAAAGCTGTTTCCAGGGAATTTATTTACTCCCTTGATAAGGTTGATGATAAAGTTTTCTTAAGACTCAACGGTTTACAGGTTTATGACTTGAAAACCGGCGCTAATCTTTGGTCTGCCGCTTTTAATTTCCAAGCAGAAGATGTGGTTAAAAAACCCAAAGGTAAATTAGGAAGATACACCGTAACTGGTGCTGTTGCCGACCCCGTTATTGATGGCGAAGATATCTATATCCTTGACATGAGTGATAAGAAAAACCAATACGTTAAGAAATATGATATGAATACAGGTAAGCTTTTATGGACTTCTCCCGAAATTCATAAAGCTAGGGCAATACCGGAAATGTATGTAGTTGACGATAAAGTTATCTTACAAATTGGTGGGATCGTAGAAAGGCAATATATTACCACGTATAAATCAGGCGACCAAATGGTTACTGAATCAGTCATTGATTTTCCACAGGTAAAACCTTTTGGTGTAAAAGCTTATAACACAAAAGACGGTTCTTTTGCCTGGGAATCAGAAAAATTCAGGAAAGGGATTACCAATGCATTGCTCTATGGCGATAACCTTATCGTAAGTAGTGGTAAAGTGCTTTATTCGCTTGGTATAAAAGACGGTAAAGACAATTACGAAGTGCCGGCTAAAAAAGGTGGTGTTGGTAATGCAACACAAATACAGAAAAACAAGGAGCAAATCGTTATTATTGGCGAAAAAGGTATATCCTTGTTCAATGCCAAAGATGGTAAAAAGATTTGTGCGAATAAATACAGCAAATGCCAGGTTGATAGCCGAAAAGGCGACATCCTCGTGCTTAAAAGGCCGGGAAAAGGCGATATTGCAACATTCGACCTTAGCCAAGGCTGCAAATACAAAGAATTTAAAGGAAAAAAAGGAACACGGACATGGCTCACAGCAGAAGCTGACTTTGTTTACGCATACGAGAAAAAAACCGTATCAAAACTTAAAACAAGATAAAAAAGCAGGTTCGCTTTCTCATAACTCAAAATTGAATTGATAAGATGGGAGGATACTTAATGTGTTCTCCCGCTTTTTTTATCTTGAAAGTAATTATGCGAATCCATGTTAAGCGTAGCTTGTAGCTACGCTATGATTGTTTCTTCCTGCAACAAAACCATTTAATCATCGCATCTTGACTGTTTTGATGCAATTTTTTTTTAGGATGAGCCAGTTGTTGTGCATGTGTAGCTAAAGCTACCAGGTATGAAAGCGTAGTGAATACTACGCTTAACTTCTGTGCTTTATTTATTTCTTACTATGCTCATCGGGAAGTAAAAAGTAATTCAGGATTGAATTTCAAAAGCAAGTTGAATTCAGACCTTACTATTAGCCCAGATTCGGCGAAGATTGCATCTTCTACGAATTATGATTTCTTCCCGGTTTAGCTTGAGACCCGGTTTACTTCATTTTCTTATAATCAGGGAATTCCTTTTTAAACCCTTCCCAATAGTTCCGGATCGTAGACTTCACTTCCTTATGCAACATTAGCAAACCAAACAAGTTGGGTATGGCCATGAACACTACCGTGAGCAGAGATAGGTTCCAGACAATTGTAGTATCCGTGAAAGAAGCAAGGAAAAAGGCAATAACATAAACAATACGGTAAACCACCACATACTTAGAGCCGAAAAGGAAAGTCACTGACCGTCCTCCATAATACGACCAGGAAATGGCCGTGGAAAAAGCAAAAAGCAACAACCCGATAGAAACAATATACTGCCCCCACCGGCCAAAATAGCTCCGCGTGAATGCCTCCGCTGTTAATGGCGCACTATGGATAAGCGATTGGCCACTAAAGATAAAAGCGCTTTCCGGGTCGTCTACATTTCCTTCAATAATGGTGACTTTACCCGTATAAGGCTTTTCATTCACACTTACTTTAACATTTTCTGCTATAGAGCGGGCATGAACAATAGTAACATCGTTTTGCACTTCACCATCGCTAACAATTAGATGTCCGCTATAAAGAGCAAGCTTTTCCTGGCCGGTAAGATGCCTGTAAAGTTTTTCACGGTCTTCCTCTTTAGAATCGTCATAAATATTGGTAAGAATCTCCATGTCGGTGCTTTGAAACTGGTTCTCCAGTTTTTCGCTCCATACACCCGATGAAATAAGCACAAGCCCTGTAAGCGTGCATATGATAATAGTATCGATAAAAGGTTCTAATAAGGCTACCATGCCTTCAGATACCGGTTCGTGGGCGCGGGCAGCAGAGTGGGCAATGGGAGCCGAACCTTGCCCGGCCTCGTTAGAGAACAAACCCCTGTTTACGCCATTATTGAAAACAAAAGCAAAAGTAGCCCCAAGGAAGCCTCCTACAGCAGCAGTGCCTGAGAATACATCTTTAAAAATGGCTATGATAGAAGGAATAATATTATCGTAATTGTAAGCCAATACAGCAAATGCACCAATCAAATAAATCAATGCCATACCCGGTACCAATCTTTCCGTAACTTTAGCAATGCGTTTAATACCTCCAATAATCACGATACCAAGCAACACGGCCATCACAGCTCCCGTAATGATGTGTTCTATGCCAAAAGTAGCAAATACCGAGTTAGAAATGCTATTGATCTGGGGCAAACTACCCGAGCCAAAAGAAGAAAGAATGGTAGCCCCTGCAAAAAATACCCCAAGCCATTTCCCGGTTTTGATCAGTTTCCCTGATTTGGTCTTGATGTTCAACCTTTTTTTCATGTAATACATAGGCCCGCCGGCCACCATGCCTTTTTCGTCAAAATCGCGGTATTTGTGAGAAAGGGTAACCTCAACAAACTTGGAGCACATACCAAAAAAGGCTGTCACCAGCATCCAGAATAGGGCAGCAGGGCCGCCAAGGTGGAGAGCCAGGGCAACACCGGCAATATTTCCTGTTCCAACAGTACCGGAAAGCGCCGTGGTTAGTGCCTGGAAGTGGGAAGTATCGCCTTTATCACCTTTCCTGTCGTATTTGCCCCTGACAATACGCAAAGAATGCCTGAAATATCGTACTTGCGGTAGTTTAAGATAGAGTGTAAAAAACAATCCCGTTCCTATTAAAAAGAACACAAACCATTCATGGCCTCCAAGGTAGCCATGCAGTGCATGGAGAAAATCGTTTACCTGCTGCATAAATATGATATTTGTGGGTTATTGAACACAGGTAGCAAATGTAAGAATAATTTTTTTACTTGAAATTATTTTGAACGACAATCGGCATAATGCCAAGTATCAAATTTTACTTGGTATCAAAACCCCGATAGGGGTGAAATCTTAGTAGCCCTGGGTAGAATAATGGGAAAAACAATCCCGCTGATCTGACGGTTTGTTTTTTTTGTAATTAGCCTGCATCGGCGGGAATTGTGGAATGTTTTTTTTATAATTTTCTTTTTGTCTTGGACCGCCGAAAGTCGGTCACGGCACAAAAAGAAACAAAAAAGCCAAGGAAAAATGAAGCTTCCACGCGCAAAGCCATCCCTTTCCCCGCCATTTTTCCGGGCCGGCGCACCTGTGTAGCTATCAATTCTGCTATTTTTCTAGTGTTTTATGGGTTTGCTAACTGCTTTTGGTTTTGTAAATAAATTTTGCCTGCTGGTAACCATTCCTAAATTTTTTGCACCTTGTTTGATAATTATAACGTTTAAAGGCCAGGGCGGTAGCTTATTGCCTAAAAACCCTGGAAGGGTTTCATGTTTGTAGCATTATGTGAGAAAAAAGTACACCCCGCCGATCTAACCGCTTGGTTTGCTTGCAGGTAGCCTGCATCGGCGGGAATTGTGGAATGGTTTTTTATAATTTTTTTTTGTCTTGGACCGCCGAAAGTCGGTCACGGCAAAAAAAGAAACAAAAAAGCCAAGGAAAAATGAAGCTTCCACGCGCAAAGCCATCCCTTTCCCCGCCATTTTTCCGGGCCGGCGCACCTGTGTAGCTATCAATTCTGCTATTTTTCTAGTGTTTTATGGGTTTGCTAACTGCTTTTGGTTTTGTAAATAAATTTTGCCTGCTGGTAACCATTCCTAAATTTTTTGCACCTTGTTTGATAATTATAACGTTTAAAGGCCAGGGCGGTAGCTTATTGCCCAAAAACCCTGGAAGGGTTTCATGTTTGTAGCAATAGGTGAAATACAGCAAACCCCGCCGATTTGGCGGTTTGGTTTGCTTGCAGGTAGCCTGCATCGGCGGGAATTGTGGAATGACTCTTTTTTTTATAATTTTCTTTTTGTCTTGCATTTTATGCCGAAGCCAGAGACTTGATTCCTGCACACTCAACCATGCTCTCGTCATTTCGATCCTGCGACAGGGCAGGGTTGGAGAGAAATCTCCCGGCTATGTGCAGCGGAGCAACCAAAAACCTCGAGCCATCGCAGCTGTAATCATCAATCCGCTACCAACCCAGCGCCAAAACCTACTTTTACCCACCTGCCGCCGATTTAATTATAAAACTTACAAATACAAATTTTGAAAGTTTTTCGAAAAAAAAGTGAACTTTTAGGGCATTTTTCAAATGCCAGTTTACAAATTTACAAATTTTTGATACGTTTCATCCA
>CAZJDA010000047.1:0-37530 GCA_964544705.1 uncultured Bacteroidales bacterium
AAAATATTGTAAGTTATTGATAATCTAATGACAGGTCAGGAGTTCTGAATTTTTAAAAATTAGATTGTCGCTTTTTTGTTGTCCTTCGATACCTTATCGTGAACAAATTTTGTATGTGCTATCCAAGCTCTTGCACGCCAAGAACTTTATCAACTGTTTCAAATGCTCTTTATACTGATATACGTTCAAATTCCACTTTGTATCTTTCAAAGCAATGTGATATTTAGCATAAAACCAAAAAGCAATTTTGCTATAGTAGATATAAACACAATGTTGTTTGGAACAAATAATTATTCTCCACCCACACCAAAAATATATCCCACATTCCTCACATTCTGAATACTGATATTGGTATCATTGGCAAAGTATTTCCTGAATCGGCTGATGAATACATCCAAACTCCTGCCTAAAAAATAATCGTCTTGTCCCCACAGTGTTTCTAAAATAAAACTTTTTTCTATTAGTTTGTTCTTATTCTTATGTAGCAATAGCAAAAGATCGGCTTCGCGACGGGTGAGCGTCTTTTCAAACCCAGGGCCTTTTAGCAATAACAGGTCTTTGTCAAAATGATAAGCTCCAATGGGTATTTTTTCCGTGCCGCTTGTGATGGAATATCTTTTGAGTATGTTTTTGATTCTTAAGATTAGCTCCTCGGGCTCAAATGGTTTGGTAATATAGTCGTCAGCGCCCAATTGCAATCCTTTGATGCGCTCCTCTTTTTGTTTTTTTGCTGTTAAGAAAATAAATGGCAGGTTGGGATATTTTTTCCTGATCTTCTTAGCAATTGTAAACCCATCATCACCGGGCAACATGATGTCCAAGATACATAAACCCGGGGTTTGTTTTTCCATCTCCTCTTGTATGCCTTTCCCTGACTGTTTCCATGTTACCAAAAAACCTTCCTGGGTAAGAAATATCTCTAAAAGTTTTCCCAGGTCATGGTCGTCTTCTATAAGCAAAATCTTTGTTTTGTTCATGATCTTGGTATTTGTAGCAAAATCCTTGTCCCGCCGCCGGGTTTGGAATCAATGGTTATGTTGCCTTTATGTGCTTTGATGATCTTTTTGGCATAGTACAGTCCAAATCCCAGACCTTTTTGTGTTGGTTTGCTTTCGCGGTAAAACTTCCTGAACACTTTATCCAGCGAATCTTCTTTTATTCCCTGCCCCTTATCAGCAATAACAATGGATATAAAATTTTGCTTGTCTTCCACGGTCATATCAATTACGGGTTCATTTCCTGAAAACTTAATGGCATTGTCCAATAGATTCAACATTAACACCTCAAAATAATAGGGATCAAACCATAAAGCGCCCAGGTCATTTTTGTCGTGCAACACAAAACGGATGTTTTTGCCAGGGTAATTCATTTTTAGCGTTTTCATCAACTCGTATACAGCTAACAATTCAATGGTTTTTGGCCTCGGCCTGATTTTTTCCTGTTCCAGCAGGTTCAGGTCTATCACATTGCCAAGCATCTTCTGGAGCTTGGTGTTTTGGCGATTGATCATTTCCACGGATGAACCGGCCACTTTGTTGTTTTTAATAGAATCCTGCTTCTGCAACGTGGAGGTTGCAAGCTTAATGGTGCTGAGGGGAGTGTTCAGCTCATGGGTAATATGGTCAATAAAATCTTTTTCCATCTCTGATAATCGCCTAAGTCTCAGTAGGGTGTTAATGGTAAAAGCAATAATAAAGAAAAGGATAAGCAATATAAAGGCAAAAACGATGATCTCTTCCCGGAAATTCATCAATAAATGGAGTAGCATTAAGGTTTCAAAACCGGATGTGCTTGAAAAAAATTATGCATCAGGCAAGGGCTGGGAGCTAAAGCTGGCTGATGGTTGGAAGATCATGAAAGGCAAAGAAAATTACAGGATTGTAAAAGTAGGCAAAGAATTATAGCGGGTCTACATCTATGACCAGTTTGATCCTTTTATACTCCGGTAAATTCGAGAATTTTTGGAGCTCTTCCCGGAGTTTTTCTTTCATCTTATGGAGGGTATTCCCTTTTTCCAGTTTTATGATCAATTGTTTCAGGTATTCATTTTTCACCCTTGCAACCAAAGGGTATTCCGGGCCTAAAACGCGGTTTCCAAACGCATTCTTCAGGATACTTGCCAATTTATCTGCAGCTTGGTTTAAACGCTCTGCTTCTTTATGCTTCAAAGTAAGCCTTACCAACCTATAAAACGGGGGATACTTAAAATTACGCCTGTCCAATATTTGGTCTTTGTACATACCAAAATAATCCCCGTCAATAACATTCCTGATAATAGCATGGTAAGGATTAAAGGTTTGAATAATCACCTTTCCCCTTTTGTTTTTTCTTCCTGCTCGCCCGCTAACTTGAGACATCAATTGGTAGCTTCGTTCAAAAGCTCTAAAATCGGGAAAGTTAAGCATGTTATCTGCATTTAGGATGCCAACAATACTTACGTTGTCAAAATCTAAGCCTTTGGTTATCATTTGTGTACCAATAAGAATATCGATCTTGCGGTCTTCAAAATCATTAATGATGCGCTGGTAAGCATTCTTAGACCGGGTAGTGTCCAAGTCCATTCTTATGGCTTTTGCTGTTGGGAAGAATAAAGGAATCTCATCTTCAACCTTTTCAGTGCCGAATCCTCTAAAAAGCAGTTTTGGCGATCCACAAGCCGAGCATTGTGAAGGAACCGGGATGGAATAACCACAATAATGGCATTTTAGCTGGTTGTAGTATTTGTGATAAGTTAACGTAACATCGCAGTTTTTGCACTCAGGCGACCATTCGCATACATCGCAAACAATACGCTGCGAAAATCCCCGCCGGTTCTGGAAAAAAATAACTTGTTCATGATTATCCAAGGCTTCGTTGACCTGCTCAATTAGGTAAGCCGAGAAATGGGATTTCATCTTTTTCCGCTTTATCTCTTCTTTCACGTCCACAATTAGTATTTCAGGCATTTGGATATTCTTGTACCGTTTTTTTATTTCTACTAACTGGTATTTACCTTTCAGGGCATTATAGTAGCTTTCAACTGAGGGCGTGGCTGAACCCAAAAGAACTTTGGCTTTATGTAATGAACCTAAATAAATGGCGGCATCACGGGCATTATACCTGGGAGCCGGGTCATATTGCTTAAAAGTAGTTTCATGTTCTTCATCAATGATTATTAATCCTAAGTCATGAAAGGGTAAAAAAAGCGCTGAACGTGCGCCGAGAGCAATATGAATTTTCCCCTTTTCTTTTGAATGGGATTGGAGAATCTTTTGCCATACCTCGGCACGTTCGTTTTGTGAAAACCTGGAATGGTATACAGCTACTTTGTTCCCGAAAAATTTGCTCAACCTGTTAATGATCTGGGTTGTTAAAGCGATCTCGGGCAATAAGTATAAAACTTGTTTTCCTTGGTTAATGGTTTCTTGCATCAGTTTAACATATATCTCCGTTTTCCCGCTGGCAGTGACTCCATGAAGGAGGATTACATTTTTTGATTGAAAAGCTTGCGTTATTTCTTCGTAGGCTTTATCTTGATCTGCTGATAACTCGGGCATAGCAGCTTCCGGTTCATCATACTTTTTCAGCCGTGATACCTCCCTTTCTGCCTGGTAGAGAATTTTTTTCCTCAGCAACGAATTTATAACTGATGCCGAAGCGCCGGACTTTTCGAGCAATAATGGGCGCTTGATCTCTTTGTAATGATCCTGTGTACCTTGCATAGAAATAAAAGTCATTAGAATCTCTAATTGCTTTGGCGCTTTATTCTCTAATTCATTAAAAAGTGCTTGTAATTTTTTTTCGTCCTTATAATTCTCAACAAGTCCAATATAGGTTTCTTTCTTGGGTTTATATTTTTGTTTTACTTCTTCTTCAACAATAACAATATTTTTCTCGATAAGATTCTTTACGATATGGAATATCTTTTTCTGGTTGATAATGTCCGATACCTCTGTAAGCGTAAGGGAAGTTCTTGTTTCCAGGGCTTCCACGATCAAGAACGCTTTTTCATTAAGATGCGAATAATCACCACTAAACGATGGGTCTATGAGTATTTTTGTTTCACTGGCAAGTTTTAATGATGATGGCAAGGCTGCATTCATCACCTCACCAAGGGTGCATAAATAATATTTTGCCATCCATTGCCAAAGCTTGAATTGATGATCAAATAGTATGGGCTCTTCGTCAAGCAGGGATGATATGTATTTGGCTTCATATTTTTGCGGTACACGCTGGTGTACCTCATATACCAGGGCAGTGTATATTTTTCTCCGCCCAAATTGCACGATTACTCTTTGGCCTTTTTTTACCAGCCCATTCATGTCGTTAGGCACCCGGTAAGTGAAGGTGCCGGGCAAAGGTAGGGGGAGAACAACGTCAGCAAAATACGTATCCCGGCTCATTGGTTATGCTTTTGTTTTTTTACTTCCTTTGTAAAGGTCAAATTTTAAGAACCTGCATTCAAGCGGCCCATTGAACAAGATTATTTTTTTTGATGGCTTCAGGCCAATAAACTTCATCGCTTTTAATTCGGAACCTATCAGCCAAGCTGTATAACCGGGAAAATCGGTTTTTAGTTTGTCCCCGGTATTTTTATAAAATTCTACCAAGTTACTTTTTTTTATTCTTTCTCCATAAGGAGGGTTTGTGAGAATAAATCCATTGGCAGAAGGGGAGGTGATTTTGAAAAAATCAGCCTTTTCAATATGAATATCCTTATGAAAACCGGCTGAACGAATGTTTTTCTTGGCAATCTCAACCATTCCTTCGGAAATATCATACCCATAAAATTCATGTTCAAACTCGGTTTGTTCTTTAATAGCTTCCATTTTGATGTTTTTCCAAATTTGGCGGTCAAAATCGTTCCAATGCATAAAGGCGAAAGCCTTCCTGTGAATATTTGCCGGTATGTTATTGGCAAAAAAAGCGGCTTCAATAAGTATGGTGCCGGAACCGCACATGGGGTCAATAAAATCACTATCAGCTTTCCATCCACTAAGTCTTATCATGCCGGCAGCAAGCACTTCATTGATTGGGGCTTCACCACTTGCAACACGGTAACCGCGTTTGTGTAATGAATCTCCTGAGCTATCAAGCGATATTGTACACTCATTCTTGTATACATGCACGTTAACCCGTATCATGGGATGGTTTTTATCAACCGAAGGCCTACTGTCGAATTTATCCCGGAAATAATCCACTATTGCGTCTTTGGTGAGCTGGGCAGCATAATTTGAATGCCTGAAAAGCGAATCATCAGTAACAGCATCAACAAGAATGGTTTTTTCAATAGGGAAAAATTGATCCCATTCAATATCCCTAACTATTTTATAAAATTTTTTGGTAGTAGGTGAAATAAAGCTCTCTACAGGAAGTAAGAACTTCAAAGCTGTTGATATACAATAATTTGCTTTATAAAGCAGTTTTTTATCCCCTGTAAAGCGAACAGCTCTTTTCAGTATTTCAATATCCTTTGCACCAATAGAGGCTAATTCGGAAGCGAGTGTGTGTTCCAATCCTTCAAAAGTCTTGGCTACGATGGTCAAGTTATCACCTTGTTTGTGTATCATGATTTTTTTTCCAAAGGTAATAAAGTATGATAAATTTGAAAAGGATTCGTTACCAGGCAAAAGAAAAATAATATTATCTTTGTAAATCAATATTTTTGATAATGCCCGTTATTTCCTACGTACATTTCTTTTGCTTTGTTACCTACCTGTTTTTTGGGGTACATATTTTATCTTTTAATAAGCGGTCATTAATTAACCAGGTGCTTTCAATGCTCATTTTTTGTTTTGCCATTTGGAGTTTATCCATGGTAATTGTGCAAAATACAACAACCAATTATTACACGGCAAAAGCATTTTTTAATATTAGCGCCATAGGTTGGATATTCATGAGTGGGCTTTCCTTTTGGTTTCACCTTATCTTTACAAGAAAAGAAAAAACCGCCTATCGTTTAGTCCCATTGGCGCTTATTACTTTAGTCCCTGCTTTTTTTTATTTTATGCAGCTCTCAGGTTTTTTGTATGATGATCTAAAGATAACCGTTTATGGTTGGAAAAAAGTTTCTTCCGGTTCCTTATGGATTCATTTGTTTTTTATTTATTCCTATGTATTGGTAGTTTATTCTGTTGTTATCCTTTACAATTTTGTTAAAACCACCCAAAACAAATTAAAGAAAAAACAAGGAAAGGTTCTATTGTGGATGGATATTGTAATGATACTTGGTGGAACTTTTTTCGAGATAATTCTACCCGAGCTTACGTCTTTTGGGTTCCCGCACATGGGTGATATCAGTTTGATTTTTTGGATGCCCGGCTTAATATATGCCATGTCTTCTTACAAACTCCTTATTGCTGAACCTGGAAAAGTGCAGCATAAAAAGATCATGGATACAATACCTGAAGCCATCGTTGTTACTAATAAATCGGGGAATATTGAAAGTTTAAATTCTGCTGCTGTAGAACTTATAGGGTACAGGAATTCCGAATTGGCACTAAAAAACATCCAATACCTGTTTAAATCGGGCATAACGGTTCCAGAAGTGAACACCACCATCAAAAGTAGCATTACCGAAAATTTGGTGGTAACAAAAAGCGGAGATGAGATCAATGTTACGGTTAATAGCTCTCCCATATTAGATGACGATAATAGCTTAAACGGTCAATTATATATCATCAATAAACGGTCAGAAAGCGTAACCAGCACCCGTATCAGGCAGGAGCACATGGGGAATTTGCGGTATCTTTCCGATACAGCCATTGGGTTTTTAGAAATCTCCGAGGATGAAGATATTTACCAGTTTATTGGAGAGAAAATTAAAAGCCTTGCAGGTGACAATAGTATTGTAATTATAAATGCGGTAGACGAAACTTTAAACATTAGCACAGTTAGGGCTATTTATGGTTTGGGTAAATCCACAAGGCAAGTAATGCGGCTAATGGGTTCGCATCCTTTGGGAAGTAGTTATAAGATTATTGAGAATGAGCAAATGCCTAAATTATATACCGGGAAATTGATTGAACTTTTTGGAGGATTTTACGAGTTAACATTCAGGCAAGTATCAAAAAATACGGCAACATCATTAGAAAAGCTCTTAAAAATGGATAAATGCTATGGAATAGCGTTTGTTTGGAATGGGATGATGTATGGCAATGCAGCCATAATTACACGTGTAGGAAATCAACTGGAAAATGCACAGATCATCGAGACGTTAGCTTACCTGGCATCAATTGCATTACAAAAGAGGATTACAGAAACGGCTTTAAGGTTCAATGAGAAAAAATACCGTAATTATATCAATAATTCACCAGATGGTATTTTTGTAATAGGTAAATCTGGGGGATTGCACGAAGTGAATGATGCCGTATCAAAACTAACCGGTTTTTCACAAAAAGAATTATTAAAATTTAATTTCACAGGCCTTGTAGCGGAAGAATCCGAATTAGCTGCAAATAGGGCGTTTGAGGAACTTAATAATACCGGAAAAACAAGCCATGTCTTCCTAATGAAAAGAAAAGAGGACAACGATTTCTATATGCAACTTGATGCTGCTAAATTGGACAATAACAGGTTTATTGCCTTCGGGAAAGATGTTACATCGAATATACGTGCCAACGAAAAGCTCAAATATGCTTTAGAAGAAAAGGATGTATTGCTTAAAGAGGTTCATCACAGGGTGAAAAATAATATGCAAGTGATCATTTCTTTGATAAACATGCAGTTGAATGATTCTATGGCTGGTGATGTTATCGATAAATTCAGGGTGCTCCAAGAAAGAGTACGTACCATGTCGTTTATTCACGAGGGTTTATACAACTCCGAAGACTTGTCGAAAATAGAATTTGGGAAATACATTGACCGTCTAAGCCAGAATCTTATCGATCTTTATGGCCGTGAACAAAATATCCAACTGAATTTGGATGTTGAAAATGTTTTTTTTGATATTAACAAAGCGATTCCTTGCGGGTTGGTTGTTAACGAATTAATATCCAACTCGTTGAAATACGCTTTTGATAAGGATGACACATCCAAGAATAAGAAAATCAATATCAAGCTTAAACAAAAGGATGATGAATACTTGTTGAATGTAGGAGATAACGGGAAGGGTTTGCCCGGGGATATTGACTTTGAGGACACCAACAGTTTAGGCTTGTGGCTGGTAAATATTCTAGTAAAAGATCAATTGGAAGGCGACCTGATTATTGAAAATAAACAAGGCGTAAATTATAATATCCGATTCCCTGTTGAATGATCAATAAAATTTGAAGGAATTGTTTATTGAAGTGATTGCATAAAACTTTCCTTTTCCAAGATGTATCGTTTATGAAAAGCTTCTCCTATTTCGCCGTTTTCGTCATGGGCAGAAATCTTGAAATGCAGTTTTTTCCCATCCACTTTAAAGAGTTCTGAGTGGCACCACACTTTTTTTCCTAAAGGAGTAGCCTTTTTATGTTGCACATTGATCTCCATCCCAACGGTAATAAATCCTTTGGGAAGCTGGGGTTGTACACTTTCGTGAGCTGTATTTTCCATGAGTGCAACCATTGCCGGCGTGGCAAATACTTCAACAAGCCCTGAGCCATAAGCTGAGGCAGTATGTTCTTTTTGGACAATGAGTTCTTTTTTGTTGGTGGTGTTTGGTTTGATGTTGATGGTCATAAGAATGGTTTTTTGTTGTGATTTAAAGAAAAAAAACCCCGGGATTCTTTTCCGGGGTTTAAATTCTAAATCATATTTAATTATATTATTGCACGCCAGTACGAGTATCCCACCACATCTGTTCGCCCCAGAAATCATCCTGGCTATTGTCAACAGCATTTATATTAGCGCTGTTTAGGTTATATTCGTCATCAGGATAAGGATAGCGGAAAGGTGCCCTGTCATGGCCTTCATAAGGTGAATAAGGAGCAGGTTCGCATAAAGGAACATCTGTTCTTCTTGCTTCAGCCCATGCTTCATGGCCTTGCTTAAACAGTGATATCCATTTTTGGATGTAGATTTTTTCATAGTTGGTCATATAACCACTACCCCAAGCAACAGGTGGTTGTTGTAGGTATGCAGTATCGCCTGTAATGCCATGCTCTTCTAAGGACGCAGTTACAGCTGCTTCATAAGCCGTTTGTGCGTCAACACCGCCTGTATTCCAACCATTAAGTGCTGCTTCAGCAATAATAAACTGGATTTCTGGATACCTTAAGAAAGGTGTATAACCATCTGGTGTACCCCTATAGTGATCACCTATCCTAGATATATCAGCCATATTAAATGATCCTGGGTTAGCACCCGGTATTACCCCTCTATATACACTATCTGTTGATGCTGGCTTGGCATATACTGACAAACGTGGGTCATTGTAATTAAGCAAACTATCAATAAGTGGTTTACCCATGCCGTGGTCATCCCTATTGTCTACCGCTGCATTTTCGTACCATGGTTCGTAGTACGGAGAAGAACCTTGCCATGCCAATTGTGCATTCTCTGCATTACTCGATATAATAGGGTAATCAGTAGGGTTCCCTAAAATTGCTTCAATATGGCTTTGCGCTGTAGCAGCATCAACATTAGAAATTCTAATAGCTACTCTTAAACGTAAAGAGTTGGTGAATTTTTTCCAAAGGCTAATATCGCCACCAAAAATTAAATCTCCATCGCCGAGCAATGCTGTTGGGATACTTGGATTATATAAACCATTGGCTTCTTCAAGCATAGTTAGCAATTCAGCGTATATTTTGCTTTGTGAATCATAAGCAGGGTTAAGATATTCATCTCCTTCTTCTGCCCTTAATGCTTCAGTATAAGGTATGTCTCGCCATTTATCTGTTGCAATCTGCAGAATATATGCTTTCCATGTAATGGCAGCAGCCTGCAAATTAACATTTTTTTCTTCTTCGGCCTTTGTAATTACCTTTTCCAAGTTATTCATGGTTGTGTATACATCAGACCATGCATCATTAACAACACCAACACGAAACCTGTAACCTGCCTCATCAATATATTGAATTTTTCCGAGGTGGCCAACATAAGTTTCGTAATTGTTCATATCTTGCCAATCATCGTAAAAATTATCGGCGAAATACCTGATAGTATATGCAAAAATATTAGTTGCTGGTGGGTCTGTCGCTTTGTTGGGATTGTCATTAAGTTCTTCCCAGTCCTTGGTACAAGAGGTAAAGACTAAAACCAGGCTTAGTACCAGGAGCAATTTATATTGAAATATTTGTTTCATTGTCTTCATTATTTTTTTGTTTAACAATTAGATTATAAATTAAGGTTTAACTTGAAACCAATGCTTCTGGAAGGTGGTAAGTTATATTGTTCAATACCAAAGCCTGCCAAGTCGTTGCCCATGCCAACTTCAGGGTCAATACCCGCATCATTGCTTTCATGAACCATTAAGAGTGCAAGGTTTCTACCGATTACAGCAACCGAGGCTGAATTAACAAAATTGTTTTCAAACCACTTTTTAGGTAGATTATAAGATAATGATACTTCTCTTAGTTTAAGGAAGCTACCATCAATAATATTATACTCTTTTAATCCATAATAATTAGCAAAGTAACTTTGTGCAGCAACATCAGTTTTATTTGTAACAGGCGCGCCAACTTCATTGCCTTGATCATCATAATAAACAATATCATCTCCATCAAGGCCACCATATACAAAATTTTCATCTTCCATTACATTGCTTCCAGCAACTACACCATCTTCTCTTATGCCATTTTCTACGGTTTCTTCAAGTATACCGGAATAAGCACCAAATTGTTTTGTTATGCTATAAATATCTCCACCTTTACGAAAATCTAATAAAACGCTAAGGTTAATATTTTTATACCCAAATGTATTTCTAAAACCACCGGTAAACTCTGGCATCACGTTTCCAATGCTGACAGGTTCTGGTGTTGCAACAGGAATACCACTTGTATTAACAATAATATTATCATCGCCATCTCTTAAAAAGCCTGCTCCATATATTTCACCAAACTCTTCGCCGGGCCTTGCTTCAACACTTACACCCCAGGCATAAGCAATTTGGTATGATTCAAGGTCTTCATAAAGGTCATTTACAACTGAATTATCTTGTGCAAAGTTTAAAGTGATATCCCAGTTGAAACCATCTTGGCTGCGGAATGGAGCGCCTCTAAGCATCAACTCAATACCTTCATTCTCAATTTCACCGGCATTGATCCATCTTCTATCAAAGCCAGTAGACCTGGATACAGCAACCGGCATGATTTGGTCTGTAGTAATTTTGTCATAATAAGTGAAATCTATTCCAAGACGGTCATTTAAGAAACGAAGGTCGATACCTGCTTCGGTACTTTCTATGTTTTCTGGTTTTAGCTCAGAATTAGCCATTTCAAAATCACCATCTTCAAATCCATAACGGAATTGAGTAACACCATTGAATGGGCTTGCTGTACCATATAAAGTTTGTAATTGGTATGGGTCAGTATCATTACCCACATTTGCCCAACTTGCTCTCAATTTAGCAAATGAAATAAATTCAGGCAGGGTGAATACTTCAGTAGGAATAAAGCTTAAACTAACCGAAGGATAGAAGAATGACCAATTATCACTTGGTAATGCTGATGACCAGTCGTTCCTGAATGAGAAATCTAAATATAAGTAATATTTATATCCAAAGCTCATTTGCCCAAGTATACTATTGGTTTCTTTTTCTTTCATTAACATTTCTGTTGAAGCATTACCTTTTGCATTACCAATAGTATAAAGCTCAGGAACTGTTAACTCTGCAGCTTGCATATAAGAAGTCCTATAATCATATCTCCTGTAATTAGCTCCAAGAGTACTATTAAACGTAAGAATATCTTCTGAAAAGTCTTGTCCCGAGCTGGATTTAAGCAAACTCTTATTGATATTAAATAATAAATCAAGGTTTGTTTCCTTTTCAAAAAGATTTCTTTCCCAGAACATGCCATTAGGATAATCTAATGATTTATGAGCTTCGCGGTGTTTACGATATTCGTTATAATAATCATGGCCTAATCTCCCCATTACATCAAGCCAATCAGTTAGTTGGTAAGTTAAATTTACATTACCGAACACCCTGTCTCTTTGCCTGGAGGTGGTGTTTTTGTTTACTGTCCAATAAGGGTTATTATGATAACTGTGATTCCAGTTATAAGGATTACCAAAATAATCTTCTTCTTCCCAGTTCTTCTCCAGTTCATTCATATCTACCTGGCGGCCAAACCATGAACCAATGGATTGCATCACGTTATTCGGGCCGTAACCAACACCTGGCAGGTTATCACTTTGGTTGTTGATGTAATTAACCGATGCATCGGCTTTTAAGCGATCTGTTAGATGTAATGTTCCACCAAAATTAATAGCATTCTTTGTAAGGTCGGTATTAGGAATTGCGCCGGTTGCGTCAGTATTGGTTAATGACAACCTTGCTGCTGCTTTTTTCCCGGCTGTTGTTAATGCAACATTGTTATTGAATGTAACACCGGTTTCAAAGAAATCTTTTACATTATCTGGGTTAGACTCCCATGGGGTTGGGGTATAGTCAAGATATTTTTCGCCATCATCATCAGTTTTTATTGTGTATGGGCTGTTAAACTGGGGTAGTTTTAAACCATCGTCCAATCTTGGCCCCCAACTTTCATCAATACCATCATTTACACCACTCCAGTTGCCATCATAATATGAAAAACTTTCATTTGCTGC
Source organism: uncultured Bacteroidales bacterium (assembly GCA_964544705.1). Classification (GTDB taxonomy): domain Bacteria; phylum Bacteroidota; class Bacteroidia; order Bacteroidales; family CAZJDA01; genus CAZJDA01. The sequence continues at coordinate 12,679 of CAZJDA010000047.1, forward strand.
CCATTCATGATATGAACTATAAGGGAATGAAGTCCAGTCTTCATTATATGACTGGGGGTTTGCTTTATAGTAATTATATAAATATTCACTACCATCAAACCCTTGGCCATAATCATTTTGATAATTTGGGATAATGTAAACCTCGTCAAAAGTTACTGACCCTGTGTAAGAAACCCCAATAGCTTGTCCCTTTTTGTGGGTAAGTTTTGGTTTTTTGGTTTCAATAACAATCACCCCGTTGGCTGCCCGGCTACCATAAAGTGCGGCAGCGTTAGCGCCTTTAAGTACGGATACGGATTTGATATTGCTTGGGTCAATATCCATGGCCGCGTTACCAAAGTCAGGCCCCTCATCTGCTGCACCATAGGCACCTACAGAAGAAGAGTAATTGGAGATGGGTACTCCATCTACAACAAACAAAGGCTGGTTGTTGTTAAACGAGCTGTTACCACGAATCATAATCCTGGATGATGACCCGATTCCACCGCCACCACTGATAATCTGTACACCGGCAGCTTGGCCAGAAAGTGAGTTAACAACATTAAGTTCAGGAGCTTTATTTAAATCGTTCCCATCAACTTCCTGCACTGAATATCCAAGCGATTTTTTCTCCCTGGAAATACCCAGCGCTGTTACCACTACTTCATCTAACTGCTCCATGGCTGGATCAAGCGCTACATTTATAGTAACCCGGTTGTTGATTTCTACTTCTTTTGTGGTCATCCCTACAAAAGAAAAGACAAGGGTTTTTGCATCCGCCGGAACAACAATTTTGTAATTACCGTCAATATCTGTTGTGGCACCTGATGTGGTTCCTTTGGCTACAACAGATACTCCCGGCAACGTTGTTCCGTCAGCGGCATTTGTTACAGTACCGGTTATGGTACGTTTTTGTGCCTGCGTTACTTGTATGCATAAAAACATACACAACGCTAATAGCGTAGCAATTTTTCTCATAACATTAATTTTTTAGGTTAAATAATGGTTAACTAATTGTAATTCCAAAATTAAGCAAATTTTTAAAAAACAAAAATCTTTTTTAGTAAAAATACCTAGATTTTCACAAATTTAACATCGTATTTATACTTATAATGAATTTTGAATTAATACAATTCTACGAAAACTGGTTTAAAAAGATACATAATTACAGGGTATTTTTGTTTCTTTAATTTTTATATTGCCCTTTCATTTCATAATTTCGTATTATTATTGCAATTTCAATTTATAGAATTTTTTTAAATTACATCCCATGAAAATCAGCGGTTTTACTATGGTGAAAAATGCTGTAAAGCTTTATTACCCGATAAAAGAGTCGATAGAATCCATTTTACCCATCGTAGACGAATTTATAGTTGCCCTTGGCGATTGCGATGAAGATGATACCACACGCGAAGAACTCCTTAAAATCAATAGCAACAAAGTAAAGATCATTGACACAGTTTGGGATATAGAAAAATATCCACGGGGTATGGAAAATGCCCATCAAACCGACATAGCCATGAGTCATTGCAAAGGGGATTGGTTGTTTTATTTACAAGCCGATGAGGTGGTTCATGAAAAGTACTTACCTATCATAAAAGAAAGGTGCGAGGAATTGCTTGGGGAAAAGGATGTAGATGGATTATTATTTAATTATGTGCATTTTTGGGGAGACTATTGGCACTATCATAATTGCCACGGTTGGTATACCCACGAGATCCGTATTGTGAGAAACGACCCGGAAATTCACTCATGGCAATCAGCACAATCTTTTAGACGAATTCCAGGTTTTGACGGCCTTAATTACCGCCAGCAAAAAGGAACATACAGGCTAAATGTAGCTAAAGCCAATGCATATATCTATCATTATGGCTGGGTGCGGCCTCCTAAACTAATGAAAAACAAAACAAAAGCCTTAGAAAGAATTCATAAAAATAATACCAAAGCCAAAAGAGACCCGGATCAATACGAAGTTTTTGATTATGGGCCTTTGCAAAAGCTCCCTCTTTTTAAAGGAACACACCCTAAAGTAATGCAAGAACGGATCAAGGAATTTAACTGGAAAGAAAATTTGCAATATAAAGGCAAACTCAAAAATACCCGCCCAACTTTTAAGCATGAACGGTGGAAATACAAAGCCTTTACTTTTATTAAAAAGAATATATTGTTTTCTCCCGGTTTGGGCGAATTTAAAAACTATGAGCTTTTGAAAAAATAGGAATTTGCTTCTTTGTTTTTAAAATCAAAGCACAATTTTGTGCAATAAGAAAAAGCGGTTTTGTTTTTTGCATTATATTTGCAGCGGTTTTTTTAAAAAAAAGATGTTTTATGGATTTGAATGAAATTCTTGCTATTTCGGGTAAACCAGGATTATACAAGATGGTTGCCCAAACAAAAAACAGCCTGGTTGTGGAGTCTATCACAGACAAAAAACGTATACCGGCATTTGCTACGGATAAGATCAGCGCCTTGGAAGACATTAGCGTTTACACCGAGGATGGAGATGAGTCGCTTAAAAATATATTGAAAAAAATCTATGAAAAGGAAGATGGCGGCCAAACGATCAGTCATAAAAGCAATAATAAAGAGATCAAAGACTACTTTGCCGAAGTGGTTCCAAATTATGATGAAGACAAAGTATATGTGTCTGATATTAAAAAAATATTAAGATGGTACAACCTTCTTCAAGAAAACAATATGCTGGATTTTGAAGAGGATGAGGAAGAAAAGGGAAAGCTTGATGAAAAAGAAGAAGCCGGTGCTACAAAAAATGACCATCCTGGCAAGGATGAGAATGAGCCGGGAAGCAAAGACAACGAAGATGACAAGAAATAATATTAAAGCCCGTTAAAGATTTGACGGGCTTTTTTTCTCCATATTTTTTTCTATTATGTATAAAAAGATCATAAGGCCACTTTTTTTTATGGCACAGCCGGAATCAATCCATCACTTTGTGGATCATGCATTGAAATTTGTTTTTTCAATTCCCGGCATGGCTTGGTTTACCAGGAAATTATGTTTGATTAAGGATCCTAAATTGCAAAAAAATATTTTTGGTATTGATTTCCCTAATCCAGTAGGTTTTGCAGCAGGTTTTGACAAGCAAGCTACACTGTATAACCATTTGTCCCATTTCGGTTTTGGGTTTGTTGAAATAGGTACTGTTACACCCAAACCACAACCTGGGAATGCCAAGCCACGTCTTTTTAGGTTGGTGAAAGATGAAGCTTTGATCAACAGGATGGGTTTTAATAATGTGGGATTGGATAAGTTTGTCAACAACCTGAAAAAAAAGAAAAAGAAAATCATCATTGGTGGGAATATCGGGAAAAACACCAATACGCCTAACGAAACGGCAAAAGAAGATTATATAGCATGTTTTGAAGCGCTTTATAGCCACGTTGATTATTTTGCTGTGAACATTAGTTGTCCAAATATCAAAAACCTCAGGGAATTGCAAAATAAGGAATCAACCATTGAAATTCTTGATGATTTAATGAAAATCAATAAAGGGAAAGAAAAGCTGAAGCCTGTTTTGCTTAAAATTTCCCCTGACCTCAACGAGCAACAGTTGAATGAGGTGATAGAAATTGTTGAACGAACCAAGATCCATGGTATCATTGCAACCAATACCACCGTTGAACGACGTAACCTTGAAACCAAAAAAGAAATTGTTGAAGAAAAGGGCAGTGGCGGCTTAAGTGGAAAGCCATTAAGGGACAGGTCAACCGAAGTAATCCGTTATTTATCTCAAAAAACTCAAGGGGAAGTACCCATTATCGGCGTTGGTGGCATACATAGCCCAGCAGATGCCATAGAAAAGCTTAAAGCCGGAGCCTCGCTCATACAAATCTATACGGGTTTTATTTATGAAGGGCCTTTTTTGGCAAAGAAGATCAATAAAGCATTGCTGAAATATGAGAGTATATGCAAAATATAATGTTCAATATCTTCATGGTTGAATTAATATTAGTATGAACTTTGAGAAGTGAACCAATAATTTAAATAAAATGAATAATGGATGGATGAATTATTAAATCCAATTACTCTTAGAGAAAGAACACCAAGAACTTCATTCGATGGGAGGAATCCTTTTGAAAATGATTATGGTAGGATTATATCCAGTTAGCCAGCAATAGTGGAGACCGATGAAAAATACATGGCAAAATGAAAAAAAGTATTTGTTTTTTTAAAACAAATTTCTTATTATTGCGTTTAACGTATATAATGCTCTTGGCAACGTATTCTCAATTCTTCATAAAAATAGCGAGAATGCCGACCCAAGGGCTTTTTTATTTTAAATAAACATGAAAAAGAAAACAGCAATTTTAGTAGACGGTGGATTTTTTCTAAAAAGATATCGTTCGATACATAAAATAAAAAAACTTGATCCTGTCCGAACAGCCTCAGATTTATGGGAAATGTGTTTAATGCATTTGACACAAGCAAAAGGTGAAACATTTGATTTATACAGAATATTCTATTATGACTGTTTACCTTATGAGAAAAAGCAACATAATCCAATGTGGAACCCAATAAAACCTCATTTATTTGAACACATTGATGGGTTAGTCTCAAAAATCAAGAAACCTCTTAACCACGCTGGCTAACAGCGTATCATTGCGCATGTGGGGGTGATGTGGTTTTTGAAAGGTCGCAACTTTTATATACCTTTGCTACGGGTTGATAGGAAAGTACCTTGAAGCCCCACACGACGCAATATACGCGGCACGTTCTTCAATAAGAAGGTTACAGGATAAGGCACAGGTTTTTCCTTTAGAGCAAAGTGACTTTATAAGAACTCGTTTAACTCATTCACTAGAAGTTTCATATATAGCAAGTTCAATAGGTCTTAGCATTGAGAAATTTTTAATTGATAAAAAGGAGCTTAATCCAGAAAAAAAAGGTTATATTAGTTCATTGTTAAGAGTTGCAGGATTAGTCCACGATTTAGGCAATCCCCCTTTTGGACATTTTGGAGAAGAAGCAATTCAGCAATTCTTTAAAGATTTTCTTAATGATAAAAAAGACATCAGGTTAAATAATCAAGGTAATTCATTCCTTGATTATTTATTAGAGAATAATATATTGTTTAGTCCTATCTCAACTCCACCACAGTAATACCTTGACCACCCAACTCTATATGTTCATCACGTAGTGATGATACTTCTTTTGTTTTATGAAGCTGCTGGCGTATTACATGCCTTAATATACCATCACCCTTGCCATGTAATATTTTTACTTCTTTGATTCCCAGTAAAACAGCGTCATCAATAAAATTTTGAAGGTTCAAAAGGGCCTCTTCCGCCTTTTGTCCACGCACATCGAGCTTGGTGTTAAAGTTTTGTGCTTTTTCATTGATATCAAAGTTCATGCGGTGGAAAGACAGGTTTTTCTTTGTTTTGGGCGCTGTTTTTTCCAAATTTTTCTTACGTACTTTCATCTTTACCGAACCAAAAAGTACTATCGCGTCTTTTTCGCCAACCGAGATCACTTCTCCAATTTCGTTCTGCCCCTTGATCTTAACAGGGTCTCCTGCGAAAATTTCTTTAGGAACTTCATGGTTTTCTTTTGGCCTTTCTTCCTTAACAGGTTTTTTAACTTTTTTTGTTTCTTGGTTTTGCAACTTCTTTTCCAGTAATTCTTTTTCTTTTTTTACTTTTTCACGGGATTTTTTTGTTGCTTCTTTCTCGGCTTGGGTTTCCCGAATTTCTCTTATGGTGTTTTCTATCACCTTGTTTGAGCTATCGAGGATATTTTTTGCTTCTCTCCTGGCTTGGTTAAGGATGTCTTTCCTAGAGCGCTCCACATCTTCATAAAGCGATTGATATTTTTCTATGGTTTCTGCCAATAGCTCATCAGCAAATCGAAACTCAGATTTCTTTTTCTCTAGCGCAGTTTTTTCCACTTCCAAATCCTGCAATTGACTGTCGTAGTTAATTTGCTTTCTGCCGGCTATATTCATGGCCTGGTTGATAATGGCTTTTTGTAGGCCAATATTTTTTGCTATTTCAAAGGCAAAAGAACTTCCGGGTTTTCCTACCCTAAGTTGATAAAGCGGTTTCATATTTTTGCTATCATATAGCATAGCGCCATTTATTACGCCTTCGGTTTTGCCGGCAAAAACTTTAATGTTGGCATAATGAGTGGTTACAACGCCAAAAGCTTTATTTTGGTTAATTCGCGTTAATACAGCCTCGGCAATAGCTCCTCCTAACTGGGGCTCTGTTCCTGTTCCCAACTCATCGATCAAAAACAAGCTTTCTTGTTTGGCAAGGTTGATAAAATTTTTCATGTTGACCAAGTGCGAACTGTAAGTGCTAAGGTCGTTCTCTAAGGATTGTTCATCGCCAATATCAATAAGGATATTTTTAAAGATGCCGGCCACGGAATATTCTTTCATAGGGACAGCCAGCCCACATTGTATCATGTATTGGATAAGCCCTACAGTTTTTAAACATACGGATTTTCCTCCTGCGTTGGGCCCGGAAATCACAAGGATTCTTTGCGAAGGATTTAGCTCCAGGTTGAATGAAACCACTTCTTTTTCATTGTTCTTAAAAGCAAGGTATAGAAGTGGATGCATGGCGTGTGTCCACTCCATGGATTGCTTGTCTTGCAAGTCCGGTTTATAAGCATTCATTTCTAACGCTAAACGGCCTTTAGCTCTTATAAAATCGATAATGCCCAAGTAATGATAACAGTTTTTAAGGTCTTCTATATGAGGGCGGAGATAGGCTGAAAATTCTGTTAATATTTTAATAATTTCCCTTTTTTCAGCATTTTCCAACTCACGTATTTCATTGTTCACATCAAATATCTCTGCCGGTTCAATAAATACTGTTTGCCCGGTAGCCGATTCATCATGGATAAATCCTTTTATTTTTCGTTTATCTGTGGCATGAAAAGGAATTACTGCTCTTCCACCTCTCACTGTTATCTCGGAACCAGAAGGAGCCCAGCCTTGATTTTTGGCATGTTTTAAGATTGCCTCAATACGGCCATTAACATACCGGTTTTTTTGTATTAGGTTTTTCCTGGTAAAACCCAGTTCTTTACTGGCTGTGTCCTTGATCTCACCCCTTTCATCCATGATTCTATCAATGTTTTGCAGGATAGATTTATCCAAGATGATCTTATCGATAATGCTGTTAAGCTCAGGGTATTGCTCCTTATCTTTGTTGTTAAAAAAAGCAACACAATCATGTACGGTTTGAAGTGAATCTTTTAGTTTTACCAAGGATTCGATTTCAATAAAACTATTCTCTATCTTTAATCTTTCCAGTACAGGGGTTAAATCGTGATAATCCTGTGTTGGGAAAGGCTCGCCCAACATCAACAATTGACGGAATTCCTCTGTTTGAAAAAGCCATTGTTTGACCTTTTTAAAATTCCCTGAAAAGCCAATTTTATCCACATACGCCCGCCCCATCGTGCTTAAACAAAAATCTTTAAGCATAGAGCGGATTTTCTCAAAACCAATTTTTTCTTCAAAGTTTTTGGGATATACCATTTTTTCCTATAATGCTTAGTATTATGATACCAAACCGCACCAATTTTTCGCAAACCTAATGGATTTTTTATTATTGTGTGTTCTTTTTATTACGAATTATTAAATTTGTTTCATATAATTGTAAAAAAATATTGCTATGCCTTATGATATTGACATCAGGAAAGTGTTGTTCCTGGATATAGAAACTGTGCCTGCAGTTCAACATTATGATGCACTCACGGAGAATTTCAAAGCGCTTTGGGATAGAAAAGCCGGTTATTTAAAGAAAAAAGAAGAAGATACTTCTGAAACACTCTATGAGAGAGCAGGGATTTATGCAGAATTCGGGAAGATTGTATGCATTTCGGCAGGCTTTGTGAGAGCTAAGGAAGCCAGGAATTGTTTTTTTGTCAAATCTTTTTATGGGCATGATGAGAAACAACTGCTAATGGACTTTGCAGCATTGCTAAATAGTTCCTTTTCCAGTCCTGATAGTCTTTTGTGTGCTCATAATGGTAAAGAGTTTGATTTTCCGTATATTGCAAGAAGAATGTTGATCAACAAGATCCGCTTGCCCGGTATACTCAACACACCCGGCAAAAAACCTTGGGAAGTAAGTCACCTGGATACCATGGAGTTATGGAAGTTTGGTGATTATAAAAGTTATACTTCATTGGAGTTGCTTACAGCGGTATTCAATATTCCTACTCCTAAAGACGACATCAAGGGTAGCGATGTAGCAAAGGTATACTGGGAGGAAAACAATTTAGAACGTATTGCTATCTATTGTCAAAAAGATACACTTTCGGTTGCACAGCTACTGCTTAGTTACCAAGGAAGAGAGCTTATTAGGGAAGAAGACGTAATTATAAAAAACGATTAGCAAAAGACTTTCAAAGCATTATTCCTGCCCGGCTCTTGCCCCAACTTCCAATAGCTTTGTTTCTTTATGAGGCGATAAAAACACGCGCTCAATTACAGCGGGTAATAATACGGTTTCACCTTTGCTGATTTGTTCTTTTCCCCAGTGATAATCAATTTCAGCAGCGCCTTCAAGACAAATGTATATAACAAATGAATCGATACCAATATATTCCCGTTCAATTTTTTTGTTGAAATGCAGATGATTTGTGTCAAAATAAGGGCAATCAATAATATTTGTGGGGGCATTAAAAAGCTCTTTGTACTTTGTGCGGTAATTTTTATGATAGGTAAAGTCAATGGCTTTTAAAGCTTGTTCAGTGTGCAACTCCCTGGATTTACCTTGGTGGTCTTTTCTATCCCAATCGTAAATCCTGTAAGTAATGTCTGAAGTTTGTTGTATCTCGGCCAGTAAAATCCCGGGGCCAATAGCATGAACCCTGCCCGAAGGGATATAAAAAACATCCCCGGCATGGACTTTTTCTATATTGAGGATATCTTTTAACGTTTTATTATGGAGATGTTGCAAATACGTTTCTTCGTCTATTTTCCTATTGAAACCACTGATAAGTTCTGCATCTTCATCGGCTTGGATCACGTACCACATTTCTGTTTTGCCATTCGTTTTATGACGCATTTTTGCCAGGTCATCACCCGGATGTACTTGTACCGACAAGTAATCATTGGCGTCAATAAATTTTATCAATAAAGGGAATTGCAACCCGAATTTTTCATATATTTTATCGCCAACCAAGTCGCCCATGTATATCTCAATAAGTTCATGCAATTCGTTATCTTTAAGAAAGCCATTTTTTACAACAGAAATATTGCCTTCCACACCTGAAATCTCCCACGTTTCGCCACAATTAGGCAATGGAGAAAAATCTTTATTCAAAATATCTTTTATCTTGCTTCCTCCCCATATTTTATCTTTAAAAATGGTCTTGAATTTTAAGGGATATAATTTGTTCATGGTTACGCTATTTAAATTTCAAAAATAAAAGTTCAAGGTTCGCTTCACCGGCATTTATCCAACCGGCGTTGGTATTTGCTTCCAATTCGATGATGGTTTTTCCTTCTATCACTTTCCTGGTCTGGCCTGTTTCTAAAATTCCTTTTCCAGATTGCACAATAAATATAGATTGCTGTGGGATAATATTCCTGTCAAGAATATCGCCAGGTTTTATGGTAACTTGTAATATCTCCATAAAAGCGGAACCATAAATTTTTTTGCTGCCAAAATCGTCTTTTAATGAAGGAATTTCTTCTATTTTTTGGATTTTCATTAGGAATATAATTTTTTTTAAGGTTATTCTTCAACAAATGAATAATAAATTTCAAAACTATAAAATAAAATGTATGAATGATTTATTACTTTTGAAAAAATTTTTGTAATGATAGTAATAGGGATTACAGGGACAATAGGAGCAGGTAAAGGCACTATTGTAGAGTATTTAAAAAATGAAAAAGGGTTTTCGCATTTTTCTGTTCGTCAATATCTTAAAGATGTAATCGAAAAGCGCAGATTAGCATTTAATAGGGATACTATGGTAGAAGTGGCCAATGAATTAAGGAAGAAACACTCACCTTCATTCATTATAGAAGAACTTTATAAGTTGGCACTACAAAAAGGATCAAACTGCGTAATAGAAAGCATAAGAACCCCGGGCGAAATTGATGCCATGCGTGGGAAAGGCAATTTTATACTTTTGGCTGTTGATGCCCACCCCGAAATACGTTATCAGCGGATTGTGAAAAGAGCTTCGGAAACGGATAACATTTCTTTTGATACATTTATAGAAAATGAAAAAAGGGAAATGAACTCCGAAGACCCTAACAAACAAAACCTTTCTAAGTGCATAGAAATGGCAGACCATGTGGTTAATAACAATGGAAGCATAAAAACATTGTATGAAAAAATAGAACAATTAATGAAAGAAATTGATTTGAATTATGGAGAATAAAGAAAAATATATAAGGCCTTCATGGGATGAATACTTCATGGAAATAGCCAACACCGTATCAAAACGAGCTACGTGCGATCGTGGCAGGAGTGGTTGTGTAATTGCAAGAGATAAGCAAATCCTTGTAACCGGCTATGTAGGATCACCAACCAATTTTCCCCATTGCGATGATGTAGGGCATCAAATGAAAAAACTCATCCACGAAGACGAAGATGGAAAGGTAACTACACATTGCATGCGCACAGTACATGCAGAACAAAATGCCATATGCCAGGCTGCTAAATTGGGTATTTCAATAAAGGATGCCACTTTATATTGCCGTATGACACCTTGCCGAACATGTGCTATGCTAATTATTAACTGTGGCTTAAAAAGAGTTGTTTGCGAAAAAAAATATCATGCAGGAAGAGAGTCAGAAGAACTTTTTAGGATAGCGGGTATTAAGCTGGAATACATGAACGATGATGTACTGAAATATAACAATCAATAAAAAAACTATGTATTAGGTAATTATCTAATATTTTTTTTTTACTTTTATCACCAAATTTTAATTTAAGAAAAATCCCTTTTTAACGAAATTTGAAAAACTAAAATATTATGAGTCAGAGTACAAGTCATAGCTTGAATTTTATTAAGTCGGTTTTGTCGGTTTATGATGAGATGGTAACCAATGGGTTTTCATTAGTTTACCTAGGAGAGTTTAACCACCAGATAATGAAGATGTTTACTTCCATGACAGAAACCAATATGGTGAAAAGCAAGGAAGAGAAGTCAGTTCAAAGGAAGGTATTCCATGTTATGGTTGAGATTCTGCAAAACATGACAAAACATTCCGATGAGTACAAAGAAGAAGAGCAATTAGGAAACGGCCTTTTTATTGTTGGAAAAAGAGAAGAGTCTTATGTTATTATTACGGCCAACAAAATTACCGGCGATAAAATCGATGACTTAAAAAAGTCTATCGATCATATCAATTCACTCGGTAAAGATGAGCTTAAAAACCTTTACAAAAAACAAATGCGTTTTGGTGTATTATCTGAAAAAGGTGGAGCTGGCTTAGGTCTAATTGATATTGCAAGAAAGACCGGCGAAAAACTTACCTACCAATTCTTACCATTGGATGATGAGTACTTTTTCTTTTTATTACAAGTTAAAGTTAAGGGATTGTAATACGAGCAAGCAATAATATAGTACATATTTTTTTAAGGCGTAGCTAAAGTAGCTGCGCCTTCTGTTTTTTTAGAAACAAATCTAAAAGCGTGGTTTCATTATGCCACTATTCCTTAAAAAGGAAAACTTTTATTTCCCCATTTTTGTCAATATACCCTCTAAACATTCCCGTAGTATTGAATGCAATATGGTAATTTCCATCTTTGTCAAGAGCGATTACTCCACCATTTGCATTATGTTCCGCTAATTTTTGATTCATGAGGTATTCTGTAGCTTTTTCAACGTTGTATCCTTTGTATTCCATTAAAGCCGAAACATCATAAGCAATAACATTCCTAATGAAAAATTCACCCCATCCCGTGCCCGAAACAGCGCAAGTGGAGTTTTTTGCATAAGTGCCTGCACCAATAATTGGAGAATCTCCTATTCTTCCATATTTTTTGTTAGACATCCCCCCTGTAGAGGTGCCAGCAGCAAGATCGCCTTTTTTATCCAGTGCCACTGCACCAACAGTTCCATTCTTTTTCTTTTTAAAAAATTCTTCCTTCAATTTCTTGGCTTTTTTGTAATCTTTCCACCGTTTTTCTGTTTTAAAATATGATGGATCAACAATCTCCACATCCTTTTCAGCAGCAAAATTTTCAGCGCCTTTGCCTGCCAACAAAACATGGGGCGATTCTGTCATCACTTTGCGAGCGGCAGAGATCGGGTTTTTTACTGTACTTACTGCAGCCACTGCGCCGGCATTAAGATTGCTTCCATCCATTATGGAGGCATCTAATTCATTGTGCCCATCGCTTGTAAATACAGCGCCTTTACCTGCATTAAACAAAGGGGAGTCTTCCATTATGGTGATGCATTTTTCTACGGCATCTAAACTTGAACCGCCTTCTTCCAATATTTTTTTCCCCGTTAAAAGGCTCTCTCTCAAGATTTTTTCATATTCACTTCTTACTTCTTTAGGGATGTCTTTTTTTGTAAAATTGCCACATCCGCCATGAATTACAAGCATGTAATCTTTCCCGGGTGTATTGTCTTGTGCCTGGATAGCTGAAAAAACGGCAAAAGAGAAAATAAGCCATACAAATAAAAAAATCTTTTTCATAATATTATTTTTTTAGTGGTGTAAATAATCTAAAGGGTTAAAAATACCAAGAAATTTCCCTGATGCAAAAACAATAATCACGATCAACATCCATCTCACAAAATTCGTACCCCAAGAAACAGCCCATTTTGCTGCAATGTAAGCGCCTATCATATTGCCAATGGCATGGATCAATCCATATTTAAAATTTACCATTCCCCCGATAATAAAAACTAAAAGCGCAAAAGGGTTGTATAAAAATACAATGAAATTTTTAATTCCATTGGCTTTTACCAGGTCATACCCGGCGTTCACCACTGTAAGTGCCAGCAAAAATATTCCAACGCCAATATGTATAAAACCACCGTAAACGCCGATAAGAAAATAATATACGATTTGGGCTGATGATACTTTTTTTTGCATTTTATGCTCAGAACCTATTAACCAGCGGTTGGGCTTAAAGATGAGGAAAAATAGCATAATTACCATAATAATGCCAATAGCTCGTTCCATAATTTTTTCATTAACCTCTACGGCTATAAAAGCGCCTAATATGGCTCCAATTACTGCTGGTAAAGCAAACCACAATCCTTTTTTGGCATCCAGTTGCTTGTGTTTATTAAAACCCCTTACAGCAACAATATTTTGGAAAAAAACAGCTACTCTATTTGTTCCATTGGCTACTGTTGGGGGTAATCCAAGAAATATCAACACAGAAATACTAATGATAGTACCGCTTCCTGCAAGGGTATTGATAAACCCGACAAGCAATCCAGAAATAATCAATATTACTATGATTTCCCAACTCATTGAATATAAACTAAACAGATTTGGATCAAGGCCGCAAAGTTAGGAAAAGTAAACTGTTAAAGAAATCAACAAGAGAAAAAACATAAAAAAAGTGTTTTGTTAAATCAACTTTTTAAGTAGGTTTGTAGAAAAAAAGAGCAATGAATGTTTTATTAATTGGTTCAGGCGGTAGAGAGCATACTTTGGGTTGGAAAATTGCCCAAAGCCCTCTATTAACAAAGCTTTGGATAGCACCAGGAAACGCCGGCACAGAAAAAATAGGCTCCAACATAGATATATTACCTGGCGATTTTGATGCCATAGCGGATTTTTGTATAAATAATGAGGTCAATATGGTTATTGTAGGCCCCGAGGCGCCATTAGTGGCAGGCTTGCACGATTATTTTATAGAAAATGAAGGCTTGCAACATATAAATATCATAGGCCCAACTGCTGGAGCTGCCATGCTGGAAGGAAGCAAGGATTTTGCAAAATCTTTTATGGATAAATACAATATCCCCACGGCTTCTTATAAAACATTTTTAAAAAACAGGTTGAGCGAAGCCAAAGAATATATCAAAACACTCCAACCGCCTTATGTTTTAAAAGCAGATGGCCTGGCTGCAGGAAAAGGGGTTGTCATCCTTCAAGATATGAAACAAGCGTTAAAAGAATTGGAAGAGATGCTCTCCGGTTCAAAGTTTGGCAAGGCCTCTAACAAAGTTGTCATAGAAGAGTATTTAGATGGGATAGAACTATCATGTTTTGTACTCACTGATGGAAACGATTACCTTATACTTCCCGAGGCTAAGGATTATAAAAGAATTGGAGAAGGTGATACAGGACTTAATACAGGAGGTATGGGCGCAGTCTCTCCTGTGCCATTCGCTGATAATGAATTTCTTGCAAAAGTTGAAAAACAAGTTATCCAACCCACAATGTATGGAATTAAAAATGAAGGATTGAATTATAATGGTTTTATATTTTTTGGTTTGATGAAGGTTAAGGAAAATCCATATGTTGTGGAATACAATGTGCGGATGGGAGACCCCGAATGTGAGGCTGTAATACCAAGGATAAAAAATGATTTGCTTGAATTATTTGAAGCCGTGGGGAATAAAACTTTAAAAAGCAAAAAGGTAGCTATTGATAAGCGATTTGTCAGCACAGTTGTGCTGGTATCTGGCGGTTATCCCGGGAGCTATGAAAAAGGAAAAATTATTCGAGGAGAAGATAGCATGAAAGAAGGAATGGCCTTCCATGCCGGCACAAAACGGGTTGATGGTAATACTGTTACAAATGGAGGTAGAGTTATTGCCTTAAGTTCTTTCGGTGAAACATTGGAACGAGCGCTTGAAGTCGCCTATAAAAATGCCGAAATTATTGGTTTTGAGAAAAAATATTTTAGAAAAGACATTGGTAAAGACCTAATGAAGTAAAATGCTGATACGTGTTTTTAAATCTAACTTTCCAGGCCTGATTGTCGGGCTTTTCATTCTACAACTTATACTGTGGTCTGACCTGTTTTTTATCCAGATTGGCTATATTGAACCTGGAAGAGCCTTGTTTTACGAGCCATTGTACAAATGGCTCGTAAATTCTTATTGGCTTTCGAACAGCCTAGCCTTTATCGTGGTTTTTATCAATGCATTGCTTATAAACAGGATTATTGCACGTTTTGATATGCTTGATAGCAGGACATTTCTACCTGCTTTGTTTTACATTGTTTTAATGTCTTCATCTCATAAGTTTATTGGCTTATCGCCCGAACTACTGGCAAGTTTTTTTATTATTCTTATGCTTGAAAGGATGTATGTCCTTTATGGCAATTTTAAAGATTTACGCGAAGTGCTTAATATTGGTATCCTTTGCGGATTAGCTTCCATGTTCTATTTCCCCGCTATTGCTTTTGTTTTTTTTATTTGGATTGGATTTGCCGTATTTCAAATTCTCTACATCAGGAGAATATTCATTATCCTTATTGGGCTTCTTGCCCCATACCTTTTTGTTTTTGTATATTATTTCCTCACGGATAAATTTTCACCGCTTATCATTCCTTATCTCTTTGGAGCGTTTAAAACTTTTTCTTTTCCCCAATACAATTTTTCTATTTTTGATTATGTGCTATATGGTTATATTGCCTTGATTACGCTCATATCTTTTCTCAAAATTATATTAGGAAGAACAGAGAATGTAATCAAAGTTAGGAAAATGCATACTGTACAAACTTGGTTTTTACTCAACCTTATTATCCTAATGTTTTTTGTAAATAATGAATTCGTATATTTTATTTTGTTTTTTATCCCATTTTCCCTTTTTATACCTAATTATTTCCTGAAAAAGAAAAAATCTGTGCAAGCTGAAATTATGTTTTTTATTTTAATGGCACTTATTGTAATTGACAAAATCATCCTTATTGCCGGGATGGGCAATGGCATGCTAAAATAATATTGGCAGAAGTTTCACATATAGTTTTTTTATGATTTACCTAATGAAGATTACATCATATGCTTACGTAATGTAAAATTTGAATAGCAATCCTTATATACAATAAAATAATAATTGTTATAATCTTTTGTTATTAAGATATTTTTTATTTTTGCGCTCTTATAATAAATGATAACCAGGGCAGAAAAATATTGATCCATGAAGAAATACAAAGAATACAAAAGACTTGATCTTGCGGGGATAAATAACGAGATAAACAAATACTGGGAAGAGAACAATATTTTTGAGAAAAGTATCAGGAACCGTGAAGATAATGAACCATTCATTTTTTACGAAGGGCCGCCTTCGGCTAATGGTAAGCCGGGCATACACCACGTTATAGCTAGGGCCATAAAAGACCTTTTCTGCCGCTACAAAACACAAAAAGGGTTTAAAGTAGAAAGAAAAGCCGGATGGGATACCCACGGGCTACCTGTAGAGATCAGCGTGGAAAAATCCCTGGGAATCACCAAAGAAGATATTGGCAAATCCATTACCGTTGAAGACTATAACAAAGCCTGTAAAGAGGATGTAATGAAATACAAAGACCTCTGGGATGAGCTTACGGTAAAAATGGGCTATTGGGTAGACCTGGACGATCCTTATATCACTTTCCATAATAAATATATTGAAACCATTTGGCATCTTTTGAAAATGCTTTTCGATAAAGGGTTGATTTACAAAGGTTATACCATCCAACCCTATTCACCGGCAGCAGGTACTGGCCTTAGTACCCACGAACTGAACCAGCCGGGATGTTATAAAATGGTAAAGGATTCTACGGCTGTTGCCCAATTTAAAGTGAAGGAAAATGAAACATCAAAATTCCTTTTCAAAGATGAAAACAATGATGTATTTTTCCTTGCCTGGACAACTACACCTTGGACATTGCCTTCAAATACCGCCCTGGCAGTTGGAAAAAACATTGATTACATCAAAGTAAGGACATTCAATCGTTATACATCCAAACCCATAACGGTTATTCTTGGAAAAGAACTCCTGGATAAATATTTCCCTCCAAAAGATGCTGACCTTAAACTAGAAGATTACCAACCGGGTGATAAAAAGATCCCTTACAAAGTGGTGGATGAATTTAAAGGTGCCGACCTAGAAGGAATCCGCTATGAGCAATTGCTTCCGTATGCACAACCGGAGAATGGAGATGCATTCAGGGTTGTTAAAGGCGATTTTGTGACTACTGAAGAAGGTACGGGAATTGTGCATATTGCCCCGAGTTTTGGAGCTGATGACTTTAAAGTTGGGAAAGAGAATGGCATTGGTTCACTTACTATGGTGGATAAAAAAGGCCGTTTTGTAGATGAGATGGGCGAATTTGCCGGAAGATACGTGAAAAACGAGTATGACCCGGATTTTGACCCTAATAATCCCAAAGATACTGTAGATGTGGATATCATCGTTAAACTGAAAAAAGAAAACAAAGCCTTTAAAACGGAAAAATATGAACATACCTATCCACACTGCTGGAGAACCGACAAACCTATATTATATTACCCGCTTGACTCATGGTTCATAAAAACTACGGCTTTTAAAGATAAACTTCTTGAACTCAACAATAAGATCAATTGGAAACCAACGGCAACAGGCATAGGGCGTTTTGCAAACTGGTTAGAGAATCTTCAAGATTGGAACCTTTCCAGGTCAAGATTTTGGGGAACACCACTTCCAATATGGGTTAGCGAAGACGGAGAAGAGAAAAAATGCATAGGCTCTGCCAAAGAATTGTATGATGAAATAGAAAAATCCGTTGAAGCAGGATTTATGGAAGAAAATCCTATCAAAGATTTTACCCCCGAAGATTTCTCAAAAGAAAATTATGACAGGATAGACCTTCACAGGCCTTATGTTGATAAGATTGCATTGGTTTCCGATTCAGGGAAAAAAATGCACCGCGAAAAAGACCTTATCGATGTTTGGTTTGATTCTGGTGGAATGCCTTACGCACAATTGCATTATCCTTTCGAGAATAAAGATAAGTTCGATCATAATTTCCCTGCTGATTTTATTGCTGAGGGCGTAGACCAGACCAGGGGATGGTTTTTTACCCTTCATGCCATTGCCACTATGCTGTTTGATTCTGTAGCGTATAAAACCGTTGTTTCTAATGGCTTGGTGTTGGATAAACATGGCAATAAAATGTCGAAACGCCTTGACAATGCTGTTGATCCATTTGATACCATCGAAAATTACGGCCCTGATGCCACCCGCTGGTACATGATCACCAATGCACAGCCCTGGGATAACTTGAAATTTGACCATTCAGGAATCAAGGAAATCCAAAGAAAGTTTTTTGGTACATTATACAACACCTATGCTTTCTTTGCGTTGTACGCCAACATTGACGGTTTTGCTTACGCGGAAGATGATGTTCCTGTTGAAAAGCGCCCGGAGATTGACCGCTGGATCATATCAGAGCTCAACACCCTTATAAAAGAGGTTGATGAGGCTTATGCCGACTATGAGCCCACGTGGGCAGGAAGAAAAATCCAACATTTTTTGGATGAGCATCTTAGCAACTGGTACGTGAGGCTCTGCCGCAGGAGATTCTGGAAAGGTGATTATACGGAAGACAAAGTAGCGGCCTATCAAACACTCTACGCTTGCCTTACCACCATAGCCAAACTTTCAGCGCCTATTGCACCATTTTTTATGGAAAGGCTGTATTTAGACCTGAATAGTGTTACAGGAAAGGACAATAATGAATCTGTGCACTTATCAGACTTCCCCCTTGCAAACGAAAAACACATTGACAAAAGCCTGGAAGAAAGGATGCAAATTGCACAAAAAATATCTTCCATGGTACTTTCATTAAGGAAAAAAGTAAATATAAGGGTAAGGCAACCTTTAAACCGGGTTATGATTCCTATCCTTGATGAGCATTTTGGAAGCCAAGTAAAAGCCGTTGAAGACCTTATTCTTTCTGAGGTGAATGTTAAAAACCTTCAATTGATAGAAGATACAGGCGATGTCCTGGTAAAAAGAATAAAACCGGATTTTAAAAAGCTTGGCCCAAAATACGGCAAAATGATGAAGAAAATTGCAGCAGCTATTGCACAATTTTCGCAAGACGATATTAGGGAAATCGAAAACAAGGGCTCTTATCAAATAAAAATTGATGATGAGGCCATCAACATAGAACTTTCTGACGTAGAAATTGTTTCGGAAGATATACCGGGATGGTTGGTAGCCAACGATGGTGCAGTAACCGTTGCACTGGATATCACCCTTACCGACCAACTGAAAGAGGAAGGCATTGCAAGAGAGCTTATTAACCGTATACAAAACCTTCGCAAAGAAAAACAATTTGAAGTGACGGACAAAATCACATTAAAAGTTGAAAAAAATGATGCCATAGAAAAATCAGTGAGAAATAATTATCAGTATATTTGCTCCGAAACTTTGGCAACAGATCTTCAATTTGTTGATACAATAGACAAGGATGACAAAACAATTTTTGACCTTGTAGCAGACATCAAAACCGGGGTCATAATAGAAAAAGTTTAGAAAATTAAAAACTCCTAATCATATGACAACAACCAATAACAATTCAAAAAAAACCAGGTATTCATCGGAAGAGCTTGATGAATTCAAGCAGATCATCCTGAAGAAGCTGAAAAAAGCTAGGAGAGACCTGGATATGCTTACCGAGGCATACACCAACATTGGTACAAACGATACCACTGATACAGCGCCATCCTTTAAAGTTATGGAAGAAGGCTCCCAAGTGCTTTCGAAAGAAGAAAACAGCAAACTGGCTGAAAGACAGCAAAAATTTATACGCGATCTTGAAAATGCACTTGTTAGGATTGAAAACGGTACGTATGGTATTTGCCGCCAAACAGGTAAATTAATCTCAAAAGAAAGGCTTAGAAGCGTACCTCATGCTACACTTAGTATAGAGGCTAAACTGAAGCAATACGATAACAAGCAATAAGTATACGCTTATTTTGAATTCGCTACAAAAGAAAGCCATTCTTATCATCATACTGGTGCTAATTGTTGACCAGGCCATTAAGGTTTGGGTAAAAACCCATATGCACCTCGGCCAAGAATTCCATGTGATGGGTGATTGGTTTATTATTCATTTTACCGAAAACAAAGGAATGGCTTTTGGTTTGGAGTTTGCCGGGAGCTATGGCAAATTGATATTGAGTATTTTCAGGATCATTGCCGTTATTGTTATTGGTTGGTACCTTTATAATATTACAAGAAAAAATGCACACAAGAGATATGTAGCAGCTATTGCGCTTATTTTTGCCGGTGCTGTTGGTAATATAATAGATAGCGCATTTTACGGCCTTATTTTTAGCGAAAGCACTTTCCAAGTAGCTGAGTTTTTGCCGGAAAATGGCGGTTACGGCTCTTTTTTGCATGGAAAAGTGGTGGATATGTTCTATTTTCCTATCATAAAAGGTTATTTGCCATCGTGGATCCCTTTCTGGGGCGACAGGTATTTTGTTTTCTTCAGGCCCGTATTCAATATTGCTGATACGGCCATTACATCAGGAGTTTTGATTTTGATCGTTTTCCAGAAAAGGTTTTTTAAACACAATTTAGAATTGAAGAAAAAGGAGCATGCAGAATAAAAAAATGAAAAAATTGAATTCGCTATTTGGTAAGTAAAATCCAAATTGAACCCAAGCTAAAACTTCAAAAATATTTTTTACCCGATGAAAGCTATATCCAATTTAATATTTAGAATCTTAGGATGGAAGATTATTGGGTATATTCCTCCATCTGTTAAAAAAGCTGTTATGGTTATCGCACCGCATACCAGCCTGTGGGATTTTATTATTGGGCGACTGGCTTTTAATATCCTTGGTTTAAATGCGAAGTTCCTTATCAAAAAAGAATTTTTTAAATTTCCTATAGGATATTTTTTGAAACGCTGGGGCGGGATACCTATTGAAAGAGGTAGTAAAAGCATGGCATTGAAACAAATACAAAGGGTCATAAAAAATGAAGATTCCATAATTCTGATTATCACTCCTGAAGGAACAAGGAAACCGGTGAAACGATGGAAAAAAGGATTCTATAAGACCGCATTAAATAATAACTTGCCTATAATAATGGGAGCTTTGGATTATTCAAAAAAGCAAGCAACCATTTCTCCACCTCTTGAGGTAAGTGGCAATTTAGAAAAGGATATGGTGAAGATAAGAGATTTCTATAAAGATGTTCAAGGAAAACACCCCCAGAACTTTAGCAGGGACGTACTTTAGATCACAATGACTTCATAATCTATTTTTTTTAGCTATCATCAAGGTTCCTTTACATTCAATACCACCTCGTTCAGCCGTCTGGGCATCACCTGCGCTGGAGTGATCTCGCTTTGGTACACTTGTCCGCCTTCACTGCCGCTACCTTTAACGTAATAATTACCCATGTTTAAAAAACCAAAAAAGGCTTCGCCCATGTTATTGGTTTGCACGGTAAGGTATGGGAATTCATCAATAGCATCGTCCCGGGAAAAATAAAGGCTTACTTCAAAACCCCATTCTGCAGGAATATTATGGCTTCCATCCCAATGGTTTACCTGCACCATTAGCTCGCCCGTATACAATGATGTGTCATCCACTACCACCCTGTTCGGATCCAGTGGGTCTTCATCCTTGCTGCAAGAGAATATCAAGATCAAAGCCGGGAACAATAAGTATGACAGTTTTTTTATACTCATAACACGAAATTTTTGTACAAGGTTTATACACTGTTTTTTTTTGACAATACCTTATCAAAGTTTAAAAATAAGCAAAATTTTTATACCATAGAAACTTATAATTCAGATTTAATTAACTTCCCAGTTAAGCGTAGCATCCGCTACGCTTTCTATTTGGTAGCTTTAGTTACACATGCACTCTGATGCCGCGAAATATAAAATAGTCACATCATAGAATACTACTCCTACAGTTTTGAGGATTTTATTCTTTCTACCTATTTTTTAGACAATTTGCACATTGACTGAGCCGCTGCGGTTCTTATTTTTCCTAAACAACATATTACAAATATAGCCCGCATGACCCAAATTGCAAGTTTTTAGACACTTAAATACTTGTTAACATGCTATTTATGCTTTTTCATGATAAATTACGTTGAAAACAGGACACTTAGCAGTTTTTGGGATTTGTTAAACTCCACCTAACCACCACCCCCTTTCACCTAAAAAAATTAAGGGTTTACCCCAATAATTATTTATTGAATTTTGCTAAATTTGTAGTTTAAATTATTGGGCTTGCAATTATTTTTGCACAGCGAGTTTTTTTTGTCTCGTGAAACAATTTAGCCCTTTAAACGTATTCATGATTTATTAATGTAAGAAAATTATAATGACCATGAAAAAAATTATAACCCTATTGATCGCTGCAGGAATGGTTTTTACCCTGCAAATCAACGCGCAGTATACAGGCGGGAATGGTGATGGCAACGATGCCGACACCAGCGGAAGGTACATGACTACACCTAATACTTCCAGCAATAGCCCCGTTTGTGCCAACGACAACATTGAACTATATGGCCCAACAGTTACTGACGGTACCTATAGCTGGACCGGGCCGGATGGCTTCACATCTCCAGACGAAGACCCTGTGATAACAGGCGCAACCTCAGCAATGGCAGGGACATATTCTTTGGAGATAACAATTGATGGCAAAACAAGCCCGGTATCTACTACTGATGTTACAGTAAATCCTATTCCGGCAGCATCTGTTATTGCAGATACCGAGATTTGCCTTAACGATTCGGTGAATATTGGCAATGCAAGCACAGGTAATAATTACACATGGACAGCTGACCCCGTTGATGCTTCCTTATCAGGACAGGAAAATGACGCCAACCCTAAAGTAGCGCCTGATGAAACTACTGAATATACACTCGTGGAAGAGATTGCTGCTACCGGTTGTTCTAACACCAATACAGTGGTTATCACCGTAAATCCTTTACCAAGTGCAACAGTAATAGAAGACGACAGCGTGCACCTGGGTAGCTTCATCAGTATTGGCGGCTCTACTACCGGCGGCAACACCTATGCATGGACTTCCAGCCCCACAGATGCATCACTCGCTGGGCAAGAAGACATAGCTGACCCATCCGTATCGCCGGATACAAACACCACATACTATTTAACAGAAGAAATTACTGCCACAGGCTGTACAAAAACCGACTCCACTTACGTGATCCCTCACGGTATATGGACAGGTGAAACAAGTTCGGCATGGGGTAGCGATAACAACTGGAGTACTATAATACCTGGAATCGCATACAACGTGAGAATTGGCTCCGGCGCCGATAATCAACCCGTGATCAACAACAGTGATAACATTTGTAACAACCTTACCATTGAATCCAGCGCTTCATTAAATATCAACCCCGGGTATGACCTTACTATAGAAGGTGATTTTGCCAATAATGGCACCTTAACCATTTCTTCCGATGCAACAGGAACAGGAAGTATTATCACCAAAGGAAATATTACGGGTAGCGGCAACAATAACGTGAACCTTTATCTAACATCAGAGCGTTGGTGGTATGTTTCTTCACCAGTTGTTGGTGCAACAAGCAACGATTTTGACCAAGATGCAAGCAATGTACTTTATTGGTGGAACGAAACCAACACGGGCACACACGGTTGGAATCAAATAACAAGCCTCACTACCCTTGAAAACATGAGAGGCTACGCTTATTACAAAGCTACAGCAGGCGCCACAACCAAGCAACTTTCCGGCAATTTACACAGCGGTGATTATGGCGCTACGGATAACCTGACAGCAACTGATGGAGTTCCTGATAACGAAGGATATAACCTTATTGGAAACCCTTATCCTTCACCCATCAACCTTGACACTTTACCTACTTTAACCGGCATAACACTTACCAATATAATCCCCACAGTATGGTACAGGGATAACGGAGTGTTTGCAACGTATAACTGGACATCCGGCGAAGGGCAGAATGGTGGGCAACCCATAGTTCCTGGCATGCAAGGATTCTGGGTGAAAGTGGATAACAACTTTGCCACAGGAGGTATACAAATCACCAACGATGCCCGTACCCACGAAAATCCTCACGGACTTTATAAAAAGAGCCAAATAGAAGAAAATATCTTCAGGCTAACGGTTAATAATAATGATTTTAAAGATGAAGCCGTGATAGGTTTCTACGCGAACGCAGGAAACGGTGTGGAAGATTTTGACTCTGAAAAGCGGTTTGCCCAAAGCAATAATTGCCCGGAGATCTATACCATTGTAGACAACCAAGACCTGGCCATTAACGGGTATAATTCCAATGTTGATGACAATACGGTTGTGCCATTGGGTATTCAAAGTATTACAGGTGGGCAGTTTAAATTTGCTGCCACTGACAATGATTTCAACATCTATGACGAAGTAGTATTGGAAGACCAATTTACAGGCAAGATGGTGAATATCCTTGAAGATGATTATGCATTCAGCGTGAACGAAGGGGTGACCAATGACAGGTTCCTGCTCCACTTTGGTGGTGCGCCTACCGGAGTTGATGACGGAGCCAACGGTAACGTGCAGATATACGCATACAACAAACACGTTTATATCCTGAGCGGGCAGGCAGGGCAGGTATCCATTTACAATATTTTAGGCGAACCTGTTATAACAGAAAATATTACCGGAAACAAGCAAGTGCATAAAATCAATATGAGTAATCATAATGGTACCTTTGTAGTAAAATATACTTCCAATAAAAAGGTATATTCACAAAAAGTAACCATACAATAATATACGAATAGCATAATTATTAAACACAGAAAAAAATACCACTATGAAACGAAATATTATAACTGTCTTATTGATAGCTTTAACAATGATAGTTGGGCAAACGATTGCCAACAACATCACGATCGACTCCAACCCACAGCCGGTAAACGAAGACCCGGCCAACAAGTATATGGACATACAGTTCGATATTAGTTGGGATAATTC
>CAZJDA010000048.1:0-10386 GCA_964544705.1 uncultured Bacteroidales bacterium
TGTTGAAAAAATTGAAAAATCAGCGCTCAATTTGCTTTCATATTGATAAGCTCTTTTGTAATTTCGGGGAAAATTAATCCTACTACTTATGAAAAAGTTTTTGCTGGGTTTGTTTTTCCCTTTCCTTTTTTTGCATACGTTTGGGCAATCCGCCAATGAATTGTACGAAGCCGGGCTAAAACAATCACAAAATAATGATTGCCAAAGTGCGATACAAAATTTTAGCCAAGCCATAGAAAAGATCAACTATTTTTCTGAAGCTTACTTTGAAAGAGGCAAATGCCGGTCTCAACATGGAGAATTGGATAAAGCCGAAAAAGACTTTACCAAGGCTATTGAATTCAACAAGAATTATTACCAGGCTTATTATCAAAGAGGAAAACTCTACCTTGAAAAAGGGAAAGACAAGCAAGCGCTGGAAGACCTAACCAAGGCCATTGAAATCAAACCCGGGTATGCTGAAGCAATTAACCTTAGGGGCAAGATCTATATTTCTAGTGGGGAAGCCCAGAAGGCCATTGATGATTTTAATAAAGCCATAGAACTATTAGGCAACAATGCCGAGTTATTTCATGGAAGAGGTATGTTGTATAAACAACAAGGCAATACAAAAAAAGCGATTGATGATTTTTCCAAGGCTATCCGGGTAAACCCAAAGCATACAGAGGCATATTACCAACGTGGCTTGCTTTATGATACCACCGGGAAAACCATACTTGCTGCCCAGGATTACGACAAAGCCATCAATCTTGGAATGAAAGGAGAAGACATTTTTCGTAAAAGAGCCGATGCTTATTTTCAGTCAGGCTATTTCAAGCAGGCTTTAAAAGATTTTACAAAACTGGTAGAAGAATACAAGGTTCGCAACGAGGAGATATACCGTAAACGTGGCATTTGTTATACCAATACGGGAAATTACGACATGGCTTTGCGCGATTACAGGCGACTTCTACGCTATAATGCACAAAATGACAAGGCTTACCTCAACTTGGGCATCACTTACGAAAAAATGGAAAAAACAAGGCAAGCAGAGCTTAATTATATGAAAGCTTTGAAATTCAATAAAAAGAATGGAAAAGCATATTTTTACAGGGGCAGGTATTATTTTAACCAGGGCGAAAACACCAAAGCTATTGAAGACTTGGACCAAGCCATTAAATACGGGCCCAATGCCGAAGTATATTATGTACGAGCCGCGGCAAAAGACGCTTTGGGAGAAAAGGAAGAAGCCTGCGAAGACCTTAAGCAAGCTGCCAAAATGGGACATTCTGACGCCAAAAGGAAAATGAACAGCTATTGTTATTAAAAGTGATGGACATACTCAAAAACCGATGAATATACCTGCAAATCAAAGAAATACAAAAGAGCTGATCATCAATAAAATACAGGCAAAATCTTTATTACGAAAAAGCAAAAAAGTGGATTCCTGGTTTTTGTCGCGCTATGGGATGAACCTTTACCGTGGTTGCTCGCATGATTGCGTGTATTGCGATGGCAGGGCCGAAAAATACAACGTGGACGGTGAATTTGGCAAAGAAATAGCTGCAAAAATTAATGCCCCGGAGCTGCTCAGGAAAGAACTGAACCCTGCCAGGAAAAGAAAACCTATGAAGCCAGGGTACATCATGATAGGAGGAGGTGTAGGAGATAGCTATCAACATCCTGAAAAAGAATTTCAACTTACAAGAAAAGTGCTGCAAGTAGTCAACGAGCATCATTTCCCTGTGCATATTCTCACCAAATCCACTATAGTTAAAAGGGATGAAGACATCATCAAGGAAATTCATCAGAAGAAGCAAGCCATAGTTAGTTTTAGTTTTTCTTCGACTGATGCCAGTGTTTCAGAGATTTTTGAACCGGGCGTCCCATCCCCTGCAGAGAGACTAAATACCATTTCCCATTTTAAAAAATCCGGGATTTTCTGCGGGGTCTATTACATGCCCGTAATCCCTTATATTTCAGACTCTATAAGCATAATGGACAAAGCAATGGCTGATTTCAAAGAAGCAGGTGTTGATTTCGTGGTTTTTGGCGGCATGACCCTGAAACAGGGCAGGCAAAAAGATCATTTCCTGAAGGTGTTAGAAAAAAACTTCCCATCCAGGGTGCATGATTACAACCTGCTCTATGATGATAACAAATGGGGAAACGCAAAATCAAGTTATTACAAAAGCCTGAACAAGCAGTTTTATTTCCTGGCGAAAAAGCATGGACTACCAATCCGAATGCCGGCCAGCATATTCAAAAACATGGTAGATGAAAACGGCCGCATAGTGGCCATATTAGAACAAATGGATTATATTTTAAAACTCCATAACAAGAAAACACCTTATTCTTACGGGGCTTATGCTGTTTCAAAATTGGAGCAGCCCGCTACATCCATAAAGAAACTAACAGACCTAAAAGGAATTGGCCCTGTTACTGAAAAATTCATCAAAGAAATAATAAAAACAGGTACATGCAGGTATTATGAAAAATTGATAAATTTTGAATAATTTTCACTCTCAATAGATGGTTCAATCATATATATTTATATTTTTGAATGGATAATATTTTAAAAAAGATACTTTGCCATTTCTATTCGTCATATTGTTTTATTTTAGCTTTTCTGCCGGCATTTGCATGTATGCCCAAGACAGCATTATAAAATCTACTGAGATAAAAAGCAATGACACCGTGCATGATAAAAATGCCCTTGCTTTAAAATATATCGACTTAGGCAAAAAAAACTTCATAAAAGGAGAATATCCTGCTGCTTTGGATTATTACTTGGAAGCTTTGAGATTATACCAGGACATGGAGAATAAAATAGCCTGCTCCAAGGTCTATAACCTTCTGGCAAAGGTTTATCACTTCCAAAGCCCTAATATTTTTAGCAAGGCTGAAGATTATTGCCGTAAAGCTATCCACATACAAAAAGAATTTCATGACTCCAATGGCCTATTTAATTCCTATATGATTTTAGGGGATTTGTTCTCAGATATCATAGCAGATGATTTTTACAACCTTGATACCGCAGAGCACTACTACAAGAAGGCTTTAAACACTGCTTTGAAAATTAAAAGCAGCAAAAAGAAAATCTCCAAAGCATATAGCGCAGTTGGAAAGGTATATTATAAAGCAAACAAAATCGATTCTGCATTATTATTATTAAAACGATCACTTGCCATTCAGGAAGAAATTAAAGACAGCAACGAGATTGCCCTTACCTACCAACGAATGGCGAATACTTACAAATACTCGAAAAACTATACAAAAGCTTTAAAACATCTTCATAAAGCGCTCTCCTTTTCGGAAAAGATGAATAACCTGGACTTAACAAACAATATTTGCGAGGATATTTCCTCTATTTACAACATAAAAGGGAATTACAAAAAGGCTTTATTCTATTACAAAAAAGCCGTTGAAATTAAATTCCAATTGTATACAAACAGAAGGATTGAAAAGGTAGCATATTACCAAACAAAATACGAAACGGAGAGAAAAGAAAAAGAGATCATGTTATTGACCAAAGAAAAGGAGATCCATAAGACCGAGATAGAGAAAGAGAAGGCTGAATCGAATAAACAAAGGGTTTTGCTTTATTCTTTTATTATCGGTTTTTTCATGTTATTGGTATTAGCCATTGTTATTTACAAAGCTTACAGGAACAAAATCTCTGCTAATAAGCTATTAGCCTATAAAAAAGAAGAAATATCAAACAAACACAAGCTCTTACAAAATCAAAATGAAGAAATAGAATCGCAAAAGAGCGAAATAGAAAAACAGAATCAAAAATTGGACATTGCCAATCGCGAAATAAAACTCAAAAGTAAAAACATTACCGATAGTATTAAATATGCCAAACGTATTCAATCAGCGATTTTACCACCTCTTCACGAGATAAAAAAAGCCTTCCCCGAATCTTTTGTGCTTTTTTTGCCCCAATCCATTGTAAGTGGCGATTTCTATTGGATAGAACAGAAAGCTCACCATGTTTATATTGCTGCAGTAGATTGCACCGGGCATGGTGCACCGGGGGCTTTGATGAGCATCATTGGCTACAATTTATTAAATCAAGCTTTGAATGAGAAAGGGTTAACTGAAACTTCCGACATTATCAATTATTTAAACTGTCAGATTGCCAAAACATTGAGGCAGTCGGACAATGAATCATTGGTCCATGATGGGATGGACTTGGTACTTTGCCGTATTGATAAAAAAAGCAACATAATGACCATGTCTGGCATTCACAATTCCATGTATTTGATAAGGAATAAAGAATTGGGTGAGTTCAGATGCGATTACCACCCATTAACAGGAGATATCCACCCGGATGAAATGCCTTATAATTCAACAGAAATCACACTGGAGAAAGGAGATATTATTTACTTATTTACTGATGGTTATATGGATCAATTCAATGATAAGACCGGCAAGAAATTTACAGCTAAAAAATTCAAAAAATTGCTGTTAAGTATATCTGGCAAAGAAATGGAAGAGCAGCAAAAGATATTAATGGAAACGTTTAAAAAATGGAAAGGCAATGCCGAGCAAACTGATGATACGATGGTAATGGGGATCAAAATATCATAACCCTTTGCCATAAGAGTTGAAATAAAACCGAATATTTGCATATCAATAAGAAGCACCAATCAGATGAACCGTATAGATCGAATATCAGCCATTCTTATCCACCTCCAGAGCAAAAAAATCGTAACCGCTGAGGAAATCGCCGAACGGTTTGAAATAAGCAAAAGAACGGTTTATCGCGATTTAAAGGCCTTAGAAGAAGCCGGTGTACCCGTTGGGGCAGAAGCCGGTAAAGGATATTTCCTTGTGGATGGGTATCATTTGCCACCGGTGATGCTGACCAGGGAAGAAGCGGGAGCTTTCATCGTTGGTGCCAAGCTCATCGAAAAGCATTCAGATTTTTCCATTAACGAGCATTTTCAATCGGGGTTGTACAAAATAAAATCCGTATTGGAAGGTGCTGAGAAGGAATATTTAGAAAAGCTGGAAAGCCATATCGAGGTACTAAAGATAACAGGGCAACGAAACAAAGATTTCCCTAATCATTTTTTCGCGGATGTGATGAAAGCAATAGCAGAGAACAGGGTTATTGAAATACAATATTTTGCGGCCTCAAAAAATGAATGGACTACCCGCCAAGTGGAGCCTGTAAATCTTTGGCATTACAGCCTTGGTTGGCATCTTATCGGATTTTGCAGATTAAGAAATGACTATCGAGATTTTCGTTTAGACAGGATTAAAAGCATCAACATTTCCAATCTTCGTTTCCCAAAACCAAAAACAACCGATATCAATACTTATTTTGAAAAACTAGCCCAAACACAAGACCTTTAT
The DNA here is from genome assembly GCA_964544705.1 of uncultured Bacteroidales bacterium. GTDB lineage: Bacteria > Bacteroidota > Bacteroidia > Bacteroidales > CAZJDA01 > CAZJDA01. The sequence continues at coordinate 5,347 of CAZJDA010000048.1, forward strand.
CCTGCAACCATTTTGGCAAAAAAAGAAATATATGGTTTTATAAAAAACACCCGCTATTATTTTGGATTCCTCGAAGAAAAGGAAAAGGAAAAACACTTTGAGATGCATTTCCTTGTCAATGACCTTGATTACCTAGCCGGCTGGCTAATTACTTTGGGGGATAAAATTGAAATTCACAAACCCAACAAGCTTAAAAGCCTTATAATGAAAAGGATAAAAGCTTTAAAAATGCACTATAATTTATGATTCAAGATTTTGCTTAATCTCATAAGGCTACAAAATTATGAATTAAGAAGATAATTAATTTTTAAATAGATGCCTCCCATAACAGAGAATGCAGAAATAGTAGAAGTAAAATCTTGTTTATTCACTATATAGTTATCAAAAAAATCCTTTTCTGTTGTGGTTAATGTTACTTTCCCATTTTTTCCATAAACGTAGCTACATCTTAAATTAATTCCCAAGATACCATTCTCACCCAATTTTAACAGGTCATGTTTTAGATTAATCTGAGGAGTTAAAGCAAGCGTGGTATGCGGTTTCCCTTTTCTAGTATCAAATAGAATTGTTTTTGAATAATGTGACCCTTCCTCTTTCAAAATATAATATGAATGATAATGCAACTTTGTATAACCATATCCATATCGTAACCCAGGTTCAATTTCTAATTTCTTTATTTGAAAGATTTTCCTTAAACCAAAACCTATTTGACTTACGTCGCAAAATGATTCATTTGCAGGTGTTGCTTCTATATAATAACCAGAATAATCGCTGGGTTGAAAAACAATTTTATTTATCTTATCAGCATTCATATTAAAATTATAGTTGTAAATTGATATTCCAGCTCTCCATGAATTATTAAAACCAATGTAAAAGTTTAAATCCATAGACATTGAAGGAGGTTTAGGGTGTTTTAGAATATTATCAGGAGGATTGGCTGATGCAAACTCTTTCCCTGGAAAAGATTTCCCATAATTTAATTCCAAAATCGCGTTATCTACTGTAAGTGGTTGAGAATAAATATCTTTTAGGAAGAAAACAAAAAAAGCAATAATGATTATATTCTTCATTTTTTAAGAGTAATTAAAGATGTTGTATCATTTAGATAGGTGTTATCTTCAAGTATTACTATTGTGATAAACTGATGAATTGAATCAATTGTAGGTTCTTCTTGCAAATAGAATTCTGCAAATCTTTTATCTTCTGGTAGTTCCTTGTTTATTTGTTTAATTGAATTCATCTTAAAAAGGTCATTTAGGATGGTTCCGGCTTTATGTGAGCTGTCAAAATCATTGATACTAGTGATTGTAATCGATTTTATTGGGTTTTTTAAATCTATGTCTTCTGAGCAATCACAAAACCCTGCGTATGATTTTTTAATTAAGCTAAATTTTGCATTGTAACTTAACAATTCACTCCCTTCAAATTCAAGATTTAAAAAATATGCTTTGGTTGATATTGCTCCACTATCCACCAAAATAGGAGTTGCGCCTGAATTATCATAATGGTCAGCTTTTATTGATGTGACTTGAAAAACATACGTATCGCATTCGTTTGCACAACATGCGTTGAATATAGGTTGAAAAGAAAAAGAAGCAAGAAATATTAAAACAATCTTAAGAAATATTTTCTTCATAGTTGCTGATTTTGTATACTATTCTGATGAATAGATGTTGAAAATGGTTGCTTTAAAATTTTTCAGATTATTTTTATTATGTTGACATACTGCTGTCACCCCTGCCAATTACTTTTGTTTTATCAAATTTTAAAACTTTATTATGATGGAAATTAAAAGCATTAAAAAACAAAAGGTATTTGGCAAATCCTTTCAAACAACATTCAAAGACTTACAGAACTTTGTTGCTAAAGTCCCGGCGCAAATCGTAGAGGAAATAGAAAAAGAACAATTGGAAATTTGTGGTGAGCAAATCTGGCGGTATATTGGCGCAGATGGCAACCCTGATACCCGCTTCACCCTGCAAATTGCTTTCCCAATAAAAGAAAACGGTTCAAAGCACGAACAGATCATGAATTTTGATGACTTCAAATGCTTTTCGGGAATGCATTACGGTTCCTGGAAAAACTTTGGGAAATCCTATGAAAAGATTATCGGGGAGCTCATGGTGGCTGGCCATAAAATGACCGGGGAAATAAGGGAAATTTACCATGTTGTTGATTTTGAAGATGAAGAAAAGAACGTAACCGAAATACAGGTTGGTATTCAATAAACTTAAAAAGAATCTTACAATGAGAAAAAATGAAGTAATTGCTGATACTGAACAAATAGCTTATTGTGGGCTATATTGCGGGGCGTGTCATAAATTCCTCAAGGGCAAATGCCCCGGCTGCATTAAAAATGAAAAAGCTTCATGGTGCAAAGTGCGTAAATGCTGCATGCAGAAAAATATAGCAAGTTGTGCTGATTGCGATGAATTTGAAAATGCAAAAGAATGCAAGCTGCATAATAACTTCATGGCCAAATTGTTTGCCTTGATTTTTAAATCGGACAGGTATGCTTGTTTAGAGCTCATTAAGGAAAATGGCTATGAAAATTTTGCTAAATTTATGGCAGAAAATAACCTGGTAACCATCAAAAAGACCAAGCGATGAAAACTTTACAACAGATTGCCTGGTATCAAAACCGAAGGGATGAAAAGCCCAACCAAGTATTGAAGGGGGCAATAAAGAAGCTTTTCAAAATGTTATTGACCGTAGAAGAACCGATTTAAAAACTTCACAACTTACAAAACTTAAGAAAATAGGTAAGAAAATAGGTTTAGAAGTATAACCATTCAAAGGTAACAATTCCCGAACTCCTATTCAAAGAGGTAATTCGGGAATTATCATTTTCTTACGGCATTAAAACATACCCAAGGCATACTGTGCCCATAGGCATATATCCAATATCATCTCTTTTAAGGTAATATGCGCCAGCGCCTGTAGCAATAGAAAAATAGAACCGCTTGGCAAAAACTCTTTGCATCCCAACCAATCCTCCTACAGAAAATCCCATACCCGCACTAGTATTAATATTGGTTGATATGGGATCGCTAAATCCCCTTAGACTCAAAGCAAGAAACTCCAAGGAATTGAATTTAATATTACCAGGATTACTCCGTTTGAAAATTTGAGCATATGATCTAAATTGGATATCCAATAGTGGCCTTATCTCGTAATAGGTGTTCGTTCCTTCATCACTTGCTAATTCTATTAAATACGAAATACCTAATATTGGTGATATATTGACCGTATTGCTCTTGCCAATTCTTAGTTCCAGTTCTACTGCCGGGGATAAAGCGCTTATCCTAAACATATTTTTCTCGACAATAGCTGTGTCATTCTGTCCTACCAGGTTGCTTGTAAAAACAAGGAAACAAAAAATCAGGACTATTCTTCCTTTTTTCATGGTACCAAAATTTTTTTATTACCTTGTTTTCACCTTCCTCACCGCATCAATAATAGTACCGTCAACCCATTTGATCACTGCAACGATTTCATCATCAAGTTCTGGGCAAGCAGGTTTCCCGCAAATATTTTCCGCTTCATCTTTTAATTCATCAATCGTTTTTATTGGTAAGCCGGAATCCTTTGTTTTTTCTATTAGGTCTTTTCTTAAAGGATTGATGGCTATTCCTCTTTCCGTTACAACTACATCAATCAACTCTCCGGGGCCGCATATCGTGGTAACCTCGTCTCTTATAACCGGCATTCTATCCCTGAAAAGTGGGATAGGCAAAATGGTGCATTTGGAGAACAAGCAGTTCTGCCATCCACCAATACCATGAAGCATGTAACCATCAGAGTGGGTAACAACATTAGCGTTAAAGTTAACATCCACTTCTGTGGCGCCAAGTACTACTACATCCACCATAGTGGCAAAATTGCCTTTTCCATGATAGTTATAGCTAGTAAATGGGCTGGTATTCACATGGTTGGGGTTTTCACGCATGGAGCGCACTCCTTCCAAGTCAAATGTTTGCCCGTCAAGGATATAATCTACCAGGCCTTCTTCAAGCATCTGCACGGGATACTTGTTGCTACCGGCACGAATAAACCGGGCTTTCATCCCTCTTTCTTTCAGCATTTCTGCAAAATAGTTTCCAATAGAAAGGGAGGTTCCACCTGCCCCCGCTTGGTATGAGAATCCATCTTGCACGATACCGGCTGCATCACAAAATTTAGCTGTTAATTCGGCAATGTATAAACGGTCGGGGCTTTTTGTGATGCGTGTAGTTCCTGAAACGATTTTTTCGGAGTTTCCAACTTTATCCACTTCAACAGTATAATCAACATAATTTCCATGAATTTGCCAAGGGATGCATGGAAAAGGAACAAGGTTGTCCGTAACCACGATTACTCTATCAGCATATTGGGAGTCGGCCAGTGCAAAACCTAACAATCCACATGCAGCAGGCCCTGTAAGCCCGTTGGCATTACCGAATGCATCGGCAGTAGGTGCGGCAATCACTGCAATGTCTATGTGTACATCTCCATCTTGTACCGCTTGATACCTGCCACCATGAGAGCGTAAAACTCCCAACCCACGCATATTGCCTTCAGAAGCATATCTTCCCAATGGCCCGTTCATACTTCCTTCAATATGATGAATAGTTCCGTTTTTCATGTGTTCAATCAATGGCTCATGACATGGAAAAGAAGCCGAAGGAAACCAGGTAAGGTCTTTTACTCCCATCTCATGGGCTATATCAAATATTTGGTTGGCAATAAGATCACCATTTCTGAAGTGGTGATGTGTTGAAACTGTCATTCCATCTTTCAAACCGGCTTTTTTTAGAGCTTCTTTTAAGGATGGAACCAGTTTATTGCCATCATCAGGGTAATCTGCACAGGTAGAAATAGGAGGTGCATATTTACGCCCTTTAGGCCTAAATTTTCCTACTCCTTTAAAAGCTACCATCTCTTGGCCATTAACAATTGTCGGAACTTCCCTGCCTACAGCATTTATTACAAGTTTATCGTATTTTTTCATTCGTTTAATATTTTTGGTGATGATTCTATTTGGTACATATTTTGATTTTG
>CAZJDA010000048.1:10486-36877 GCA_964544705.1 uncultured Bacteroidales bacterium
TTCATTCGTTTAATATTTTTGGTGATGATTCTATTTGGTACATATTTTGATTTTGCTTCTTTTGTGTCTCAATAATTATTTCAGGCATTGCCTGTTCATTTTGTCTTATGAATTTTTTTCATTCTCGCCAGGTTCTTCCATCCAATTTTTATTGAGCAGTCCAAAATTAATGGCAAGGTCAATTACCTTATGTGCTCTTTTCACAACAGGCGGGTCAATCATTTTACTTCCCACGGAAACTGCTGACAATCCTTGCTTTTCTGCTTCTACAAAAGCTTTCACGATCTTTTTTGCTTTCTCAATTTCCTTTTCTTCAGGGGCAAACCCTTGTTGTATCACTGCTATTTGTCGCGGGTGAATACATCCCATACCTTCAAATCCTAAATTCTTTGAAACTTTAACATTTTCTTTAAGTGCTTCCATGTCAGATACATCTGAAAATACAGAGTCGATGGGTTGAATTTTAGCTGCTTTACAAGCATTAACGAGGCGTGTGCGTGCATAAAAAGACTCTGTTGCCTCGTTTGTTCTTAATGTACCTATATCAGCCGTGTAATCTTCCAGGCCTATTGCCATAGCTGCAATATTTTTGCTTGCAGTGGCTATCTCATAAGCTTTTTCAACACCTAAAGCGCTTTCTATGATAGGCATGTAAAATATTTGGTAACGAATATTATGTTCCTTCTTTATCTTTTCAACTTCTTCATCTACCTGCTTAATATACTCAGCGCTTTCGCATTTTGGTATCAATAGCATATTCACTTGATGAGGAATTACATACCAGAGGTCTTCTAACCCTCTTTCTCCTTGGTTGATTCTTACCATTCTTTCAGCGCCATAAAAGTTAACCTGGCGTAAAGCATTTCTTACAAGAAACCTTGCCTCTTCTTTCCTGTCGAGGGCAACAGCATCTTCAAGGTCAAGAATGATACCTTCAGGGTTATGAATCCCGGCGTTAAGCATCATTTTAGGATTGTTGCCGGGTAAATACAATCTTGAAAACCTTGGTGTTTCTTTTAGTGTGCGTGAAGTATTTCCCGGTATTATTTCGGGCAAGTATTCTTTACCTGTATCAATAATTTCTTTAACGGCGGCTTCTATCCTGGCCATTTGCACAAAAGGTAAAGCCCCGGTATCGTTCATAGTGAGCTTGGCATTTTCAATACCAAAGTGCAGCAATACATCATTGCACAATTGCCTGATCGCGTTCCCGAACATGATCTCAACCTTGCTGTTAAGGTTTATTTCTATACCCTTGTTTTCGGTTATTTCTAAAATTACTTCACAATCAGACCTTACCTTTGGCCCGCTATTTCCTGCTTTTGCTGTTTTTCCCAATTTTTTATCCTCCAAATATTTAAAATTTTAATAACATGCATTTTGACTCATAAAAGTGAAAGCTCCCGTTAGTATTGTCCCTACAAATACTAAGTAAAGGATAGTAAGTAAAGCAACCAAAGCAGATAATGAAACCCCGATGATGGCACAAGTCCTCCCTGCTTTCATATTATTTACAGACGTTACTGAGTAAATGTTAGGTTCAGCTTCCAACCTGTCTTTATCTTTATTAGATAGTGATAAAGCTATGATTCCCAATACTAAACCTATAAAACCGCAAAATACTATAGACAATATTCCCAATACAAGGATAGGAGTTGCGTTGGGTAAGCTTCTTAGAATATAAGGTTGCTGTGGATTTTGTTGATAGTTTTCCATTTTTCAAATAATTTGGTTCATAATAGAAACTACGAAATTAAAAAATTCTTAAAAGATAATGGCAAAGTTTAGATGTTTTATACCAAGTTGCATTCTAAGATACAAATTAGAATTTGAATGCTTATACCGATTGGTTATCATGTAACAGAAAATGAATTTTCTTAACATGTTAATCCATCGGTATTAAATCAAACAATCATGAAAAATCCTAAGTACATTTTGTAAGAATATTTTTAATTGTCATTTTAGAATCCTAATTTTGTTGGAATCAAGCAAATCTTGTGAACCTATCAAAAACATTTATTATGAAGAAATTATTCATTATTTTGATTTTTATTATCTCCACAGCCCTGTATTCATTTTCGCAGGAGCTGCCATTTATTGTTGATTTTAGTGGTTTCAATGGGACCAACTTAAATGAAGTTTACCCAGGATGGTATGAAGCTGCTGGCACAACGCCTTCAGGTTCTTCCAGTGGCTGGTATGCTTCTGATGAGATTTATGACCTGGCTGCAGGCGTATCTCTTAATAGTAATACCCATGATGAATGGATTATAAGCCCCGAATTTAATGCTACTGCAAACACGAAGATTTCTTTTGAGGCGGCTGTTACAGTGGCATATAATGAGCCTTTAGATGGATTTTTGGGGTATGACGATAGCCTTTCGGTTATGGTTTCTGCTGATGGTAGCCCTTTTTCAAGTGTTTTCACCATAAAATCAGATAACCAGCCCGGGTTTGAAATGCAACATTTTGATGTTGACCTTGGACAATTTGCAGGACAACAAATCCAGGTTGGCTTCTTTGCCACAGATGGGAACATGGAAACCGGCTATTGTGCTTGCCATATTGATAATATTACCATTAAACATGCAAGCCAGGAAGATGCTATGGCGTTTGAGCTATTGTCTCCTTCTGTTAATTCTTGCTATTCTGATAACGAAGCCATAGTCGTTGCTATTAAAAATGACGGGTACGAGAATATCCACAGCGTTCCTGTTAAAGTAAAATTGAGGGGCGACTTTATCCAAAATATATATGGTGTTTATGATGGGATGATAGAACCCGGGGATACCGGGGTATTTCAAGTTGGACAAATAGATATGTCAGCAACAGGTGATTATTCTTTTAACTTGCAAACAGAATTGATCAACGATGGATGCAGTTTTAATGATACACTCAACAATTTGTTGATAAAGAAACCGGGAGTTCAACCCCTTCCATCCCTTCTTCTCGATTTCACAGATTTCTATGATAATAACCTCTCCGAGATATACCCCGGTTGGCATGAAGCTAGGGGCGAAGATTTTCCCACTGTTGCCATGAACACTGACTGGCAAGCCAATAATAACCTTGGAGATAGGGCGGCCAATGTATATTTTATTAATATTGGCACTAGGGACTGGATCATTAGCCCAATGTATGAAGCCACAAGTTCTACAACATTGACCTTTGATGCCGGTATAGAATACGATGAAGGAATACAAATGGGATCTGACGATAAACTGGCCATAATGGTTTCTGAAGATTGCGGTGAATCGTGGCAAGAGGTTTACGCCTTGGATAATTCTTCTGGTCTTAGTAATTCTTTTCAACCTTTTGAAGTTTCCTTGGAAGATTTTGACAGCCAAAATATAAAAATTGCATTTTATGCTACTACAGGAGATGAAATGGATCCCGAAAAATTCTTTATCCATATAGATAATGTGAAGCTGGAGAATTATTATGATGAAGACGCAGGCGTAACCGCCTTAGTGACCCCAGCTAATGTTTGTACCTTCTCTAATGATGAAGTAATTACAGCAACGGTTAAAAATTTTGGCCTTAATTCCATTTCTAACTTCGAGATTGGCTACCAAGTGAATGGGCAGGCTGTTGTAACAGAAACTTTAACAAACAGTATAGCCCCTGGCAGCAGTTTTGATTACGCTTTCAATCAACATGCCGACCTGTCAGGGCAAAACCAGCATAATATTTCTGTATGGACATTTCTTAGTGATGATGGCGACCAAACCAATGATACATTGAATACAACCGTGGAGTTGTCTTCTTTTAATTTGGCTACTGATGGCACTTTCACTATGGGTTTTGAAGATGACGAGAGTTTTTCTAACTGGGCAATCGATAATGCAAACAATGATAGCAAAACATGGGAACTTAATACAGATGGCCAATATGCGCATAACGGCGTAAACTCTTATTGGTATTCTTCTAATGGCACCAGCGTACCTTCTGATGATTGGCTTATAAGTCCTTGTTTCAACTTACAAGCAGGTGAAACGTATTACATTAGCTTCTATTACAGGAATAGGGCAACAGTTTATCCCGAAAAACTTAAATTGTCGTTAGGTAGCGCCCAAAGCGGAAGCGGAATGACGCAAATCCTGGTAGACTTGGGTACAATTGATAACAGTACATACTTACAAGCGGATACAACATTTACCGTTTCTTCATCTGGAGAATATTATTTTGGATGGCATGCCTATGGCGATCCCGACCAGTTTGCTTGCCATGTTGATGATATCGAGATAAGGCAAATTTTTAATAACGACCTTGCCGTAGAAAGAATAGCCATCCCAAGGCAATATCAAACCGGTTCCTGTGCTTTACAAAACGGCGATACAGCTATAGTTAAAGTGGTCAATTACGGCAACACTACAGAAACTTCTATTCCTATGGCTTTGCGTATCAATAATGGGGCTCCAATTACTCAAACTTTTTCATCTTCAATTGCTCCAGGCGATTCGGAAGAATTTATTTTGGATGATAATATTGATATTATACCTTCAGAATCCTATGACATAAAAGCTTGGACAGAGCTCTCATCGGATTTGAATTATGCTAACGATACAACTGTGATGAATGATTTTGTGCTGAACAACTATAATACGAGTTTTGAACCGGGTGAAGATTTAACCGGCTGGACCACTGAAAACGTGAGCAGCCCCAGCGAACAATGGCAATTAGTTGATGGAGCTGATTATGCTAACTCCGGTAATTACTCTTATGGTATCAGGACAGATCAAGAAAACAATAACGATTGGCTTTATTCACCATGTATGCGCTTGGAAGCTGGAAAATGTTATTCAATTAGCTTTTATTACAGGAGCAGGTACTCTACAGAATATCTTGATGTGCATTTAGGGAGTTCGCCGGCTCATGCTGCAATGACAGATACTTTGGTCGTATTGGATGGATTCAATAGCAATTCTTACCTTTATGAAGAGACACAATTCAGCGTAGATGAAGATGGCGATTATTATTTTGGTTGGCATACCCATCAAGGCTCTTCTGGAAGATACTGGATTTATATTGATGATGTCTCTATCTATGAAAATGAAAATAGCCCTTCTGCTTCATTTAGTTATAATATTCTTGATAAAGAAGTGGCATTTTTTTCCGATTCAGAAAATATTACCGATTTTAATTGGGATTTTGGTGATGGCGCTAATTCAACAGAAGAAAACCCGTTCCATACTTACCAAGAAAACGGCACATACACAGTAACTCTTACGGCATCAAACGGGTGTGGGCAAGTAACGAATTCTGACGATGTTACCATAGATTGCTCAATATCAGGTGATTTTACTTTTACTGTGGACAAAAATGTGGTTCAATTCACTTCCACCTCTGACGGCACAGGGTTTTTATGGGATTTTGATGATGGCAATTACGCTTCCGATGAAAACCCTCTACATACGTTTTCTGAAATTGGCACTTACAATGTGGTCTTTTATCCAATAAATGTATGCGGATACGATAGCATTGCCCATGAGGTAGAGATCACTGAAATTGGGATAAAGGATGTTAGTGAACAACATATATTTGTTTACCCAAATCCCGCAAAAGAAAAAATTATGATCAAAGTTCCTGGAAAAGCATCAACACACATATCACTTTATAATGCGCAAGGAGTTTTGATTAAACAAAAACAATCCAAATCACAAACACATGTTAAGGAAATGTCCTTAAAAGGCCTTAGCAAAGGTGTGTATTTTCTTGTTATAAAGATGAATGAAAGGGTATATCATAAAAAAATAACAAAATTATAGTTTAGAAAAATCTGTGAATAAAATAACACAACCCAATAGGCTATGCTATTCATTTCCTGGTATAAATAAAAGTATATAGTTTTTGTCAATTTGGTTTTAATTATTTATATTTGCAAAAAAATTCGTTAATTGTGTGGGAGGGGGCATTTAGTCCCCTCTTTTATTGGCCAGGAATGATTACAGAAAAGCAAGTAAGAAACATTATAGAAGGAAAGATCAAAGGAACGGACATTTTTATCGTTGACCTTTTTGTTAAACCAGGCAACCGTATAATGGTCTACTTAGATAGTGACTCATCATTAACTATTGATGATTGTGTTGGTATAAGCAAGCATATTGAAAAGAACTTGGATAAAGATATCGAGGATTATAGTTTGGATGTATCTTCTGCAGGCCTTAGCCAGCCTTTAAAGCATTTAAGGCAATATACCAAAAACATTGGAAGGTATTTAAATATTGTTTTAAAAGACGGTACAAAAATTCATGGAAAATTACAAAATGTTAATGACGATGGCATTAACTTAGAGGTCAAGGAAAAAAAAGGAATTACAGAAAAACAAATAAATTTTGACACAATTAAAGCAGCAAAAATAGAAATCACTTTTTAATAAAAATAGAAAATGGATAATTTGAATCTTGTTGAAACGTTTTCTGAATTTAAGGAGTTCAAAGATATTGACCGCGAAACTATGATGCGTATTCTTGAAGAAGTATTCAGGAATATGCTCATAAAAAAATACGGCTCCGCAGATAACTTTGACATTATTATTAATATTGACAGGGGCGACCTGGAAGTATGGCGAAACAGGACAATTGTTGAAGACGGTGAAGTTGAAGACCCAAACTCTGAAATAGCTTATTCTGAAGCTATTAAAATTGAACCTGATTTCGAGATTGGAGAAGAGGTATCGGAAGAAGTGAAAATGAAAGATTTTGGCAGGAGAGAAATTCTTGCCATCAGGCAACACCTCACTTCCAAGATATTAGAATTGGAAAAAGACAGTATATACGCAAAATATAAAGATAAGATTGGTGACGTTATAACCGGTGAAGTTTATCAAATATGGAAAAGAGAAATGCTTATCCTGGATGATGAAGGAATTGAACTCATATTGCCTAAAAGCGAGCAGATCCCTTCTGATTTCTACAGAAAGGGCGATACCGTTAGGGCTGTTGTTTTAAGAGTAGACCTTAGAAACAACAATCCAGTTATAACACTTTCAAGGACTTCACCCGTATTCCTTGAAAAGCTCTTTGAACAAGAAGTTCCCGAAGTATATGACGGCCTCATCACCATAAAGAAAATTGTTAGAGTACCTGGTGAAAGGGCCAAAATTTCTGTTGAATCTTACGATGACAGGATTGATCCGGTGGGAGCTTGCGTGGGCATGAATGGCTCCAGGATACATGGAATTGTTAGGGAATTAAGAAACGAGAATATTGATGTTATTAATTTCACAAATAACACCTCGTTGTATATTTCTCGTGCTTTAAGCCCTGCTAAGATAACTTCCATAAAGATCAATGAAGAAAAAAGAAAAGTAGATGTTTATCTTAAACCCGATCAAGTATCTCTAGCAATTGGTAAAGGTGGGCACAATATTAAACTTGCAGGCCTCCTCACCAACTACGAAATAGATGTTTACAGGGAAGACATTGAAGAAGATGCTGAGGATGTGGACCTCCAAGAATTCTCTGATGAAATTGACCAGTGGATTATTGACGAATTAAAAGCTATTGGATGCGATACAGCAAAAAGTGTTTTGGCCATTAATTTTGAAGACCTGGTAAAACGAACTGATTTGGAAGAAGAAACCATAAAAGAGCTTTTACGTATTTTAAAAGCGGAATTTGAATAATAATTGTTATTAAAAGCTGAATTTATTTTACATTTGCCCTAAATTTTGAAGCAGAAAAACTTATATAGTGAATATGGCAAAAACCAAGAGGAATATTAGACTTAGTAAAGTTGCACGAGAATTTAACGTGGGTACATCTACCATTGTTGATTTCTTGTCCAAAAAAGGCCATGATATTCAGAGCAATCCTAATACTAAGATCACCCCAGAAATGTACGAACTTATCTGCAAAGAATACCAGTCAGAAAAGAGTGTGAAAGAAGAATCACGCAAGATCGGGCTTGGTATTCCGCAAAAAAAATCCCTCTCCTTAGAAAACTCAGGCGATGAGCAAGATGAAGCAGATGAAGAAGATGTTGATGAAGAAGAACCGGAAGAAGAGCTTATTATCAAAAGCAAATCTTTAACGGGCCCTGAAAAATCATCTAAGTTAAAGGAAGAAAAAGAAACAGAAACAGAAGAAAAACCTGGTAAAACAGAAGAAACCAAGGTTGAGAAAAAAGAACCCAAAGTTTTAGGGACTGTTGACCTTTCCAGCTTTGACAGAAAGGTCAAAAAAGAAGAAGCTTCAAAAGAAAAAATTGACGAAGAAAAAACAGGAAAAGAACCTGCAAAAAAAGAAATTGTTGAGGAAGAAAAAGTTGAAGAAGATACTACAGGTGATAAAAAAACAACACCAGGTAAAGATAAGGATGAATCAGCCGAAAAAGATAATAATTTAAGGGTTCTTGGCAAAATTGACTTGGACTCTATTAACACCAAAACCAGGCCTGAGAAAAAACCTAAACCGGTTAAGAAGGGGAAGGCAGAAGTAGAAAAAACGGCACCTAAACAAAAAGATGCTAAAAGTAAAGAAATTCCGCAAAAAGAACAAGAAGAGAAAGATAAGAAAATAGCAAAAGAAGATATCAAAAAGAAAGAGGTAAAGAAAGAGGAGAAAAAAGAGGTAAAGAAAGAAGAAAAGAAAGAAGAAAAGAAAGAAGAAAAACCAATTACCAAACCTCAAAAGGAATTAAAGGAAGAATCCACAACTCCAACTCCAACTTCTAAAGAGGCCATCCAAGATGAAACCAAGAAGGCTGAAAGTGAAGAAGAAAAGGAAACATTCCTTAAAACTGAATACCAAAAGCTTGATGGCCCCACAATCGTAGGCAAAATGAAGTTGGAAGATAAATCAACTCCTAAGAAAAAAGAAAAACGCAAACCCGAACAAAAATCCAAACCTAAAGCGAAACAAAAACCAAAACCCGGGGCAAAAGGAGATCAAAAACCAAAACCTGTTGCTTCATCATCAGAAGATAAAAAACCTAAGAAAAGAAAAAGAAGAAGGATTAAAAAAGATAATGCCCCAGTTTCTGTAAAACAAAATAGGGATAAAGGCAAAAAGAGAACTTCAAAACAACCGCGCGAAAGATACGAACCCAGCGAAGAAGAAGTCCAAAAGCAAATAAAAGAAACACTTGCAAGATTAAGCGGAGGAGGAAAATCAAAAGCTTCTAAGTACAGGAGGAAAAAGCGCGAAATTATAAGCAAGAACCTCAAAGAGGAGCAAGAAAAGCAAGAAAAAGAAAAGACTGTTCTTAAAGCTACAGAATTCATCTCGGCCAATGAATTGGCCAATATGATGAATGTTGCTGTAAACGATGTTATATCTAAGTGCATGGAATTGGGAATGTTTGTATCTATCAACCAACGTCTTGATGCTGAGACCATTACTATTGTAGCTGATGAATTTGGTTATACTGTTGAATTTGTTAGCGCTGAAGACCAGGAAAAAGCAGAATTGGAAGAAATAGCCGAAGAAGAATGGGTAGATGATAAATGGAGAGCGCCTATTGTCACTGTAATGGGGCATGTAGACCATGGGAAAACAAAACTTCTTGATCATATAAGGAAAACTAACATCATTGCTGGTGAAGCAGGTGGTATTACACAGCATATTGGCGCTTATGAAGTTACTTTAGAAGGTAATAAAAAAATAACATTTTTGGATACACCGGGTCACGAAGCCTTTACCGCTATGAGGGCAAGGGGTGCAAAAATAACCGATGTTGCAATTATTGTTGTTGCAGCTGATGACAGCGTTATGCCACAAACCGTTGAAGCCATTAACCATGCTCAAGCTGCTGGTGTACCTATTATTATTGCCATCAATAAAATTGATAAACCTCAAGCCAACCCAGAGAAAGTAAAAGAAGAACTCTCAAAAATGAATATTCTCGTTGAAGATTGGGGTGGGAAATATCAATGCCAGGAAATATCAGCCAAGCAGGGAATCAACATTGAACCATTATTAGAAAAAGTCTTACTAGAAGCTGAAATGCTTGAACTTAAAGCGAACTACGAACGTCCTGGCAAAGGTACTATTCTTGAGTCGTCTTTAGACAGGGGTAGAGGTTATGTAGCTAAACTGCTCGTTCAAAATGGTGAGCTTAAAATTGGGGATGTTGTACTCGCAGGCTCTCACTATGGCCGCGTGAAAGCAATGTATAATGAAAGAAACCAACAAGTTGAAAGCGTTGGCCCTTCGCAACCTGTCCTCCTTCTTGGTCTTAACGGTGCACCGCAAGCAGGTGATATATTTACCGTTACCCATAACGAACATGAAGCAAAAGACATTGCTACCAAAAGACAACAACTACAACGTGAACAAGGCATTAGGACACAAAAACATGTTACATTGGATGAAATTGGTAGACGTATCGCAATAGGAGACTTTAAAGAACTTAATATCATCGTAAAAGGCGATGTTGACGGGTCTATTGAAGCCCTATCAGATGCTCTTCTCAAACTTTCTACAGAAGAAGTCCAAGTGAATGTTATACACAAATCGGTTGGCCAAGTTACCGAAACCGATGTTCTTTTAGCTTCCGCTTCTAACGCAATTATTGTTGGATTCCAGGTGAGGCCGTCGGTAAATGCTAGGAAACTTGCCGAAAAAGAACAAATAGACATAAGGATGTACTCTGTAATCTATTCTGCTATCAATGAAATAAAATCTGCTATTGAAGGTATGCTGTCACCCGAAATTGAAGAAAAAATCCTTTGTAACATTGAGGTTAGAGATATTTTCAAAATCACAAAAGTTGGTACTGTGGCAGGGTGTATGGTTCTTGATGGCAAGATACACAGGAATACAAAAGTACGTATTATTAGGGATGGTATAGTTGTGTATACAGGGTTCCTAGGCTCTCTTAAGCGCTATAAAGATGACGTAAAAGAAGTATCTGCCGGTTACGAATGCGGGTTGAACATCGAAAACTTTAACGATATTAAAGTTGGCGATATTATTGAAGGATACGAAGAAGTTGAAGTGAAAAGAAAATTGGAATAATGTGACCCAACTTTAATAGCAAGACATAAAATAATCACCTTATAAAGTGGTATATACTTATCAAAACTAACCGAAGTAAGGAAAATTTATGCGAATATGTTTATTTGGCATTAGACTCTCCTTACAATTATAATCAAAAACAATTCATTTCCTTTCTATTTAAAATAGTATTAAATAAATAATCAATGTTTCCGACCTTCCACAAGGAAATTATATCCTAAAAATGGATGATCCTAAAGAGCCTTTCATAAAAGGATTCATTAAGTAATTCCTGTATATTTTTTCAAGAAAAAAGGGCGGCAAGTTGAGCTGCCCTTTTTTTGTTATGCGAAACCACTATCATAAGTTTTAAAACAATTTTGTATATTTGATTGAATAAAATATGATGAATTTGACAAAGTAATAGAATACAATAGCAAAGCATGCTACCACAAGATAATAGCAAAAATACTGTATGAAAATATGAAAGTTGAAACCCCATCCAAAAGTAAACTAGCGAAATGATAAAGCATTGTCCATATCGAAATATCTTTGTATATTATAGAGGCGCCTCCACAAGTCAATCTTTGGTTGATAAACAATTAGAAGATAATATTACAAAAGCCTTTATAAAATGATTTTGAATTATTTGGAGTAGTTATGACTTTGCTAAGGGATCATTAAGTTAAATTTTATTACTATTGAAACCCGAAGAAACAATAGTGCTCATAGCTACCAGTGTTAACCCTTCGTGAATCTTTGAGCCTTTGGGTCTTCGTGGCTTGATGGTTTTGTCTGCTGCGCTGCATCCACTCATGAGATTACCCCACCGTTTATACAGGCCTCCCAATAAATCTTATCACCGGCTAATCTTTTAGCTAAAGATTCGATATGCCTATTTCAGTAGCTCCTCAGCTTTTTCCAATGCCTTGCCAATACCTTGAGGATTCCTTCCACCGGCAGTAGCAAAAAACGGCTGCCCGCCTCCGCCGCCTTGTATCTCCTTCGCCAATTCCTTGATTATTTTCCCGGCATTCATGCCTTTTTCATTAACAAGGTCATCGGAAATGGCAACGGTTAAATTGGCTTTACCGTTGTTTTCAGAACCTAACACCATGACCAAATGATCCACTTTTTTCTTCATGGCAAAAACTAAATTTTTAATAGCCGGCATTTCCAAATTTACCTTGGCAGCAATAAAATTCACCCCATCTACTTGTTTGATATTTTTCTTCAAAACTTCTTCCATTTGCCCGGCTTTTTCCTTGTTCATTGCTTCGATCTCTTTTTGAAGTTTGTTGTTTTCATCTATCAAAGCCTTAACGCTTTTAACTACATCTTTTGTACTTTTAAAATGCGCATTGATCTCTTTAATCGTGTCCAACTGTGTATAAAATAGTTCTTCAGCCTTATCTGCTGTTACTGCTTCTATTCTTCTTACGCCGGCGGCAATAGCCGATTCAGACACGATTTTAAACAAGCCAATTTGCCCTGTGGCTTTTACATGCGTTCCTCCACATAGTTCTACCGAATAATCCTTGTCAAATGCTACAACACGTACTTCATCACCGTATTTTTCGCCAAAAAGGGCAACAGCACCCATATTTTGGGCTTCTTTCATAGCAATTTGCCGATGCTCTGTAATAGGAATATTTTCCCTTATTTTTTTGTTCACGGTTTTATCTATCTCTCGAATTTCCTCCTCGCTTACCTTTGAAAAATGAGAGAAGTCAAACCTGAGGCGTTTATCGTCCACCAAAGAACCCTTTTGTTCAACGTGGCCTCCTACTACTTTTCTTAAAGCAGCATGCAACAAGTGAGTTGATGTATGATTATTTGTGGTCTTAATTCTTTTTTCTAGGTCAACCACTGCCTTAAATTCTTCTTCAATTTTTTCGGGCAACTTTTTAGTGATGTGAATGATCAATTCATTCTCTCTTTGTGTGTCTTCAATGAATATCTTCTCACTGCTATTTTCAATATACCCCCTGTCGCCAACTTGGCCGCCGGCTTCAGCATAGAAAGGAGAGCGGTCAAAAACAAGGTGGTAAAAATCCTTTCCTTTTTTGTTTACTTTCCTGTAGCGTAAAATGTTTACCTGTGCTTCCACGTGGTCATATCCCACAAATTCGGTTTTATCTTTCCCTTCTTGAATAATTTGCCAATCCTCGGTACTTATTTTAGCATCTTTCCTTGAACGCTCTTTTTGTTTTGCCATATTTTCTTCAAAACTTTTACGGTCCAGCGTCCATCCTTTTTCTCTTGCCATTAATTCGGTAAGGTCAAGAGGGAATCCATAGGTGTCGAATAATTCAAAAGCAAACTTACCATCAATGATTTTTTCTTTAGGATGTTCTTGGAGATACTGTTCAAATTTTTGAATACCTGTTTCAAGGGTTTTTAAAAATGCCAATTCTTCTTCTGTAATTACCTTTTTTATTAATGTTTCTTGTGATTTTAACTCCTGGAAAGTGCTTCCCATTTGTTTTACCAAAGCAGGCACCATTTCATTAATAAAAGGTTCTTTAAAGCCAAGAAAAGTATACCCATACCTAACAGCTCTTCTGAGTATTCTTCTTATCACGTATCCTGCTTTGTTATTAGAAGGCAGCTGCCCATCAGCAATGGCAAAAGATACTGCCCTGAGGTGGTCGGAAATAACTCGCATAGCAATGTCTGTTTGCTTATCTTTTCCATAAACGAAGCCTGATAGTTTTTCGATTTCTTTTATAAGATTTTGAAAAATATCTGTATCATAGTTGGAAGTTTTTTCTTGCAATACCATACAAAGCCTTTCAAACCCCATTCCTGTATCAACATGTTTTTGAGGAAGATTCACCAAGCTACTATCAGCCATACGGTTGTATTGTATAAAAACCAAGTTCCATATTTCTATTACCAAAGGATGGTCTTTATTCACGAGCTCCTTCCCATCAATTTTTTTTCGTTGCTCGTCATTACGTATGTCAATATGAATTTCAGAGCAAGGCCCACAGGGCCCTGTTTCACCCATTTCCCAAAAATTATCTTTCTTGCTTCCATAAAGTATACGTTCGGCAGGTAAATATCTCCCCCAAATTTCATAAGCTTCATGGTCTATCTCGAGGTTGTCGCTTTTATCGCCACCAAACACAGTGGCATAAAGCCTATCCTTATCAATTTTGTGCACATTGGTAAGGAACTCCCATGCCCACGCAATGGCCTCCTTTTTAAAATAATCACCAAAAGACCAATTACCAAGCATTTCAAACATGGTGTGATGATAAGTATCCATCCCTACTTCTTCCAAATCGTTATGTTTTCCCGATACCCTAAGGCATTTTTGTGTATCTGCAACCCTGGGATGCTTTGCCGGTGAATTGCCAAGAAAGATATCTTTAAATTGATTCATCCCTGCATTGGTAAACATCAATGTGGGGTCGTTCTTTAGCACCATTGGCGCTGATTCAACAATATGATGTCCTTTATTTCTAAAAAATTCAAAAAAAGTTTTCCTGATCGAATGAGAATCCATACAAATTTCCTTTAACAATTTTTAACTATGTTGAATTAATATCCATTAACAATTCTGTTAAAATAAAAATATTTCGTGTTAACCGACACAAAATAGCCGAATATCCAAAGTTTGGTTTTGTAATTAATTGATTTATAAATTATCTGATTTTCAAAAATTGAAACATTTAGGTTATTTATTTCGTATTCAAGATACAAAATTAGATTATTTTATTAAATTTGCGATGAAGTTTGGTGACTATATCTCAAATTAAAAGCGCAACAACATAGGAAACAACTACTTAGAAACCAAATAAACCCGAAAATATGGCAAAAGTTCGTTACCATTTTGACCATGAATCATTAACAATAAAAAAGGTAAAATTTACCTTTAAAGATTACCTGAAAAAAGCTCTCTGGTATTTATCAATAAGTATTGCATTTTCAGGATTGGTACTTCTTATAGCTTATACCTTTTTCCCATCACCAGGAGAAAAGAAATTAGCAAGAGAAAAAGAAGAAATGAACCTACAATTCCAGTTAATGAACGACCAACTTAATGATATGGAGGTTGTTCTGAGAGACTTGGAAAAAAGAGATGATAACATTTACAGGGTTATCTTTGAAGCCGACCCAGTGCCACAATCTATCAGGCAAGCCGGTTTTGGCGGTATTGACAGGTATGATGACCTTAGCGGGCACGATTATACTGATATGATCATCGACACCAGGAAAAGACTTGATAAAATATCGAGGCAACTTTATGTGCAGTCCAAGTCGTTTGATGAAGTATATAAAATGGCCAAAAATAAAGAAAAGATGCTGGCCAGCATCCCGGCTATAGTTCCTATTCAAAACGGGACAAAAAGAATCGTTTCAGGTTATGGATACAGGGTTCATCCAATCTATAAAACTTTACGAATGCATACGGGTATTGATATAGCTTCCTCCAGGGGAACCCCAGTTTACGCATCAGGAGATGGGGTAGTAGTTAGCCCGCCTGGTAGAGGAAGAGGCTATGGCATTAGGGTGATTATTGATCATGGATATGGATACAAAAGCATGTACGCACATCTTACAAAAAAAGTTGTAAGATACGGCGAAAAAGTGAAAAGAGGTCAGATTATTGGTTATGTGGGCAGCACAGGTCTTTCCGTTGCTCCACACCTCCATTACGAAGTAATCAAAAACAACAAAAAAGTGAACCCGGTGAATTACTTTTATAATGACCTTACTCCAGAAGAATACGAAAAAGTACTTGAGGTATCATCACGCGTAACCCAGTCCTTATCGTAAAAAAAATACACCAATTTATAACCCGGTTTTTTACCGGGTTTTTTATTTTCATTAAATTTGGGCAATCAAATTTTTAAACCTTATAAATATAAACCGAATGAAAAAAATTGCCTTTATTAGCTTATCAGTCATCTTAATTGGAATTGCTTATTCCTTTTGTTTTTGCAGTAATAGCAATAAAATCACTGAGAGCCAAAAATTTGCTGGCAGGAATGCTGGAAAATTCATGAAAAAAGATACGATAAGTATTATAGGGGTTGGAGATATGATGTTGGGAACCAATTATCCATCTAAAGCTTACCTCCCTCCAAATGATGGAAAAGATATTTTAAAGCCTGTTGAGGAAATTTTAAAAAATGCAGACCTCACATTTGGAAACTTAGAGGGTTGCTTACTAAACTCGGGTGGTAATCTAAAGCGTTGCTCCGATCCAAGCAAATGTTATGCTTTTAGGATGCCCGAACACTATGCCGGTTATCTTAAAGAAGCCGGTTTTGATGTCGTTAGCCTTGCAAATAATCATATGAGCGATTTTGGACAACCCGGGAGAGACAAAACCATTGAGGCCTTAAAAGAAAAAAACATTAATTTTGCTGGCCTTCATAGCCATCCCAAAACCATCTTTGAAATGGACGGCGTAACTTATGGATTCTGTGCATTTTCTCCTAACAGGGGCACAGTGAAGATTAATGACATAGCCAATGCCCAAAAAATTGTTAAAGAATTGGAGTCAAAGGTTGATATTGTAATTGTTTCGTTTCACGGTGGCGCAGAAGGTAGCAAACACAGGCATGTTACCAGGAAAACGGAGTATTTTTATGGAGAAAACCGGGGTAATGTTTACGAATTTGCTCATAAAGTTGTTGATGCCGGCGCTGATATTGTTTTTGGGCATGGCCCACATGTAACAAGGGCTGCCGAGTTATATAAAGACAGGTTTATTATTTATAGCCTTGGGAATTTTTGCACTTATGGAAGATTCAGTTTAAGAGGTTCCAAAGGGGTTGGGCCCATTATTAAAATCTTTACCAATAAAAAGGGGGAATTTCTTTCAGGAGCGATCTATCCTACCATTCAAAAAGGTGAAGGTGGCCCTATAGTAGACCCTGAAAATAGGGCTATAAGAGAGCTTCAAGAACTTACCAAGAGCGACTTTCCAAATTCAAAACTTATGATTAAAGATGATGGAAGTATATTAAAAAAATAAGGCTTTCTTTTATCTCAGAAAGCCTTTGTGTAGTTTTGTGCCTACAACGTTTTCTAACGCTATTTGGTTTGATGTGAGGAAACTCGGGCGCACTCCTCTTAAATAGCGCCTCCTGTAATAAGCAATATCTTCTAACTTATCAATCACAATACCTCTTCTTGTAGCGTGAAGAATAATAAGAGAATTATCTTCTTTGCCAACAACCATAGAAACGTGCTTTACCGTATTATCATCAAGATTTGTTCCCTTAAAAAATAGGAAATCTCCCTCTTTTGCTTGATCAAGGGTGATAGATTTCCCCATATTCATCTGGTCGCGAGATACCCTGGGTATTGTATATCCAAATTTCATATATACATAATGAAATAAACCGGAGCAATCAAACCCATCTATATCTTCCCCGCCCCATTCATAAGGAATTCCTACAAAAGTTTTTGTATAATTGATGATGCTGTCAATTAGTACTTCTTCGCCTTTTGCAAAGTCAACAGCTTTAACCTTTGCAGTAGTGTGTAGATTATTATTGTCAATTGGCCTGTTCTTAAAAGAAAAGTCAATATCCGAATTTTCATGCATTGAAAATAATGGCTGTAAAGCCAAAATTGCAAAAAATACCTTATTTCTCATAACTCACTGATTTTTAATGTTATACAATTGGTGAAAAATTGAATTTGCAAAAGTATAATATATTTTTAGACTGGCAAAATAAATGCGGTGTTTTTTTAAACATCATTGTTAGTAAGCTTCTTCCTAATTACATAAAGTTCTGTTTAGCAAATTGTTATTGTAGTTTGCTAAGGTTGACAAAATCATAAAAGATTTATTTTTTCTTTTAATTTATATAAAATTTACCTAAAATAAAAGTAAATTGCGATAAATTCAAATACGAGTAAACCTAACCCTTAAAACAAATAAAACAATTACCGATAAACTTGGTTCAAATCATGAAGATTTATTAATTTAGCACTGATGATACAGATGAAGAATAAAGGTTCCCAAAAAATTTATTACACCATAGGAGAGGTGGCAGATATGTTTGATGTAAACACATCACTTATCCGCTATTGGGAAAAAGAATTCGACATTATAAAACCACAAAAAAATAAAAAAGGCAATCGATTATTCCGACAGGAAGACATCAATAATTTTTACGTCATCTATCATCTTGTAAAAGAACGAGGGTTTACATTGCAAGGAGCTAAAGAAAAAATTCAAAAAAATAAAGAAGATACCATTGGTGATATTGAAGTAATTAAAACATTAAAAAATATCAAAGAATTTTTACTTGACTTAAAAAAAGAACTTTAATTATGGCAAGTGATAATGGCTTATCATATACAAAAACCATTGATATACCGGCAATTTTTTTATCAGACGAAACAAAACAACCGATAAAAAATTGTCTTGTTTGCGGTAAGGATGTCATTAGTAGTGGTGAACCCTATATGATAGAAAAAGTGATAAAAAATTACAGTGGCTCCGATTTAAAATCTACATTGTTTGAATTTGCTATTTGTTACAGGTGTGCAGAAGAAACCAGGAAATCATTGTCAAAGGAATCATTGCAACGGATAACTCGTTATATGATGTCTAACGTGAACTTTGAGAAAAGAAAAAGCATGTTTTATGAACAAAGTGCATTTAATGCTCATGACTGGATATCCAATTGTATCGTAAAAGGAAAATCAAGAGAGGCTACAGGTGAATATCATCTATTTGCCCAATGTGCTGGCAATCAAATCGTTTTTGACATGATGCCTTACATGATAAGCTTTGAGGCCGAAGATGAAATGCACGAATTACTATCAAAAAAAACCAAAGGAGAAATGGATGATTTCACCAAACGTTTTTTTGATCTTCCACCCGAGCTAAAAGATATTTTCAAAGATAAACCTGTAATGGTATTTTAATAATATTTCTCCACTGCAAGGTAATTCTTTACATAATCTTTAATACCATCTTCCAAACTAAAAAAGGATTTATTATAACCGGCTTGTTTTAGCTTTTCCATCTTTGCTTCCGTAAAATACTGGTATTTATCCCTAATATCTATTGGGGTGTCAACGAAATGTATATTGGGGTTCAAGTTT
The DNA here is from genome assembly GCA_964544705.1 of uncultured Bacteroidales bacterium. Lineage (GTDB taxonomy): Bacteria > Bacteroidota > Bacteroidia > Bacteroidales > CAZJDA01 > CAZJDA01. Next base: position 29,512 of record CAZJDA010000048.1, read on the forward strand.
AATGCATTGAATACTGAAACAGCAAGATCGTAAAAAGTCCTAGCTGTGCCGGTTCCAATATTATACAATCCCGATGGAACTTTATTTTGCATGAGGAAATAGCATATATCCACCACATCTTTCACGTAAATAAAATCCCTTAACTGCTCTCCATCTTTGTAATGGGGATTATGCGACCTAAAAAGCTTCATGCTTCCGTTTTGTTTTATTTGTCTATAAGCATGAAATATAACCGAAGCCATTCTATCTTTATGGTATTCATTGGGTCCATAAACATTAAAAAACTTTAATCCCGCCCAAAAAGGAGGAGTCGTTCTTTGCTTTAAAACCCATTTATCAAATTCATTTTTTGATTCTCCGTAAGGGTTAAGTGGTTTGAGTTTTTCAACAATTCCATGGCTATCAGCAAACCCATGCTCACCCATGCCATAAGTGGCAGCAGATGAAGCATATACGAGTGGGATATTGTTTTTTACACAGAGATTCCATACATCAACGGAATAATCAAAATTCAATTTGTCAAAAACTTTTTTATCAAACTCTGTTGTGTCTGTTCTTGCGCCGATATGAAAAACAAATGAAATGCCTTTATTAGTATTATTTATCCATTTGAAAAAATCCTCACGAGCAATTTTATGTTGGTAATTTTTATTTTCGATGTTTCTGTTCTTTGCCGGGGTTGTAAAATCATCCACGATGCAAATATTACGAAAACCTTCTTGGTTAAGTTTGCTGAGGAGGCAACTCCCAATAAACCCTGCAGCGCCTGTAAGTATGATCATATCATAAAATTTTAATTTTAATTAACAAGACAAATATAATAAAGCCAATGTTAAGCCAAAAAAAAAGATACAGCAGGAAAAAAAGAAAAAAATTTTTTGATGGTTTCGCAAAAGTTTTCTTATATTTGCAATCTCAATTTTTGAATGCGAAAGTAGCTCAGCTGGTAGAGCACAACCTTGCCAAGGTTGGGGTCGCGGGTTCGAATCCCGTCTTTCGCTCAAAACTTCTCCCAGGCGAGAAGTTTTTTAGTATAAATGCACTTTGAAAACTGGATGCCCAGGTGGCGGAATTGGTAGACGCGTTGGACTTAAAATCCAATGGCCATTAATGGCCGTGCGGGTTCAAGTCCCGCCCTGGGTACAGAAACCCGCTAAACAATACGTTTTAGCGGGTTTTTTAATATATGGTGTTTAATAGCAAAGTTGATGGTGAAAGTTCTCAAAATAGGTTTATACCCGCCAACCATTAACCAAATTCAATGTTATCTATTTTAAAGTTTCAATAAGGAGAAGTTCAAAGAGTTCTATTGAATTTTTTTGCAATATGACTCCCTTCATCTGTTTATATCTTAAATTTACATTGGCCAGTACCTGTCCTGATGCTAATCGGGATGTAGCTCGCCATGATGAGCCAAATTCTCACCACACAGGGTTTTAACTTTCATTATAATCAGGTGGGTGTGTGTCCCCGAATTCTCGGGGTCATGGCTCGGTTCATTTTTTGTTTTGCAATATACAAAGAATATTTTGGGCCATATTTTTTTTAATAAATTTCAAAGAGTATGATGAATTCTTATTTAAAATATTATTTTTGAAGAAATTCAAATAAAACTATCATGGAACCAAAAGTAACCTCACAAAACACTAAAAAACAGATATTAGAAGCCTATAATGAGCTTCTTGAGAACATACAAGAGGAAGAAAAAGCCCCGGAACAAGAAAAAAAGGAAAAAAGCGAGAAAGCTACCGTTGAGAAAGCTGGGAAACTTTCGCCGGAAAAGATATATGAAAGCATTGCTTCCCTGAAAAGTTCTGTAAATAACACTTTGGAAGACGCTGAAAATAAAATGAAACAGGTATTTGACGAATTTGAAAACCTAAAAAATGCTGTAGCAATTGAAAAAAAGCAATTAGAAGAAGTTTATCAAATATCTGCCAATGCTGATTCTTTGAATGCTTTGCTCCAAGCACAGAAAAAGAAAAAAGAAACTTTTGAAGAAGAAATGGAGCAAAAGAAAGCCCAATGGGAAGCAGAAGAAAAAGAAAAGGAAAAACAAAGACAGCGGGAAGAGGAAGATTACCAGTATAACTTAAAGAAAAAGAGGCAAAAAGAACAAGATGCTTACGAAGAAAAGAAAGAGAAGCAAGAAAAAGAGTTGAAAGAAAAGAAAGTTGCTTTTGAAGCTGAAATATCAGAAAGGGAGGCAAGGGTGAAAGCTGCAGAAGAAGAACTGGCAGAATTGCGCACCAAAGCAGCAGAATTCCCCAAAATCCTTGAAAAAGAAATAGAAAAGGCACGCAAAGAAACAACAGAGGCCCTTAAAAAAGAGTTTGAATTCGAGAAAAAACTTGAGGAAAGCAATAATAACGCTGATATAAAACTTAAAGACCAAGTTATAGAAAGCCTGAAAGAAAAGAATAAGGAGTTGCAACAAAGTTTAGGACAGTTATCGCAAAAAGCTGTTACAGCAGAAGAAGGCTTAAAAGAAATTGCTATGAAAGCGCTAGAATCTCCTTCAAAAGAAAGGTTTTCTAAACAAGTGAAAGAACAGTTGGGCGATGAATAGTTGAAATAGAAGTGCGTTTTTTTTACAACAGATTGCTAAAATTATCATTATATCGTTGTTTCCAATGTTTTGCCTGCTGAGTTAATAAGGTTAAAAACTGGTAGGTGTATATTTCCCATTTCTCATCAAGCTTTCGGCCCAAAGCCATCAAGTAATACCATTTTCCCAAAGTTTCCTTGGAAGTTTTTGATATAGTATATTGTTTTTGTGCCTTGTTTTTTTGTGTCATTTTAGTTCTATTTTCCCGGTTAATAATTTACAGTAGTAACAAATTTTATGTGTCAATGTTCATTGTGGTGGGGATGTTGTTTACCAGGTGAATGTTCAGCAATAGTGGTATCATGTTCAATTTTTTTTGTTATTTTTATCACATAATCCGGGGTTTTATGAAACGATATGTAATAGCTGATATTCACGGGTGCACCAAAACATTTCATGCTTTGCTTGAAAAGATCTCGCTGCAAAAGGCAGACCAATTATTCCTTTTGGGCGATTATATCGATAAAGGCAAAGACGGAGCCGGGGTGATAGATAAGATTATTTCCCTTATGGATTCTATGGAATTGGCCACGCAAAGGAATATTGAGTAATGCTAAGCGAATCTAACGGTTTAAAAAATGGCAATTCTTATCTTCAACCACTAAGGCACTAAGGCCACTGAGGTTCACTAAGAATTATTTTTTCTAAGTGCCCCTCCGTGTTCTAAGTGTCTTAGTGGTTTTGTTTTTTAGTTCTATTAGCATGTATCTGCTCCGCAATCTCTATCATCACCTCATCTGCCTTGGTAAAGGCTTGCCGGGTAGGCAAATCTCCGTATTTTTCCCGGATTTTTCATTCAAAGCCGGCAGTATAGCGAGGGCTTCGCTTGGAGCAGCATTCTCAAAGGTTGCTATTTGTATTTTTGCACCTTTTGTATTCAACTTCTGCAAAGCTTCATTGTCAGAATCTGCAAAAATAAAATCCTGGGAATCAAATACTTTTGTATGCTCTTCTATATATCGCAGGGTGTTGCAACCTGCTGTGCCCAAGGCTATGAGTTTGTATGATCTGTTTGATTTCATGTTTTTATTTTATGCAAAAAATTAACAGGTGTTTTTCAATGACGCACATAAAACTACCCATAATTTCCCGTTAACAGTTCGTGAAATTTATACCAATAAAAGAATGCCTCTGGATTGGATTTCTTGAGCTTGTTCAACTTTGGCCATAATGGATTCACAATATTCCATTCTTTCATTTGGAGCGGATAGCTATATTTCTCAATTATTTTACTGTTGCATTTGATAAGATTCGCAATATAAGCTGCTTTCGATGCCATTGTTATGGCTTTTTCGATGTGAAACGTTTCAGAAAAGATGAAGCGTGACACTCTCTGAATTCCCACCTGTAATTCTTCAAAGCTTCCATTTCCTGCTATACCCCTGCTCACAATGCACAATGATGTTTGAATCACATCATCAATTACGTCGTTATAATTCAAATTTCTTTTTTCCCTATAGTTCAATTCGGTTTTGGAAAAGGTTTTAAAAGTCTCAATTAGGACACTGGCATTGTCAGCAATATCAACCAAACCGGCAATATCATACAATTGCTTCATGATTTCCATACTCATGCTCTTATCCTTTTTAAAATAAGGAATGCCTGTTGTATTCGGAGCAAAAGCAGTTAGCTTATCTCCGAGGATATCATTTTTTGAGGGAAGTTTTACAGTTATTTCTTTACCGGTCGAAATAATAAAATGCGATTGTATCGGAATCAATCATAATTCTATATTTTGGCAACAAACAGCTTATTGCTGCCGATATTTTGGTATTTTCTTAATATAATCGGAAATGTCTTTTTTCTTTCTTCTCCTGTTTGCATATCGCAGCATTCTGCTTTCATTAATCGTGTATTTCCTCAATGCTTCAATGAAAACCTGTTCCTTTTCTGCTCCTTGCTGTGCATCCAGAATAACAACATCACAAAACAAATCAACCAGCATCTTTTCTATGGTTGTTGTTTGTATACCTGATACTTCTTGAATTGGCGCTTCAGTAACCAATGATTTAACAATCCATGTTTCTTTCTCACCAGGAACATATTTTGTTAGCAACTCTTTGGTGGGCTCAACAAAAACAGAATATTTACTTTCTTTCATAAAAAAAAATACCGAATCTGTTGCATCTTTTTCAACTTCAACAATTAAGTAGAATTTACCGGGTTGATGATGCATGAATTCATTGAATAAAGCTGACGACCATAAACAACAATCTAGAAAAGGGAATTGCCTCTTTAGCTTCTTATTCAAGGTTTTTAATTGTTTGCTTATCCCTGGGATATAGTTTTTTTTGTTGCCTAATGAATATTTACCACGGCCAACCCTGTTGATCACACCACTTTGTGTCAAGCAATGTATCCTCCAGTTCGCAGTTGAATCCTTGATTGTTGGCTCAAAAGTTCTGTAGAAATCAATGATTTGCTTGATGCCAATAACACAGTTACCTTTAAACCAATCTTTTAATTCTTCAATATGCAATTTTCTATTGTTGATAATCTTAATTTTTTGTCAAATATACAAAACTAATTTGTGGCAGCAAAACATAATTGCTGCCGGTATATAGATTATTAAACTGTAAATTACCCATGCTATGCATTTGTCGGTAATCGACATACAAGATTCTATGATTTGCAGTACTTTAGCAAATAATCCGTAGTACGAGTTTATAGCTATTTTCCCTTCAAAAATTCCTTACATCGCTTTTTATCAATAATCTCCCTCGCCTTTTTGATATTCCGGATGCGTTTTTTGCTTTTGTTTATGTACAAAATATTTCTTCCTACACCATTTTTTATGATGGCATGATATTCTTTTGAGGTTATCCTCTTTTTCTTGGATTTCTCCCCATCAGCAAAAAAGGTTCTTTTGTAATATTTATCTTTCCTTGGGTGTTTTCGCAATACAATCACATCTCGTGTTTTGAAAAATGCATCTACATAGCCCCAGTGGGTTTTTTGATGCTGCATGAATTTTTCGTTTTCTTTTTCTTTTTCCATCTGTTCCTGCATCTCCTCAATTTCTTTCATCTTCATTTTCCAGTATTTCCTGAATTCTTTGGATTGGGCAGAAACGTAATTGCTTGCTAACGATAAAAGTAAAAAAACTGCTGTTATTGTTTTAAACATTTTCTATAGTTTATTTACCGGTCCTACAGCTCCGAGCGGCAGGGCCGGTGCAGGATAAATTAATCAATTTTATGCTAAAAAACACCTGGATGTTCAATTTTTTCTTCGCTCCAAGCGAAACCCTTGCCGGCCTTTTCCATGCGCAAATATTGTTTGCCCGTATTACCACATGGAGCGGTAATACGGGTGCTGGATATTTGATGCTGTTGCATGCAGGATATTTAGCTGGACAGGAATTGCTCGCTTGTATTATCCGTGAACAATACAAACCTGGCTTTTCCCTGTATTGGAGAGACGAAAACCGTTGTTGTTGTTACTGTTACCGGGGTTGTTGTTGTTACGATTAGCTACACGGCAGTTCTTGGCGTTGTTGTTCCAACTGCCGCCCCGCAACACACGGTTAGAGCCGCTTATGCCAAATACCCGTTTTCTTTTATCCATTTCCTGCGAAATTGTAGCGTGGAATAATTCTCTAAGTGTGCAAAAATGCTGTTTATGCTGTTGAAATATGCTGCTTCACTTAGCTCTCTTTTGTTTTTTAACAACCAGGAGTTTGTTTTTATCCTGTTTAAGCTGCGTTTTAAATTTTCTTTTTTTACACGAACCAACGAGTGAAAAATGCGCACACCTAAAAAACTGAGTCCATTGCACTTTTGATTGATAAAACTTGAATTGGGATTGATGGTTAAACCCAAACCTGTAACATAATTCGTAATATGCTGGCGGTAAGCTTTGACCCTTTCTTTGTTCTTCGCAAAAAGAACAAAATCGTCCATGTAGCGGATATAAAATTTGCATTGTAGTTTTTCTTTTACATAATGGTCGAAGCCATTTAAATAAACATTGGCAAAAAACTGGCTGGTGAGGTTGCCAATAGGCAGGGATATTCCGTTGCCGGCATTGGCAAGTATGGAAGCAATGAGTTGAAGCAAGTCGGTATCTTTTATTTTTTTGCTGATGATACCCAGTAAAATTTCATGGTTTATGGAATCAAAATATTTCTTTATATCGCATTTCAGGAACCAGCGGTTGTTTTGCAGGTATTTTTGCGTCTGGCTAATGGCCTTATGCGTGCCTTTGTTCTTGCGAGTTGCGTAAGAGTGGTATATGAAGCATTTTTCATAAACCGGTTCAAGGACGTTTACAATGGCATGATGCACTACCCTGTCGCGGTAGGTAGCTACTGAAATTTGCCGCTCTTTGGGCTCGAAGATGGTAAAATACCGGTATGGTTGTGGTTTGTAGCTATGGTTTTGCAATTCTTTTTGCAATTGGAGCAGTTCCGGCTCCCTGTGGAAGTCGAATTCTAAGCTTTCAGGGGTTTTGGTGCCACGCAGGGCCTTTTTATGGGCAAGGAGCAGGTTGTTGAAACTGCACACCTGTTCGTACAAATTAGCTACCTGTTGCATTGCTTAATCCAGCCTCCTGTCATTTTGCCTGTTGTGTCTATATTTTCTGATATATGTGCGTATTGTTTCAAGGATATATGCCGCAAATCCGACAGGATGCGGAAAAAAATGCGCATTTTTTCCAGCTTCAAATTAATATCCGACAATATGGTTTGTTTTTCTTTGGTGTGTCTCGTCCTGGTATAGGTTTACACAAAAATAGACAAAAATGAAAAGAAAAAGT
>CAZJDA010000049.1:0-34647 GCA_964544705.1 uncultured Bacteroidales bacterium
ATAGAAACAGCCTTACATTAATATCTTTCACGCCATTTTTCTATCAAACCACAACTAATCATCTTGCACAACATTACCAATAAAAAATATCTTTCACGCCATTTTTCTATCAAACCACAACTTATGACCTCAAATAATGAAGAAAAATTCAAATATCTTTCACGCCATTTTTCTATCAAACCACAACCAAATAGGGTTGTTTCTGCAAGTCTACTATAATATCTTTCACGCCATTTTTCTATCAAACCACAACGCAGCCGCAACGGGTGAAGATTTAGCATTGAATATCTTTCACGCCATTTTTCTATCAAACCACAACGCGTAGTGGTGAGGCTTTCGTGGCCAAGGGAATATCTTTCACGCCATTTTTCTATCAAACCACAACTGATTATATTACAGGAAGTAAAAATTGCAGAATATCTTTCACGCCATTTTTCTATCAAACCACAACTTAACAAACTTTTCAGTATACAAGCCTCTAAATATCTTTCACGCCATTTTTCTATCAAACCACAACACAATTGAAATACCCTATACCCAAGAACTTAATATCTTTCACGCCATTTTTCTATCAAACCACAACACAAAAGAGAGATAGTAACTGCCAGGCAAAAATATCTTTCACGCCATTTTTCTATCAAACCACAACATAAACGTGGCAGGGGGCAAGGTAATGCAAATATCTTTCACGCCATTTTTCTATCAAACCACAACTTACCGTTAACGAGATAGACCCTGTAAGAAATATCTTTCACGCCATTTTTCTATCAAATTTTTTAACAACACTTCAAAGAACTCTTTGACAAATATAATAAAAAAATGATCTTTCCCAAAGTTCTATTTTTTAGGAAAGATCATTATAGATTTATCCTCTCATCGTCTCTTCAACCTCTGCTATGCTTATCGGGATACGTTTGCCTATGAGCCTATGCCCGGTTTTGGTTACCAAGATGTCGTCCTCTAAACGTATGCCACCAAAGTCAAGGTATTCGGCTACTTTTTCATAATTAATATATTCACCGAATTTATTCTCTTTTTTCCAATTATCATACAACTCAGGGATAAAATAAATGCCGGGTTCATTGGTGATCACATGCCCGGGTTGCAGTTTTTTGCCCATTCTTAAGTTGCCAATACCCAAAACACTGCCTCTTTTGGTTTCTTCGTCATAGCCCACGTAGGTTTCTCCCAAGCCTTCCATGTCGTGCACATCAAGGCCCATTTGGTGGCCCAATCCGTGTGGCATAAATAGCGCGTGAACGCCTTGCTCAACAGCTTCTTCGGGGTTGCCTTTCATCAATCCCAACGCTTTTAACCCGTTAACAATTACTTTGGCCGCTTCTATGTGAATGCTTTTGTATGTTACACCGGGTTTTATAAGCGAAGAAGCATGGTTGATGGCTGTAAGCACGATGTTATAAATATCTTTTTGCCTTTCGTTGAATTTTCCACCTACAGGAACCGTCCTTGTGAAATCGCTGGCATAGTGCAGGTTGGTTTCAGCGCCGGCATCGGTGAGCATGAGCCTGCCTGTTTCAAGAAATTGGCTATGGTCGTGGTTGTGCAAAGTTTGCCCGTTTTGCGAGAGAATAATAGGGAAAGAGGGCATGGTTCCATGCGAAATGGCAATGCCTTCAATACGCCCGGCTATTTCTTGCTCCCTAATGCCCGGGTTGGCAGCCATCTTCATTGCTGTTACATGCATCTCGTAGCCAATGGCAGCCGCTTTTTCCAACTCCTCAATTTCAACATCTTCCTTAATCTCACGCAGCTTTACAACAGTTTTTATCAACTCTTCCGATACATTTTCATTGATCTTGCTGCTGTGAATACCAAGCAGTTTTTCCATTAAAAAGATATTGTCATAACGGTATTGCGGCAAGAAATGTATTTTTCTTCCTTTATCCTGTGCTTCTTTGATATGGTCTGCCAGCTTATCAAAAGGCTGAACATCGTCGGCGCCTATTTTTTCTTTTTTCTCCAGCATGGTTTCTTGCGGGCCCATCCACACGATGTCGTCCAAGCTCACATCATCCCCGAAAAGGGTGTCCTTATCATTATCAATGTCAATAATACCTGCCATTCCCGGCTGGTCAATACCAAAAAAGTACAAGTATGTACTGGATTGCCTAAAATGGTAAGTGTTGGCAGGGTAATTCATTGGCGCTTCATTGTTGCCTGTTATCAGCACAATGCCGCTATTCATCAATGATTTCAGTTTCTGCCTCCTGTTTACGTAAACTTCTTTATTAAACATATGTATAATTTTTTAAGATTTATATTTATGAATGATCTCTTCAATTTCTCCTGTTTCCATAGGTACTTGTTCCAAAAGGTCAATAGGTTTCTCGTCAATAAGGATGTTATTTTCTATCCTAACACCAATACCTTCATCCCTAATGTATATAGCAGGTTCGCAGCTAAGCACCATTCCTTTTTTAAGTACATCGGTTTTTTTGCCGCAGTCGTGTACATCAAGGCCAATAAAATGTGATACTCCATGCATAAAGTATTTTATATGTGCAGGTGCATATTGATCTTGTTTTTCAATGTCATCTTTACTAAGCAATCCAAGCTTCATACACTCCTCTTCTATGAACCTGATGGTATGTTTTTGAATATTATCAATGGTATTTCCCGGGATGAACAAGGGTTTAGCCCGGTTGAATGCACGGAGGACTGAGTCGTAAATTTCTTTTTGTCTTTTGTTATATTTCCCGTTTACCGGGATAGTCCTTGAAAGGTCAGCAGCATAGAAAGCATATTCTGCGCCAAAATCCATAAGAAGCAATTCATTGTCTTTACAAGTTTTTGTATTCCGGGTATAATGCAAAGTGCATGCATTCACGCCCGAAGCAACAATTGGTGCATAAGCATGGGTATTAGCGGCATTATCCCTGAAAACATGGGATATGATGGCTTCAATTTCGTACTCCTTCATCCCTGGACGTATATTTTTTAATACTTCAGTAAAAGCTAATCCTGTTATCTCGCACGCTTGCTTGATAAGCTCAATCTCCTCTTTTTCTTTTACTTGTCTCAGTTGCCGTGTTAAAGGCCCTAACCGTTCGTATTTGTGCACAGGGTATTGATTATTCAATTTTTTTATGAAGCGCATATTGCGGGAAGGCAACTCTTGATTATGCCCGGGGATTTCATTGTCCGCCAAAACATACACGAATTCAGCATCTGTCATCAATTGGTCAAGCACCTCTTCAAAACGTTGCAGCCATTGAATCTTCTTTATTCCTGATAAACTCTGCGCTTCTTCTTTGGTTAGTTTTTTATCTTCCCAGATCATCGTTTTCATGTCGGCTTTGAGCAGGAACAGTATTTCTTGCTTTTCTTTTTGTGGATGGCCAGGGAAAAGCAGCAATACAGATTTGGGCTGGGCTATGCCTGTTAGGTAGAAAAAATCGGAATTGGGCCTAAAAGGATAATGCTGGTCACCATTCCTGGGATATTCATCGTTGGTGTGTATAATGGCCAAGGAACCAGGTTTAAGCATCTTGGAAAGCTTTTGCCTGTTCTTGATAAACAAGGTTTTGTCAATGGTTTTGTAGGGGTACATCTTTAAATAGCCTTATTTAGAATGACTAAAAATTAAAAATTATTTTTTTTTGAATTAATTAATCCATTACATTTGCTTTACCTAAAGTTGAATTTGGGTTTATACAAATTAAATAAATATTCTTTAAAAAATTCTATTTTAGTAGCAACTTTTTTGATAAACTGAAAGTTTTATGAGTAGTAAAGGGATTTTAAACATCACATCGATCGGCAAAAAAGTTATAATAGCTATTGCCGGATTGTTCCTGGTCATTTTTCTCTTAGTGCACTTGGGTGTTAATTTATTAATGCTTTTGGGCGATGATGGGGAATTATTTACCAAAGCCGCCCATTTTATGGCGAACAATGTTGCGATAAAAGTATTCGAGGTATTTTTATTCGGAGCATTTCTCATCCATATTATTATGGGAATAACCATTACCATTCAAAACTGGATTTCTAGGGGGAGTAAGCGGTATAAAGTAACCAACAAATCGCATACCTCTTTTTTCTCCAAGTACATGTTCCATACGGGTGTGGTTATTTTTGTATTCTTGATCATTCACTTTATGAATTTTTATTTTGTGAAAGCAGGGATTGTTTCGCCACCTGAAGGCCTGGGCACAGAAGATTTTTATTCTATGGCCATTTTGTTGTTTTCCAACAAGATCTACAGTATTATTTACATTGTGGCCCTCGTTGTTTTGGGCTTACACTTGAACCATGCTTTTCATTCGGCATTTCAAACGCTCGGATGGAACCATAGCAAGTATACACCGGTTATTGAAGCTATTGCAACCATTTATGCAGTAGTAGTTTCAGTGGGTTTTGCCATTATTCCAGTGTATTTTTTATTCTTTTTTGAAGCATAACAAATTAATTGAAAGTAAAATCTACATACACTTATGGTTAAGTTAGATGCAAAAATACCAGGAGGGCCATTATCAGACAAATGGTCAAATTATATACACGAATGTAAGCTCGTAAGCCCTGCCAATAAAAGAAAATTGGATATTATTGTTGTAGGTACAGGACTTGCCGGGGCTTCTGCAGCAGCTTCACTAGGCGAATTGGGATATAATGTAAAAGCTTTTTGTTACCAAGATAGCCCCAGGAGAGCTCATAGTATTGCCGCCCAGGGTGGTATTAATGCAGCCAAAAACTATCAAAACGATGGTGATAGTGTTTACAGGCTGTTTTACGATACCATTAAAGGTGGCGACTACCGTGCCCGCGAAGCAAATGTTTACCGCCTGGCCGAAGTAAGCAACATTATTATTGACCAATGTGTGGCACAGGGTGTTCCTTTTGCCCGTGAATATGGTGGGCTGCTTGATAACCGCTCTTTTGGCGGAGCGCAAGTTTCCCGTACTTTCTATGCCAGGGGGCAAACCGGTCAGCAGCTTTTGCTTGGCGCTTATAGCGCATTAAGCAGGCAGGTACATAAAGGTTCGGTAGAGCTTTATAACAGAAGAGATATGCTTGACCTTGTCCTTGTTGACGGGAAAGCTCGCGGCATTATCGTTAGGAACCTTATTACCGGCGAACTTGAAAGGCATTCGGCACACGCCGTTGTGCTGGCAACAGGTGGATATGGCAACGTATTTTTTCTTTCTACAAACGCCATGGGGTCTAATTTTACCCCTGCTTGGCAAGCCTACAAAAAAGGCGCGCTATTCGGAAATCCTTGTTTCACACAGATACATCCAACATGTATCCCTGTGCATGGAGAATACCAATCCAAATTAACACTGATGAGCGAAAGCCTCCGTAATGACGGTAGAATATGGGTTCCCAAGAAAAAGGAAGATGCTGAAAAGATCCGCCAAGGGGAGCTAAAGCCTACTGAAATTGCTGAAGAAGACCGGGATTATTACTTAGAAAGAAGGTATCCTGCCTTTGGTAATCTTGTGCCGCGTGACGTGGCTTCAAGAGCTGCCAAAGAGCGCTGCGATGCAGGCTATGGTGTTGGTACCGGGCTTGCCGTTTACTTGGATTTTGCCGATGCCATTGAAAGATTGGGTAAAGATGTTGTGGAAAGCAGGTATGGAAACCTTTTCCAGATGTATGAGAAAATCGTTGATGACAATCCATACGAAACACCCATGATGATATATCCTGCAGTACACTATACCATGGGCGGAATATGGGTGGATTATGAATTACAAACCACCATACCCGGGTTGTACGCTATTGGTGAAGTGAATTTTTCAGATCATGGCGCTAACAGGCTTGGTGCTTCGGCGCTTATGCAAGGCCTGGCCGACGGCTACTTTGTTTTGCCTTATACCATTGGCAGTTATCTTGCCGATGAAATTCACACCCCTAGGGTTAAAACCAGCGAAAAAGAATTCAGGGAAACAGAACAAGAAGTGAAAGACAGGATTAGCAAATTGGTGAATAATAAAGGTACCAAATCTGTTGACCACTTCCATAAACGCCTTGGTAAAATTATGTGGGAGCATTGCGGGATGGGGCGTACAGGAGAGAAACTGAAAGAGGGAATAGAAAAGATCCCACCACTTAGGGAAGAATTTCATAAAGATGTAAAAGTTACAGGTTCTTTAGAAGAGTATAACCCGGAAATAGAAAAAGCCCAGCGTGTGGCTGATTTCTTGGAACTTGGGGAACTGATGATGCGCGATGCCTTGAACAGGAAAGAATCTTGTGGAGGCCATTTCAGGGAAGAGATGCAAACCGAAGAAGGCGAAGCAAAACGTGATGATGAGAATTATACTTACGTGGCTAATTGGAAATATACCGGGAAAGACAAAGACCCCGAACTTATTAAAGAAGAACTCAACTTCGAGTTTGTTGAATTGAAACAAAGAAGTTATAAATAATTTTTTATGTTAAAAAAAGCCCTTTTAATGATTTTTGTAGCCGGGATAGCTGCTTATGCTTATTCGCAAAATGATTCCATAAAGCATATCAGGAATCAATATTATGATGTGGTGAACAAGATCAAGCAGAGCAGGGAAAAAGGCTATGAAGGGATTTTATATTGTAATACCTTAGAATTTAACAAACATGGAAAGGCTTGGAGAGGTGTAGGGAATTTTAACGAAAACCTGGAGTTTTGGTACAGCGATGCCCCCAACCAAAAAGAAGAAGGGAATGCATCGAATGTTTTAAACATGGTAGTTGTGAAAGGAGAATCTTCGGCATACAAGTATTACAAAGAATTTTTGTTTGAGAAAGGAGAGGTAATATTTGTGTATTATCAATTTGTAAACGAAGGCAAAGCCAATGAATACAGGTATTATATAAAAGATCAAAAAATTATTAAAAGGATTACTGACACACAAGAGCCAATGGCGGAAGAAGCCTATACAATAATTAGGGAAGCCAATATGAATAGGGCTTTATTTTTAAAAATGTTTGGACTATAAATTAATAATCTGTAGATATTATGGATTTTACATTAAAAATATGGCGCCAGAAAGACGCAAATTCAAAAGGAAAATTTGTTTCCTATAAAGTAAAGGACATACCGGCAGAAGCATCGTTCCTGGAGATGCTGGATATACTGAACCAGCAGTTAATAGACGAGGGAGAGACAGACACTGTTGCTTTTGATAAATGCCCGGTTTCATTTGACCACGATTGCCGTGAAGGGATTTGCGGTATGTGTGGTTTGTTTATTAATGGCAGGCCACATGGCCCTGATGAAGCCATTACTACTTGCCAATTGCACATGCGAAAATTCAAAGACGGTGAAACCATTGTTATTGAACCATGGAGGGCTAAGCCGTTCCCGGTTATTTGCGACCTTATGGTTGACAGAACTGCATTGGATAAAGTGATACAAGCTGGAGGTTACGTTTCTGTTAATACAGGTGGCATACCTGATGCCAATGCCATTCCTATACCCAAGGTAGATGCGGATACAGCCATGGACGCGGCTTCTTGTATTGGCTGCGGTGCATGCGTTGCCGCGTGTAAAAATGCCTCGGCCATGTTGTTTGTTGGTGCTAAAATTTCGCAGTTGGCTTCCCTCCCACAAGGGAAAGTTGAGGCTAAAAACAGGGTGCAACAAATGGTACGTGCAATGGATGATGTTGGGTTTGGTAATTGTAGCAATATGTATGCATGCCAAGCTGAATGCCCTAAAGAGATTAAAATTACTCATATTGCCCGTATGAACAGGCATTACCATGTTGCTAAAATTGCTGCACCTAAAAGTTAATTCATTTTGTTTTCAAAAAAGCGCCTTTATATTGTTATAGAGGCGCTTATATATCGCCATACTTACCTATTACCAGGGAAATCTCAATAATCAATATTGCTGTATCCTATTTCGAGTATTTTAACAATTGTGCGTTAATAGCCACTATTACCGTACTTAAACTCATCAGAAGGGCTCCAACAGCAGGATTTATCAATATACCAGCCGAATACAATACTCCTGCCGCCAGTGGGATTGCTACAACATTATAAGCTGTAGCCCAAATAAAATTTTGGATCATTTTCTTGTGGGTCTTTTTCCCAAAGTTCAACAAAGAAACTATATCTTTTGGATTGCTCTCCACCAAGATAATATCTGCTGTATCAGCGGCAATATCTGTACCTGAGCCAACAGCAATTCCAACATCTGCCGTGGCAAGGGCAGGTGCGTCATTTATACCATCGCCTGTCATAGCCACATATTCGCCTTTTTCTTGGAATTCTTTTACCTTCTCTTGCTTTTTGTCCGGTAATATCCCGGCAAAATACCCATCAAGATTAAGCTCATTACTTACACTTTCAGCAACTTGTTCATTGTCGCCCGTCATCATGTATACTTTAATACCTTCATTTTTTAATATTTGTACTGCTTCATAAGAATCGTTTCTTATTTCATCAGCCATAGCAATAAATCCTATGGGATTCTTATCTTGCAGAACATAAACAACGGTTTCTTGGTTGCTCCTATTTTGGTCATTAGGAGCTTCTATATTTTGTTCTTTTAGATATACCGGGCTTACTACTTTTATGTGTTTGTCGCCAACATCTGCTTCTATCCCTTTGCCGGTAATAGCATTGAAATTTTCTGCATTAGGCAATTCTAATTTTTCTTGTTTTACTTTTTCCATGATTCCAATAGCCAAGGGATGTTCAGATTTTGATTCCAAGGCGCCGGCAAGTTTAATAATCTCTTTTTCATCATATTTGTTATTGAGGGCAACAACGCGTTTTACACCAAAATTACCTTTGGTAAGTGTACCGGTTTTATCAAAAGCCAACAGGGAAATTTTCCTTGAATTTTCAAAAGCAGTTCTATTCCGTATCAACAGTCCATTTTTTGCGGCTATGGTGGTAGAAATTGCAACTACCAATGGAACAGCTAAACCTAAAGCGTGGGGGCATGTTATCACCATTACGCTAGCCATTCTTTCCAATGCAAAAACAAACGGTTTTCCCCATAAAAGCCAAGCTGCCAAAGTACCTATACCTACTGTAAGCGCTATTATTGTTAGCCAAAGCGCTATTCTATCGGCAATATTTTGTGTTTTTGATTTTTTCGCTTGGGCTTCTTTAACCATTTTTACCACTTTACTTAAATAAGCCTCTTCGCCAATTTCTTCCGCTTTAACGGTCAATGAACCGTTTCCGTTTATGGTACCACCAATTACTTTGTCATCCTTAGCTTTTGTTACCGGTTTTGATTCGCCGGTTACCATGGATTCATTCACCGAACTGCTACCTTCAATAATTTTACCATCAACGGGAATTTTTTCCCCAGGTTGTACCAATAATTTATCACCTTGTGACAACTCACTGATTTTAACATCTTTTGTTTCACTGTTTTTCACCAGGTGCGCTTCAGAAGGCATCATTTCCACGAGTTTTTGTAAAGATTGTGAAGCGCCCAAAACGGATCTCATCTCTATCCAATGCCCTAGAAGCATAACATCAATAAGGGTAGCCAACTCCCAGAAAAAGGTTTTTCCTTCAAGCCCAAAGGTTGTTGAAACGCTGTAAGCCCAGGCAACTGTTATTGCCACAGCAATAAGGGTCATCATTCCCGGTTGTTTTTCTTTTAATTCATCAACCAATCCTTTAAGAAATGGCCATCCTCCATAAAAGAAGATGATAGTTGATAAGCCGGCAAGTAAATAACCATCATAGGGGAAAGATAAGCTGAAATGCAAAAGATTTTGTACCATTGGCGATAATAGTAGAACCGGTAAGGTTAATACCAATGATATCCAAAATCGCTTTTTAAAATCTTTTATCATGTGCTTATGGTGCTCGGAATGCCCGTTGCCATGATCGTGGCCTCCATTGTGCGATCCATGATTATTATGTTCATTGTGATTTTTTTGATGATCCTTTTGTTTGATTTTCATAGTTTTGTTGGTTTATTATTTGAGGTAACAATATCATTCCAAAAAAATTCGGAATGTTAGCAGCCATGGGGGTACATTTTTGGACTGATATAGTGTGGCATGTAGTTTGGTGATTGATGTAAATAAAAATTCATTTAATTAGTCTTACATTTTCATAAAAACTTCATAATATTGTATTTTGCTATCACAAATAAATTGGTAAAATAGTTTTTATATAACAAAACTTTCATATAATGGTTGATGAAGAAATAAGATGGCAACAAAGGTTTAGTAATTTTAATAAAGCCTTTAAAAAACTTACTGATGCTGTTAATCATGTTCGTGATGCGTTAAAGAATGAAGGTGAGGAGGTTAACTTAAGCGCTTTAGAAAATATTGTTGATGATATAGTTAAGGAAGGATTAATCCAACGTTTTGAATATACGCATGAACTAGCTTGGAATGTTATGAGAGATTATGCAATTTACCAGGGCAACCCAAATGTTTCTGGTTCCAGGGATTCCACACGGGAAGCGTTGCAATTGCAATTAATTACAAATGGGGAAGTATGGATGGAAATGATCAAAAGCCGCAATATGACATCCCATACTTACAATGAAGAAACGGCTAATGATATATTTATTAAAATAATTAAAGATTACTACCCAGCTTTTTTTCAATTCCAAAAAATTATGGAGGGTAAAAATGGCGACAAATAGCAAAAATTGCTTTATAAACATCATGAAATACGGTTTAAAAGATGAATATATTGAAAAAATGAAGCAAGTTTTTGCCTCATTTCCAGGGGTAGAAAAGGCAATTATATATGGTTCCAGGGCTAAAGGCAATTACCATGGAGCCTCTGATATTGATATTACATTGGTAGGTTCTAATTTAGATATAAGCGATTTATTTAAGATTGAGAATCATATAGATGATTTAATGATGCCCTACAAAACAGATATTTCCATTTATCATAAAATTTCCAACAAGGAGGTCGCTGATCATATCAATAGGGTTGGTAAAGTCTTTTACAAAAGGAATAAATAATATTCGTTCTTTTTTGTTTAAAACCATAAATCGTATTGAATGTTATACTATTAAACCCGGCAAAAGTATTAATAGTTTGTGATCTAATGAATTTGCCTAGATAATCCCATTAAACATTTATCGAAAATGATAACACACGCAAAGTCCACAGTTTTGATAGATGAAAAATGCGCCGTCTGTAGCAAGAGCGCTGCATTTATCGTGAGAAAAGAAAAAAAGCATCTTTTTGAAATAGAATCTATATACTCGATAAAAGCAAAAGCATTGAAATTGAGGTACGGAATTGCAGCAAACTATGACAGGTCTCTGCTATTAATACATCAAGGAAAGGTTTATAAACGTTCTACAGCTATTTTGAATATAATGAGGAAAATGAAGGGTTTGTGGCCTTTGCTTTATTTTTTTATTATTGTACCAAAACCTATAAGAGATAAGTTGTACGACTTTTTTGCCAAACATCGTAGAATATTCAATCCTGTCATATAGAATTTTGAAGATTGTACCCCAACATGATTTTTTATTCATTTTTAGTGCTTTTTAAGCTTACCAATGGCAATAGCATTATCATTAATCCTGATATAATTCCAAGAGCATATCCAACACCCCAAAGATCAGCAAAAAAACCCAATAATGGCGCTAATACAGCCGTTATTAAGGTTCTGAATTGTGCTTCAAAAGACAAAGCTGTAGCATATATCTTTTTGTCCAGGATTTCCGTGTAATAAGCTAAACCTATGGGTTTTCGTATGTTTTCTACCAAAAAGATCAATACAAAAAGGAATATTACAACCCAAAAAATTTCTACATTGAAAAATAATCCGGATAATACGCCTGCAGTAAAACCAATGAACAAGCTAAAATTTAGAGGTTTTTCATGATTTATGAATTTTTCAGAAATTTTCCCCGAATTGCGCGAGGCCAGTGTTGTAAGCAAATATATTAAAGCATAAACAATGCCTACCATTAAAGCCACCCGTTGCTTATTTCCCAATCCTAAAAATAATGGTATGGATAAGGCAAATGTTTGAATTACCGGTTGCACATAGTCTTTAACGGCTTTGTAATATCCTCCAAAAATAGAAAGGTTGGCCGTTGACCTCCATATATTGGCGTTTTTTAAAGAGTAAATAAACGTTTTTAGGTGCTGAAGGAATACAAGACGTATTTCTTTGACATGTAGTTTTTGTTTTTCTCCATCTATCTCGTCGGGGTAGGTTGTCATTAACAATAAGTCAAAGAAATAGGGAATTATGGCAAAAAGGAAAATATAGTTATACGATTTTGTATAAATAACGATTACGGCTGCCAATATGGATGAAACAGCGGACCCAAATTGGGAGCAAGAGCGTGTATGCCCGTAATAATGGGCTTTGTACTTATTCCATCCTTTTAGGTGAACATAACTGAATATCATGGCTTTGTGAGTGCCTGTCCTAAAGGCATCACCAAAAGAAAACAGTAACATGGCTATAACAAAAAGCCAAAAACTACTAGCAAAAAAGAATACAAGGAACGAGATAATATATGAAGCAAAAGAAAATATCATAGATTTTTTCCTTCCTACCGAGTCGGCCACGATGCCTGATGGTATCTCAAGAATGTTAACAGCAATTTCTCGTATTGAATATAAGATACCTATTAGGAGGAAATCTAATCCTGCTTGCAGAAAGAATAATATGAAAAATGGTTCAAAAAACCTTTGATTTTTCAGGAAACCATAAAGGCAAAATTTGTAATATTGCCGGTCTTTTTTGAAAAGCGTAGCCATTGATCACTTGGATAAAAAGATATCCTTTAGTTTATGTAATGAATCAACTTCATGTGTAACCCCGTTTTTATTCGGCTGACCTGTATAGTTACAATAAACTTGATCAATACCAACTTCCTTGGCTCCTAAAATATCCACTTTGTAATCATCACCTATCATGATGCTTTCTTCCGGCCTGGCATGTGCTTTTTCAAGGGCATACCTAAAAATTCCCGGTGAAGGTTTTTTTGAACCTGCTTCTTCTGAAGTTACAACCGTTATAAAATAATGCTCCAAATCTGAAAAACGGAGCTTATTTCTTTGCACCTCGTCAAAACCATTGGTTACAATGTGCATTGAATAATGTGGTTTAAGGGCGTCAAGCATTTCAATGGCACCATCAAACAAGTAAGGTTTGTCAGGCGGGGTTGATACATAATCATTTGCAAAATCGCCAGCTAACAGGGCATCATCAATACCAAACGCTTTTAAAGTAAGCCTAAAGCGTTCTAAGTTGAGAAATTCCCTTTTGATTTCATCTTTACGGTAAAGGTCCCATAACATTGAATTGATTTCACGGTATTTTTTTAAAAAGGTTTCGAACTTTACATCGGCCTTCCCAGGAATATTATATTTTTGAAAAAGGTTTTCTATAGCTTTACTGGAGCTTGTTTCAAAATCCCATATCGTTCTATCTAAATCAAAAAAGAGGTGTTTATATTCTTTCATTCGTTTTTTTTAACAAAAGTATAAAAAAGGTTTTTTTAACAAAAGTATAGGTTATAGAATTATGGATTATGCTCGTTTAAAAAATAATTATTCTAAGAAACTACCTGTATTTTGAACGAAGATTTTTTGTAAAGTGTTGTCTTCATAATCATATATTGCATGGATGCATAAATTATCTTTTCTTTGTGCTGTTTCTCTTAAGATATATTTGCCACAATTCACACCCATGTATTTTCTGTCGAAATCAATAAAGGTTATTGAACTACCAGGCTCAAAAGGTAAATGGTTTAGGTTTTTGTTTTTGAATTCTAAAAAAGCTTTTTGAAACCGTTTGGTGTTTTTGTATTGATTAAGGTCGATGTTTGTCCTATTTTTTCTCATCCATTTTTTTGACCTTGAGATCGCTTCACCTGTAATTTTATCTATTCCTTGTATTTTATGCATCTTTTCAACGGCTAAGCCAATTTTATATTTTCCTGTTTTGGTATAATATCCTTCAAGTTTTGCCCATGTGGAAGAATATTTGTTTTTGTAAACCCTGCTATCCAAGAAGAATCTTTTTGCCAATATTTCATCGGCATTGAATTCATAAACATAAAATAAGTTTAAAGCCCCGGTATCGTGAATTTTGCCTATTAGCAAGGTTTTTTGGTTAATTAAACTGTCATTTATGTTGTTGTTAGTCTTGTATAATGTACTACCTTCTGCAAAAACAATAATGTCTTTTCCTATAAGTTGATTAGGTATATTTTTTACATGCCCAGGCAAATTACAGCAAGTAAGTAAAAACAAGTATAGGATAGAAGC
The DNA here is from genome assembly GCA_964544705.1 of uncultured Bacteroidales bacterium. GTDB lineage: Bacteria > Bacteroidota > Bacteroidia > Bacteroidales > CAZJDA01 > CAZJDA01. Next base: position 14,194 of record CAZJDA010000049.1, read on the forward strand.
CATGTTTATTTTAGATTTTTGTTCAAAGTTAAAAAATCCTGTTAACTTAATGAATATTAGTGTCATGTCAAACATCGAATGGCGGATAAAATCTTTTAGTTTTATTCGTGCATCTGCCCGAAAGTGAACTGCCAGTTTATTTTGGTATCCATTTGATTTCGTTTGTTTTTGGTAAACTGGTAATAAGAATTTGGATCTACCAGTTAATTATAAAATTTAAATTATTGCAAGACCCAGTTACACCGCATTATTCCTCATACTCATAGGTTGGCCGGTTGTTTCTAAAACATACCACCAATCAGCGCTTTCCAGGTCAATTTTTTTGCGTTTTTCAACTACTATTGGAATAGGAAGATAAATATAGTTGCTGTGCCATGTACCAGTCACAAAATCAGTTTTTCCTGCCATAGCGCCATGAACGGTATTTTGCGCCAATAAACTACAAAACATGCTGTCATTAGCCGTAGCAGGTGCACTCCTTATCGTATAGCTGGGATCTATGTATTTAATGGTGAAGTTATAATCCAGTTTCTCGAAATATTCATTCACTTTATGCTTTAATAATAGCCCAATATCTTTATGAGCCACGTTTCCCGATTCATCGATAATCTTTTCTTTATCATCAAAAAGGTATTGCCCGGCTCCTTCAGATACAACAACAACTGCATGATGCCTATCGTCTAGCCGCTTTTTTAGAGCTTCCAAAAAACCATTTTTCCCGTAAAGATCAAAATGCATCTCGGGTATAAGTACAAAGTTTACTTCAGGCATGGCTACCGCGGCATGTGCAGATATAAACCCCGAATCACGCCCCATGAGTTTTACAATAGCAATGCCATTATAAGCGCCTTTAGCTTCGTTGTGGGCGCCTCTTATTACCTCTGTGGCAATAGTGAAAGCCGTTTCAAAACCAAAAGATTTTTCTATATAGCTTACATCATTATCAATGGTTTTTGGAACAGCAGCCACAGAAATATCCAAGCCCCTCTTTTCTATTTCTTTATGGATGGCATGGGCACCTTTTAATGTTCCATCGCCTCCAATGGTGAATAAAATCCTAATATTATTGCCTACCAAAGTCTCCACCATTTTTTCCACACTTTGCTTTCCCCTAGAAGAACCAAGTTTTGAGCCGCCAAAAAGGTGTATATCGCTCACATAATCGGTGGTTAATTCAACAAGCGGGTATTCATTTCCCGGAACGAGCCCCCAATAGCCATATTGGGCTCCAAATATCTTGTTGATGTTGTACCTATGATGCAATTCCATAACTAAACTGCGTATCACATCATTAATACCGGGGCATAGGCCGCCGCATGTAACTATAGCTGCATTGATCTCGGAGGGATTAAAATAAAGCTTTTCCCTGGGGCCTGCTTTTTCAAAACTTAATGGCGTTTCACCGGTTTTCTTGTAATTTTCAAAGCCCGCGAGGCTGTCATCAAACAAAATACGGTCTTTTTCGGTAATATAATCATAAATCCCGTCATCCTTAACCTTTGATAAATTTAATGGTGAAGGGTATTTGCACTTTCCAAGCTTTTTAATGATCAATTCTTTAGCTTTCATATTTTCAAGGTTTTTTGATAATGCTTTAAATTTTAATGGTTTACTGAGGATTGTTATGAATGTCCGCAATTACCAATGCTTATTCTGTTAATAGCTTTTGAAAAGTTTATTGGTTTCTTCAATATAATCCAAGATAATGTCTCTACCTTCCTTGGTAATGGAAGAAGTAAGTATGTTCATAGGCATTTCTTCCCAATCTTTTAGGAATTGGTTTTTAAATGCTTGAATATTCTTTTTAAGTTGATTGGGTTTTTGTTTATCGGTTTTTGTAAAAAGTATCATAAAAGGGATTTGATTTATTCCCAACCACTTGGTAAAATCGAGGTCAATGGCTTGTGGAGGAATCCTAGAATCCACCAAGACAAAAGTATTCAAGAGGTTTTGCCTGTATTGCAAGTAATCTCTTATCATTCTTGACCATTCTTTCCTGTTTTTTTTAGATGTCTTGGCATAACCCAATCCCGGAAGGTCAGCAATGTAAAACGAATGATTAACAAAAAAATGATTAATCATTTGAGTTTTTCCCGGTGTTGAAGATGTTTTGGCAAGTTTTTTTCTCCCCATGAGCATATTGATAAGTGAGGATTTACCCACGTTTGACCTGCCAATAAATGCATATTCAGGATGTGCCGGTTTAGGGCAATCTTTATAATCGACGCTACTGATCACAAAATGTGCATCAGTAATTTCCATAATTTATTTTTTATAAGTATTAATATGCCTGTTTTTCTTTGTATCGTAAATATCTGCAATAGTAACCATGATGCCGGTTTCTTCAACATCGCCAAAATAAGGGTTTATTACAGTTCCAAACGTTCGCATAGAAGGCGAAATCCCCATATAAATATTGATTAGTGGTGGTATGTTCTCTCCATAGCTTCTAATGGTTCTAACCAATGTTTTGTAGTTTTCTTGGTAATCTTTTCCTGTAAATATTTTATCCATTTTTTCTTTATCCATGTTGATCTCTAATGGATTAACCGGGTAAACGAGATTATCGGGGTCAGGGAAAAACCTGTGCATAAAATAGAGCAGGGTATTTCTTGCTTCCCTGTTGTATTTTTGATACATAGTAACTTTCCCGAAAAGATATTTCATTCCTGGATTATCTTTAACAATAGCTCCAAGACCATCCCAAATATTATCAAGGGCAAAGAGTCCTTTCCTGCTGTCTTTTGCAGGTTGATATTTTGGCTGCACCCATGAGCGTCCCAGTTCAATTGTGTAGGGAAGATAGTTTTGGATGAAATCGTTGGAGAATTCAAATAATCCCCTGGTAGCAAGCAGATATGCGCCTTCTTCATTTTTATCAGCTTCTTTACAACAGATAAAACGATAGGCCCCGATAATTTCTTTTTCTCTTGGGTCCCATACCAACATTTGTTTGTAAGGATTACCGGCAATATCATATTTATCTATATCCACGTCTTTTCCTGTTCCACCACCGGCGGCACGAAAAGTAACTTCACGTAGCCTACCAATTTCACGCATTACATTTGGCGAATCATGATGTGTAACAATATAGATCTCATTGTTACCATAATTGGTTTTTCGAATAAAAGTATCCTTGTTCAGTTCTTTCTCAAGCAAAACCTTGTCAACAGCAGGTATAATCTCTTGCATAATGGTCTTGTTTAACGATTAAGCATTTAAAAAGAATTGCTAATTTAATGTATTTTTATTTTTTAATTCAATTTTTTTTGAAAGATCATTGTTAAAACTTCTCATGAAAATTGTAAAAAGCTAAATGCCAGGGTCAAACTTCAGGCCTTTATTTTTTTCCAAAGCGTAAACATGTTTTTTTATTTTGTAAGCCCATTGTTTGTCTGTATACCGGGTGTCTAACACTTGCCAAGGTATTGGTTTCCCAATAGTTATCTCAAGCTTCTTATTTTTTTCTGTAAACTTATACATCTCATTCACAAGGTACAGCATTTCAATATTTACTTTAATTCCAAGAAATTTTCTAAGGTTGGCAAGATTATAAAAGAAATTGGAGTTGCGGCCGCTAACAAAAGTAGGGAGAATATCTCTTTGGTGCTTTTTGGCCATTTTTACAAAGGTTTTTTTCCATTCCAAGTCTATGATCTTGCCTTTTTTCTTCCTAGAGCAAAGGCCGGCAGGGAAATACATAGAAGGTTTATCTGTAGCAAAGGCTTTGTCAAAAGTTTTAAAATTCTGATAATTGCTGCCGTGTTTGTTCACAGGGATAAATAAATTACATAGGTGAGGAACATTCATTAATAGGTCATTAGAAGGCACAATAACATCCCTGTTTTTCCTGCCAATAATACTTATCAATGCCATTCCATCAAGCCCTCCTAGAGGGTGGTTAGCTGCCATAATAAAACGTTTTTCTGGCATATGTTCCATTCCTATTACACTAAGGTTTAATCCAAAATCTTCAAAAAGGATGGCATCAGTAAAATCTACTTCCATTTTATCCCTAAACTTATACAAAGCCCTGTTGAGGTCATCTTGGTGTACGATCTTTTTTAAATAACGTATCAAAAATCCCGGTAATATCTTTAAAAGCCTGGGATTCTTTTCCTTCAAAACACTGTCGAGGTCTATGAAGTTTTTTCCTATCCCGGCTTTGTTTTCTTTTTTTATTGCTTGCTCTTCTAACTTGCTTTCTTCTTTCATATTGGTTGAAAACGATTAAGATTTTTACAAAATTAGTGATAAATTTTTAGGTAAAAATATAAATTCTTCCTTCTAAACAAAATTATTAACATTTAAACAAAAAAAAATAAATAATTTTTAATGGTTTTAAACTGGTTAACAAATCTCTGCATACCCTTGTTAGTGAGTATTTTGAAGGATTTTTCTTTCACACTCCACTCTCTACAATGCTAAAAAGTTATTAACATTGTGGTAAAAAGTGGTAGAAAGTGGTAGAAAATGTATTATATTTACACCCGTAAAACAAAAAATGGGAAAACCCGTGACAAATTTAATAGGAGAATTTGAATGTAAGCTGGATGCTAAGGGAAGAATTTTACTTCCTTCTGCCCTGAAAAAACAAATTTCAGAGGAGGCTTGCAATAAGTTTGTCATTAACAGGGGTTTTGAAAAGTGCCTGGTGCTCTATCCCAAAAATGAATGGGAAACCATTACCAAGGAGATCAATAAGCTTAATCTTTACAATAAGAAAAACAGGAACTTTGTGCGCTACTTCTTCAGGGGTGCCACAGAACTCAATATAGATGGTAATAATAGGATTCTGTTACCGAAAAAACTATTGGAATACGCAGAAATTGACAAAGAACTTGTTCTTTTTGCTTTTTCTAACAGGATTGAGGTATGGGCAAAAGATGCTTATCAAAGCATGATGACTGAAGAACCAGATGATTTTGCCGAGCTTGCCGAAGAAGTAATGGGCACAAAAACCGATGGTGATGATGTATCATGATCCCGTTCTTTTACATAAAAGCGTTGACGGACTGGTAAAAAAACCAGGCGGCATCTATGTGGATGTTACTTATGGCGGTGGTGGCCATTCAAAAGAAATACTCAAAAATTTGGATGAAGATGCACGCCTTTTTGCATTTGACCAAGATGCTGATGCCGTTGCAAACAAAATTAACGATGAAAGGCTTACATTAATACAAAGTAATTTTTCTTTTATGAAGAATTATTTGCAATTCTATAAAGCCTTACCGGTTGATGGTATCCTGGCGGATTTAGGCGTATCCTCACACCAGTTTGATAGTACCACCAGGGGATTTTCTTTTAGAGAAGAAGCAAAATTAGACCTGAGAATGGACAAAAATGCCCCCATAGATGCCCATGAAGTCATTAACAATTACAGTGAAGATAAATTGAAAAAGATGTTTTCACTCTATGGAGAAGTTCATAATGCCGGGTTTGCAGCTAAATTGATAGGAAGCTATAGGAAACAGCAAGAGATTACTACAACAATTGAGCTGAAAAGTGCTTTGGAAAAAGCTATTAATAAGAAAAAAGAAAACCAGTACCTGGCACAAATATTCCAAGCGCTAAGAATTGAGGTGAATGGAGAATTAGAAGCATTAAAGGAATTATTGAAGCAGTCTATTCAGGTGCTTGCTAAAGGAGGTAGAATCGTTGTGATATCTTATCATTCTTTGGAAGATAGGATCGTTAAAAACTTCTTTAAGAGCGGGAATTTTGAAGGGAATATAGAAAAAGATTTTTATGGAAATCCTTTAACGCCCTTCAAAGTCATTACCAAGAAACCTGTTTTGCCCAGTGAAGAGGAGATTAAAAGAAACAATAGGGCAAGAAGTGCTAAATTAAGAATTGCAGAAAAAAAATGAGCTATATATAAAAATGCAAATGAATCAATTCAAAGAAAACCAACAAGAAGAAGAACAGTCAAGGCCGTTGAAAGAAAACAAGACGGGAAGGTATGTAAGGAGCTTTCTTGATGGAAGTATACTTACTTGGGAAAACGTTGTAAGATTCATGCCATTCATTTTTTTTCTTACGTTTTTGGCTATTATTTATATTGCCAATAGTTATATAGCACAAAAAACTTTTAGGGAAATAGAGATCATGAAAGCGGAGATTAAGGAATTAAGGTCAGAGCATATTTCATTAAAATCTGAATTGATGTACAGGAGTAAGCAGTCGGAGGTTGCACGAAGACTTGAAAATACCGGACTAAAAGAATCGGTAGTGCCACCCGAGGTTATTGTTGTAGAAAAAAAAATTTCTAACGAATAAAACATTATATAAGGAATTGAAAAACGTTAAAGGAGACATATTGTGGAGAGTTTACTTGGTTTACCTACTATTCTTAATCGTAGGTTTTTTAATTATAGGCCAGGTTTTTTACATCCAGGTATTTGAAGGAGAGCAATGGAGAGAGAGGGCTAAAGACCAGACCATGAAATATATGGATATTAAGGCCATTAGGGGAGATATTTGCGATAGCAAAGGACGACTTATGGCTACTTCACTCCCCATTTTTGAAGCTAGAATGGATGCTTCACCTAAAATTGTTTCTGACAAGTATTTCTACGAAAAAGTGGACTCGCTGGCTTTCTTGCTCTCCAGGCTTTTTAAGAACTATTCCAAAGAAGAATACAAACAAAGGCTTATTTACGCAAGAAAAAGCAATAAGCATTATTACCTTATTAAACCCAATATCACCTATCATGAAGTTGAGCAATTAAAAACTTTCCCACTTTTCAGGCTTGGCCGCTATGGCGGTGGAATGATCATTGAACAAAAATCAAAGAGATATAAACCATTTAAATACATTGCATCCAGGACTATTGGTTTTGAAAGGCAGGGTGAATATTACGTAGGGCTGGAAGGCGCTTACAGTGATGTGTTAAGTGGTGTTGGCGGCAAAAGGCTTATGAAAAAAATCTCTGGTGATTCGTGGATGCCAGTAAATGACAGGAACGAGATTGAACCGCAAAATGGAAACAATATCATTACCACCATTGATATGGATTTGCAGGATGTTGTAGAAAATGCGCTACTCAAAAGGTTGATGCAACATGACGCCGATCACGGTTGTGCTGTAATCATGGAAGTAAAAACAGGCCATGTTAAAGCCATAGCAAACCTAAAGAAAAATGTGCATAATGTTTATGTGGAAGAATATAATTATGCTATAGGCGAAGCCATGGAACCAGGGTCTACATTTAAATTGGCCTCTATGATTTCTGCCTTTGATCATGGTCATATTGATACGGATGATATTGTGAATACTGGTAACGGCAGGTTGCGTTTTGCAAATCAACTGATGGAAGATTCACACTATGGCGGTTGGGGAACCATCACCGTAAGAAGGGCTTTTGAAGTTTCTTCTAATGTGGGTATATCTAAAATTATTTACAAATATTATAAAAACAATCCCCAGAAATTTATTGACAAGCTATATGAAATGAATTTGCACCAACCTCTTGGCTTAGAAATAAGAGGCGAAGGTAAGCCAAGGATTAAACATACCAAAAACAAATCCTGGTCTAAAGTTTCACTTCCATGGATGGCTATTGGTTATGAAGTTGCATTAACCCCCATGCAGATACTGGCTTTCTATAATGCCATTGCCAATGATGGAAAAATGATTAGCCCAATGTTCGTGAAAGAAATTCGCAAAACAGGAAGTACAATCAAAAAATTCCAAACACGCGTTATTAATCATGCAATTTGTAAGCCTTCTACACTAAAGACCATGCAAGAATTGCTTAAAGGTGTTGTTGAAAAAGGCACGGCAGAAGGCATAAAGAGCAACCTTTACAATATTGCCGGGAAAACTGGTACAGCTCAAATCGCACAGCAAAAATATGGCTATGGCAGTAATGCCAAAATGCAATACAATGCTTCTTTTGTTGGATATTTCCCTGCCGACAATCCACAATACTCAGGCATCGTGGTTATAAACAAGCCTCAAAAAGGCGGGTATTATGGTAGTACCGTTGCAGCGCCTGTTTTTAGGGAAATTGCTGACAAAGTCTATGCAACACAGTTAGATATCCATGTAAAAAACGCCCATGAAAACAAGTTGGCCATACTGCCAGGCAATATTTTCGGCGAAAAAGAAGAATTAAAAACCATATTAAAAGAATTAAATTATAAATATCAATCGGATAACCCGGATGCCAAATGGGCTGTTGCGGATAATTCCGAGAAAAATATTGTAAAACTGAAAGCCAAATCGGTAAAAATTAACTCTAAAGTACCTAATGTAAAGGGTATGAAAGCCAAAAGTGCAATATATATCCTTGAAAATCGCGGCTTAAAAGTGCATGTTACCGGCAGGGGGTCAGTTGTAGAACAATCGTTAAGAGCAGGCAGTACAATCAAGAATGGCCAGGAAATTTGGCTGAAGCTCTCTAACGGCGCTTAATAAATAATTTATGGAAAAAAAATTCTATCATATTATAGTGAATAAAGTAAAAAATAAAGTGAACCAAGATAGGTATACCAGGAACCTGGAACCATTAGTAGGTGAACAATTAAGGTGCATTGCCCACAGGGATGTTGGAGTTATCCTGGATATTGTTGCTGATAATGACCCCGGTAGACGCTCTATACTTGAAAAAATATTTCTAAGATATATTCCTGGTATCACAGAGATAATAGTAGATAGGGAAAGAGATAAAGAATCGATTAAAACTATCAAAAGCAAGTTTAAAGAAGAAATCGATATCTTGGAAGAGTTCCTCTGCGAAATGGACGAGAAAAAGAATTTTAAAACAACAATAATAGCAATGGCTGAAAAACTGGGGGAGCAAGATTGAAAAAACTAATTGACATATTGGAAAGCATTCATTATGTTGATTCACGTGGGTCACTGGATGTTGTAGTTGAAAATATCAATGCTCATTCAGGCCATGTGGAAAGTGGAGATTTATTTATAGCCATCAAAGGACTAACCGTTGACGGGCATAAATACATCCCACAAGCTATTGAAAAAGGCGCTATTGCTGTTGTTTGCGAGGATTATCCCTGTGAAATGCCCGGTAACGTTGTATTTGTAAAAGTAGAAAACAGTAGCCGGTCGTTGGGTGTTATCGCATCCAATTTTTTCCAAAAACCGTCAACAAAACTGAAAGTTATTGGCCTTACTGGAACTAACGGCAAAACCACAACAGCCACCTTGCTTTACAGGTTGTTTGAAGCGCTTGGTTATAAAGCCGGGTTGCTTTCTACTGTGAAAAATATGATCCATAAAAATGAACTTCCTTCGCAATATACAACTCCAGAACCTATACAATTGAATCGCTTATTGCACGATATGGTAAACGCCGGTTGTGACTATTGCTTTATGGAGGTTAGCTCTCATGCCATAAAGCAAGACAGGATTGAGGGAATGGCCTTTGCCGGTGGAATATTCACGAATCTTACCCACGATCATCTTGATTACCATATTACTTTCCAAGATTACTTATATGCGAAAAAAAGGTTTTTTGACCATCTGCCGGCAGGCTCTTTTGCCTTGTCTAACTGTGATGACAAGAATGGCAAGATAATGCTGCAAAACTGCAATGCTACAAAAATATACTATGCTTTACATAATGTAGCCGATTTTAAAGCAAAAATCTTAGAAAACAGCATTGATGGATTACATATGATATTTGACGGGGTTGAGGCCCATTTCAGGTTTGTGGGAAAATTCAATGCATACAATCTTCTTGCTGTTTATGGAGCAGCAGTGCTGCTTGATGCAAATAAAGAAGAAGTGATAAAAAAACTTTCTGAGATGTCTTCTGTTGAAGGCAGGTTTGAGTATGTTAAGAATAATAACAACGTGATGGGAATTGTTGATTACGCCCACACACCAGACGCCCTCACCAATGTACTAAACACCATATCCGGCTTCAGGAAAGGTAATGAATCTGTAATCACCGTAGTAGGATGTGGCGGCGACAGGGACAAAGAAAAAAGGCCAAAAATGGCAGCTATTGCTTGCAAAATGAGCAATAGGGTAATATTAACATCAGACAACCCGAGGTCAGAAGACCCGGAAGAGATTATTAAAGACATGAAAAAAGGCCTTGACCCGGTGATGTTGAAAAAAGTCCTAGAAATCGTAAATAGAAAGGAAGCAATAAAAACTGCCGTGGCCTTGGCAAAAAAAGATGATATTATTTTGGTAGCAGGAAAAGGCCATGAAACATACCAAGAAATTAACAACGTGAAGCATCATTTTGATGATAAGGAAATATTAAACCAGTTATTAATAGCAAATAATTAAAAGTCAATGCTTTATTACTTTTTTGAATATCTTGATGTGCAATATGATTTTCCCGGGGCAGGGGTGTTCCAATATATCTCGTTCAGGGCGGCAATGGCTATTATATTTTCTTTGTTAATTTCCATGGTATTTGGAAAAAGCATTATCCGCTTGCTTCAAAAAAAACAAGTAGGCGAGACCATCAGGAACCTTGGCCTTGAAGGACAAATGCAAAAACAAGGAACACCTACTATGGGAGGATTGATTATTTTGGCTTCTATTCTTGTACCTGTATTGTTGTTTGCAAAACTATCCAATGTATATATTATCTTAATGATTCTTTCTACTATTTGGTTAGGCCTTATTGGTTTTATCGATGATTATATTAAGGTATATAAAAAGAATAAAAAAGGGTTAGCAGGCAAATTTAAAGTATTAGGCCAGATCATCTTAGGAGTTATTGTGGCAGTGACATTATATTTTAATGAAAACGTAGTGATAAAAGAAAAGGTGAAACAGTCTGGGGTAAATATTATGGCACAAACCGATGTAAGCCCTGGCAAATATAGCAGAAACACTCCTGAGTTTTCTAAAGAAGTGAAATCAACTAAAACTACCATTCCTTTTGTTAAAAATAACGAGTTTGATTATGCTGTGCTATTGAAATGGCTTGGAAAAGATTATAAAAAGTGGTCATTCTTGATTTATATTCCTATTGTTATCCTCATAATTACTGCTGTGTCAAACGGGGCCAATATGACCGATGGGTTAGATGGGCTGGCAACAGGCACCTCGGCTGTTATCGGGGCCACGCTTGGAGTGCTGGCCTATGTTTCTGGTAACACCATTTTTGCTGATTACCTGAATATAATGTATATACCTAATATTGGCGAACTTACAATATTTGTGAGCGCTTTTATGGGGGCATGTATTGGTTTTTTATGGTACAACTCCTATCCTGCACAAGTTTTTATGGGCGACACCGGAAGCCTTTCTATTGGTGGGATAATTGCTGTTTTTGCTATCACCATCAGGAAAGAGTTATTGATCCCTGTTTTATGTGGCATCTTCCTTATGGAGAGCCTTTCGGTAATCATGCAGGTAAGTTATTTTAAATACACGAAAAAACGCTATGGCGAAGGAAGGAGGATTTTTAAAATGTCGCCCTTGCATCACCATTATCAAAAAAAAGGATATCATGAATCAAAGATCGTTCAAAGGTTTGTGATTGTTGGGATTTTGTTGGCTGTTATAACGATTGTAACACTTAAATTACGTTAGTTCTTTAAAAAAACTGATGAAAAAAAAGCTGGTCATAATCGGTGCGGGAGAAAGCGGTACAGGTGCTGCCATCCTCGCAAAAAAGAAGGGTTTTGAAGTATTTGTATCCGATTATGATAAGATCAGCCCAAAATATAAAAACGTTCTTTCAAATTTTGATATAGACTATGAAGAAGGGAAGCATACTGACGAGTTGGTAATGAGTGCCGGAGAAATGATAAAAAGCCCTGGTATCCCGGAGAATATCCCTATTGTTGAGAAATTTAAAAAGATGGGGAAAAGAGTAATCTCTGAGATCGAATTTGCCGGGAGATACACCAACGCTAAAATGATATGTATTACAGGAAGTAATGGTAAAACAACAACTACCCTGCTTACATATCACATACTAAAAAATGCAGGGCTTAATGTTGGATTGGCAGGTAATGTTGGAGATAGTTTTGCTTGGCGTGTAGCCGAAAACGAATTCGATATCTATGTGCTGGAGATCAGCAGTTTTCAACTGGATACCATGTTCAATTTCAAGGCTGACATTGCCATCTTAACAAACATTACACCCGACCATTTGGACAGGTACGATGGAAGTTTTGAAAAATATACGGCTTCAAAATTCAGGATATTGCAAAACCAACAACCCGTCGATCATTTTATTTATTGTAATGACGACCAGGTTGTTGCTAAAGAAATTCAAAAACGTAATGTTGCAGCAAAAAAACACCCTTTTTCATTGCATAAACAATTTGAGCAAGGAGCATATATTGATAACAACAAAATGATAATAAAAACTAATGATAAAACATTTACAATGAATATAAACGAATTGGCATTACAAGGTAAGCATAATATTTACAATTCCATGGCAGCCAGCGTGGCTTCACGGATTCTTGATATCAAAAAGGATATCTTAAAGAAAAGCCTTTCCGATTTCCAAAACGTGGAACATCGTTTAGAGTATGTAACCAATGTACACGGTATAGAATTTATTAATGACTCTAAGGCTACCAATGTAAATGCTACTTGGTATGCCTTGGAGAGCATGCAAAAGCCGGTTATTTGGATTGCCGGTGGAATTGACAAAGGCAACGACTACAACATCTTAAAAGATATTGTAGAAAAAAAAGTGAAAGCCATAGTATGCTTAGGAAAAGATAATAAAAGGCTAATAGAAGCTTTTTCTGAAACAGTGGAAGTAATCGTGGATACTGATAACATGGAGGATGCCGTTAAATCGGCTTATTACTTAGGCCATCCTGGTTATGTAGCTTTGCTTTCGCCTGCATGTGCGAGCTTCGACCTTTTTGATAACTATGTGGACAGGGGAAATCAGTTCAAACAAAAAGCAAAAGATCTTTAAATAACAGGCTATACCTGGGATAATTATTGAGAACTATAAGAAACATAATAAAAATGAGTGCCAAATCAAGACATAGTAAAAAAATTGTAAACAGATGAGGTTATCAAATATTATAAAAGGTGATAAAGTAATTTGGGTTGTGGTAATCTTCTTGTCAGTATTTTCAATATTGGCGGTTTACAGCTCAACGGGAACCCTTGCTTTTAAATACAGGCAAGGCAATACCGAGTATTACCTTTTAAAACATTTCATTATCTTGGTTTTTGGATTTACGTTGATGTATTTGGCACATATGGTGAAGTATACTTATTACTCAAGAATCTCCCAAATTGCCTTATTTATTAGTATACCTTTGCTTTTGATTACCTTATTCTCAGGTACAAATATCAATGAAGCGCGTAGGTGGCTCACTTTGCCAGTTATAAACTTAACGTTCCAGAGTTCTGATTTGGCTAAATTGGCGTTGATCATGTATACAGCAAGACTATTAGCTAAGAAACAGGAGCTTATTAAAGATTTCAAATCTGCCTTTGCTCCTATCATGCTGCCTATCTTGGTTGTATGTGCCTTAATTCTTCCTGCCGACTTTTCAACGGCTATAGTGCTCTTTGTTACGTGCTTTATCATGCTTTTTATAGGTAGAGTCAACTTCAAATATCTCGCGGCTTTTGCAGGAATAGCCTTATTATTCCTTTCAATTTTTGTTATTATTCTTCAAAATTCCGAGGAGCAAGGCAGGCTAGGGACTTGGAAAAACCGTGTAGAAAGCTATATGGATGAAGACAGTGAAGGGAATTACCAGGTTGAACAAGCCAAAATTGCTATTGCCACAGGCGGTTTCTTTGGCAAATTACCCGGTAATAGCACACAAAAAAACTTTATCCCACATCCATATTCCGATTTTATTTTTGCCATTATCGTTGAAGAATACGGGCTAATAGGAGGCGTCATTATTGTCTTGCTTTACTTGATCTTGCTATATAGGGGAATACGTATTGTTACCAAGTGCCCCGGCACTTTTAGCGCATTCCTAACCATTGGTGCATGTTTGAGCCTTGTATTCCAGGCATTAATTAATATGGCTGTTGCTGTTAACCTAATACCGGTTACAGGGCAACCTTTGCCTCTTATTAGCATGGGTGGCACCTCCATATGGTTCACCAGCCTTGCCGTTGGTATTATACTTAGTGTTAGTCGTGTAACAGAAAAAGAAGAAGAAGAGGAGGTTTATGAATATGCAGAATAATAACGAAAATCATATCATAAGGGTGGTCATTAGCGGTGGTGGCACAGGTGGGCATGTTTTTCCTGCAATTGCTATAGCCAATGCACTAAAAAACCGCGTAAAGCATATTAATATTCTTTTCGTGGGCGCCAAAGGCCGCATGGAGATGGAAAAAGTCCCAGATGCCGGGTACAAGATCATTGGATTAAACATAGCAGGACTACAGAGAAGAATCACTTGGAAAAACTTACTTGTTCCTTTTAAGCTTATTGGAAGCCTTATTAAAGCACGTAAAATCATAAAAAAATACAACCCAGATGTAGTGGTTGGTGTTGGCGGTTATGCAAGCGGTCCAGTTTTGAGGGTAGCTACAAAACGCAAAATACCGGCTATCATACAAGAACAAAATTCATACCCAGGACTCACTAACAGGTTGCTTGGCAAAAGAGTGGATAAAATTTGTGTGGCTTATGCAGGCATGGAAAAATATTTTGCTAAAGAAAAGATCTATCTTACAGGCAATCCTGTTAGGCAAGAAATACAAGACACGGAAGGAAAGCGCGAAAAAGGATTGGAATATTTTGGTTTATGTCAAGATAAAAAAGTTGTACTGGTTATTGGTGGGAGCCAAGGTGCGCTTTCAATCAACAAAAGCATACATAAAAATTTGCCATTATTTGCAGAAAACAATATCCAACTGATCTGGCAAACAGGTAGGTTTTATGTCGATACGGCCAATGAAGCTGTTGAACCATATCGTGAGAAGAATATTGAAGCCTATGAGTTTATCCAGGTAATGGATTTTGCTTATGCTGCGGCTGATGTTATTGTCTCAAGGGCTGGCGCTATTGCCGTTTCAGAAATTGCCATCGTGAATAAGCCTTCCATTCTTATACCATTGCCATCGGCAGCAGAAGACCACCAAACAAAAAATGCTATTTCATTGGTGAATCATAATGCAGCCGTTTTGGTGAAAGATGAAGACGCCTTGGAAAAACTAGGCGAGGAGGTTATTAAGCTTGTTCACGATGAACAAAGAAGGATTAAGATGAAAGAAAATCTTACCGGGTTAGAAATTGAAAATTCAGCAGATAAAATTGCAAGTGTTGTATTAAGTTTAATTAAAAATAATCACTGATTTGGACATCAATCGTATACATAAAATTTACTTTTTGGGCATAGGCGGTATTGGTATGAGCGCCCTTGCAAAATATTTCAACAAAAAAGGTGTGGAAGTCTTTGGTTATGACAGGACGCCTTCTCCTATCACTGACGATTTAACCAGTAAAGGGGTGAATATCCATTTTGACGAAGATATTAAGCAAATACCAAGCAACATAGACCTTGTAGTATATACTCCTGCTATCTCTTCTACCAATAAGGAATTGGAATATTTAAAAGATGCAAGCATTCCTTTAAAAAAGCGGTCGCAAGTGTTGGGAATGATAGCCAAGAAATATTTCACCATTGCTATTGCTGGCACACATGGCAAAACATCTATTACATCTCTTGTAGCTCATATTCTTAAGGTAAGCGGCAAAGAAGTTACGGCATTCATGGGTGGAATCAGTAAAAACTATGATACCAACCTTCTTGTATCCGAACAAAATAAATTATTGATTGTTGAAGCGGATGAGTTTGACCGCTCATTCCTCACGTTATACCCTGATATTGCAGTAATTTCATCTATGGATGCCGACCACCTAGATATTTATGGTAACCGGGAGAATATAAAAAAAGCCTTTATGAAGTTCATTAGCCAAATTAAAGAAAACGGTGAGCTTATTTACAAAGAAGGGCTGTATGTTCCTGGTGATTGGAGATATAAAGCGTTAAGTTATTCTGTTGATGGCAGTGGTATTATCAATGCCAAAGATATTAAAGTTAAAGAAGGAAAGTACACCTTTGAAGTCAACGGGTTGCTTCAAATGGATGCAGTTTCCATCTCATTGCCAGGCAAATACAATATCGAAAACACGCTTGCAGCAATTGCTGTTGCCCATCAAATAGGATGCAGCCACAAACAAATTAAAGAGGCTCTTAAAAGCTATAAAGGTGTGAAAAGACGTTTTGATACCAGGATCCAGGGTGACAAATTGGTATATATTGACGATTATGCCCATCATCCTGAAGAGATTAAAGCATGTATCAGCGCCGCAAGGGATTTTTACCCCGGTAAAGAGATTACAGGTGTTTTTCAACCTCACCTCTTTTCCCGTACAAGAGATTTTGCTGACGAGTTTGCTAATAGCCTGGAAAAACTCGACAGGTTAATATTATTAGATATTTACCCGGCACGTGAAGAACCCATACCCGGCATTAATTCCGAAATGATATTGGAAAAAGTTAACATAAAAGAAAAGATTTTATCAACAAAAGAAAAGTTAATTGAGAATATTCAAAAGTTTAAACCGGAAGTATTAATAACGATGGGCGCAGGAGATATAGACAGGCTGGTTGAACCCATTGAAAAACATTTTAAAGAAAAGTAAAGATGAAAACATTTTACAATATATTGATTTGGAGTGTTGTCCTTTTGGGAACCTTTGCCTTGTTGAGCTTTATTGGCAAAAGGCACGAAAAAGTATGTTGTAATAGCTTCCAGGTGTTCATTGATTATTCCGATGGCAATTACTTTTTAACTGAAAAAGATATCAAGGAGATAGTTTATAGTAGCATGGATACAATTGAAGGCAAATACATTTCGGAGATTAATATTAATGATTTGGAAGATTTAGTTGAAAGTGATGATTATGTTTTTGACGCTGATGCTTATTCAACCATAGAAGGGAATGTGCGGGTTAATGTAACCCAACGAGACCCTATCATGAGGATTATTGACAGGCATGGAAAAAGTTTTTATGTTGACAATAAGGGACGCACCATGCCTTTATCAAAAAAATTCACTTCAAGGGTTCTGATTATAAGCGGGTTTATCGAGTCTTCTTTTGCCAATTTAGCTGATATAGACCTTTCAAAACCTGTTTCTGATTCACTGCCCAATAGTAAAATGCTTCATGATGCTTTTGCACTTGGAAGTTTTATACAGAATAATCCCTTTTGGAGTTCTATGATAGAACAAGTATACGTGTCTGCAAACAACGAGTTTGAATTGGTGCCTAAACTTGGGAAGCATGTTGTTGTATTTGGGGATTTGGAGGATATGGAAGAAAAATTTAAGCACCTAAAAGCCTTCTACAAAAAAGGTATTGGCCGTGTAGGCTGGGATAAATATAGTATAGTAAACTTAAAATATAAGAACCAAATAATTTGTAAAAAAAAATAAAAACTAGTTATATGGAACCATCAGAAGTAGTTGTTGGTCTTGACATAGGTACAACCAAAATAGCCGTTATCATCGGCAGGAGAAATGAATATGGAAAAATTGAAATCCTCGGACAAGGGAAAACCGATTCTATAGGTGTCTCGAGGGGGATACCTATAAATATTGAGAAAACAGTTCAATCTATACAAAGAGCTGTGCAAGAAGCTGAAAAACAGTCTGACGGGAAAATTCAAGCCGTTAACGTGGGTATTGCCGGGCAGCATATAAAAAGCTTACAGCACAGGGGAAACATTATGCGAAACAGTTTGGATGATGAAATAAACCAAACTGATATTGATGCATTAATCGATGATATGTATAAGCTTGTTATGCAACCTGGAGAGGCTATCATTCATGTTATTCCACAAGAATACATTGTAGATAATGAACCTGGGATAAAAGACCCCATTGGCATGGCAGGTATTTGTTTGGAAGCCAATTTCCATATTATTACCGGGCAGGTAACAGCTGCCAAAAATATTGATAAATGTGTTTCTAAGGCCGGCCTTGACGTAACCGAGTTGATCTTAGAGCCTCTTGCATCTGCCGAGGCTGTTCTCAGCGAAGAAGAGAAAGAAGCCGGGGTTGTTCTTGTTGATATAGGCGGCGGTACTACCGATATTGCCATCTTCCAGGATGGTATCATTAGGCATACTGCTGTTATCCCGTTTGGAGGCAATGTTATAACCGATGATATCAAAGAAGGTTGCACCATTATCAAGAACCAAGCCGAAGCTCTTAAAATGAAATTTGGGTCTTGCCTGTCAAGCGAGAACCGGGATGACGAAATTGTTTCAATCCCTGGACTCAGAGGGCGAGAGCCCAAAGAAATTTCTTTAAAAAACCTGGCAAGCATTATCCAGGCAAGGATGGAAGAAATCGTGGAACACCTTTACTACGAAATTAAAAACTCGGGTTACGAGAAAAAACTTATTGCCGGTATTGTCCTTACCGGTGGCGGAGCTCAACTTAAGCACTTGGTGCAACTTACACAATTTATTACCGGTATGGACACAAGAATAGGCTACCCAAGCGAGCACTTGGGAAGCAACGCCACAGAAGAAGTAAAAAGCCCATTATATGCAACAGGTGTTGGCCTCGTGATTAAAGGATTGGAAAGGATAGACAAACAAAAGAACAAAACCAAAAATGTTAAAACCCATTCAAAAAAAACCAAAGGAAACTTTTTTGATAAAATATTCATGAAAAGCAAGCAGTTTTTCGAAGATGATGAAATAAATTAAAAACCAATATAAAACAAAGGAGTACATTATGTTTTCTGATATGTTAAATTTCGACTTACCAAAAAACCAATCTTCCATCATAAAAGTATTAGGTGTAGGTGGAGGAGGAAGTAATGCCGTTAACCACATGTATAATTTGGGGATTAAAGGCGTTGACTTTATTATTTGCAATACAGACTCGCAGGCCCTTGACATCAGTCCTGTACCAACCAAGATTCAACTGGGGTCAGGGTTAACAGAAGGAAGAGGCGCTGGCTCTGTTCCTGCTGTAGGCAAAAATGCAGCATTAGAATCCATTGAGCAAATAAGAGAAGCATTATCTAAGCAAACCAAGATGCTATTCATTACAGCAGGTATGGGAGGTGGAACCGGTACTGGCGGTGCGCCTGTTATTGCCGAAGCAGCCAGCGAATTGGATATTCTTACCGTTGGAATTGTTACTACACCGTTTTCTTTTGAAGGAAGAAAAAGAAAACTCCAAGCCGATGAAGGAATTATTGAGCTTAGAAAACACATTGACACTTTATTAATAGTCTGCAATGACAAGCTAAGGGAATTATACGGGAACCTGGCTTTTTCAGAAGCCTTTCATAAGGCAGACAATATTTTGGCTACTGGCGCTAAAGGAATTGCCGAGATCATTACTGGAAAAGGTTATGTGAACGTGGACTTTGAAGATGTTAAAACCGTTATGAAAAACAGCGGTGTAGCCATTATGGGTTCCGGCCAAGCTGAAGGCGATAATAGGGCTATGAAAGCGGTTGAAATGGCTATGTCTTCACCTTTATTGAATGATAATGAAATTAGAGGGGCTAGCGACATACTGTTAAACATTACCTCTGGGCAAGACGAGTTATCTATGGATGAATTTACCGAGATTACAGACTATATCCAAGAAGAAGCCGGGCAAACCGCGGAAATTATATGGGGTAACGCTGTTGATGAATCATTGGGTGACAAAATTAATGTTACTCTCGTTGCCACAGGATTTGATGCAAATACTGAATTTAGTTATGAAGCCCTTTCCGGGAAAAAAGAAAAAAAATATTTTAAACTCAATGAAAAGGCAGAGGAAGAAAAAAACAAGAAACAAGTAGATGAGGAGGAGGATAATGATGAAATAAAACTCATCAATAAAAAAAAACAAGAAGAAAAAAAGAATTACAACAAAAGTGTAAATGAAAAAATTGAAGAAGAAAATGTGCTTCAAGATGAGTCTTCTGATGAGGATTATACCAAGGAAAAGGATGGCGAATTTGTATTGATTAAAAAGACCAAGAAAAAAATCCAAGAAAAAGAAGATACTGAGATAACAGAAAAAAAGCAAAAAGAGCAAAAGGCGCTGGAAATTGAGAGCAAATTGATAGGAAAGAATAAAGACCGTGTGGAGCGATTAAAAGAGATGAGCTTAAAACTTAAGACACCTCAAGGAGTTACACAACTTGAGAGTGTTCCTGCTTACAAGCGAAGAAATGTAAGGTTATCCAAAACACCTTCTTCTTCCGAATCTAATATTTCCAGGTATACTTTATCTGAAGATGAGGAGAAAAACGTAGAAATAAAATCCAATAATTCCTATTTGCACGATAATGTAGATTAGTTGCAGATACTGAAACTTAAGAAATCTTTACTCCTTGTTTATTTTGGCTTTTACCACGGGCGGATTTTTTGCCCGTGGTATTTTCCTTTTATCATCAATTTTATTAAAATAGGTAACTAAAATATCACAAGCATCCGAAACTTTTCAAAATCTTCATATAAAATCTCTGTATCCCA
>CAZJDA010000050.1:0-33851 GCA_964544705.1 uncultured Bacteroidales bacterium
CGGGGATCATCCAGCGGCCGGTGCGGCTGTCCCATAAGCGGGCTTCAAAATGGTTGAACCCCGTTTCCCGGTCTTTCTCGGCAAACTCGCCCTGGTAGCCGTAGCGGTGGTTGGCGGGGTTGAGCTGGCGGCCGGGCATGGGCATGCCATAAGGGTAATAATCTTTATGGGAGAGCATCTCGGGCTGGACTGCAGCATCACGGGTAAAGGTTACACGGACATTGCCCAAATGATCCTTTAACTCGTAAACAAACCGGTCTTCACCCGCGTTATAAACTCCTATGCGCCCATTGCCGTAAATGGGTACTTCTCCTTGCGCTATGTCTTGCCCCTCTTCTTGCATATAAGTGCTCATGAGCCTACCGGAGCCATCGTAGATATAATAGGTACTTTGTATGGTGTTGCCGGTCTCTGTATAGCTATAAACTTTCTTTTCCACGCGCATCCCGCCTTCATCGTACTTGTACTCTGCTATGGTGCGGTTGCCGTTGTCGGTATCTTTTATTTCCACCACTTTTCCCGTGGCGTTGTAAATGTAATAATGGTTATCGTAAGGGTTATCCACCAAGCGGCCTATTTCGTCGTAAGTGAACATATCACCGATACCGGAACTGGGAAAATCGTTATACTCATTATTCGTGCAATGATCGTAGATCCTTTCGGTGCGGTTGGTGCCACCTATATAGGAGTAATCCATGTCGTCCATCATGCATTGCTTTGGGCCGCCGTAGGCATTGCGTCTAAGATGGGTGATATTCCCGTTTTTATCATAACTGCACTGCATGGAATAGTTGTTTGACGGGGTAAAATTATTGTAGTAATCGCCTTTGGCTTGTGATGTATCGGGTAGGCTGTAGCCATCGGCAGGGAAATGGTGGTCGTAAATGCCAAAAGCGCCGGAGGTGAGCTGGTTTTTCCTGTCGTAGGTAAAAGCATACGCCCATTCCTGGCCGGCAGTGATATTGGTACCTTCCGTGTTTTGCCCTGCAATAGACCAGCGCATGGAGGTAACATTGCCGTTGTAGTTGTTGTGCGTAGACAAGGTAGAGTTGATATAGGTTCCCATCCTGCAATAATCCCCGGCAAAATAGTCCAGCGCCATGCCAAAGAGGTCTGAAGGTATGCCTGAGCCGTTGCCGTCGTGGCCGGGGTGGAGGCTTGGTTTGTATGTGTGGTTTGCGGGCTGCATAATTTATATGACGAATATAATGAATTTTCTTTTTGTCTTGGCACAAAAAGAAACAAAAAAGTCAAGGCTGCCAAACGTTATAAAACAAAAGCTACGGCGCAAAACCGAGCATCTGGGAACTTATACTATGAAATATTTTCCCAAACATGCGAGCTCAATATGACCTATTAAAATTATTATGATCATATTAACGCTTGCGCAACCCAAGCCGTTCCTATGTTTATGTCATATTTTTGCATTTGGTTGTACCAGGACGTCACTCCTGGGTTGCTTATACATTTATTGAAGTTAGAAAAATGTACAAAGTTAAAGATGAGTTAATTAAAACTGGTTTTAGTTATGGTATAATGCCGATGATGTTCAATAGAATTTTAGGAACGTTAGTGAACTGAAATTCTAATTGAACACTACTCGGTATTATTCCGGCCATGCCTTAATTTTTTACACCTTGTTTTGTAATTTATAACGTTTGAAGACCGGGGAATTAGCTGACTGGGCAAAAACCCTGAAACCGGTTCTTGTTGGTAGAAGCAGTTGGCATTATTATGGCTTGTTAATTACTTTTTCTTCAAAAATTCATTAACATTCACTTCCGCTTGTTTCAAAATGGCTCTTAATGTACCTTCTGGCACATCTCCAGGATGATTGGGAATGGTTGTGTATTTTTTTGTTATCGGGTTATACCATATTTCGTGACTACCTGCTGCTTGTCGATAAAAGACAAATCCAAGCTTTTTTAGGATCTTAATAATTTGGCGATATTTAAAACCTGATAATCTGCCCATTATACTCCAATAACTATCGGATAATCAAAACTATCATCAATAGTTTTTAGCTTTGACATACTTCCTTCCTGTGCTTCAATCAATTTTTTTGCTACATCTTTTGCAATTTCAATTGTTTCAGCAATAGTCCTTCCTTGAGCAACAAGTCCTTGTAAACTATCTGAAGTTGCCAGGTAAAATCCTTCAGGCAATTTTTCTATGTGTAAATTTATCAATCGTTCCATTTCAGAGTTTTTATTGTTTGCTATTTATTCGTTATATAACTTTTGTACAAAGATATGGTTTTTAAATGTTTTTTTCAAGACTCTTCACCTTGTTTACAGGAAACACTTTGTTGCACTATATCTATCCTGGCGTTTGGCTTTCTTCAAAGATAATATTCTCTTATAAAGAACCTATGATAGAAATCAGTAAATGTGCACTTTTAAATATTTACAGTTATGAAACAAAAAAGCCAAGGAAAAATGAAGCTTCCACGCGCATGGCCAGCCCTGCCCCCGCCATTTTTCCGGGCCGGCGCGCCTGGGTAGCTAACAGTTCTGCTGTTTTTCTTGTGTTTTATAGGTTTGGTAACTGCTTTTGGTTTTGAAAATAAAGTTTTGCTCGCTGATAACCCTTCCTTAATTTTTTGCACCTTGTTTTGTAATTATAATGTTTGAAGGCCGGGGAGATAGCAGGCTGTCCAATATAATTGCATGGTTACCAGGAATTTCAAATAATTTTAAATGCAAGTTTTACGATACTGCTTGCAACAACGTATTAATCTTTCTACTCTAAAACCCCGTAGGGGTGCAATCTTGGTAGCCCTGGGTGAAGCCCAGGGTAAAATAATGAGAAAACACTCCCGCCGATCTGCCGATTTGTTTTAATTGCAGGTAGCCTGCATCGGCGGAAATTGTGGAATGGTTCTTTTTTATTATTTTCTTTTTGTCTTGAACCGCCTGGCGGAAAGCACTTTTTCACTTCCTTCAAACAGCTTAATTTAGGTATAACTTGGCACAAATGGGAAATATTTTCCAGTTCTTATTGATAAATTTATTAAATTTTAATATCAATCCTTGTTTTTGTCGTATAAAATTTATATATTTGGAAAAACTTTACAATGCTAACTTATTTCTTATGTTAATCGCATTGTAAAGTGTACGTTTTTTGCAGTCGAAATTTTATCATTTGATTAATATATTGTATATTTACTTTTTCAAATACCTTTGATTATGAAAACAAAAAAATTACTTCCCGGTTTTATTGGCTTAATGTTTATATTATTCGCATTATCCTCTTATTCCCAACTTGGCCTGAGAAATAATGGCGGGGTTATAAAGATTACTGACAATGCTTTCTTAAAAGTAAATGGCCATATTGATAGCGCAAATATCATCAATGATACGCTTAATGGCAATAGCCCGCGTATTGACCTTGACGGTAAAATATTTCTGCAAGGCAGTTGGTACAACAACGACTCGGCTCAAACCGTATTTATCAATAAAAATGATACCGGGATGGTAGTCTTTAACGGTGTGGATCAACA
The DNA here is from genome assembly GCA_964544705.1 of uncultured Bacteroidales bacterium. GTDB lineage: Bacteria > Bacteroidota > Bacteroidia > Bacteroidales > CAZJDA01 > CAZJDA01. The sequence continues at coordinate 3,503 of CAZJDA010000050.1, forward strand.
ATCTATCAACGAGAACCCAACGAGTTTTGAAAATTTAAGGCTGGATAATCCTTCCGGTCTAATACTTAATACGGATGCCGAAGTATATGATACCTTAGAATTTGTTGATGGAATACTCGACGTTTCAGCAAATATTCTTTCTTTGGGAGTTGATGCCTTTATCTTCGGAACACCTTCAGCTTCTAATATGATTGCAGCCAATAATGGCGGCGAGGTTTGGAAAAGTTTTGATGCCAACAGTAGCTTTACTTTCCCAGTTGGAGATAACGATGGTACCAATGAATATTCACCCTTAGATTTCACACTTAACAGCAATTCAGGGCTTACCGATGCTTATATCTCGGTTTCGGTTACCGATACCAAACATCCAAACGATACAACAGCAACATCATACATAACTCGATATTGGACAGTCAATTCATCCGGTATTACTTCTCCAGACTATAGCACCGTGCATCATTATGTTGACAACGATATTGTTGGTGATGAAGCCGGTGTTTATAATGCCAAATTTGATGGAACTACCTCGGTTCTTTATGGGCCGGTTGATGGTGTAAACAATGAATTGGAATTCAATAATCTTACTTCCTTTTCTGATTTCACCGGTGTAGCAGGCTTATTCCAGGTTACTCCTACTGCCAGCGGAACTTGGGCTGAAAAAATAGGACTCACCTATGATTATACAGATGTTATTATTCCCACGGGAATTGAAATTCTGTTACAAAGCGGCAAAGCTACACAAACTTGCAACAATCTAATTATTGAACCTACCGGGGCATTGACAGTCTCAGGGACCCTTAATGTAACCAGCGATCTTACTATTGAATCGGATGTAACAGGCCAAGGTTCGCTGATAGATGATGGCACATTGAATGTTACCGGGCAAAATCTTGTTGAACACTACCTCTCTAATGGACGTTGGTGGTACATTTCTCCACAAATCCAAAATGCCAATGCAGGCGATGATTTGCTGGTTGACCAAACAACATATGAACTCTATTACTGGAAAGAAAATAACAACGGTACATTAGGCGATGGTTGGCAAGAAATGGCCGGTGCAGATAATTTGAACCCACTTCAAGGTTATGCTTATCAAAACATCAGCGGTTCACCAATTACAGGAAATTTTATTGGAAATTTGAATACAGGCAGCCATGGTTCTGCCGACAACCTTACAAGATCAACCGGTGCTTATAAAGAAGGTTTTAACTTGGTTGGGAATCCTTATCCAAGTGGAATTGATTGGGGAACAGAAAATAGCCCAACAACAGGACTCAATAAAGACAACCTCTTAAATACCATTTGGGTAAGAAAAGATGGCGTTTTTGCCACTTATAACTGGTCAGGCGATGGTACAGGTACCAATGGCGGTTCACGCTATATTGCCCCCGGACAAGCCATATGGGTGAGAGTTGACGACCTTTCTACTACCGGTACATTCAGTTTAACTGACAATACCAGGATACATCATACTACTCCTCCACTTAAACCCTTTGAAACCAACGTTTTTAGGTTAAATGCAAATATGGATGGAGAAAATAATGATGAATTGGCCGTTGGGTTTTACAATACAGCAGAAGAAGAATATGAAAAATATGATTCAGAAAAAATGTTTACCGAAAACATGAATTTCGCACAGATCTATACTGTAGCCGAAGGATACAAACTGGCAATTAACGGACTTCCAGATAATGATGAAAAAGAGCATATTGTGCCATTAGGATATAGAGTTCTTAAACCCGGCGACGTTACTTTTGAAGCAACCAACCTGGACCAATTTGATCTTAACACCACGGTATACCTCAATGATAAGAATGAAGAAGTAATGGTTAACTTGCGCGAAAACAATACATATACATTTTCACCATACATTAAAGGTGATAACCCCAATCGTTTTGAACTGATATTTACCCAGCAATCTACCGGTATAGAGCAGTATACCAATGATATTAATATTTTCTGCAACGGGAACACGCTCTATCTACAAACGGGATTGAGCGGCAGGGCTCATGTTAAAATTATTGACATGCTTGGTAGAACAATTGTTGAAAGACAAAAAGAATTGAACCCTGGACTTAACGGGATAAGGATAGACGATAAAAAGCCCGGCGCATACATTGTTTGGGTAAAACACAACGATCAATTGATAACCCAAAAGATTATTTTGCACTAATAAAAACTGATTGATTTAGTAAAAAGGAGGCAGTTCAAAATATTTAACTGCCCCCTTTGTTTTTATGATGAATCTTTCCCAGAACCAAGGAAATATCACTAATCTTTTTCCTCAGCCGGGTATGATTCCAAGGTGTGAAATGTATGAAATATTGTTTTTCCTTTTTTTACGTTAAATTGAAATGATTGGTTCTTATAAGTATTGTGACCTTTTGCTTTAAACTCAACCGTATTTTCACCTTCAGGTAATAATACCCTGGTATATGAAATTGAGTAAGGTAGGGTTTGCCAATTACGGGTGTCAGCTTTTTCTGATACTGCATTGGCAACACTCACCAAAGTGCCCAAGCCGGCACTTTGATTGCTAACAGCCTTTTCCAAGGCTTTTTTGGTAGCAAACCTCAATAATGCATTACCCAGCTCTCTCAACATGCGGTCGCGTAAGGTTTTATAAGCAATTTCATTAATATCCTCAGCCTTTTCTAATGGATAGGTTTTATTTTTAAATTTTACTTCTGCACTTTTAAATACAGGATCCCTTTCTAAGTATTTTGGGAAAGCAATACGCGTCATTCGTAAATTTTCTAAAGCGCTTTTCTCATTGCTCGACTTATCACCGATATAAAAAGGAATATTGATCCCGTATTCTTCATTCACAAAAGTAACGTATCCTCCTTGTCCTTTAACTACGGTAAAATTAATACTCCATTCCGATTTAACAGGGCCAAGGCCATTGAGCCACAGAAACACCACTTCTCCGCCGTCATGCTTTTGATGTTTATAGGTCATACCGAATTTTTCCTCGTAATAGTTTACCTCATCATAAAAACCTGTTTTATAGGCAGCTCTAAGTAAATCTTTTTTTAATTGTTTTGGAGCATCCATCCCAAAATTTTTAGCGTAATCGCTTTCATAAACATCATAAGCATTTCTATAAGCAATAAAAGCATTGTTGTAATCATGGTTTCCATCATAGATCAAGCCCATGAGGGTGTGGGCAAAAGCGTCTTTTTGGTACCGGTTTTTATGGTCTTTGTATTTATCGTTAAGCTCGTTAAGCTTAATATTGATCCTGCGGCTTTCAACAAGGGCCGAGTTAGATTTTCCCATTTTAAGGAAATTCATGGAGAGATAAAAATTTACCATTACTTTTTCAAAATCTTCCGGTTTATAAGGTTTTATAGCTGGGTTGGATAATAATGAAAGGGCTTCTAAGCTATAGTTTTTTTGCTGGTCTTCCATAATCCTGTCAGCTTCCAGCAAAAACTCATTGCTTTTTTCATATTCCGACAGCATAAATTTTACTACTCCCCTGTTCAGTTTATAAAGTAGCAAATTTTTCTTTTTTACTTTATCTTCATTATTTTCCAGCACCTGGTCGGCTTTTTCTAGGTTGCCGGTTGTAAATTGTTCGTGGAATTTTTTTGTTTTCTTATAATAGGTAGCACAACTGCTAAGAAAGATGAAAACAACCGCTGTTAAAATAACTTTTTTTCTCATGCCCATAATCGCTTCAAAGTAATAAAATATACGCCATCCTGGAAACTTTTGTGAAGTGAGCTTTCAAAATGGCGTATGAAAACGGTAAAAGAATTTTAATTCTCTACATATTTTTTAATCTTCTTATCACCCATCCAAACTACTTCGTTTGTTTCAAGGTTGGTAAGCTCCAAATCTACTTGGTAATAAATCACTTTTTCATTTTTGTATGAATCAACGATAGAGTTAATGGAGCCTTGCAGCATATAATCGGCGCCAAGTTCTCTACCCCAATTTTTCACTGTTTCGGGCGAGGCAAACTCTTGCTGGTCGGCTCTTTCTCCACGAATTTCGTTTCGTTTCTCACCTCCTTGTATCAATCTTACTGCGCCGGTTTTAATAAAAGATTTTTCTACGTCTTTTACAAACGTTTCCGGGCTAATATGTTCATGGCTTTTGTTTTTGATAAGGCCTACAATAACTTTTGGCCTTTCTCCTTCATGATTTTTCCTGTAGTCGTCAATCCACCTGTGGTTAATAATTTGCTGGATCATCGCTTCGGCTGTTTGCTTGGAGTCTGTATCATTCCATCTGCCACTTAGGTCTACTTGTTGGTCGGGAGAGATCCTTTTTACTTTTCTTTGGGTTGTGCATGCCACTGACATAACAACCACGAGTAAAATCACCTGAAATCTGATCAAAGTCTTCATAATATGAGTTTTTGCGTTAATAATTGCTTTTCTGAGTTCTAATCAAAATTTGTACCAAAAATAGGAATTATTTCGGTTGCTAAAATTAACAAAAAATGAATTGTGGAGATTTATTCTTCAAGTTAAATATTTTTAAGGTGAAACAACCTCTTCAATAATATTAGGATAATGGTTATATTCCAAAGCATGTACTTTTTCTGCGAGGGTATCTGGAGTGTCGCTTTCGCACACGGGGCAAGTAGCTTGAAATATTATGGCTCCCTCGTCATAGTTTTCATTTACATAATGAATGGTGATACCACTCACTTTTTCGCCCGCATCTATCACCGCCTTATGAACCTTGTCACCATACATCCCTCTGCCTCCAAATTTAGGTAAAAGCGCCGGGTGAATATTGATGATCTTGTTATGATATACCGTTAGTATATCTTGTGGTATCATGCGCATAAACCCGGCCAAAACAATAAAATCAATTTCACTTTCTTTTAATTTTTCCAATACGATTTGGGTATTTTTTAATTCATCATTGGAAAAAACAAAGGTTTCTACTTGGTATTTCTTGGCTCTTTCCAACACATAAGCATCTTTTTTATTGGATAAAACAAGTTTAACTTGGATATTTTTGCTTTTTTCAAAATACTTGATAATGTTCTCTGCATTCGTTCCGCTTCCCGAGGCAAAAATGGCAATATTTTTCATGTTTTAAAAACCTTTACAATGTTCCGGCTTGGTAGACCTTTTAATCCATTTTGGTATGTTTCTCAATAATTATGAGAGTTTCTTCTTTAATACGATCCTGATTGTTGATCCTTTATTTACAACAGATTGCTTAACAAATATTTTCCCTGCGTGGTAATCATTAATAATCCTTTCCGAAAGCGAGAGACCAAGTCCCCAACCCCTGTTTTTGCTGGTATAACCTGGATGAAATATCGATCTTTGCTTTGATTTGGGAATGCCTTTCCCGTTATCCATTACATCAATTATTACCCATTCATCCTCTTCTTTAACTTGGGTCTCTATTTTACCTTCCCTGTTTATGGCATCAACAGCGTTTTTGAAAAGGTTTTCCAGCACCCATTCAAACAAATGCTTATTTACCGGTATATTGATTTCTTTGTCTTTATGAAGATTAAATGAAAACTTGATTTTTTTAGAAGTGCGTCTTTGCATGTAGTGAATGGTTTCATTTATGATCTCCACAAGATTCTGGCTTTTTAATTTTGGTTGAGACCCAATATTAGAAAAGCGTTGTGTAACCGTTTCTAGGCGGTTGATATCCTTTAAAATCTCGTCAAGTGTTTCGTTGTCAACACCTTTAATTTTAAGGATCTCTATCCATGCTACCAGTGATGATAATGGTGTGCCAAGCTGGTGGGCGGTTTCCTTGGCCATTCCTAACCAAACCTTGTTCTGCTCGGCCTTTCTAAAGGTGCTAAAAAGTAAGTAGGCCACGAGGATAAACAAAGCAATAATACCAATTTGCACATAAGGGAAAAACCTTAAACGCATGAGTATCAAGGAATCTTTATAAAAAATATATTGTTTTTCGCCTTGTGAAAGTTCAATTTCTATGGGTTTGTTTTGCTCCTGCATAGAGGAAATGGTTTCCCGGATATAATCGTTATTGGCTATTTTGGCTGTATCAAGGTTGCCAAAGGCCATAACATTAGTCTTAGTGCTATCCGTGATAATTACCGGTACAGATGCCGAATTAATTACCACTTCAGATATGAAGGATTGGATAATGTCGTTCAAGGTTTTCCTTAAAAGTGTAAATACTTTGGAATCTTTGTAATAAAGGTAGTTCTTGTATCTTCCATAGCTTACTTCAATAGGCTCATAACTAGAAAATTCTTTTTTTAGCTTTCCCTCAAACCTATTGATAGAATCCGTGTTGAAACTAACATTCTTGGAAGCTATGATCTTGTTGTTTTCATTAACCAAAATAACAGGGATGTCTTGGTTTCCTGAAATGATCTCTGAATAGAACGTAAGGTCTTCTGAATTATTAGCTCTTACAAGCCTTCTTGTTGCTTTGGCCCATAATTTCATTTTCTTCCGCTCATTTCCTTTGATCTTATCAAAAAGAATTTCTGTGTTTTTAACCAGTTCGGCTTTTTTTTGTATTGCATCAGCCCATAGTTTTACTTTATTTCGCTCTTCATTGGCAATGCTTCTAACCAAAAGGTTGGTATACCATAAAGACAATCCCACAATTACTACTGCAATAATTGCGAGCATCCATTTCCATCTTTGTTTTTTGAGATACAGGTTCACTTTATAAGTTTTACAAATTACAGAGCGTTATTTACAGGCTTTTATTATGCTTGACTACAAGTTTTTTGATCCTTTCCCATCCGTTTTTTGAAGAAAGCTTCATTAAATATAGGCCGTTTTCCAAATTTCTAATGTTGATGGTTTCGGAATCGTTATAGCTGCAAATGGATTTGATGGTTTTGCCATGAATAGTTAGGATCGAGATATTCATTGGCCCTGTTATATTTGAACAACTCCTGTCAAGGGTTACAAAATCACTAGCCGGATTAGGGAATATCCTCATGCTGCATGGGTTTATATCGTCAACGCTTTCAGGTGGTACACAACCATCTGATAGTTTTAGCGAAAGCCTAATGGTATTGAGGCAAGCTTGAATTCTTGCGGCCTGGTCGTGGGTTAACATAAGCATAGCATCATCATTAACGTAATCCATGTAATTCATAAACATTATTCCGGGATATGCTGGGCTGCAATCATCTGTATAAGGAAATTCGGGATTACCATAAGTAGGTTCGGCCTGGTTGGGTGTATCCCCACAAAAATCTGTTCCTTCACAATGATTTCCATAGTTTTCATCATCACCCCAGGTATGATGTAAATTGAAGCAATGACCAATTTCATGGATAGTAGTACGGCCTAGATTAAAAGGCGCTGGAGTGCCTGAAACGCCAAAATACTCATAATCAACAAGAAGGCCGTCAGTTTCTGGAGTTCCACCAGGAAATTGGGCATACCCCATGTAATTACCTTGCAAATTGCAAACCCAAATGTTTAAATATTTGCTGCTATTCCATGCATCCAAACCACCTTCATCATAAAACTTCACTTTAGAGTTCAATGCTACGGAAAAAGAATTCTCGCTGGTCTGCCTCCTCTCAATTCCTGTAGTTGGATTGTTATCCGGGTCTCTTGCAGCCAAGCAAAACTCTACGTGGGCATCGGCCCTATAGGGCTGGAATATTGAGGGCACTTCAATACCATCTGCATTTTGGTTCCTGTAGTCACGATTCAAGGCTTCTATTTGATCAAAAACCCTTTGGTCAGAAAGATTTTGTTCGCCAGCATTATACACAATATGCACTACAACGGGCACAGTAATGGTTTCCTTAAAGAGATTGTATTGATTGTTTGATATCCATTCTTCCATCACAGCCTCAATTGAATCCATTTTGTTTTTTAAACGTGGGTTTCCCGTAAGGGCTTTTTGCAGGTATTCATAAGTGCCACATTTCCGTCCTTTCGTATTAACAAGTTCTTGAGCCGGTAAGTCATACGCAAGAATAAGGCATAATGCAAAAAAGATGAATGAATTAATCTTCTTCATACTTATTTAATCTCGGGTAATCAATTTGGCAAGGAATGGTGAATGAAGCCGGGTAATCTTCAAGAATTTTGTGCCTAAAATGCTCTGCATCCAATTTTGTCCTGAAGTTCCCTACCCTTACTTTGTAATTTGGCGCATCATAAGAAATATAAGCCCGTATATTGGGGTATTTTAGAATAAAATTGGATTTTGTAACATAAGACCTACTTTTAGAACGGTTTCCAGCATCAAAAAATATTTGAATCCTGTAACCATCAATACCGCCCTTAGCTTTATTAAAAGCAATATGTTTATTAATAAGCTTGCTTATATCTTCACTTGCGTTAATGGTGATATTATCGCCATTCTGTGCATATAACGGTATCACTATAACTAAAACAAACAAGGTTAAAAATAATGATCTCATTGGCTTAATCGGTTTTTGCTATTGATGAATGAATTGTGCTGTATAGTTAAAAGTTTCAACGGGTTCCACGGTAATAACCGGTATTGGTGAATGATTTACCATGTGCCGCGAATAGGAACCAAGAATAAATGCAAATGGATTGGTATTGAGCTTACTCATGATCATAACAAGGTCTGCATCAATTTTTTTGGCATAATCTAATGTTGCATCTGCGCTATCTTCAACACTAATATCTTCAATAAAGTACTTTATGTTGTGGGTTTTCAAGAAATCTGCCGTTTGATTCACATAGGCGTTAATCTTTTTTATAATATTCTCGTAATGCGTTGAATATAAAGGTAAAATATGCACTTCTGCATTGAACTTTTTAGCTAACTTAACAGCCAAAGGTACTTTTTGGCGGGTTTCTATGGTTCGGTCTATAGGAAGCACAATTTTTTGTAGGATCTTATCATTAATAATATAATCACCCCGCATGGTAAAAACCGGTAATTTGGAAGCAGAAACGATCTTAAAGGCATTGCTTCCCATCCAAAATTCTTCAAATCCTGTAACACCATGCGTTCCAGCAAAGATCATATCCGACCCGTTATGTTCTGCATGTTCCACGATTTCTTTATATACTTTTCCTTCTCTTATTTTATATGTTAAATCTATACCTTCTTTTTCTTTATAATTCTCTTGCAGTTTACAAAACCTGTTTTCAGCTTCTTCCTGGATGATTTCTTTGTCTGCCGGATATACTGATTCCTCGTAAACAGGCTTGTTAACCCAGACCATTTCAATCTCTGACCCGAATTTTTTAGAAAACAATACGGCAAACTCTAAAGTTTTTAATGAAGTTTTGGAAAAATCAATGGCAATGGTTATTTTTTTCATTAGAATAAAATTAAGTTAAACGTCTGATTTTCAATTTAATATTTCGCAAAAATCGCAACATTTTCGTTTCAATTACCATGGAACCCTTCCCGCTCTGCAGCGGGACAGGCTATGTTTTATTCATACCCTTTTTTGTAGTGCAGTGAATGAGGGTTTCATTTGTTTAATATTTAATGTAATGTCCTTATTCTACTTTATCATTACTTAAAGTATGTTTTATTTCTTGCAAAGTTTTCATAGTTCAAAGATAATATTTATAGGCGGATTATCATTAATTTTTTTTACATTTGCATAGATAATACTAATTTGCATTCAAAGATACAAATTAGAATTTGAACGCATATCGGTACAAAGCACCAGTTAGTTAACGGTTCATAAATTTAAATATTGAGTGTAATATTCAATGAACGATAATTTAAATCCTCATCCTTCCCAGTTAACACCTACTGATAAAGAAGTTGAGAAAGTCTTGCGCCCAAAAGATTTTAAAAGCTTTACAGGACAAAAGCAGATTATAGAGAATCTGAAGATTTTTGTTGAAGCTGCAAAGCTTCGCGGTGAAGCTTTGGACCATTGCTTGTTGCATGGCCCTCCAGGGCTGGGAAAAACTACCCTTTCGCATATAATAGCCAACGAGCTGAACGTGAATATTAAGATCACTTCTGGCCCGGTTTTGGACAAACCCGGTGATTTGGCCGGTTTGCTTACCAACTTGGAAGAACGTGACGTCTTATTTATTGATGAGATACACCGTCTTAGCCCGGTTATAGAAGAGTACTTATATTCGGCCATGGAAGATTACAAGATCGATATTATGATAGAGAGCGGGCCTAATGCAAGGAGCGTGCAGATTGGTATTAATCCATTTACTTTGATAGGAGCTACAACGCGGTCAGGATTGCTTACCGCTCCTTTAAGGGCAAGGTTTGGTATTACTTCCAGGTTGTCGTATTATGATAGCAAGCTGATACAAAAGATTATTCATAGGTCGGCCAGCTTACTGAAAGTGCCAATAAACGATAATGCTGCTGCTGAAATAGCACGGCGCAGCCGTGGTACTCCCCGTATTGCCAATGCTTTGCTAAGAAGAGTGCGCGATTTTGCCCAAATAAAAGGCAATGGAAGCATTGATGTAGAAATATCAAAGTTTGGGCTCAAAGCCCTTAATGTTGACGAAAACGGGCTGGATGAGATGGATAACAAGTTATTGCTTACGATCATCGATAAGTTTAGTGGTGGCCCGGTAGGGCTTAATACCATCTCTACGGCTGTTGGCGAAGACCCTGGTACCATTGAAGAAGTCTATGAACCTTTCCTCATCCAGGAAGGTTACCTTAATAGGACCCCTAGAGGAAGAGAAGCTACCGTGCTGGCATACAAATACTTTGGAAGGGTGCATCCCAGTCAGCAGCAAAGTCTTTTTTAGTTTCATTTTGTCAATGTTCAATTCAATATCACATAAAATTAAAGATAAAGCTCTTCAGTTAGGTTTTTCAGCCTGTGGAATAGCCAAAGTAGAACCTCTTCACAAAGAATCAAGGCAACTACAAAAATGGCTACAACAAGGTATGCACGGCAAAATGCATTATATGGAGAATCATTTTAAGAAAAGAGTTAACCCTTCCTTGTTGGTTGATAATGCAAAATCTATTATCTCGGTTTTATTGAATTACCACCAAGCAGAAAATCATTTTACGAATGAAAAGCATGCTATTTCTCAATATGCATGGGGAGAAGATTACCATTACGTTATCAAAAAAAAACTTTATCAATTACTGGAATTTATTGAAACCAGTATAGGTGAAGTAAATGCAAGGGCTTTTACTGATTCAGCGCCGGTTATGGACAAAGTTTGGGCGCAAAAAGCCGGGCTTGGGTGGATTGGCAAAAACACATGTCTTATAAGAAAAAAAGAAGGTTCATGGTTTTTTATTGGTGAGATTATTACTGACTTAGAATTGGAATATGATGACCCTGCTAAAAATATTTGTGGACGTTGCACCAAGTGCATAGATGCGTGCCCCACAGGTGCACTTATTGAACCCTATAAACTGGATGCTACAAAATGCATTTCATACTTGACCATAGAATTAAAAGATAAAATCCCCGGAGAATTAAGGGCCAAAAAAGGCCATTGGGTTTTTGGATGTGATATTTGCCAACAAGTATGCCCATGGAATAAGTTTGCAAAACCTCATCTTACGCAAGAGCTTAAACCCTTAATCCCTAACAACTTGGAAGATGTGATCAAAGAGAAACAAGCATTTAAAAAAGCGTTTAAAAAGACTGCCATCTCCAGGGTGAAGTATGAGAAATTTTTAGATAATTTGAATGCTTCTGATAAAGATTTGCCAGCATAACGTTTAACTGATTCAATATCAGTAAATACCAGTTTTCTTGTTTTTATAGCTCAAGGCCTAATGTTTATACCGGGGGTGGAAAATATATCATGGCAACAGCAAAAGCAATAATAGACGCAATAAACCCAAACATAAACACTGTGTAGCAAGTACGTATCATCTTATATTTACGGGCAAGGACTTTACCCAAAAAATATTGATCTTTTATCATATTTCCATAAAGATGGTCGTAATCTTTCATCATCTCTTTTACAGCCCAAGTATATTCATCGAGGCTCATATTGTAAAAATTGCCAAAAAAGAGCAGGTTTATTTTGTGATTTTTGATGTCTTCCCTGGTGAATTTACCTTCCGTAATTTTTGGCCTAGTAGCCAGAATCGCATATATGATAGAGACAATGCACACAACAAAAAGGATAAAAGTAGGAATAATCAGGTTAGGATTTTCTGCAATCTTTCTTATTAATAAAACAACTACAGCCGAAAGTATCAAAGAGTTAATTGTGATCATAATATTGGCTTTGTTATCTGCGATAGAACTAAGGTTGATCTGGTTCCTAGCGGTTAACCTAAACATAGATTCTATCCCACGCGTTGGGACATTACCACTATATTGCGGCGTTTTTAGCTTTTTTTCCAGCTTTTCTACTTTCTTTTCCAGCTTTTTCACTTCCTTTTTTTTCTTCTCTTGCTTTTTCTTTCTCTCTTCTAAAAGATTTTCCAGCTTTTCTGCGTTTTTCTCTTTCTCTTTGGCTAACAATGTTTTTCCGTATTCAGTATGAAAATTATGATTTTTAATAAAGGATAAAGATTGTTCTAAGAATATTTTTTTACTGATATTGCGGTTGGTGGCATTATTCCATTCATTACGCAACTCCATCGAAATTTCAAGGAATTTATCATCAGCAAGATGAAAAGCATCGGCATCGCTTAATACGGCTGCTAATTTATTTATAGGTTTTTGAGGAACTTTTGTTGCATCAATGCAAGTATTTACTTTATCAATGAAATCTTTATCTTTACCTTTTGAAGCTAAGAATTCTTCAGCGATCTTTTTACCCGCCTCTTCATGTTCCAAATACGTATGTGTATAACCTGTATCATGAAACCATGCAGCCACCAGCAAAACTTCTATTTCATCGTTTCCCAGGTTTTCTGCTTTTGCAATTTCTTTTGCTGCACTCACTACATTGAGAGTATGTTTATAATTATGGTAAGTGAGGCTTGCGGGAATCTTCTCTTTTAATAACCCAGAGCAATATTGTTCCGTTTCTTTTACAATATCCATAAAGTATCTTGTTAGCGCTGTTAAATTTATATCACTACTATAATAACAAACCTACGTAAAATTTTTCATCTAATAAGAAAATCAAAACAGAAAAATTTGTTTTAAAAGTAAAAATGAACTACAGTTCATACAAATTTTCTATTTTAGTTGCAAATTCAAATACACCAAAATTATGCAAGGACCAATTAAGTTATTGTACTCATTATTAATTTTATCCTTGGTATTTACATGCAATCAGAACAAAGAGCAAAAAATGAAAACTATAAACAAAAGTGATTCACTAAAAACAAAAGTAATACCCTATGACCTCACCGATCCTTATGAAATATTTGAATTACCTGGAAAACTTGATGAGATTTCAGGTATAGACTTTTATAAGCCTGGCATTATTGCTTGCCACAATGATGAAGATGGTGAAATTTTTCTTTTTGACATAGAGAAAAGAAAACTAGAAGAAAAATATAAATTTGCAGGCGATGGTGATTATGAAGATATTGTAATTGATGGAGAAACAGCCTTCATCCTCAGAAGTGATGGCAAAATCTATGAAGTAAAGGACTTCACATCAAAAAAATCAAAAACAAAAGAGATCAAAACACCCTTATCAAGAAAAAATGATGCTGAAGGCCTTTGTTATGATAAGAAAAATAAATACTTTCTTATTGCTTGTAAAGAAACAGCTGAAATAAGAAAAGAAAAAAAAATCAAAGGAAAGAAAGCCATATATAAATTTTCAATTCTTAAAGATACACTTATTGGGGAACCATTGCTTATTGATCTGAAGCAACTGGAAAAACTTCACGAGGTATCTGCCTACGAAAAATTCTCAAGAAAAATGGCTGACAAACTAACTTCTTCAAGTGGTAGCGGCATTTTTAAACCTTCAGCCGTAGCCATTCATCCCCAATCTGGAGAAATTTATGTTTTAGCTTCCGTTGGGAAAAAAATCGTTGTTATTGATAAAAAAGCCAATATTCTTGCCATAGAAAATCTCAGTAGCAAAATATTCGCTCAACCGGAAGGCATTTGCTTTGATCAAGATACTAATCTATACATTAGCAATGAAAGTAAGGGTAAAAAAGCCAATATTTTGAAATTCAATTATAAAAAATAAAACGATGATCATAAGGAAAAGTGGCTTCTGTTTCTTTTTCCTGGTTTTTTTAGTTTACACCAATAATATAATAGCTGGTGACGGCCACAAATTTACGGTGTTTGTTGTGGGAAATTATGCAGGTGCCCAGGACGAAGAAAAACTAACCCTTGAACTTATAAAACAAGCGATAGAAGCTGGGGAAAATAGCGCTATTATATTTCTAGGGACAAATATGGATTGGGATCAAGTTTATAGTAATTGTAATAATGATGAAAATCTTGCCAAAAAAGCCATAAAACTCCATTTTCATTTTCTTGAGCGGTATAAAGGAAAAGTCTTTTTTGTACCTGGGAAAGAAGAATGGGATCATGGAAGCCGAAATGGACTAAAACGAGTCCGTTTTTGCAAAGATATTATTGAAGAGGCGCTTGAAAGAGGGAATGTTTTTTTACCCGATTATGGTTGCCCCGGCCCCATTGAATTACAAGTGAGCAAAACAACAGTTTTGATATTATTCGATTCCCAAAGTTGGCTGCATCCTTGGAATAGGGGCCAGCCCAGCAGGGATGAACCATTTTTCAAAGAACAATGCGACCTAGAAGACGAAAGCGACTTTTTTATTCGAATCAATGATGCCATTAAAAGGAATAACAACAAACATGTTATTCTTGCAACATACCATCCACTCTACAGTTCAGGCCATCACGGGGGCAAGTTCGGATTAAAAGCCCATATCTTTCCTCTTACCCTTCAAAATAACAATCTTTTTGTCCCCTTACCTGTGATAGGAAGTATGTATGTTGGTTACCGCAAAGTTTTGGGCAATCCAAATGACTTGGCTCACTACAAATACAGGAAATTCAGGAAAACCATAGAAGATATTTTAAAAAACAAAAAAAACCTTATCTATACTGCTTCATTAGAAAAAAATCTTCAATACAGGAATAAAGAAAGCATTCATCATGTTATCAGCGGTTCCGGGCAAGAACCTGTTTTTGTGAAAGAAAATGGCAAAAGCGATTATGCAAAAAAAGAGAAGGGTTTTGCCAAAATAGAACTTTTCAACGATGGCAAGGCAGAATTATATTTCTATTCTTCCAAAAATAGTCAACCATTATACCATAAAAATCTATATAAAAAAGAATTTCCAACTGCGCAGGTATTGAAAAATAAAACGGACATAGACTATACGGATAGTATTGCAAAGGCCTTTGCCAGTGGACAATATAAAGCAGGGGCTTTTAAGCGCTTTCTTTTAGGGAACAATTACAGGGAAGTATGGCAACAGCCTGTTGAAGCCCCTGTTTTTGATATTACTGAAAAGCTGGGTGGAATGAAGATCGTAAAGCGCGGTGGCGGGCAACAAACGCGTTCAATACGTTTAGAAACCGATGACGGAAGGCAAAGCGTATTACGCTCCTTGGAAAAATATACCGAGAAAGCCATACCCGAAGAACTCCAAAATACTTTTGCTGCTTCACTTGTGCAAGATCAAATATCGGCTTCTCATCCTTATGGCGCTTTGGTTGCTGCTGAACTTGCGGAAGCCACAGGCGTCTTGCATACAAACCCTTCAATCGTTTTTGTTCCCAATGATCCACAACTTGGAATATACAGGAAAGAAATGGCTGGAGGGCTTTACCTATACGAAGAAAGAGCCGATGAAGAATGGGACAGGACAACCAGTTTTGGCCCCTCGGAAAAAATCTACGGTACGCCAAAAGTTCTCGAAAAAATAAGGGATGACAATGATGACAGAATTGACCAAATGGCTGTGCTGAGGGCAAGACTCCTCGATCTTTTCATTAACGACTGGGACCGGCATGACGACCAATGGCGCTGGGCTGGATACGAGAAAAATGATGATTGGTTCTATAAACCCATTCCAAGAGACCGCGACCAAGTGTTTTTTCTCAATGAAGGAATTATTCCATGGATCGCCTCTAGGAAATGGGCTTTAAGGAAGATTCAAGGTTTTAAGCCCATAACCAAAGATATTCCAGGGCTGGCTTACAATGCACGGCATTTCGACCGTACCTTCCTTACAGAACCTTCACTTTACGATTGGCTTGCCATGGCAGATACATTAAAAACATTGCTTACTGACAGCGTTATTGAAAACGCCGTTAAAGCTTTGCCTAAAGAAATATATGAAATTACCGGGAAGGAAATCGAGGAAACGCTAAAAGCCCGTAAAGAAAACCTTAGCTTGTTTGCAGAAAGTTTATACACATTTTTAGCAAGAAAGGTAAACGTTGTAGGTAGTGATAAGCATGAACTTTTTAAAGTTGAACGCCTTAATGATGATGAAACTTTGGTTACAGTATACAAAACTAAGAAAGATGGCGAAGTAAAGAACATTATTTACAAGAGACTTTTTAAAACTAACGAAACAAAAGAGATACGATTGTATGGCTTGGATGGTAAAGATCAATTCATCATTAAAGGAGATGTAAATAAAGGGCCAAAAATAAGGATAATCGGTGGTGAAGATGATGATTATATCGATGACGATTCAAAAGTAAGTGGATTACCTAAGAAAAACATTTATTATGATTTGGCAACAGAAAATAATGAAATTGAAGTAGATAAGGAATGCAAGGTGAAAACCTCTAAAAACCCTTCGGTTAACGAATACAACAGGAAAGCTTTCCAGTACAATTATCTTGCGCCCCTTATAACCGGGGGCTATAACCGCGACGATGGCATATACATTGGCGGGGGGGCAAAATTAGAAACTTATGGTTTTAGGAAAGAACCTTTTGCTACTCGCCAAAAACTTACCGTAAGTGTTGCACTTGCTACAAAAGCTTATCATTTTAAGTATGATGGAGTATTTACATCCCTTATCGCCAAAAATGACCTTGTAGTTGATGCCCAGGCAAAAATGCCCAACTACACCTTAAATTATTTTGGATTGGGAAATGAAACTCAAATTAATGATAGGCATAAGAATTATTACAAGCTTAAATATAATCAACTTCTCCTCAATCCTTCTTTAAGAAGGGATATCGGCGATTATTTTTCTTTAAGTGCCGGGCTGTTATACGAATATACCGATCTTAAACCCACTGAAAACACCTTTGTTTCAGAAGTGGAAAATATAAGTAAAGACTCGTCTATCAGGCAATCGAATTATGGAGGGTTTTCCTCGCAGGTTGTTTTTGACAACAGGGAAGATGATGTTTACACGACCAATGGGATGAGGTTGTTCGCCAGGTATAGGTATTATTATGGATGGGAATCGCATGCAAAGAATTTCCATAAGGTGAATTCGGAAATTTCTTTTTTTAGCAGTTACAGGAATAGCGAGCGTATTGTTTTGGCGATCAGGTTGGGAGGTGCAACAAATTTCGGGGATTACCCGTTTTACAAAGCCAATATTCTAGGTGGAAAAACCAACTTAAGGGGATACCGGAAACAACGTTTTGCAGGTGATTACAATTTTTACCAAAATTCGGAAATTCGCCTGAGGCTGATGAATTTTAGGAATTACATTTTTACCGGCAAACTGGGAATTACAGCCTTTAATGATGTTGGTAGGGTATGGTTCAAGGATGAGAATTCTAAAAAGTGGCATCATGGTTATGGCGGTGGGGTGTGGATAGCGCCGTTCACAAAAGCAGTAATCTCTTCTCACTTTGGATTTTCAAGGGAAGGGCATTATATCACAGTGAAATTGAGCCAGTTTTATTAAGCGCTTTATGGCTGTAAAATTAAACACTATCATACCCCCTTCTTTCAAATTTATAACCTTACAAACTTAATATCTTGCTTAAAAAAATTGTTATATTTGGCCTGAAAATCAAAAACCAAGGCTATGCGTTTTATTCTTATAAAATTGATCTTAATATTTCTTGTGATTAGTATTCATACTCATGCTCAACAAACCATCACCGGCACATTACCACACCATGCCAACCAAGAAATAGAACTTAAAGGATTTGAGGGTTTCAATACTTACACTATTGACAGAGCCCAAGTTTCAGAAGAAGGTAAATTCGAGCTGGCGTATTCAAAAGACTACTATGGCATGGGTTATCTGGCGGCAAAAGATAATAAACCCTTTTTTGTGATCCTAAGCAGAGAGGGTATCAAGCTCAAAGGAGAAAGTCTTAGTAGCGCCAAAACCATCGAAATACAGCAAGGAAAACAAAACCAAATTTTTGGCCAATACGCTTCGGAACATCCTCGCAGGGAGCAGGCTTTGAGTGCTTGGGGCTATTTGCAAAAAATTTACACATCAGATTCGCTTTTTGCTAAACAAGCACAAATCCAACAAAGTATTGAAAATGAAATGCAGCGCATTAAACAAGAAGACGAGGAATTTTTAAATGGCTTAGATACCCATACTTATGTAAGCTGGTATTTGCCAGTTAGAAAATTAATAAGCTCTGTTGCAACAGTGGCGCAATATCGTACAGAACTAATACCTTCAACCATAGCTGCTTTTAGGACACTGGATTATTCTGATGAAAGATTATACAAAAGCGGGATGCTAAAAGATGCCATTGAAAGCCATTACTGGCTTTTGGAAAACATGGGGCAACCCTTAGACACGGTTTTTAAAGAAATGAATGTTTCTACTGATTCCCTTTTAGCCCATCTTCAAGATAAAAATAAGAAATTCAATGAAATTACTGAATCTTTGTTTAATTTATTGGAAAAACGAAGTTTATTCCCGTCATCAGAATACTTAGCCTTAAAAGTATTAACCCAAAACAGTTGCACAGTGAATGACGACCTAGCTAAACAATTAGAATCCTACCGCAAAATGAAAAAGGGAAATACAGCTCCTGGTATTAGCTTTAGTGGGGATGTATTAAAAGATGGAAAAACTATAAAAAGTCCTAAAAAACTATCAGGTCTTCAAGCAAAGTACAAAGTCATTATTTTTGGAGCGAGCTGGTGCCCCAATTGCAAGGAAGAACTCAACAAACTATCTGCATTATATGATAAATGGCAATCAAATGATGTGGAGGTTATTTTTGTTTCATTAGATACGGAAAAAGAGGCGTTCCATGAATTTGCAGCCAAGTTTCCTTTCATAAGTTTTTGCGACTACAAAAAATGGGGAGCACAGGCAGTAAAAGATTATTATGTTTTTGCAACCCCAACCTTATTTTTATTGGACAAAGACCACAAGATCATCCTGAGGCCAAATTCCATAAACCATATGGATGCGTGGGTGGATTATTACTTGGAAGGAAGGCGATGAATAGCGGTATTCGGGTACTTACTACACTAAAAATTTTCTCAAAGCTTTCCAGACTTTTGGGATTAAAAAAACCTCGGTGCCCCTCCGTGTAATCCGTGTCTCCGTGGTAAAAAAGGATCCCTATAGTAAAAAAAGGATCTCTAAAAATCATTCAAACCTTCAGCGTCACTAAGATGACGAAAGCGTGGTTGGGCTTTTTTGCTATTTGCTCATTGTACTCCTTACTCCAGCCTCATCTGCCACTTACTGTCCAATTAAAATAATACCACTCCAATCCAGGGGTTGTTCTCCTTTTGCTATTTGCTGTATCTTTGATACTCTAAGCGCTTCTGAATAACTTTTCCCATCAAGTACCTGGCCATAGAAATCAATCATGAGGTTCTTGGTCTTTTCATCATGGATTTTCCATAGAGACGCTATAAGATTAGGTACACCTGCATAAATAAAAGCCTTGGGCAATGCTAATACACCTTCGCCTTTGGATATTTTCCCGGTTCCTGTTTTACACGCGCTCAACACTACCAACTTAGCATCAGAATCCAAGGTAAAGATCTCACCCAAATGGATAAAACCATCATTTGTTATATTGGTATCATTCTCGATATTTTCGTACATAAACAACCCTGATAAACTCGGATCCTCATCCGATGAAAAACCATGGGTAGCAATATGCACTATCGAGTGCCCTTTAAGATTGCTTTTCAAGTTCTTTTCACTAGCCTCGTTATGAAGAAATATTTGAGCCTTTTTGTCCCTATTAATAAAAAGTTTTTGTATGTCGATTATTTCTACTGCTGTATAAGGTATGGGGGCTAAATTATTGCCATCCCTGATGCCTGAATAAGCCCTCCGTAAGGATTGGTTATAAGATAAAGGATTAAGGGAGTCCAGTTCTATTTTAATTTCTGAAAATACAGGTGCAAAGCCAATAAAACTGAGATCAGCTTTTTGCTCTTTAGGTTGGTTTTTAAGCCAAAGGTAAATGGAATAGTTATAAGAAACAGCCATTTTTTCTATTAAAAAAGCTTTATTCTTATCTTCTCCATCCACCAGGGTTTCAAAAGGAATTTGATTCAACGCTCCATCAGGTATAACTGTCAATTTGTTAACATCCTCTAATTGGTCTCTAAATGGCTCTAAAAGATAATCATATAAAATGATAGCATTTTCTTTAAGATCTTGCGAGCCTGTTTTTAAGCTACGGTAATAGTCCATTAAGTTTTGGCCAAAAGCCTTACCTTTTTCTTTCCTTGAAACTTTCACCTCTTTTTGGGAGATAAAAAGTGAATAAATCGCTTCTTCTCCCATAAAATAAGCAATTATCGCTTCATGTTCTTGTATTTCTTTTTGGGCTTCATTAAGATGAATATGAAACGATTTAAGGCTATCTAAAAAGCTTCCATAGTAATGTTGCAAGGCAAAAGTAATGTTAAAAGCTTTTCTCTTATCTTCAAACAAGCTATCTTCAAGTATTTCATGTCTATAATTGTTGGATGATTCTTTTAGCGCAAGCAACTCATTTTCCATTTTACGAATTCTTTTCAAAAGCTGAATTTGCCTAAGGGCAAGATTCTCTCCCCCTCCTTTGGAAAACAATTCGGCTTGTTTTACTTCAGCATTGAATTTAAAAGCTGTTGAATGGGTCAAAAACATGAGAATATTATCGAGATAAGCCTGGCCTTGTTTGCTTTTATAGGCCATATAACACGCCTTAATGCCGGTGTTAGCAATGTTATGATAGGTTTCTGCAAGTTTCAAGTCATTACCCCCTATCATGGTAGCATCGCGGTGGCGTTTAAGTAGTGAATCTGCCAAATTTGCATAATAGATGCATGTGTCAAGGTATTCATGATCTTCATTTTGTTTATAATTGAAGTAATAACTATTTGCCAAGCGATGAGCGGACAAACAGCCTTTCCAGTAATCCGTAAAATTTTTAACAAAAGGCAAACGTTTAAAATTTCTCTCTTTAGTATTTCTAAGATAAAGCGTTATATCCTTTTTTGCAAAAGCCAAGGCCAGTGTGTATTGTTGTTTTTCGGTAAGTATTTTAGAAATAGATTTAGGGATTTCAGGGGTTTTAGCATTATTTTCAATAGCTTTTTGGAAATACACCAAAGCAGAATCAAATTCTTCCTGTTCCATATACCCCTCTGCCATGAAAATATAAGGTTCGGCATGTATAGGATGTCCTGGTTCCATTTCTTTAGTAATAAATTCCTTTAATTCTTGATGTGCTTCATGGGCTTTTGCGAATTTTCCAAGTTTTAAATAGGCTAAACCTTTGTTATACAATACGGAAATATAGGTCGTTTTTAGTTTGTGTTCAAAATTATTGACTTTTGTAATGCTATCGGCAATTTTAGCGTATTTGATGGCTAATTGGGGCTTGCCCAGGCCTAAGCAGTTATTGGCCATATTATTGCTTGTGGTTATCATGTTTTCTTTTCCTTTAGGAAGAGCAGAGTAAGTTTCAAATGCTTTTTTATTATACTCGTAGGCCAATTCAATCTGCCCGGTTTGCTTCATCAAAACGCCTAAGGTGATGTATGAATATGCAATTTCATAAGCAATTTGGTTTTGAAATTCTTTTGGAAGCCCGGTAGTATCAAGCGTTAAATAACCTTCTAAGGCCTTGTTTGCGAGGTGATAACCCCTGCGGTTCTTATATAAATATGCATTTAAAAAGGCTGCTTGCCTATAGGTATCAATCAATAATATTTCAGGAGTGTTCTCTGCTTCCTCTAATACTTGGATAGCCTTTTCAAAAAAAGGCCAAGCCTTATCATACTGAAATAAGCGTATATGTGCTAAGGCTTTAATGCTAAGCAAATAACCATAATGAACATTTAAGGTGTCTTCTTTGCTTTGCAGGAATTCGATTTTATTATTGATATGAGGCACTGCTTTTTCTACATAATGCATTTTTACCGGGAATACCACACACAGGTTAAAATGATACATTGCTTTGTCTTTTTCTCCTTTGTTATAATAAAAATCAAATACCTTGCCTGATAGGTGAAGCAATGAATCGTTTTGCCGTGCATTAATATAATGGTCAATTTGGGGATAATACTTATCATCTTGAAGCTCTTGAAAGCCAGGTTCATAATACGCTTGTGGGAAAATACTGCTCATTGACCCATAAAGCAATATAAATAAAACAAGTATTCTAAGATTGTTTTTCATTTTAATGTTGTTAGTTCGTTACAAAAATATATTCTACCTGGAAAAGCAAAAATAAAAAAAGCAATGAATATTCTTTTAAAGACATTCATTGCTTTTTTTTAAACAACCGGTTTATGGTTATTCAATTATCACAAGTTTGCGTGTATATTCATCTTCTCCGTGATAAATTTTTATGAAATAATTTCCAGGGATTAGATTATGTTCCTCAAAATTGAGTTCAAAACTATTGCTTGTGTTTGTTGGGTTCCATTTACCAGCATATACGGTTTTACCTTCTGTATTATAAACATTCAATTCAACGGATTGATTGAACGGCTTGTTAACAAGAATTTCAACTTGGTCTTTAGCTGGGTTAGGATAAACATTGATTGCATCGTTTTTATTGATAGAAAATATATTTGCAGCACCTTCACCCGTAAGTGCCACTTCAATTTCTGGATAATCCGGGTCATTCGAATAAATGGTTATTGTATCTTCATAGGAAGTTACTTCCAGTGGAGCAAATACGATTGAAACATCTTCAGATGATCCATTAGCAATAGTAACAGGGAAATCCGAAGAAGAATAAAACACTTCATGGTTGCCTTTTGTAGTTACAGTATCTACTTGCAATGGAGCATCGCCGTAGTTACTTATCTGCATTTCCCATTCTTCTGTATTTCCCACTTGGGTAATATTGAAGTTATGTTCTGTAGGCGCATCAATTGATGGATAAGCGCTATACAGGCCGCCGGAGAGGCATTTCAAGAGCCCTTCACGACCCCCAACCACAACTTCCATTGAGCCGTCACCAACAATATCTTCAATTACACCCAATCCATCAATGGGTTGTGAATACGATACGGTTGATAATTCACTGCCGTCTTTACCATTAAGGAAATAGCATTCATTCACGGTATAGAGGCTTCCAATGATTACATCATTGATGCCATCTCCGCTTATATCTTGTATTCTCCTTGCATTCCAAGCTTTGTCGTCGGTAGCAACAGGATATTGCCATACATTTTGGGCAGAAACCCCGTTCATGACAACAGCTTCTGATCCGCTGTGGCCGGGCAACAAGTCTTTCTTACCATCGCCATTCACATCGTCTAAAGTTTCAAATCTCAATGCCAGGGAAGCATTGGAAATATGCCCTGAAGAAATTTCGCTCCCTGTTCTTGAATCAATATAGAATACATAACCACCATTTGTCATACCAAAATCGCCTACAGCAACATCATTAACGCCGTCATTATTAATATCAGAAATTTGTTCTAAAGCCCAAATAGACGTACCATTTACAGAGAAACTCCATTGTAATGAGCCATTTGCTCCATCAAGAGCAACAGCTTTTCCTTTTGTTTCATTGGCATTAGTAGTGCCGGCCAATACATCAGGCTGTCCGTCGCCATTAAAATCTTCAACACCAATAACAGAAAATACCGGGCCTTCTGACTGGTATTCCCAAATTACATCTCCATTAATACCATTTAAACAATGAACTCTTTTTGGCCCTGTTCCATCAGAATCATCACCAGAAGAAGCCAGCACATCTTTCATACCATCACCGTTATAATCATATTTAACGTTAACTTGGTATATCCAGCCACCTTGTCCGTATATATGTGTATCAAATTTCCAGATATTTTCGCCGGTTTTGCCAGATATAGCAATAACAGACCGGTCGCCCCAAGCAGTTCCAACAATGATATCGTCGTATCCATCATCATCAATATCTTTGATACTTTGAAGAGCTTTTTGGTGATATAATGAGCCGTTATTGTCGTTAACCCACATTAAGTCTGCTATTCCATGTGAATTACCGTTGAAGCACCTGAATTTGCCATCTTCAGAACCAATAACAACATCATTGATATTATCTCCATTCATATCAGGAATAGATAACACAGCTTTTGGGGAATTATCGTAGCTTCCTGAAATGGTATAATTCCAAAGTTGGGTTCCGATTGGTTGGTCTGAATCATCAGAGGTACCTTGCAAAAATAAAGTGTCAGTATTTTGTAAAACGCTATTGCTTGTAATATGTATTTGCCCTGATTCCGGGCCTGGCTCACTGGGACTATACCATACAGGCAAAGAGAAGGTATCCAAAATATTCACTTGTAATGGAAATTCAACGCTTGGATCAATAATAAAATCATCGTTTGTAGAAACAATATCATCGATAACGATATTTTCATCTCCTGCATTTTCAAGTTGATAAAATTGCCTTGTATAAGCGCCTTGCCTGACTGTACCATAGTCATGAGTATTATCTGCAATAACAAGGGCAGCTCCAACATAAATACCATATCCTGTCACTTCTACATCTACTGCAGGATTTACCGGGTCTGTAGAATGGATGGTTAATGTGGTTTCAAGTCCGGAATATTCTGTAGGCGTATATTCGATATTTATGGTTTCACTGCTTGAAGTGGCAACAGTAATAGGCAATGTAGTAGCCACAGAAACAGGAACATTTGCAGGGATATCAATGCTGTTGATAACCAGGTCGGTATTTCCATTGTTTTGAACGGTCATATTCCATGTACCCGTATTGTTAATGTTTACCGGCCCATAATGATGGGAAGTTTCAGGCAGATAGATCACCGGCGTTCCACTGCCTGAAGGGTCAACTTTGTAAAGGTAATCGTTCCCTCCTGCCCCTTCGTCACAATACCATAAAAAATTGCCATCATAAACGATTCCTGTTGGGTCGCTTACTTCAGAAGGATAAGTTTCAATGAGTGATCCGTCGGAAGTATCTATTTGGTAAATGTTGTGCCCCCATTTATCGGCCATCCAGAGGCAGCTATCTCCAATAGCCAGATCCCAAGGTTGATCATCAGGAGCAGCAAAATCTTTGATAATATTTCCCGCATTATCCACTTTATAAATATGTCCATCGGGGCTGTAATAGGTAGATACCCAGAAATCTCCACCATCATATGCTATTCCAGACATATAATGATCGGGCAGATTAAATTGGCCAATATTGTTCCCTAACGTATCCATTTGGATAGCAATTGCCGGGTCGGAACTACTACCCGGATGATCCGTAGTCCATAAATATTGCCCATCGTAAGTTAATCCAAAAGCATCATCTTGTGGGCCATTAAAAAACAACTGGTAAGAACCATCTGTAGGGTCAAACTTATAAATCTCGTTGCCATTGGCCCCGTAAATACCAAAATAGATAAATTGCCCATCCCATGCAAGCCCTGAAATACCTTCCGGGACCTGGTAGGTTTGAAGGATGCTCCAATTCTTACTTGAGTTTTGAGAAAAACCCGTTTTAGCAAATAAAATACATAAAATGGTAATCAATAAGTAAAATTTCTTCATGCTTCTAAAATTTTAAGTTAAACATTGAATTATTATGAAACAATTTTTCAGAACATGTAAATATACTACATTTTTATCAAACCATTCAACTGTTTAGCAAATATTTATATCATCTCCATATATAAAAAGAAAAGGGGAAAGCACTCATTAAAAGAGTCTTTTTAAAAAATGGTTACTTTGCAATAGAAATTACCGCTTTTTTGACAATTTATGTGGATGAATCATATTCTCAGGAGCCAATATTTCATCCAATTTTTCTTTAGATAACAGTTTCTTTTCCAGGACTAAGTCATAAACGCTTCTGCCGGATTCTAATGCTTCTTTTGCCAAGTTAGAGCAAATTTCATAACCCAATTCAGGATTTAAGGCAGTAACCAGCCCAATACTGTTTTCCACCATTTTTTTGCAATGCTCTGCATTGGCTTCTATTCCGTCAATACACCTGTATTTAAATGTTGACATCCCGTTTTTAAGCATTTCAATGGACTCGAACAAACTTTGAACAATCACGGGTTCCATCACGTTCAACTCCAGTTGTCCTGCTTCTGCAGCTAAGGTGACCGTAGTATCATTACCAATAACCTTAAAAGCGATTTGATTCACCACTTCGGGGATAACCGGGTTTACTTTTCCCGGCATAATAGAAGAACCCGGTTGCATAGGCGGAAGGTTTATCTCGTTTAACCCAGCCCTTGGGCCCGATGATAATAAACGCAAATCATTGGATATCTTTGAAAGCTTCACTGCCAAGCGCTTAATGGCAGATGAATACATTACAAAAGCGCCGGTATCTTGTGTAGCCTCAATCAAGTTATCTGCGTTTTTAACAGGTAACTTTGAAATTTGCTGTAAATGGTGTATAACCTTCTCAGGGTAATCCGGGTCTGCATTAATGCCTGTCCCAATGGCTGTGGCTCCCATGTTCACCTCTAAAAATAGTTTAGCATTCTCGTTCAACCGGAGTATCTCTTCTTTTAAGGTAACGGCGTAAGCTTCAAAAGTTTGGCCAAGGGTCATGGGTACAGCATCCTGGAGTTGAGTACGCCCCATTTTAATAATATTGGCAAACTCTTTTGCTTTGGCCTCGAAAGATTCAATCAAATCTTTTAATACACTCACCAATGTTTCATTGCTATTGATGAGGGCAATTTTTATCGCCGTAGGATACACATCATTTGTTGATTGAGAAAGATTTACATGATTATTGGGATGGCAGTGTTCATAATCTCCCTTTTCATATCCCATGATCTGCAGCGCCCTGTTGGCAATAACTTCATTGGCATTCATATTGGTAGAAGTACCGGCGCCACCTTGTATCATATCCACGGTGAAGTGATACCTGTACCTCCCGTTAAGAATTTCATTGCAGGCTTGCCCAATAGCAGCATTTATCCTGTCGCTTAATAAACCAAGGTCATTATTGGCTTTTGCCGCAGCCATTTTCACCATAGCAAGTGCTTCAATAAGCGCTGGGAAAAAGTTGAGGGTAACGCCGCTGATATTAAAATTTTCCATTGCCCTGAGGGTTTGGATACCATAATAGTATTCATGAGGTACATCTCTATATCCCAGCAAATCGTGCTCTTTTCTTGTCCTACCGGATTCATATTGGGCCGTGGAATTGATATTACGGTTATTGGCATGCCTCATCCTTCTTGATATAACACGTGCAATATTGGAAAATATCTTAATAGAAATACGTCCGTCTTTGGCAAAAAAATTGGAATGTATTTTTAACACGATGGATTGCTCCATAGCTCGGGCAGAAGTTGAATGGGGCGCCTCATCAGTTAAAGCACCCTCTCCCAGGAAATCAAATTTCTTAAAACAGCTAAGTCGTGTTTCTTTTCCCATTGGGCTTCTCTTGAAAAGCTCTACACATCCATCGTAAATGAAAAATATATAATTTCTTGGGTTGTTTTCTTTGAACAAAAATTCCCTTTCATCGTACTGTTGCTCTTCAACATTTTCTGCAACGATTTTTAGTTCATTTTCATTCAAACCTTTTAGTAATTCAATCGCTTTTAAAAACTCCTTTTTTTGTTTTGTATTCATGCTTTTTGTTTTAAAATTTCATTTTAAGATGATAAAAATAATTTATTTTTGTTTCATATTCGTACAAATCGATAAAAATTTAAATTTTTTATATGAATTATCAAATCATGATTTAAGAGTAATTGTAGAGCCAAATCCTCCATCAGGTGGCATAAGGGTTGCTATGATATAGCATAACGGGACTTCAATAGAATGGATTGAATTTGAGGTCAATAAATAATACTTGCAGTTCATATTTTGTGATATATCACCATAATTTTTTATAGTTTTGCTATAATAGATATAGATACAATGTGTTTGTGGAAATGTTAGTGGCTACCTTACAGACAGAAATACAAACAAATATAATTACAGTATGATGGAAGAATGGGAACAACACAGACACCTTTCGGGTGGACACTGCTTTGAAATATATTTTTTAAGCTTAAATGCGACAATTCGCTTTAAAGTTGTTGGCAGAGACAGTTCTGGTGGTCGAACAGCCAAGAACTGTAGCACTGGCGAAATATTTCAATTTAACGTTAATCAACTATTGAAAAGGGAATATGCGACCTTAGTTGAAATTGATTGTGAAAACTGTAGATAGCCCTGTATCAAAGAGACAAAAATGGAAAAATCTAAAAATCTCAGACGACCAACTAATTGGCAAGACTTTGAAACTCTATGCAAAAAATTTTGGGGAGATATTTGGAATTGTCCTGAAATAAAAAAAATGGACATGCAGGACAAACTCAACACGGTGTTGACGTATATGGAATTCCATTTGGCGAAGACAAGTATTACGGTATTCAATGTAAAGGCAAAGACGAATACACACACAAACAGTTTTCTGAAAAAGAAATAAGGAATGAAATTAAAAAAGCAAAATCATTAATTAGAAAGAAAAACAGTGAAGTTGTATATTGTATAAATCCAGGATTCTGGTCTTCATTATTGATAGATTCTTAAAATGTACTATCCATAATATATTAGAAATATTAGCATTCTCCAAGCCTCAACGATTATTCCGTCTTGCACCAAAAACCGGCAATTCCTAAGCACTTATCCTTGTTTTTGGAAGCTGAAAGAAACAGTTGTACCATAATAAATCAAATTCCATTGCACATGTTCTCTAACTTTTTGACAATAAATCATATATACACAATAAACCCTCCTTCCTCTCAACTTCCCAGCCACAACCATACCAACAACCAAATAAAAAACCCCTGCCCAAAACACTGACAAACAGGAGTTTATTAGTTTAAGCGTAACCCCGGCGGGAGTCGAACCCGCAACCGCCAGAACCGGAATCTGGTATTCTATCCAGTTGAACTACGGGGCTGTTTTATACCAGTGTGCGTTCAAATTCTACTTTGTATCTTTGAATGCAACTTGGTATTACTTGCAAATGTAATAATTTTCAACAAAGTTTTTGAACCCTTTCCCTTATTTTACTACTTTAGCCTAAAAAAAATGAGCAAACCGAAAGTATTATTCCTTGATAAAACCCACCCTGTTTTGCCCAAAATGCTCCAAAATTTGGGCTTGGAAATCGTATATTATGATGAATTGGCCAATGAACATCCCGATAACTTAAGCGAGTTTTTAGGAATAATCGTAAGAAGCAAGGTTCTCGATGAAAACTTCATGCAGAAATTCCCCAAGCTCAAATTTATCGGTAGGGTAGGGGCCGGCATGGAAAATATTGACCTTAAATATACTGAAAAAAAAGGCATCCAATGCGTCAACTCGCCCGAGGGCAATAGGGATGCTGTTGGAGAACATACCCTGGGCATGTTGCTCAATCTTACCAACCGGCTCAATATTGCAGACCGCGAAATGAGAAATGGCCAGTGGAAAAGAGAAGAAAACCGGGGGCATGAAATTGGGCATATGACCATCGGGATTTTTGGCTATGGAAACATGGGCTCTGCTTTTGCAGAAAAAATTTCCGGGTTTAATGCACGGGTCATTGGTTATGACAAATACAAAAGGAATTATTCCAATCATTTAGTGGAAGAAGTTGACTTGGAAGGTTTTTTCAAAGAAGCTGATGTGGTAAGTTTTCATATACCGCTTACGCAGGAAACGGAATTCCTAATCGACAATACATTTATCAATCAATTTCAAAAAAATATTTACATCCTGAACACTTCCCGCGGGAAGATCTTGAAAACCACAGACCTGGTTCAAAATCTTAAAACAGGTAAAGTGAAAGGTGCAGCACTGGATGTGTTCGAGTATGAGTTTAACAATTTTGAAACGTTGTTTGTTAAAGATATTCCAACAGAAATTCAATATTTAATGGATTCCAACAATGTAATCTTAACCCCACACATTGCCGGCTGGACTTATGAATCTAAGTACAAGCTGGCAATGGTTGTGGGTGAAAAGATAACAACGATGAAGAAAAACGGTTTATTCTAATTCTATATGTGTCCAGGGTACTACTTAGTATCTGCACGAAAACCATCTGTTTTTTGAGTGCTTGATTCGAAAAGTTCAAGTTCAAGGCTTGGCCTTTCTGAAAATCAAGGATTTTACTTTCGTAAATGACTGTTTTCAGAAAGGGCATAACGCAGAAATT